>JAGXHA010000036.1 GCA_024636475.1 Roseobacter sp. | reverse complement strand
GCATGGCTGTGCTTAGGCCAGTGCACACGCGGCGCCAACGAAAAAGGGCGCATCCAAAGATGCGCCCTTCGACAAGACTAACAGCAGGTCCGCGGACCAAGCTGATGTAAATCATGCAGCTTGGTCCGCGGACCTGCTGTTAGTCTTGTCGAAGGGCGCATCTTTGGATGCGCCCTTTTTCGTTGGCGCCGCGTGTGCACTGGCCTAAGCACAGCCATGCGCTTAATTTTGATAACCATCCTCGTCATGATCGCCTTTGCCGCAAATTCGGTTCTGACCCGATTTGCAATCAACGGCGGCTATATTGACCCGGCGGGCTTTGCCTTGCTGCGGGTCACCTCGGGTGCTGTGGTCTTGTGTGTCTTGCTGTGGCTGCGCGGCGGGGCTTTGCAGGTGTTGAACCGTCAACGTGTCTTTGGTGCTGCGATGCTTGCACTGTATATTATCGGGTTTTCGCTGGCCTATCTGACGCTTGACGCGGGATTGGGCGCACTAATTCTCTTCGGCTCGGTGCAGATCGGAATGTTTGCCCATGCCGCCGTTTTTGGTGTCGGGCTTTCAGCGCGTCAGCTTACAGGGGCGGCACTGGCATTTCCGGGTTTGGTTTTGCTTCTTTGGCCCGGCGTCGGTGTGCCGGTCGATCTGGCAGGTGCGTTTTTGATGATCGCCGCAGGGCTTGGCTGGGCAGGCTACACCATCAGCGGCAAGGGATCTGCCAATCCGCTTGCAAATACGGCAGCGAATTTCGTGATCTGCGTGCCGCTGGTTGCGTGTTTACTGCTGTTTAAGACCATAAGTCTGACTGCGATTGGCGTCGCTTTGGGGGTGATCTGTGGTGGTATTACGTCCGGTCTTGGATATGCGCTGTGGTACAGTGTGCTGCCTAAAATACCGCAGTCAAATGCGGCTGTGATTCAGTCTTGCGTGCCCGTTATCGCCATCATCGCGGGCGCTGTGTTGCTGTCTGAACCGCTGGGGTTCAAAGTCGTGATTGCAGCGGCGCTGGTATTGGGCGGCATTCTGCTGGCCGTCAGCGGATCATCTGTTCAAGCGGGTCGTAGGTAATGGCACCGTTTCCAAACGCCATATCTGCAAGGGAGTCCGGTTTGACCCGCAACTGTGCCATTTCATCATGCGTAACCCAGACCCGCCGGGTGACGATCTGCTCGACATCCTGCCAGTTTGCATCGATCTGCGCTGATCCCGTCAAGGTGCATCTGAAATATACATCGACCTGATGAAACCCTGACTTCTGGTCCTGAAACTCATTCACCAGACAGGGTGCGCCGACCTCTACCTGCAGGCCAGTTTCCTCGAATACTTCACGTTTCAGGTTGTCAGGCAGTGATGTACCGACGTCGACCCCACCACCGGGGGCGCACATCAGGTCGCTTTTACCGCCGCCATAGGCATTTACCAAAAGCAGCCGCCCTTCGTGAAGCAGCACTGCGCGTACTGCCAGTCGCGGGCCATTTTTCGCCATTGCGTGTACTTTCTGCTCTAGTTGTAGGCAAAGCATTTCACATGTGTGGATTTCAGTCTATCTGATCATTCATGAAAAGCATCCTAACCCCTTTTGTCATGTCTATTGCCCTTGCCGGAAGCGGCTGCGCGCAATCCGCCCCGCTTGCGACAGCTGGCGTCGGGCGTTGTGTGGTGCTGTTGCACGGGTTGGCCCGGACGGAAACCTCCTTTGCTGTGATGGAAGCGGCACTTGAGACCGAAGGATATAAGGTGGTGCGCCCTGGCTATCCGTCGACTGAGGCCCCGGTCGAGGAACTTACCCGCCGCACCTTGCCAGACGCGGTCGAGGCCTGTGGGACCGAGAAGGTTGATTTTGTCACCCATTCGATGGGCGGCATCTTACTGCGGCAATGGGTTGCAGATGTTGGTGACGCGCGGGTGGGCCGCGTTGTCATGCTGGCCCCGCCCAATCAAGGCAGCGAGGTTGTCGATGCTTTGGGTGATATCGCCGCGTTCGACTGGATGAATGGGCCTGCCGGTGCGCAGATGGGCACCGGCCCAAATTCACTGCCATTGCGCTTACCCGCTGTGACCTTTGATCTGGGGGTGATTGCGGGAACGCAGTCGCTAAACCCCTATTTTTCTTCGCTGTTACCGGGGCGTGATGATGGGAAAGTGTCGGTGAAATCAACGCGTGTCGATGGCATGCGCGACTTTGTGATGCTGCCTGTGACGCATACTTTTACCATGATGAACCCGACTGTGATCGCGCAGACGATGGCTTATCTGAACGTGGGTAAATTTGATCGATCGCTCTCGTTTGTAGATGCGGTTCTTGATTCTATCGGATGCCCTGAAGGCGGCTGTCTGCCGGGAGCGGTCAGTGCTAAGCCTTGAGTTGACCGGCGCACAGGTGCTTGGAGATGGTGGGCTCGAGAACCGCCCGCTGTCTTTGGCCGAAGGGATTGTGGTCAACGCGCTGCAGCCCAGAAAGATCGATCTAAGCGGCTATTTGATTTTGCCCGGTATTGTTGATGTTCATGGTGACGGATTTGAACGGCATCTTGCACCCCGCCGTGGTGCCATGAAAACCTTGTCCGAAGGGCTGGTGGCCGCCGAAGCAGAGCTGGCTGCGAATGGCATTACAACGGCGGTGCTTGCACAATTTGTCAGTTGGGAAGGGGGGCTGCGTGGTCCTGCCTTTGCCGAGCAGGTCTTTGGCGCGATGAAAGCCGTCTCGCCCGATTTGGTCACAGACCTGCGCGGGCAACTGCGGTTCGAGACGCATATGCTTGAACTCTATGATGAAATCCCAAAGCGGATGGCCGATTGGGGCCTGTCTTACATCGTCTTCAACGACCATCTGCCGCACGCGCGGTTGTCCGAGGGGCGGGTGCCCAAACGCATGGTCGCCCAAGCGTTGAAGGCCGGCCGGAATCCTGATGCGCATCTGAAATTGATGCAGGATTTGCATGATAACAAAGATGCGGTGCCTGCGGCACTAGACGGTTTATGCGCGGCACTGGCAGCGCAGGGCATCCAGATGGGCAGCCATGATGACACCACGGCCGAGGGGCGTGCCGGATGGCGCGCGAGGGGTGTGCAAGTAGCTGAGTTTCCCGAGACTTTAGCGGCGGCAGAGGCTGCTGCGGCCGCGGGCGATCATGTCGTGCTGGGATCCCCAAATGTGGTGCGTGGCGGGTCGCACAACGGCAATGTGTCGGCTGTCGACTTGATCATGATGGGATACGGCGCCGCACTGGCATCAGATTATCATTACCCATCCCCCAAACGTGCGGCGTTCATGCTGGCTGATACAGGTGTTTTGCCGC
The DNA here is from genome assembly GCA_024636475.1 of Roseobacter sp. Taxonomy (GTDB): domain Bacteria; phylum Pseudomonadota; class Alphaproteobacteria; order Rhodobacterales; family Rhodobacteraceae; genus Sulfitobacter. Next base: position 48,016 of record JAGXHA010000036.1, on the reverse strand, counting down.
TGCAAGACGCCTGGAGACTGGTGTCTGCGGGGCCTGCTGCGGTATTGGGGCTTGCGGATCGCGGTGATCTGAGCGTTGGCAAGCGCGCCGATCTTGTGGTTCTGGATGCCAAAACGCGCCGCGTTTGCATGACCATGGCGGGGGGGCGTATCAGCTATCTGTCAGGTGATATTGCAGGGCGTTTCACCGCTTGATGAAATTCACGTGGCCCATTTTGCGGCCCGGCTTTACCTCTGCCTTGCCAAAGAGGTGCAGTGCAGTGTCGCTTTGCTGGGCAAGTTCGGGCACGCGGTCCATGTCGTCACCGATCAGGTTCTCCATCACCACATCGGCGTGACGGCGACCGTCGCCCAAGGGCCAGCCTGCGATGGCGCGAATATGCTGTTCGAACTGATCCACGGTGCAGCCGTTCTGGGTCCAGTGACCCGAATTATGCACTCTGGGGGCTATCTCGTTCACGATAAAACCTTGGGGAGTCACGAAAAGCTCGACCCCCAGAACACCTACATAATCCAGCGCGTTCAGGATCTTGGCAGCCAACAACACGGCGTCGGTGCGCAATGCTGCGCTGATCTTGGCGGGAACGGTGGTCGTGTGCAAGATGCCGTCCCGGTGCACGTTTTCGCCAGGATCAAAGCAGGCGATTTCACCCGGAGGATTGCGCGCAGCAATCACCGAAACCTCGGATGTGAAATTCACGAAGCTTTCCAGCACAGCTGGATTGCCAGCCATGTCAGCAAGTGCTGCTGGCGCATCATCTGCGCTGCGCAAACGGGACTGGCCCTTGCCGTCATAGCCGAAACGGCGGGTTTTGAGGATCGACGGTGTTCCGATGGTTTCAAGGGCTGCCTCAAGATCGGCGGCAGTTGTGATGTCGGCAAAGGGGGCGACGCGCAGGCCAAGTCCTTCAAGGAAGGTCTTTTCTGTCAGGCGGTCCTGACTTGTGCGCAGCGCCTCGCGGTTGGGATGAATGGGGCGGATGGTTTCGATCGCATCCAGTGCTTCGGTCGGAATGTTCTCGAACTCATAGGTGACCACGTCAACAGCATTGGCGAAGGCCTTTAAGGCTGCGACATCATCATAGCCTGCGGTTGTCAAAGCATGCGCCACATCAGCGGCTGGAGGGTTTACACCCGGCTCGAAAATATGGGTGCGAAAGCCAAGCCGTGCAGCAGCTACGGCCAGCATGCGCCCCAGTTGTCCGCCGCCCAGAATGCCGATGGTCGCGCCAAGTTTCAAAGCATCAGGCATCGGTAGGCTCCTCGGGGATCGACGCGCTGAGCGCCAAGCGCCAGTCATCAAGCCGTTTGGCTAGGTCTGCATCTTGTAAGGCCAAAATGCCGGCTGCCATCAGCGCTGCATTGGCGGCCCCTGCAGCGCCAATCGCCATGGTCGCCACGGGAAAGCCGCGGGGCATCTGCAAAATTGAATAAAGCGAATCAACCCCGGACAACGCCTTGGTCTGCACGGGAACGCCAATCACGGGTACACGCGTCTTGGATGCCATCATGCCGGGTAAATGCGCAGCCCCGCCAGCGCCCGCGATAATCACTTGCAGGCCGCGATCCAGGGCCGTTTTACCGTAGGTCCAAAGCCGATCCGGGGTGCGGTGCGCGGATACGATCTTGGCCTCATATGCGATGCCCAATTCGTCCAGCAACGTTGCTGCCTCGCGCATGGTGCTCCAATCAGATTGAGAACCCATGATGATGCCGACGGGTGGATTTTTCATGCAGGTAACGCCTTTGTAAGATCGCCTAAGAAGGGCGTACTATAGCCAACAAATAAGGGGTGGCAATCGTATCAGGCGGTAATATCGGGGGTCAGCCTGTCTTCGATCTGGGCGATCAAGTCTTTCAGCCGCAGCTTGCGTTTTTTCAGCCGTTGCAGCGTCAACTGATCACTGGTGCCTTTTTCGACAAGCGCGTGAATTGCTGAATCGAGATCGCTATGCTCGTGGCGAAATACCGCAAGCTCGACGCGCAGGACATCGTCATTTTTCATCGACAGATCTGTTGGTGCATTCATAAGGCTGTGTGATTCTTCTCTTGCAAGCGCTCTGTATCATAGGCGTTAGCCTTTCATTGGCATAGCCCTTGCTTATGACACATCCGCTCCCCATATTTGTCATGTCGGTCGCCGATAGAGGGGCCGCAACAATTGACTGTCGCTTGACTTAAAGGACGTGTCGTATGACGAAATTAACTCTGGCTTCTTACCCGCATATGCTGGGCTTTGAGCAATTGGAACGTGTGCTGGAACGCACAGCGAAGGCCGGGAACGAAGGTTACCCGCCGTTCAATATCGAACAGACATCAGATTATAGTTACCGGATCACACTTGCAGTTGCAGGATTTGCGGAACAAGATCTCTCGATAACAGTTGAGGATAGACAGCTTGTGATCCGTGGCCGTCAATCCGATCGGCCTGACGACCGGATTTTTCTACATCGCGGGATCGCGGCGCGTCAGTTCCAAAGGTCGTTCGTGTTGGCCGACGGGGTCGAAGTAGGCGAAGCACTGATGGAGAATGGTTTGCTGCATGTGGACCTGACCCGCGCCAAACCCGAAAAAGTAGTTCAAACGATTAAAATCAGAAAAGGGGAATAAAATGCACAATACAGAAACGCATCTTAAGGACCGGACCGTTTACGTGAAGATGATCGCTGTTTCCGACCTTCCCCTTGAGGTTCGCGAGCAGGCCGAAGGTCTGGAACAGCTTTATGCGGTTCACGATGCGAAAGGTCAGCAATTGGCATTGGTTGGGGACCGCAAGCTGGCGTTCAGCCTTGCGCGCGACCATGATTATGCGCCGGTGATGGTTCACTAAGCCACCTGTCGCTTGCTACGAACGAGAGGCCGCACTTTGTTGCGGCCTTTTCTATTTGGGCCGCAAACGATACTGAGGCCGAAACGTTATCTGTTGGGGTCTGCCATGACTGAACCTGCAATTGCTGTTTTGCCCTATGGTCAGAAACTGGGCCGCCGATTGAGCAAGCAAAGTCTGGATGATCTGATCTGGCCGTTGGGGCGGCCTGCGCGATTGGCGCAAGGAAGCGTTGCGGACCTGACCCGTGAAGATCATTTGATTATATACCCCAAGACCAACATGCATTTTCTGCCCAGTCTGGGGACGCGGGCGCATATCACGGCAATGGTGATTGAACCGGCCATCATGCACGCGCACCATATCTCTTTGCTGCGGCTCACTTACCGTCGTTTCTTTAAAGTGATGTCATATCATAGCGACTTGCTGGATCGTATTCCGAACGGTCTGTTTTTGCCTTTTGGGACAACTTGGGTGCCAGATTTTGCTGATCTGGATTTGGCCAAGACCAAAAACATGTCGCTCATCGCCTCGGAAAAGCGTGACCACGAGGGGCACCAGTTGCGGCACCGTTTGGTCGAATATGTTCAGGCGAATGATCTTGACGTGGCAGTCCTCGGGCGTGGCTATTCGCCCTTCACGGCAAAAAGCTGCGGGCTGGCACCTTATCGGTTTTCCGTCGTGATCGAAAATGTCCGCGAGAAGAACTACTTTAGCGAAAAGCTGATTGACGCTGTGCTATGTGAAACGGTGCCGATCTATTGGGGATGTCCCAACATCGGTGATTTCATCGATACCGATGGCATGATCCTGTGCGAAACCCAAGCAGAGATGGAGCGCGCGATTACCCTCGCATCTGGTGCGCAATACGATCAACTTTTGCCTGCTTTGCGCGCCGCCAAGCAACAGGCATCGTCGTATGTCGATCTCGAAAAAAGAGCGGCGGAGACGCTAAAAGCCAGCCTGTAATGGCTGGCTTTTGGATGTTCAGGCCTTGATCAGACCCATGCTTTCAAGCTTGAGAAGAACCTGATGCGCGCAGTTGTCGACATCAACATTTTCAGTCTCAACGCTTAGCTCCGGGTTTTCTGGCACGTCGTATGGGTCTGAAATTCCGGTGAATTCTTTGATCTTGCCTTCGCGTGCCAGCTTATAAAGACCTTTACGATCGCGGCGTTCGCATTCTTCGATTGACGTTGCAACATGAACCTCGACGAATGCCCCAAACTCTTCCACGTCTTCACGCACAGCGCGACGGGTGGTGGCGTAAGGCGCGATGGGGGCACAGATCGCGATGCCACCGTTCTTGGTGATTTCGCTTGCCACATATCCGATACGGCGGATGTTCAGGTCGCGGTGCTCTTTGCTGAAGCCCAGTTCAGACGACAGGTTTTTGCGGACGATATCGCCATCCAGCAAGGTCACCGGGCGGCCGCCCATCTCCATCAGTTTGACCATCAGGGCGTTGGCTATCGTCGATTTGCCAGAGCCGGAGAAGCCAGTGAAGAATACGGCAAAGCCCTGCTTGTTCCGTGGCGGACGTGTGCGGCGCAATTCGGCAACGACCTCGGGGAAAGAGAACCATTCAGGGATCTCAAGACCTTCTTGCAGGCGGCGGCGCAGTTCGGTCCCTGATATGTTCAGGATCGTGACTTCGTCTTTGTCTTTGATTTCGTCCATGGCTTCATATTGTGCGCGTTCTGCGACCCAGACCATGTGTTTGAAATCGACCATTTGGATGCCCATTTCTTCTTGATGCTCGCGGAACAGGTCCTGCGCATCATAGGGGCCATAGAAATCTTCGCCTTTGGAATTGTTGCCGGGGCCTGCGTGATCGCGCCCCACAATGAAATGCGTGCATCCGTGGTTTTTGCGGATCAACCCGTGCCAAACCGCTTCGCGCGGGCCGGCCATGCGCATCGCAAGGTTCAGCAAGCTCATCGACGTGGTCGCGGCGGGGTACTTGTTGAGCACAGCCTCGTAGCAGCGCACGCGGGTAAAGTGATCGACATCGCCCGGTTTGGTCAGGCCGACAACAGGGTGGATCAACAGGTTGGCTTGGGCTTCGCGGGCGGCGCGGAAGGTGAGTTCCTGATGCGCGCGGTGCAGCGGGTTGCGGGTTTGGAAGGCCACAATCTTGCGCCAACCCATCTTGCGAAAAAAGGTGCGCAGCTCGTTCGGCGTATCGCGACGCGATTTGAAATCATAATGCACAGGCTGCTGGATACCCGTCACGGGACCACCCAAATAGACGTTACCGGCTGTGTTGTGCAGGTAGTTCACGGCAGGGTGCGCAGTGTCATCGGCGCCAAAAACCTTCTCGGCCTCGTTCGATTTATTCGGCGTCCAGCGGTCGGTCACGGTCATGATTGCCAAAATCACGCCTTCCTGGTCGCGCAGTGCGATATCCTGGCCAATTTCAAGACCTTCGGCAAACTTCTCCGAGACATCCAGATTTATTGGCATCGGCCAAAGGGAGCCATCGGCCAGACGCATGTTTTCCACAACGCCGTTATAATCTTCTTCGGTCAGAAACCCTTTGAGAGGGTTGAAACCACCATTCATCAGCAGTTCAAGATCGCAGATTTGGCGCGGTGTCAGGTCGTGGCTTACCAAATTCCCAGCCTCAACCTTCAGCTTTTGCGCTGAATCATACGAGACAAAAAGTTCGGGGATCGGGGCTAGGTTTGGCGTCTGCATGGGGTCTCGCAATGCTTAAAAGTAAACGGTCAATTTTGGCGCGGTTTAATCCGACTGTCTTGAACTATTCAAGTCTTGCGACTTATCTGAGGCAATTTACGGACGATGACGCGATTTTTGCCGGAAAAGGATGATCCTTTCCCGGCAATCCTGCAATTTGCTGAAAACTATACGCTCTCTTTCAACTCGGCACCGTACCCGAGAGGCAGGGATGTGTCTTTGCCTTCATCATCGCCCGCTTCGGCCAGAAACCGCTCTGCCTCAAGTGCGGCCATGCAGCCCATGCCAGCGCTTGTGACGGCCTGACGGTACTTGTGGTCGGTCAGATCACCAGCGGCAAAGACGCCGGGGATCGAGGTTTCAGTGCTGTCCGGCTTTGTAATAACATACCCCCCCATGTGGGTTTCAAGCACATCTTTGACCAGTTCATTTGCAGGCGCATGGCCAATTGCAACGAACACGCCTTTGCAAGGGATATCCGTAATTTCGCCCGTTTTGACATTCTTGGCCTTGACCCCTTCAACACCAAGCGGTGCGTCTGTCCCGTAAACTTCGTCAAGTTCATGGAACCAAAGCGGCTCGATCTTGGGGTTTTTCATCAAACGGTCGATCAAGATTTTCTCGGCGCGCAGCTCATCGCGGCGGTGGATCAGGGTAACTTTTGAGGCAAAATTGGTCAGGAACAGCGCTTCTTCGACGGCCGTGTTGCCGCCGCCGATTACAACGATCTCTTGATTGCGGTAGAAAAAGCCGTCGCATGTGGCGCAGGCCGACACACCGAAGCCTTTGAATTTATCTTCTGACTCAAGGCCCAGCCATTTTGCGCGGGCACCCGTTGCAAGTATCACAGCATCAGCAACATATGTCGTGCCGCTGTCACCTTTCGCGTGGAAGGGGCGGCTGGACAGATCAAGGTCATTAATGATGTCGCCGATGATCTCGGTTCCCATGGCGGCGGCATGTTCTTGCATACGGATCATCAGATCAGGGCCCTGAACTTCGCTGTCGCCGGGCCAGTTCTCGACCTCGGTCGTGGTGGTCAGCTGCCCGCCGGGCTCGATCCCCTGGACAAGGATCGGGTTCAACATTGCACGACTGCCATAGACACCAGCGGTGTATCCCGCAGGGCCTGAGCCGATGATCAAAAGCTTGGTTTTGCGTGTTTCGGCCATGATAAAGCACCTCGGGAAAATTAATGGAAACGACCTGAGTTATATAGCGATGCGCGGCGCTGCCTTAAACCCCATCTTTGAGGATCAGTTTGACATCTGTGTTGTTCGTGGGGCTGCGGGCAAAAAGGCGTTAAATTCAGATTGTTGCGCAGTCACGAAAGAATATTGCGTCTGACTGCGTTGCTGCTATAACAATCGAAAATCGCTGGGGGATATATGGCAGGGACGCGGCTTGATCCGATTGATCGGAAAATTTTAGCCGAATTGCAGGCAGATGGTCGCATGACCAATGTCGAACTTGCAAAGCGCGTGGGCATTTCTGCCCCGCCTTGCTTGCGTCGTGTGCGCACGCTTGAGGAAAGTGGCTTTATTCGTGGATATCACGCGGACGTAAATGCCCGGGAGTTGGGTTTCGAGGTGCAGGTCTTTGCCATGGTCGGGCTTGCCAGTCAGGCAGAATCCGATTTGACTGCCTTTGAAGAAAAATGCCGCAATTGGCCGCTTGTGCGTGAATGCCACATGCTTAACGGCGAAGTGGATTTCATTCTGAAATGCGTGGCACCTGACCTGTCGAGTTTTCAAAGCTTTCTGACTGGCCAGTTGTTGACCACACCCAACGTCGCGAGCGTCAAAACCAGTCTGGTGATCCGGCCTGCCAAAGATGATCCTGGTGTGCCGTTTGATGTTTTAGAGGACAGGTTAAGCACAAACGCTTAACCGGAATTTCCCTACATCAACGTTTGGGCTTTGTTCGGGACGCGCGGATAGCATAGGCCGCCAAAGTCTTTTTCACTTATGATGTGCGGGAACATGCCCAGAAACTGATCGCGGTGACGGATCGGCATTTCCGTCATGAGGTTGTCGCCTGGGTGGTAGGTTTCGACGTGAAGCCCACCAACCATGATCGCTGAATGCTGCTCGAGACACAGATGGTACAGGCGTACAGGTGTGGGGGGCGTAACTTCGATGATGTTCACGCCGTCAACCAGATCGCGCATCAAGGTAAACACCTCCTGATTGCTCTCGTCACCCCGCATATGAAGGGGAGTGTGCAAAACCCTGGCAGTTGGCCCGAATGTAATGAAGCTTGATGGTCTGCCAGCCCCAAGACTATCTTCCATCACGCGGACCAAGGGCGTGCGCTTGCCAGAACCGGCTAGAACAAACGAACTTGATCCAATCCAAATCAAAGGCGCGCTTGTGCCATCGGCTTTTACGATTCTTTCGCCGGGTTGAAGATCTTCTACCGCGACTTCGCCCTTTTCTGTCATCACCAGACAACCCTGAGCAAAGGCAGAGAAAGCATTTTCAAACAACGGGATAGCGGGCGCGCGATCCTGCCCGATGAATACGGATCCATCGTTTCGCTTTGCGACGATTTCGTAGCTGCGCGCTGGATAGTTCTCTTTCATGTTGTGCTTTCGATGAAGCGCCGCAGGATAAATCCCACGCGACCTTACAACACTAGAGGAGGAAAAACGTCTGGATACAATCGGGGACATATTATTCGTAGTCATGTTTTCACCTTAAAAGTAAACATGCCTTGCTTCGCGCCCCCGCCGAGACCAGCCATGCGACGGGGTGCATAAAACAATGCTGCCGTCTTTTCGATTAACGCTTGTGATTCGGTGCCTAAATGCAGGAATCACATGATATTCCTCCGTCCCTTCTCAGGGCAGGTCCATAAACTTGACCTGCTTGATATCCTAAAAGCGTACGGAAAAACCTATTATGCTGTTTTGCGGACCACAGGAGCAGCGTTACGCTTGGCAATGAAGGCTGCGCGGCGTGCGCCACGTGCCCAAGGCATTACGGTGTCGTTCTTGGCGGCTGTTTCGACAACTGACTTGATGAAGCGTGTGTTGGTTTTCATGGTCCGTATCCTTCGCTATGTGGGCATCTGCCCTTTGATTGCCCTTGAATATGCAAAGACTTTCTGGCGGAGGTTGGGCGAAGAAGACTTTCTTTTTAAAAAAGTACGGACCGGACAAATTGATTTGTGACGATTTCGCCGCAATCACCTTTTTCCGCAGGTTTTAAGCTAAAATTGAGGATTTTGCAGATGCCAACGGCGAAAATTTTATCATTCGTTGTGCTAGATCACTGAGTTTAAGGCAAAAGCGCGGCAGGGGCTGGCCATATTTCAGCCTGAATGTCGCGGGTCAAAGCGTAATGGATGCAATCAATCTGCCGTAGTCGGCCTCTTTTGCGTGGGTGGTTCGACGGTAGGAATAGAAACGGTCCGGGTCACTATAGGTGCAGTGATGCGTCCATTCTGCATGGCCTACTCCGGCGGCACGCAGGCGGTTGAGGCCAAAACCGGGAAGATCAAACTGCATACGGTCATCGACCCCATTTGCAAAATATCGGGCGAACTCCTGATCTTCGGCCAAGAAGTTATCGATAAATTCGGGGCCAACCTCATAGGCGCGCTGGCTGATGCAGGGGCCGATGACGGCTGTGATGTCTGCGCGCTTGGCACCCAAGGCTTCCATTGCAGCCACGGTGGCTGACAACACACCATCAAGCGCACCGCGCCATCCGGCATGGGCCGCACCGATCACACCCGCCTTGAGATCTGCAAAAAGAACCGGCTGGCAGTCGGCTGTCAGCACAGAAAGCGCCAGTCCGGGTGTCGCTGTGACCAACGCATCGGCACGACGTTTCTCGGCCAAGGGTGCATCCACGGTCACGGCAGTCGCAGAATGGATCTGGTGCACACCGATCAGATGCGTATCGGGCACGCCCATGGCATCTGCGACGCGGCCCCGATTGATCTGCACGATCTCGCGTTGATCGGAACTGCCGCTGCCGCAGTTCAATCCCGTAAACACACCAGAGGATGCCCCACCACGGCGGGTGAAAAAACCGTGGCGCACGGCTCCAAGACTGTCGGATGTTAGAATTTCAAGCGTCATGGGTCCAATCCCGGTGGCGGGAGCTTAGTCGGCGGATAAAGCGCCATCACCTTGAACAGATTTCCCATTTCTGCCGGGTGCGTCAAGCGCCGATGTGCGGCGACATGTTCCTCGAGTGCCCTGCCGCTGAGCGTTTTGGCTAAAACTTGCGCACGCTGGGTGATGCCCAATCGCTCAAGAAATACGCCCTGTGGCGTCACGCGGGTATGCTTGGCAGGGGCGGCCGCGTTGGCCAGTTGTTCAAAATCGACATGAGCCGTCAGATCACATTGACCGGGGTCGGTCAACGGATCGGCTTTCTGGTGGGCGCGCAAGGCCTGGAACGTATCGCCAAGCGTGCGCCAGTCGCCATAGTCGATCACAAGCGCCGCGCCGCCGTGGGTCGCCACGCGGCTCGAGATGGCCTGAAGGACAGGCGCGATCTGGGCGCAGTCCTCGATCAGATCTCCTTGATTCGTATCCTTGAGCCGGTCTGAGAGGGCGGGTTGCGGCAGAACCGGCCCCAATCCGTAAGAAAGTGCGCCGTCTGCCAACCCGATCTGCCGTTCGCGCCAGCCTGTGTCGCTGCGCACAAACTGGCGGATCGGGAGCGCGTCGAAGAATTCGTTTGCGACAAGGTAAAGCGGCTGATCTGGCAAGGCGTCGGCGGTGTCAAACCATCGGACTTCGTGGTCAGCCAGCGTTTCGCGCTGAATATCGCGCAAGGCTGGCGATGCCTCGACCAGTGCGATTTCAGCGGCCTCGTAGAACCCCGGAACACGACGGGTTGCGCGCAAGATGTCTGCCATCAGCGTGCCGCGACCGGGGCCAAGCTCTGCAAGGGTGAAATGCTGGGGGCTGCCTTGGGATATCCAGGTCTGTGCAAGGCACAGGCCAATCAATTCGCCAAACATCTGACTGATCTCTGGCGCAGTGATAAAGTCACCCTGCACCCCCAAGGGATCACGTGTCGTGTAATAGCCATACGTCGGATGCAGCAGGCAGGTGGCCATGTATTCGTCGATCCGCATCGGCCCGTTGGCACGGATTTGGTTTTTGATATGGTCTAGCAGTGGTGTCATGCCACGCGCTTGGCCCGCACAATCAAAACGGCCCCGATGGCCAGCATAGGCAGGCAAAGAATTTGCCCCATCGTCAGACCATAGCCGCCAATTTCCCAAGCAAGACCCAGTGGATTGCCAGGGGTCACGAACTGCGCGTCTGGCTGGCGGACGAATTCAACCATGAAACGGGCCATGCCGTAACCTGCAAGGAATGTCCCGCCGATCAGCCCTTCATATTTCAGGGCACTGCGACGCCATGCCATGTAAATCAAAAGGCTTCCAAGGATCAGCCCTTCAAGCACGGCTTCGTACAGCTGCGAGGGGTGGCGTGCGCAAATGCCGATGACTTCTGGACAGGTTTGGGCTGCAACCGTTGGAAACGGCACGCCCCAAGGCAGATCGGTCTGACGGCCCCAAAGCTCGGCGTTGATGAAATTTGCGAGACGCCCCAGAAACAGGCCGGGTGCCAGTCCCAAGCATACCATGTCACCGGTCGATATTTTGTTGATTCCGTGTCTTGTGGTGTAAAATGCACCCGCCAAAATCACCCCAATGGCACCCCCATGAAAAGACATGCCACCTTCCCACATGCGCAGAATTTGCAGGGGATTGCTAAGATAATAACCGGGCTGATAAAACACCACATATCCAAGTCGCCCGCCCAGGATGACACCTAAAATCACCCAGAACAATAAATCTTCGACCTGTTCTTTTGTCATGACCGGTTTGTCGTCCCGCCATAATTCGGGACGGCTTACGGCACGCACAACCACGCGCCAACCAAGAACGATGCCGACGATATAGGCCAGCGCATACCAGCGCAGCGCAAACGTCATGCCAAACAAGGTGACTGAAAAAATATCAGGAGATATATTGGGGAAAGTGAGCATTGCATCCATGGCGGTGATTGAGCCTGCTCACGCGACGAAGTCAACCTTGCGAGAACATGAATTGAACACCATATAGAGAGTAACAGCCTTTCAGGAGAGACAGTCATGCAAACCCGCAACAAAATTTTCGACGATATTTCGCAGATGATGACCAACGCGATGGGCGTTGCCCAAGGGGCAAAGTCTGAAGCGGAAACAGCCATGAAGGGGATGATGGACCGTTGGTTGGCCGACCGCGATTTTGTCACCCGCGATGAATTTGACGCTGTGCGCGCCATGGCACAAAAGGCGCGCGAAGAGAACGAGGCGCTCAAGGCCCGTCTGGACGCGATGGACGCCAAAGGCTGATCCTTCCGCGCGAACCCTGTTTGAAATTATTGAAAAGGCATCCAGATTTGCAACCGGGTGCCTTTCTATGTTTTAGCGATACCGGGATGTTGACCCGAGAGCAGGCACCCCAAGAACAATGCTTGGTATGAATGGTCACTTTATCCACAAGATATTGAGGTTATCCTCTAGCTTTTGTGGTTACCCCCAGAAAAAGACTTGCCAGATGGTGTTCATTTGCGCACCATATCTTGTATAGGGCGCAGATTACTTAAGCACTCTATAGTGGATACACCCAAGTATTGACGGGCTTTGGCCTCTAGATACACGGACAGAAAGAGATGGCAAAATGGCCCTGACCGAGCAGTATCTTGATGAAGACATTCATCCCATAGACATCGTAGAAAGTCTCGCCGCCTTTAATGAGTGGGACTTCGATCGAATTTCTGATGAACAAATCGCCATGGCGGTCGAGGGACAGTGGCGCACCTATTCGATTACGCTTGCGTGGTCGGCCTATGACGAGACGTTGCGATTGATCTGCTCGTTTGAAATGGACCCTCCGACTGAGAAGTTGCCAGCGCTCTATCACTTGCTGAACAACGTCAATGACCAGTGCTGGGCAGGGGCCTTTACTTATTGGACCGAACAAAAGGTGATGATTTACCGCTATGGTTTGGTGTTGGCAGGCGGGCAGGATGCTACGGCTGAACAGATCGACACCATGATCGGTGCCGCGGTCTTAAGCGCCGAGCGGTACTATCCGGCCATCCAATTGGTGGTCTGGGGGGATCAAACGCCACAGCAAGCTATTCAAGTTGCCATTGCAGAGGCCTACGGGCGCGCGTAAGTGTAGCCCCCAATGTTAAAAATTGGGGATATCGCGATGAAAGATACACGTATTGCAAAAGACGGCCTTGTTTTGCTGGGCTGCGGCAAAATGGGCTCTGCGATGTTGGCAGGCTGGTTGGCACGCGGATTGCCGAAATCATCGGTTTGGGTGATTGATCCATACCCGTCCGATTGGCTGAAAGACCAAGGGGTCAATCTGAACGTAGATTTGCCGGGTGCACCTGCCGTTGTGCTGGTTGCCGTCAAGCCACAGATGATGGGCGATGCACTGCCGACTTTGCAGGCAATGGGAAATGGAGAAACGGTTTTCGTCAGCGTCGCAGCAGGGACGACCATTGCGACGTTTGAAAAGACGCTTGGCGCGAAAACACCCATTGTGCGCGCCATGCCCAACACGCCCGCGGCAATCAGCCAGGGCATCACTGCAATCGTCGGCAATGACAATGTTGATGCGCAAGGCATGGACGAGGCCGAGGAGCTTCTGAGCGCCGTTGGTGATGTCGTACGGTTGGAGGACGAGGCGCAGATCGATGCGGTCACTGGCGTCAGCGGGTCTGGCCCGGCTTATGTGTTCCACATGATTGAAACCATGGCCGCAGGTGGCGTCGCACAGGGGCTCAGCCCTGAACTGGCGTTGCAGCTGGCTACGGCAACGGTTGCAGGGGCGGGCGCACTGGCCAAGGCGGCTGACGAAGATCCCAGCCAGTTGCGGGTCAATGTCACCAGTCCGAATGGGACAACTCAGGCCGCTTTAGAGGTGTTGATGAACGAAGAAGACGGCTTTCCAGCTTTGCTGAAACGCGCCGTTGCCGCTGCTGCAGACCGGTCGCGAGAGTTGTCGCGTGACTGAGATCAGCTTTGACGACTTCCTGAAGGTCGATATCAGGGTCGGCACGGTCACCCGTGCCGAACCCTTCCCGCAGGCACGTAAGCCGTCGCTGAAGATGTGGATCGATTTCGGGCCCGAGATCGGAGAGCGTAAAACCTCGGCCCAGATCACGGTACACTATACGCCCGAGACGTTGGTGGGCACCCAAGTCATCGGGGTCGTGAACTTTCCCCCTCGCCAGATCGGGCCGTTCATGTCCGAAGTGCTGGTGCTGGGGGTTCCGGATGAAAACGGGGCTATCGTGCTGACGCGCCCAACCCAACCTGTCCCAAATGGAGGACGCCTGCATTGACCAAACTTCTGATCGCCCGCCCCGCACCTAAAGAGGTGCATGCCGCCCTTGAAGGGTTTGATGTGACGTATCGTGATACGTCGGCACCGCTAAGCCCCGAGGAAATGTGTGCCGCCCTGCGGGAGTATGACGGCATCCTGCCAACGCTTGGTGATGCATTTTCGTCTGATATCTTCGCAAAGGTTGATCGGCCACGTTGCAAGATTCTTGCCAATTTTGGGGTCGGGTACAATCACATCGATGCAAAAGCTGCACAAGCTGCGGGCATTCAGGTCTCTAATACGCCGGGTGCTGTAACGGATGCCACCGCGGACATCGCCATGACGCTTATGCTGATGGCGGCGCGGCGTGCAGGCGAGGGCGAGCGTTTGGTGCGCTCCGGCAATTGGACAGGCTGGCATCCGCCGCAGTTGCTGGGCATGCATTTGACAGGCAAGACTGTTGGCATCGTCGGCATGGGCCGGATCGGGCAAGCCATTGCGCGGCGCTGCCACTATGGATTTTCAATGGACGTAAAGTACTTCAGCCGCAGTGCTAAAACCCTGGCCTATCCCGCCGAACATTTAAGCGACCTCAAAGACTTGCTTGGCGCGGTTGACGTTGTGGCGATCGCAGTGCCGGGTGGGGACGAAACCCATCACCTGATCAACGCGGATATGCTGGCCGCCATGCAACCGCACGGGTTTCTGATCAATATCGCGCGCGGAAATGTCGTTGAGGAAAGCGCGTTGATTGCAGCCCTGCAAAACCGCAGCATCGGCGGTGCGGGCTTGGATGTGTACGAGTTTGAACCCAACGTGCCAGAGGAATTGCGCGCTCTGGATAACGTGGTGCTATTGCCGCATTTAGGTACGTCTTCTGCAGAGGTGCGTGTGGATATGTGGATGATGGCGGTTGAGAATTTGAAAGCCGGAGTTGCAGGGAAAACGCCTCCGAACCTCGTCTAGCGGCCCACAGCCTCGCGCCAATGACGGCGGCACAGCGAAATATAGGTCTCATTTCCGCCGATCTGGACCTGCGCACCTTCCTTGATCGCTTTGCCGTCGGAATCCTGACGCACGACCATCGTTGCTTTCTTGCCGCAATGGCAAATGGTGCGCACTTCACGCATCTCGTCTGCCAATGCAAGCAAGGTGGCAGAGCCCGGAAACAGCATTCCCTGAAAATCAACGCGCAAACCATAACACATGATCGGGACGCCCAGATCATCGACAGCACGGGCCAGTTGCCAGACCTGTTCACTGCTCAGGAACTGCGCTTCATCTATGAAGATACACGCACAAGGGCCTGATTTCAGACGGGTTTCGATCTTGTCAAACAGGTCTTCATCCACACCGAACGTGTCAGCCTCTTGCCCGATCCCGATTCGTGACGCGATGCGCCCGTCGCCTGCGCGATTGTCGAATTGGGCGGTCATCAGATAGGGCACCATACCGCGTTCCACGTAGTTATGCGCGGCCTGAAGCAGCACCGTGGACTTGCCGGCGTTCATTGTGGAATAGTTGAAATATAGCTTTGCCATGCGTCTCTTTACAGGCACACACGCCGCGCGTTCAAGATCAGGTTATCAAGATCTACGTTTTGAACGCCCCGGCCTAGCCGCGCTGCGTCACCAGGACCGACCCCACCGAATACCCTGCGCCAAATGAACAGATCAGGCCTATGTCGCCGTCCGACAAGTCCTTGGAGTATTTCGAGAATGCGATGATGGAACCTGCAGAGGACGTGTTGGCGTAGTCTTGCAGGATATTGGGTTGTTCGCCGGGTTCTGGATCGCGGCCAAGCACCTTGCGCCCGATGAAATCGTTCATCGACTTGTTCGCTTGATGCAACCATAGCCGTTTCAAATCAGACGCTTGCACGCTTTCGTCTGCCATGTGCCCCGCAATATGTTCAGCAACCATCGGCAACACTTCTTTAAAGACCTTGCGACCGTTCTGCATGAATTGCATGTCGCGACGGTCTTCGACACCGCTGGGGCGCGAGCGGCGCAAAAAGCCGTTATTATTGCGAATATTGTTCGAGAACTGCGTCGCGCAACGGGTTGATTTAATTTCGAAACAGGGACCAGCCGCATTTTCAATTCGCTCGATCAGGACGGCGGTTGCGACATCGCCAAAGATGAAGTGGCAATCGCGGTCGCGCCATTCCAGATGCGCCGAACAAATCTCGGGGTTCACCACCAAAGCAGACCGGATCGAGCCGGAGCGCACCATATCAGCCGCAGCTTGAATGCCAAAAGTTGCGGAGGAGCAGGCGACATTCATATCGAATGCGAAGCCCTTGATTCCCAACAGATCCTGAATTTCGATGGCGACCGCAGGATAGGCACGCTCAAGGTTGGATGCCGCACAAATCACCGCATCCACATCCGCTGCCGATTTGCCTGCCGCTGCCAACGCCTTTTGCGCAGCATCCAGCGCCATTTCAGCCATCAAACTAGGTTCGTCATCGCTGCGCTGACGCAGCAGAGGGTGCATCACAAGGGGGTCCAGAATGCCTGTTTTGTCGATCACATACCGCTGTTCAATCCCCGATGCCTTGACGATGAACTCTTCCGAGGAATGATCCTTTGCAGACAGCTTTCCCGCTGCGATCTCGTTTGCGTGTTCGGCGTTGTAGATGTCGGCGTAGGCGTTAAACGCCTTGACCAACTCGGCGTTGGTGATGACCTGATCCGGCGTAAAAATGCCGCTACCTGTAATGGCGGGAGTATACATGAGAGACCCTTTTTCAACTTCCCAAGATAAGGGCAAAAAAGGCGGGAGAGGTCAAGGCAGCGCCTGAAATTCAGGCACTGCCGATCCAATCACCCCTGCAACGACTTCACGCCAATTTCGTCCTCGGCCTGTGCCTTGATCGCCAGGGCCGCTGCATAAGACCCAGCTGCTGTCGTGAAATACGGGATCTTGTCATAGAGCGCGATGGAACGGATCGACTTGCTGTCTTCGACCGCTTGGCTGCCTTCGGTGGTGTTCATCACCAGATGGATCGCCTCGTCTTTCATCATGTCGGTGATGTCGGGGCGGCCTTCGTAGACCTTGTTGACGGTCTTGCACGCGATGTCATGCGAGGTCAGCCACTCGGCTGTACCACGGGTCGCGACAATGGTGAAATTTTGCTCAAGCAGGATGCGTGCGGCGGTCAGCATGTCGTCCGACTTGTCCATGTCCTTGATCGACAGGAACGCGCAACCTTCGCGCGGCAGCGGGTTGCCAGCACCCATCTGCGCCTTGAGGAAGGCGCGGGGGAAGTCGCGGTCCCAGCCCATGACTTCACCGGTAGAACGCATTTCCGGCCCCAGCAACGTGTCCACGCCGGGGAAACGGGCAAAGGGCAGTACCGCTTCTTTGACAGAAAACCATGGCATGTTCGGGTTCGCCAACGTCATCGGATCGCCCAAGGGCAGCACGTCGTCATAGGCGGCGTCGGCGTCGTAAGGGGCACGCAGCGGGAAGTTCGACAGCGGTTCGCCCGCCATGATCCGTGCCGCGATAGAAGCGATGGCAGAGTCGGTTGCCTTGGCAACAAACGGCACGGTGCGTGACGCGCGGGGGTTCACCTCGATCAGGTAAATCTCGCCATCCTTGATCGCGAACTGGATGTTCATCAGGCCCACAACATTCAGCGCGAGTGCAAGTGCCTTGGTCTGTTTCTCGACCTCGGCGATGATCTCGCGGGACAGCGAATAGGGCGGCAGGGAGCAGGCGCTGTCGCCGGAATGCACGCCCGCCTCTTCGATATGCTGCATGATGCCCGCGACGTGGACATCCTTGCCATCGCACAGCGCATCAACGTCAAGCTCGACCGCGCCTGACAGGTAGTTGTCGAGCAGCACAGGGCTTTTGCCGGACACAACGACGGCCTCGCGGATGTACCGCTCAAGGCTGGCCTGATCGCGCACAATCTCCATCGCGCGCCCCCCCAAGACGTAGGAGGGGCGGATCACGAGGGGAAAGCCGATGTCGGCGGCGATTTCAAGTGCCTCGGCATCGGAATGCGCGATGCCGTTGTGCGGCTGTTTCAGGCCAAGGGACTGCACCAACTGCTGGAAGCGTTCGCGGTCCTCGGCAAGGTCAATCATGTCGGGCGTGGTGCCAAGGATCGGGATGCCTGCGTCTTGCAGGGCTTGGGCAATCTTCAGCGGGGTCTGGCCACCGAATTGAACGATCACACCGTGCAACGTGCCATTTTCCTGCTCGACGCGCATAATCTCCATGACGTGCTCGAATGTCAGGGGTTCAAAGTAGAGCCTGTCCGACGTATCATAGTCGGTCGACACGGTTTCGGGGTTACAGTTGACCATAATGGTCTCATAGCCCGCATCGGTAAGCGCATAGCAGGCGTGGCAGCAGCAATAGTCGAATTCGATACCCTGGCCAATACGGTTCGGGCCACCGCCAAGTATGACGACCTTCTTGCGGTCGGAGGGGCGGGCCTCGCATTCGACCTCGCCAAAGGCGGGCATTTCGTAGGTGGAATACATGTAGGGCGTCTGCGCCTCGAATTCGGCGGCGCAGGTGTCTATCCGTTTGAACACGGCCTTGACGCCAAGGTTCAGACGAGCCCGGCGCACGTTGTCTTCGTCTCGGCCTGTCAGGATCGCAAGGCGGGCATCGGTGAAACCCATCATCTTGAGCGCGCGGACGCCTTCTTCGGTCATGGGCAGACCGTTTTTGCGGACCTTTTCCTCGGCCTCCACAATCTCGCGAATTCGGGCAAGGAACCACGGATCGAACATGGTCACGCCGTGGATGTCGACGTCTGACATGCCGTGGCGCATGGCTTGGGCGATGGTGCGCATCCGGTCGGGGGTTTGTTTGCTGATCGCCTTGATCAAGGCCGCCTGTTCGGGCGCACCTGGAATGTCGATTTCATCAAAGCCGGTCAGGCCTGATTCCATTGATGCGAGCGCCTTTTGCAGGGATTCGTGGATCGTGCGCCCAATGGCCATCGCCTCGCCCACGGATTTCATCGCTGTGGTCAGATACGGCTCGGAGCCAGGAAATTTTTCAAAGGCGAATTTCGGAATTTTGGTGACGATATAGTCGATTGTCGGCTCAAAGCTGGCGGGGGTGACGCCGGTGATGTCATTGTCCAACTCATCCAGCGTGAAGCCCACGGCAAGTTTGGCGGCGATCTTGGCAATTGGAAAGCCCGTTGCCTTTGAAGCCAGCGCTGAAGAACGGCTGACGCGGGGGTTCATTTCGATCACGACCATGCGGCCATCCACAGGGTTCACCGCCCATTGTACGTTCGATCCGCCGGTTTCCACGCCGATTTCGCGCAATACGGCAATCGAATGATTCCGCATGATCTGGTATTCTTTGTCGGTCAGTGTCAGCGCGGGGGCCACGGTGATGGAATCGCCGGTGTGCACGCCCATCGGGTCAATGTTTTCGATGGAACAGACGATGATGGCGTTATCGGCCGTGTCGCGCACGACCTCCATCTCGAATTCTTTCCAGCCTAGCAGGGATTCGTCGATCAGGATTTGGCCCACCGGCGAGGCGTCCATACCGGAGCGGCAGAAGAATGCATAATCGTCGCGGTTATAGGCCACGCCGCCGCCGGTGCCGCCCATGGTAAAGGCGGGGCGGATGATGGCGGGCAGGCCGACATATTCCAGCGCTTCAAAGGCGATTGCCACGCCCGCTGCGAGGTCTTTCTTTCCAGCGGCGGTTTTCGGGGCCGTGACGATAGTGGCCTTGGGGTTTTCAATGCCAAGACGGTCCATCGCTTCGCGGAAAAGCTGGCGATCTTCTGCCATTTCAATGGCTTCACGCTTGGCACCGATCATCTCGACACCGTATTTTGCCAGCACTCCCATTTCTTCGAGCGCCAGCGAGGTGTTCAGTCCGGTCTGTCCGCCCATGGTGGGCAGCAGCGCATCGGGGCGCTCTTTTTCGATAATTTTGGCAACGATTTCGGGCGTAATGGGCTCGATATATGTGGCATCGGCCAGCCCCGGGTCGGTCATGATGGTCGCCGGGTTGGAGTTCACCAGGATGACGCGGTAGCCTTCCTCTTTCAGAGCTTTACAGGCCTGAGCGCCAGAGTAGTCGAATTCGCAGGCCTGACCAATCACGATGGGCCCCGCACCAATGATCATAATCGATTTGATGTCGGTTCTTTTTGGCATGGTTCAGGCCCCCGGATATTTGCAAATTCTCCGCGTTATAGGCTTTGGGGGGAGAGGTGCAAGAGGGAAGGGCCTAGCGGGGCAGGTTTTGATTTTCAGGCGGCTGGATTGGGGCGCTGCCCCAAACCCCGGGATATTTTTGAGCCAGAGAAGCGGGCAGGGCCCTCGCTTGGATAAAGATGGTCGCGCGTCAGCCGGACGGTGGTGAGGTCCTTGGCCGATTGGACGTGGTAGATTGCCTGCTTTTGATCCTCAAACGCGATAAACAGATGGCGAAACCGTATTCGAACATCTGCAAAAACGGTTTTTGTAGTCGGTGTGGATGGGGCGACACCATCGGGGGCCAGCAGGTCGCTGACGATCCGGTCTGAGAGACTTTTGGCGTCGGCACGGAGACAAGCGCCCGCAGAGGCTGAGGATGCCATCAGCGAGGCGGACCGTCAGGCGATCGCGTGTCATCAGACCTTTGAGGAAAGGATGATCTGCGCTGCGCCACATCGGGGATGTCCGTTCTAGCTTTGGCCGAGGAAGGCCCGAACCGAGGCTTCGAAATCGCGGGGATTTTCAGCATGCAACCAATGGCCGACACCGGGCAGCTTGGCAAAATAGGCGTTGGGAAAAAGGCCCTTTATCGTAGGGCGGTGGCTTGAAAGCACGTAATCAGAGGTGCCGCCCGACAAGAAAAAGGCGGGTCCATCGAAAGGGCCGACGATATGGGACGGCCATCCCACGATTTTCGGCATTTCAGCTTCAAGTACATCAAGGTTCAGTTTCCAGGTCTTGCTGGCAATATCAATGGATTGCGTGAAGAAGCTTTGCAGTGCGGGTTCAACACCAGCAGCGGCGAGTTGTTCTTGGGCGTCAGAGCGGCGTGTGACAGTGGCAAGATCGACGTTTCGCATCGCATCGATGAATTCTTGCTGGCTGTGCTCGTAGGCCACGGGCGCGATGTCGGCGACGATCAGGCGGCTGACCAGATCGGGATGCTGGAGTGCCAGAACCATCGACGCCTTACCGCCCATCGAGTGGCCGCACACATCCATTGGCGCACCGATATGACGAATGACTTCGGCCAGATCACCGGCCATGTCTTCGTAGCTTTGCGAATCTGCGCGTGGGCTGTCGCCGTGGTTGCGCATATCGACGGTGATGACCTTGCGGTTATCTGAAAGGCGCTTGGCGATCACGCCCCAATTCCGGCCAGAGCCGTATAGACCGTGAACGATGAGCAAGGCGGGGGCATCTGTGGCAGTGCCATATTCTGAGAAACTAAGCATGATGCAAGATTTACGGGCATTGCGAAGGATGCGCCAGAGCATTTAAGGTTCTGTCATGTTGGATCAGAAAGACGTTCAGAACAAAGTGCTGAAGGTGCAGCTTGAAATGCAGGCCAAACTGGGCGTGCAAGGACGCGATCTGGATCAAGCGCTGCGCCGCGCCGGACGCAGATTGCCGCGAGGCGTGCGCAAGCAAGTGGCCACCTTGGCGAAGGCCGCATTTTATGCCCGCAATCCCAAAATGGTACGACGTTTTGAGGGGCACGAGGTTCAGGCGGCCTATGACGCGGTGATGGCGCATCTTGACAGCATTGATGTCATGGAAGACCGCAAAGACCGCGTGCTTGGTATTGCGGGAGCCATCGCATTCAACCTGCTGTCCGTGATGGTTGCGTTCATCTTTTATCTTTGGTGGCGCGGCTACGTCTAAGCATTGTACTGCGCATCCGTGACATGTTCGAGCCAATCGACGGCCTTGCCATCCAGTGCTTCCTGAATGGCGATATGGGTCATCGCACAATCGGGAACTGCCCCGTGCCAGTGCTTTTCGCCGGGCGCGAACCAGACCGTATCGCCGGGGCGCAGGGGCTTGACCGGACCACCCTCGGTTTGGGCGAGGCCCGCGCCAGACAGAACCATCAGCGTTTGACCCAAAGGATGCGTGTGCCATGCGGTACGGGCACCCGGCTCGAAGGTGACTGTGGCGGCGCGCATGCGTGCCGGATCAGGGGCGGACAGGACGGGGTCCAATCGCACAGTTCCGGTGAAATAATCGGGTGATCCAACCTCTGAAGGGCGGCTTCCTGCCTGTTTGATGTCCATTTGTATCTTCCTTTTTTGTAAGAACTTGCTGAACAGGATCATGGCTGATGGTGGAAATGCAAGGCACCATCGACTTTCGACGGGATCGTACCTAGCTACCCTCAAACGAGTTTATTTCGGAACGGGAGGAAGCATATGTCCAACACGGCTTTGATCACGGGGGCATCCTCTGGCATCGGGATGGAATTTGCACGGGTTCATGCCGGTAAGGGTGGCGATGTGATATTGACCGCTCGGCGGACCGAAACGCTGGAAGCCCTGAAGGCCGAGCTTGAGACGGAGTTTGGAATCAAAGCGCATGTCTTTGCTCATGATCTAGCCAGCGCTGACGGGGCAGAGGCCTTGTATCACGACGTCAAGTCAGCCGGGCTTGAGGTCAATGTATTGATCAACAACGCGGGTTTTGGCGGTGTCGGGTCGCATGTCGACCGGCCTTTGGAGAACGAGCAAGAGATGATCGACTTGAACATCAAGGCCTTGGTCACGCTGACGCACAAGTTTGCCGCGGATATGGTTGCGTCCGGGAAGGGTAGGATCCTGAACGTAGGATCGACAGCAGGGATCATGCCGGGGCCGCAGCAAGCGGTCTATTTCGCGACCAAGGCGTTTGTGAATTCGTTCAGCCAGGCGATTGACCAAGAATTGCGCAGCAAGGGCGTGACCTGCACCGTGCTCGCACCGGGATACGTCGAAACGGAATTTGGGGCACGCAGCAAAATGGAAGGGACACCGCTGGCCAGAAACGGGGCCACTGCACGCAGCGTCGCGATCTTTGGGTATAACGCGATGCGTGCTGGCGAATTGGTCGCGATGAACGATCCCAAGCTGCGGTTCGGGGTGAACTGGTTGATCCCGTTGTTGCCAAGGCGGGTGGTGTTGAAAATGACCCAGAAGATGCAGACGCATAAGAAGATCTAAGGTTTTGTATTTGAAAGCAAGGCCCCGGGCGGAGACGCCGGGGGCCTTGCTTGGATGTTGGAGGGGGCGCTGCCCCCGCCCTGACGGGCCCCCCGGGATATATTTCCATTTGGAATGATGGGGGGCTTTGGCGTTTCAGAGGTTGGGATAGATTGGGAAGCGGGCGCAGAGCGCTTCGACTTCGGCTTTGACCTTTTCCTCAACTGCTGCGTTGCCTTCGGCTCCGTTGGCGGCAAGGCCGTCGACGACCTCAATGATCCAATCTGCGATCTGGCGGAACTCAGCCTCGCAAAAGCCACGGGTTGTGGCGGCAGGGGAGCCGAGGCGGATGCCGGAGGTGATTGTGGGCTTTTCAGGGTCGAAAGGCACACCGTTCTTGTTACACGTGATGTGCGCGCGGCCAAGGGCCTGTTCGGTCTCGTTGCCTTTGACGCCTTTCGGACGCAGGTCGACCAAGGTCAGATGGGTGTCTGTGCCATGGGTCACCGTATCAAGCCCACATTTGATCAACTGATCGCTGAGCGCTTGGGCGTTCTTGATCACTTGTTTGATGTAGGTTTTGAATTCCGGCTGGAGCGCTTCGCCGAAAGCGACGGCTTTGGCCGCGATGACATGCATCAAAGGCCCGCCTTGGATGCCCGGGAAGATGGCCGAGTTGAATTTCTTGGCCAAGGCTTCGTCATTCGTCAGTATCATGCCACCGCGCGGGCCGCGCAGGGTTTTGTGGGTTGTGGTGGTGGCGACATGCGCGTGCGGGAAGGGCGAGGGGTGTTCGCCCGCCGCCACGAGGCCTGCGAAATGTGCCATGTCGACATGCAGATAGGCACCGACCATATCGGCAATCTCGCGCATGCGCTTGAAGTCGATCTGGCGCGGGACGGCAGAGCCGCCGGCGATGATCATCTTGGGCTGGTGCTCTTTGGCGAGCGCTTCGACCTGATCATAGTCAAGCAGGTTGTCTTGCTTGCGCACGCCGTATTGGATCGCGTTGAACCACTTGCCGGACTGGTTGGGTTTGGCCCCGTGAGTCAGGTGGCCGCCTGCGTCGAGGGACATGCCAAGGATTGTATCGCCGGGCTGCAACAGCGCGGTGAAGACGCCCTGGTTTGCTTGCGAGCCAGAATTCGGCTGCACATTTGCATAGCCACAGTCGAACAGCTTGCAGGCGCGTTCGATTGCGAGGTTCTCGGCCACATCAACAAAATCGCAGCCCCCATAATAGCGTCGGCCCGGATAGCCTTCTGCGTATTTATTCGTCATCACCGAGCCTTGCGCCTCCATCACGGCGGCGGAAACGATGTTCTCGGATGCGATCAATTCGATCTCGTTGCGCTGGCGGCCCAGCTCGTCTGTGATGGCCCCAAAAATCTCGGGGTCGACTTGCGAAAGGGACTTGGTGAAGAAACCGGACATGGGACGTTCCTTTGAAAAGTGGAATTGATTTCGGGTTCTGTAACCGAAAGCAGGGCGGGCGTGAAGGTCGTATTCCGCCGCACCTGGCGACATAAGCGGCAAAGCTGGTAGCGGCGCTGATAATGTGGTTCTTTCGGACGTGAATATACCCGATTGGAAACCTGTGCCCATGAAGATCGCCTTTACCGCCAGTCGCGCCGATGTGGCGCAGGCCGCTTTGCAAGACCTGAGCAGGCGCTATGGCAATGTCCCTGCCTCCGAAGCGCAGGTGATCGTCGCACTTGGCGGGGACGGATTCATGTTGCAAACCTTGCACGATACGCAAGCCCTGAACGTGCCTGTTTATGGGATGAACCGTGGCACGATCGGCTTTTTAATGAACGAATATTCCGAAGACACTCTGATCACCCGGCTGGGCGCGGCAGAAGAAGCTGTGATCAACCCGCTGGTCATGCTGGCGACCCATGCGGATGGTCATATTTCCAAAGCTTTGGCGTTGAACGAGGTGGCGTTGCTGCGCGAAGGCCCGCAAGCGGCAAAGCTTAAAATCAGCGTGGACGGCCGGGTGCGCATGGAAGAGTTGGTTTGTGACGGTGCGCTGGTTGCAACACCTGCGGGATCAACCGCGTATAATTATTCTGCCCATGGCCCGATCTTGCCGATCGGGGCGGATGTGCTTGCGCTCACGGCGGTTGCTGCGTTTCGGCCCCGGCGCTGGCGGGGCGCGTTGCTGCCAAAAACCGCGAGGGTGCGCTTTGATGTGCTTGAGCCCGAAAAGCGGCCCGTGATGGCGGATGCGGACGGCAACTCACACCGCCATGTGGTGTCGGTTGAAATTACCTCTGATCCGCTGATCGCACATCGGATTCTATTTGATCCCGGACATGGGCTGGAGGAGCGGCTGATCAGCGAACAATTTACGTGATGGGCATTTTGTGCGGAACCTAAGTTGGTTCACAGAGTTTCTTTATGGAGACGGTTGGAAATCAGGATTTTTTCCAGCGTAGAAATAGAAGAAGGAGAACTGTGATGAACTGGGATACAGTAAAAGGCAACTGGAAGCAGATGACCGGTAAGGTCAAAGAAGAGTGGGGCGACCTCACAGACGACGAAATCACCGAAGCTGAAGGCGATCGTGACAAGTTGGTTGGCAAGGTGCAAGCCAAGTATGGCATTGCGAAAGAAGAAGCCGAAAAGCAGGTAGATTCGTTTGCTGCCAAGGTCAGCTGAGCTTTTACCAGACCGATTTTGAAGGGCAGTTCCATAGGGAACTGCCCTTTTCTTGTGCTTCAGCTTTGGGTCAGCTCGGCCTTTTCCTTACAAGCATTGCTGCTGATTTCAGTCTTTGGCCGCGTGCGTTTTTTTTGTGCGGAAAAGCGACGCACAGCGACGTCTTCTTGATTGACGTGAGAACCCTCGGTTTTGCGTTGGCTGGAAGGAAACTTACCCCCCCTTACCCTTGAGCAGGACGATCGCTCGTCAGAAGGCGAATGATCAAACTTCCGACGTCATGGGAAGAATACGGTGCCGATAGCCGTGGTTGGTCGTCTGGATCGGTCGTGCTGTGGAAATCATAGTCAACTTTGGATTCGCTGAGCGGATCAAACAACAGGTCCGCGCCGACCTGCTGGATCGAGAGCACCTTGAGCGCCGCCTTGAAACGACGTGGCCTGCGACCTGTGGCCTCTTTGAACTGAGACATCTGGGACAACAACTCTGCCGACGTCTCAAGGTTACTTGGTTTGGGCAGACTGACGGACATGCGTGCAGATGCCTGAAGGCGTTCGATGACATGCGCCCCGACCGCGTCGGGGTTCGTGACGTCAACCAAGAGTTCTGCCAGCGGTCTTTCGGGCCAAAGCGTGACGTGGCCTTGCGCGGCGTAAGCGACCCCAAGGCCATAGGATGCATAAAGCGTGCATCTGCTTTCCCTGAAGGGCGCATTTTGTTTTTTGAACAAGCCGCTGAACAGTTTTTTCATCGGTTGGCCCCTTACTGCGCAACAGTGCCGGAAGGCCTATTTATCCTGAGCATATCCGATGGTTTGCAGGGCAACCTTCAACTCGTCCAAGATCGCCGGATCGTCGATCGTGGCAGGCAGTTTGAATGGCTCTCCATCCGCCAGCTTGACCATCGTCGCGCGCAGGATCTTGCCTGACTGCGTCTTGGGCAAGCGGTCGACCACCAGCGTCAACTTATAAGCGGCGACAGGACCGATCTGGTCGCGGACCATCTGAACGCATTCTGCAGTGATGTCGGCGTGAGGGCGGTTCACACCCTTTGACAGGCACACAAAGCCCATCGGTGCTTGTCCTTTGAGCGCATCGCCAACGCCGATCACGGCACATTCAGCCACATCAGGATGGGAGGCAAGGACCTCTTCCATCGCACCGGTGGACAGGCGGTGACCTGCGACATTGATCACGTCATCGGTGCGCGCCATGATATAAAGATAGCCGTCTTCGTCGATCATACCTGCATCGCCGGTCTCATAATATCCGGGATAGGTGGTCAGGTAGCTTTTGCGAAAACGGTCGTCGGCATTCCACAGCGTCGGCAGGGTGCCGGGCGGCAGGGGCAGTTTGATCGCAATGGAACCAAGGGTGCCTGCGGGTTGCGCATGTCCTGCCTCGTCAAGGATTTGCACGTCATACCCGGGCATCGGAACTGTGGGCGACCCAACTTTGACTGGCAACGCCTCTAGCCCTGCAGGGTTGCCCGCGATGGTGAAGCCGGTTTCGGTCTGCCACCAGTGGTCATAGACGGGAAGTCCCAGCTTTTGCTGTGCCCAGATCACGGTGTCTGGGTCGGCCCGTTCGCCCGCCAGATAAAGCGCGCGCAGACATGAGATGTCGTACTTGCCGATCTCCTCGCCCTTGGGGTCTTCGCGTTTGACGGCCCGGATTGCCGTGGGTGCGGTAAAGAAACTGCGCACGTTATGTTCCTGGATCACGCGCCAGAAGGTGCCGGCATCGGGCGTGCCGACGGGCTTGCCTTCGAACACAACCGTGGTGTTGCCGTGGATCAACGGCCCGTAGCAAATATAGCTGTGGCCCACGACCCAGCCGACATCCGACGCGGCCCAAAAGACATCACCGGGATCGACATTGTAGATGTTCTTCATCGTCCAGTTTAACGCGACCAGATGGCCTGCCGTGTGCCGCACCACG
Organism: Roseobacter sp.; assembly: GCA_024636475.1. Taxonomy (GTDB): domain Bacteria; phylum Pseudomonadota; class Alphaproteobacteria; order Rhodobacterales; family Rhodobacteraceae; genus Sulfitobacter. Next base: position 20,365 of record JAGXHA010000036.1, on the reverse strand, counting down.
CCTTTGGGTGCGCCTGTTGTGCCAGATGTGTAAAGTATATACGCAGGGTGATTGCCGTTGACGGGCACGCAATCGGCGGGGGCTACGCCCTCTTGGGCTGCATGCCAATCCAGATCGCGGCCGTCGATCAGGTCACAAGGGGCTTGATCACGCTGCAGGATCAGACAGAAATCGGGTTTGTGGTTTGACAGCTCGATCGCGCCGTCCAGCAGGGGTTTGTATTTCACCACGCGGTTGGGTTCCAACCCACAAGAGGCCGCGATAATCGCCTTGGGCGTGCAATCATTGATCCGCACCGCAAGCTCGTTCGCGGCAAACCCACCGAACACGACAGAATGCACGGCACCAATGCGGGCACAGGCCAGCATGGCCTCAAGCGCCTCGGGCACCATCGGCATGTAGATGATGACACGGTCGCCTTTGCCAATGCCGTTTGCCTGCAACACACCAGCAACCGAAGCGACGCGGGTTTGCAATTCAGCGAATGTGATCTTGGTTTGGGTGCCGGTAATCGGGCTGTCGTGGATAATCGCCACCTGATCGGCCCGACCATTTTCGACATGGCGATCAACAGCATTGTAGCAGCCGTTGACCTTGGCATCAGCGAACCATTCGTAAAGGTCGTTACCCTTCTCGAACATTGCCTGAGTGGGCGCTTCAACCCAGTCGATGGCACGTGCCTGATCCAGCCAATAGGCTTCTGGATCGTCCTGCCAGCTTTTGTAGGTTTCTTTATAGCCCATGCGTTGCTCCCTCCCGTGATCGCTTGGCCCATGTGTTAGGCCACAGATGCAGGTCAGAGCAAGGTTCTTGCACCCCAAGCGCTGTGATTGGGAAAGAAATTTACAGCATTTGACAGAATGACGTTATGCGCATTTACAAAAATACCAATTCGCAATGTCGAAAACAGTCAGATCTGTCGAATCCGTGCCAGTTTTTCACAAGCGTCTCGATATACTGGCTGACAGGGACCGCGTTATGCTGATCTCTCGTCTTTTATCAAAGGTTTAGGACAATGGGTGACAAGATCGCCAACAAGAAGAAAAAGGCCAAAGCCGACGCCCGGCCTGCCAAGCAACCGACTGCGGCAACGGCCGAGATCAAGCCGCTGTTTGCAGCCAAAGGTGGAAAATCCACAAAGTAAATTCGCCTGATGGCCAGTCCGTGCGCCGCCCCGAAACAGGGCGGCGTTTTTCGTTTCAGCTTAGCCATATTCGGCGACTGGCGTGCCTGCAATCGCGCCCACATTCAACAAACCACGCGCGGTAATCGAGGACGACACGATATGCGCTCGGTTGCCCATGCCCATCAGGATCGGACCAACTTCCAGGCCACCCCCCTTTATTTTAAGAATGTTACGCACACCTGACGCAGCATCGGCATGTGCGAATACCAACACGTTCGCAGCACCTTCCATCCGGTTGGACGGCAGTAAGCGTTTACGCAGCTCAGGATCAAGCGCTGTGTCGATGTTCATTTCACCTTCGTAGCAGAAGTCGTGGTTGCCTTCGTCCAGCAGCTTGAGTGCGGCGCGCAGACGTTTTCCACTCCCTTCGCCCTGATTGCCAAACTGGCTTTGCGAGCAAAAGGCTATTTTCGGCTCGATGCCAAAGCGGCGCACATGGCGCGCGGCACCGATGGCGATCTCAGCGATTTGTTCGGGGGTCGGGTGCAGGTGCACCTGGGTGTCTGCAATAAACAGCGGTCCATCTTCGAGAATCATCAGCGACAGCGCCCCGTGCGGGCGCCTGCCATCGCGGCCCAAGACCTGTTCGATATAATTCATATGCCAGCGGAATTCGCCGAAGGTGCCGCAAATCAGGCTGTCGGCTTCCTCGCGGTACACCATGACCGCACCGATCGCGGTTGTGTTGGTGCGCATGATCGCGCGGGCAATGTCGGGCGATACGCCACGACGGGCCATAAGGTGATGATATGTTTCCCAATAATCGCGGTAGCGCGGATCGTTTTCGGGGTTCACCAAATCAACGGTTTCGCCAAGCTTGATGGTAAGGCCTGCTTTTTCGATCCGCCGTTCAATCACCTCAGGGCGCCCGATCAGGATCGGGCGTTCGCTGGTTTCCTCGACCATGGCTTGGGCGGCGCGCAGAACGCGCTCGTCCTCGCCTTCGGCAAAGACGATGCGGCGGGGGGTGACGCGCGCGGCCTCGAACACAGGGCGCATCAACATGGAGGATTTAAAGACCGAGCTATCCAGCTTGCGACGGTAGGCTTCGATGTCGTCCAGAGGGCGGGTCGCCACGCCGGTTTCCATCGCGGCAATGGCCACGGCAGAAGATACAACGCCGATCAGTCGGGGATCAAAGGGCTTCGGGATGAGATAATCTGCCCCAAAGGTCAGTTGCTCGCCTTGGTAGGCGGCGGCGGCCTCGGCAGAGGTGGTGGCACGGGCAAGGGCGGCAATGCCGTCAATGCAGGCGATCTTCATCTCGTCATTGATGGTGGTGGCCCCGACATCCAATGCGCCACGGAAAATGAAGGGAAAGCATAGCACGTTATTGACCTGATTGGGAAAATCTGACCGCCCCGTCGCGATGATCGCATCGGGGGCTACAGTGCGGATAAGGTCTGGCATGATCTCGGGGGTGGGGTTGGCCAAGGCAAAAACAATCGGGCGCGAAGCCATTTTCCGGACCATTTCGGGCGTTAGCACACCTGGACCGGACAGCCCAAGGAACAAGTCGGCATCATGGATCACGTCATCCAATGTGCGCAGATCGGAATCTTGAGCGTATTCAGATTTGATCGGATTCATGTCGATCTCGCGGTCCTGGTGGACCAGCCCATGGATGTCACAAAGCCAGACATTCTCGCGCTTCACGCCCAGCTTCAGCAGCATGTTCAGGCAGGCAATGCCCGCCGCGCCACCACCGGTCGAGACGATCTTGATGTCCTCGAATTTCTTGTTGGCAACAAACAGCGCGTTCTTGACGGCTGCACCGACGACAATCGCCGTGCCGTGCTGGTCGTCATGAAACACGGGGATATTCATGCGCTCGCGGCAGATGCGTTCAACCGTAAAACAATCGGGTGCCTTGATGTCTTCAAGGTTGATCGCCCCGAAAGTAGGTTCCAAGGCGCAAACAATCTCGGCAAGCTTTTCAGGGTCGTTTTCGTTCAGTTCGATATCAAAGCAATCGATGTTGGCGAATTTCTTGAACAGGACGGCCTTGCCCTCCATCACCGGTTTCGAGGCCAGCGCACCGATGTTTCCCAGGCCCAGTACGGCTGTGCCATTTGTCACAACACCCACCAGATTGGCGCGGGTTGTGTACAGGGCCGCAGTTGACGGATCGGCCTTGATCTCAAGGCATGCCTCGGCGACGCCGGGGGAATAGGCGCGGGCCAGATCGCGGCCATTTGCCAGCGGCTTGGTTGCGCGAATTTCCAGTTTTCCGGGCTTCGGGAACGCGTGATAATCGAGCGCGGCTTGGCGCAGGTTTGGCGCATCGGTCATATTTTCTAGTCCTTTTGGCGAATAGTTTAGAGCTAAACTAATTTTCAGGCGCCGCCAACATGGCATTTGACGCTACGTTCAAAACCCAAGGGATGGGGCTCACATCATCATCCAAAGGCCGCAGTTTGCCAGCACTTTCGCACGAGAAAAAAGCCGAGAGCTTTTTATTCTTTTGCCATCGCAACTTTGACCAAAGGTTTTTATAGTTTCCTCAACCAGGAGGCCCCATGACGGATGATTTGCGACAAAAAGCCAGCGCAGTTCAGGCGAACGCCTATGTGCCATACTCTAATTTCAAGGTGGGGGCCGCGCTGCGCGGAAAATCAGGCGTGATCTACGTGGGATGCAATGTTGAAAATGTTGCCTACCCTGAAGGGACCTGCGCCGAAGCAGGTGCCATCGCCGCAATGGTCGCGGCAGGCGAGACAGAATTTACCGAAGCTTACGTGATTGCGGGCAGCCCGATGCCTGTGACGCCCTGCGGGGGATGCCGGCAGAAGCTGGCGGAATTTGGCAAGGGTGACGTGCGTGTCACCATGGCAACGTTGTCAGGCTTAGAGGACGTGATTTCGCTATCGGAGCTTTTGCCGGGGGCATTTGGTCGTGCCCACATGGAAGGCTAGGCCGTGAACGCCCGTACGATTTTGGCTAAACTGCGCCACAGACAGTCGCCCAACCGTGACGAACTTATCTGGTTCGCCGAAGGGTTGGCGGATGGCAGGGTAAGCGACGCGCAGGCGGGTGCCTTTGCGATGGGAGTGTGTCAGGTCGGGCTGAGCGATGTCGGGCGTGTCGCATTGACCCTCGCGATGCGCGACAGCGGCCAAGTGCTGTCTTGGGATTTGAACGGTCCTGTCTTGGACAAGCATTCCACCGGTGGTGTCGGGGACTGTGTCAGCCTGATCCTTGCTCCAGCGCTGGCTGCGTGCGGGGCCTACGTGCCGATGATCTCGGGGCGTGGGCTTGGCCACACGGGCGGCACGCTGGACAAGATGGAAGCAATTCCGGGCGTAACCACGAAAATTGACGAAGCACAGTTTCGCCGCATCGTAGGCAAGGTCGGTTGCGCCATCGTCGGGGCCACTGGCGATATCGCGCCCGCAGACCGCAGGCTTTATGCCGTGCGCGATGTGTCGTCGACTGTGGACAGCTTGGATTTGATTACCGCTTCTATTTTGTCGAAGAAACTGGCCGCGGGGCTGCAAGGTCTGGTGCTGGATGTGAAAGTCGGCAGTGGCGCGTTTATGAAAGATCTCGGGCAGGCGCAGGCCCTCGCGACTGCCTTGACCAAGACGGCAAATGCCAGCGGGTGCCGCACGACTGCCATTATCAGCGACATGAGCCAGCCTTTGGTGCCCAGTCTTGGCAATGCGCTTGAAGTGACCGAGGTGATGCGTGTTCTGACGGGGCACGCCAAGGGGCCGATCGTGTCGGTTTGCGCCGCTTTGGGGGGCGTCTTGCTGGCCAATGCAGGGCTTGCCGGTGATGTGCAAACGGGCGCGGATGCAATCGTAAAGGCGATTCGAAGCGGTCGCGCGGCAGAGCGTTTCGGCATGATGGTTGTGGCAATGGGCGGCCCGGTGAAATTCGTCGAAAACTGGAGCCGATTTTTACCGGAGGCGACAATAATTGGTGAAGTGCCCGCATTGGAAGGCGGCTATATCACTGCGATCGACGGCGAAGCACTGGGGTTGGCGGTTGTTGCGCTGGGCGGTGGGCGCACTGTGGAAACCGATAAGATCAACACTTCAGTCGGGCTTTCGGATGTGGTGCGGCTGGGAACGAAAATTTCCAAAGGTGATCCGCTTGCCGTCATCCATGCGGTGCGCAACGGAGATGCCGAAAAGGCGGCACAAGCGGTGCGCAAAGCCATTACAATTTCAACCAGACCGACCCGTTTGCCGGACCTCATCATAGAGCGGGTGGGCTGATGGCACGTGCGTTTTTGATCGTCATGGATTCGGTTGGTATCGGCGGTGCGCCAGACGCCGACCAGTTTTTTAACGGACCCATACCGGATACCGGCGCAAATACAGTTGGACATATTGCGCAGGCCTGCGCCGAAGGGCGCGCAGAGGTAGGGCGCAGCGGACCTTTAGTGCTGCCAAATCTGGTCGAACTGGGTTTGGGTGCCGCCCTCAACCTTGCGAGCGGTTTGCACGCAGAGGGATTGGACGGACCTGTCACTGGCACATGGGGCGCTGCAACCGAAGTGTCGCGCGGCAAAGATACCCCGTCGGGTCACTGGGAATTGTCAGGCCTGATCGTGCCGTGGGAATGGCATTATTTCACGCAAACATCGAACTCGTTCCCCCCCGGGCTGGTGGCTCAGTTGGCCAGTCTTGCGGGCGTTGACAGCATATTAGGCAATTGCCATGCCCCCGGTACTGCGATCATCGAAGAATTTGGTGCGCAGCATATCAAGACCGGATTCCCGATCTGCTATACCTCAGCCGATAGCGTGCTGCAGATCGCTGCCCACGAAGAACATTTCGGCTTGGACCGTTTGATGGATCTATGCGCCAAAATAGCGCCGATTGCCCATGAAATGAAGGTAGGTCGTGTGATCGCGCGCCCCTTTATCGGAAGCGCTGAGACAGAGTTTGTGCGGACGTCAAACCGGCATGATTTCGCGATAGAACTGCCCAAACCCGTGCTGAGCAATTGGGTGCAAGATGCGGGTCACACCGTTCATGCGGTGGGCAAAATTGGCGATATTTTTTCGATGTCGGGTTTTGATGATCTGCGCAAAGGGCCTGACATGGCATTGATGCAGCATCTGGGCGATTTGGTCGGATCGGCGGAAGACGGTAGTCTGACCTTCGCAAATTTTGTAGAATTCGATAGTGTTTATGGCCACCGACGCGATGTCTCCGGCTATGCCCGCGCTTTGGAATGGTTTGACGCCGGCATTGGCAAGATCAGATCGAAGCTGCGCGAAGGCGATATTTTGGTTCTGACGGCAGATCACGGGAATGACCCGACCTGGGTCGGGACGGACCACACCAGAGAGCGGGTGCCGGTGCTGGTCGATGGTCTGGGCCAAAGCACACTGGGAAAGATCGGCTTTACGGATGTGGCCGCGATGGTGGCGCAGCATCTGGGTGTCAGCGTTCCGCGGTAATGCCGCGACGGGATCTGTGGCAGGCCCGTCTGGTTGCCCGGTTTTCTTCGGCAAAATCACCATGGACCAAGGCCGTGCGGTTGCGGCGCTTTGCGTTTCAAGGCAAGACTTCCGCCAAGCAAAATGGAGAGCGCAGCTATGCCTGATACATCTGAATATTTGACAGTCGTCGATCACCCGCTGGTTCAGCACAAGCTGACCATCATGCGTGACAAGAACACACCGACGGCAGTCTTTCGGCAATTGCTACGTGAAATCAGCCAGTTGCTTGCCTATGAGGTGACGCGCGGCCTGCCCATGACGACCAAACGGATCGATACACCAATGCAGGCGATGGACGCACCGACATTGGACGGCAAGAAGTTGGCGCTGATCTCGATCCTGCGCGCGGGCAACGGGTTGCTTGACGGTGTGCTTGAGTTGATCCCATCGGCGCGGGTTGGTTTCGTCGGACTTTACCGGGATGAAAAAACTTTGAAACCGGTAAAATACTATTTCAAGGTGCCAGAAGGCCTGGATGACCGATTGGTGATTGCTGTCGATCCTATGCTGGCCACGGGAAATTCATCTGTCGCAGCGATCGATATGCTGAAAGAGGCGGGGGCGACCAATCTTCGTTTCTTGTGCCTTCTGGCTGCACCCGAAGGAATTAAACGTATGCAAGAAGCGCATCCTGATGTGCCAATTGTAACGGCGGCAGTGGATGAGAAACTGAATGAGGTCGGGTATATCGTTCCGGGCTTGGGCGATGCAGGCGACCGGATGTTTGGGACCAAATAATGGCTGAAAAGTGGCAGGAATGTGTCGGGGGTGCTTTACTCTGATCTTTGGATACCGCATTGTTTAGATGGTATATCGTGCTGGGGGCGCATATGAAGCTAACGAGAGTTGTCGCGGTCGCTGTCATCATTGGATCGGTGGGAGTCGGCGCTTTGCACGCTCAATCCTTCCGAAGCCAACCGAAAGAATACCCGCCTGCTTCGTATAAAGGTAAGCAATTTGTAGACAGCACTGGCTGTGTGTTCATTCGCGCAGGCATAGACGGCAATGTCACCTGGGTCCCGCGTGTGTCGCGCAAGCGCGAGGGTGTTTGCGGGTTCAAACCCTCGAATATAGGGACCGCCGCTGCATCGCCAGCGCCGCAAACCACTGCACCGGTGCAGATCACCCTGAACGACCCGCCTGTGCAGACCACAGCGCGAGTTGCGGCAGTTCAACCACGTCCCGCTCCCGCTCAAATCCGCCGTGCGCAACCTGTCGTGCGCCAGACCGCACCTAAGGTCGTACAGCAGGCGGCACCCCGTGTGGTCGTTGCACCTGCGCCTGCTCCGGTCATCGTTGCTGCACCCACACCCGCGCCGAATGGCGGCACATGCCCGGGCCGATCCGCAATAAGCCAGCAATATTCGGGTGGTTCAGGGTATGCCGTGCGTTGCGGCCCACAGTCACAACCGATCGTCGCAGCGCGGGTTGCGGCACCCAACTATCAAGCGCAACCAAATATGGCACGCGAATACGGATCAGGTGCAGGGTCTGTGACGCAGAACACCCGTATTGTGCCCAAACACGTTGCGATCGACCGTCTCAATACATTCAACAACGTCCAAATGCCGCATGGTTACAAGGCGGTGTGGGATGATGATCGCCTGAACCCTTATCGCGCTGAACAGACTTTGGCTGGTCGGTCGCAGATGCTCTTGATCTGGACCAATACGGTGCCACGCCGTTTGATCAACCAATCAACAGGTCGCGATATGACCGCGCAGATCCCGTTGGTATATCCCTATACGTCCATCGCCCAGCAAAGCCGTGAATTGGGTGAGGTCACGTTGGCCACGCGCAACGGCCAGTTGGTCAAACGGATTGTTCGTAATCCAGGGGTCGCACCGGTGACGCGTACCCCAACCTATTCCAGCCGTTCTGCGACCAAGCCAGTTGCGGCAGAGGCCGCACAACGGTCGCAAATCCAAAACGGTGGCAGCACCTACGTGCAGGTCGGCTTGTTCCACGACTCTGCCAACGCGCAGCAAACGGCGCAGCGGATCGCGAGCATGGGTATGGGCGCGCGGATCGGAAAATCGACACGCGGCGGCAAGACCTATCTGTCAGTACAGGCCGGACCTTTTCCACCGTCGTCAGCCTCGACCGCCTTGGGCAAGCTGCGCGGTGTGGGTTTCAAGGATGCATATATCCGCTAACGTCTAGCGCGCGTCAGATACAACAGGCCAGTCGGAGATGATCCGGCTGGCCATTTCTTTTGCCCAAAGCGTATAGATGCCCGCGCCGGGATGAAATCCGTCGGCGGCCATCTGGGTGGGATCAAGTGGCTTGTCAAAGGGCACGTGATGGGTGTCAGGCAATGCAGCGAGCGAGCTGGTAAGGGCACGGTCAAATCGGTTGGCCTGCCGTCCCAGTGTCCAGCGCAAAGGTTGCGGAAGAATGGGAAAGTTTCCCAAAGGCGGCAGGCCCGACATATAGATAAGGCGTGGTGTGAAAAGCTGGTTCAGCCGCGCCATCAGCGCTGCCTGCTGCTTTTGCCAGACCTTAAAGCGGACGGCATGGGTAATGTCGTTTACCCCAAGTCCTGTGACGATCACATCGAACGGGGTGGGCGATATTTCTTCCAAACGCTTTAGCGTGGTGCCCGTGGTGGCACCGGTTTTGGCGATCAGTTGCCAACTCACGGTAAAGTCACGCGCCAGAAGGCTGACCAACTGTCCTGCGAGCGCATGATCTTGATGCTCCACGCCGACGCCAGCGGCGGATGAATCGCCCAAGATCAAGAGCGACAAGGCCGGGCCAGCCCCAAGCTTGCCGGTGCGCGGCCCATCGGCTTCTGGCAATTTCAATGCGTTTGCGCGCACCCTTATGGCTTGAACCAGCAAGACGGGTGCCAAGGCAAGGCGCAGGCCAATATCCATCACGGTAGCCCTTTTATCCGCCGCAGATGTTTTGCAGGCGCAGCCAGTCTGCATCGCTGATCAAGGGGGCAGTATCCTTGTTCATCATTGGGTCGCCTTCGATCAAATCCAAAGTCGTCTCGCCGGTGATATCAAGCGCTTGGGCGTAGGGCGTGCTGTGCAGGTTCTCGGCGCTGAACCGCGCTAAAAGGGCATCCACCGGTGCCGCTTTATCGCCGGCGGTCATGAGGTGTTCGGCATATGTTTCCAAGGCGGGGGCAGACACCTCGCCCGTTGTCAGGAGCCGAAAGTTCTCTCGCAGGCTCATATCAGCCAGCATGTCGCGCAACGGGTCGCTTAGCTCACGTTGGACAGTCTCGGACAGAATGAATCCTGCGGCCACATCTGGGGATTCGTAATCTTCAAAGATGGTCTTGTTCAGCACGATCAACCCGCCGGGCAAATGGATGCTGGCGCGGGTCATTGCGGGCAGCACGACAAGGGGGCCCGAGGACAGGCGCGTGCCAAGCTTGTTAAGTGCCGTACGGCCGCGCTGATTGACACAGGCATTGCCTGAAACGCGTTCGATCTGTTTCAACAACGCGGCCCCGATCGAGGCGCGTTTGACATTGGGTACGACCCGCAATGTGTGATCTTGCAAGGCACCTGGCAGCCAGAATATCGCCAATGCAGCAACTGTCAGGACCGACGCTGCCACGCCAAACAGCCGCAAACGGCCGGGACGGGGGCGGCTGCGTTCAACAGCACGGCGCAATGTCTCTATCGCGTCGATCATTTCGCCGTCGGTGGTGGCAATCTCCAATGTCTCGGACGGATCGCCATCTGGGTGATAGATTGCAGGCCGGGTGCCGGGGTTGGCGCGTGCCACAGCGGCAAGTGACCAATGGGCAAGTGCCTGATCCTTCATATCCGAAATCACCAGCGTTGCGTCGCCGATTGATACGATCACCTCGCGGCGCTGGTCCTCTGGGCTGGCGCGCCAAAGGCCTGTTGCTTCAATCCGCGCGTATTTTGAAAGGGCCGTCATGAACTGTAATGCACTGCCTGAATATTTTGTGTTACTTTAGCATCTGTTAGCGCTTGAGCAATGGGGCGGTTTGGGACAGCATGTGCCAAATTTGCAGGAAACGCCCATCCATGGACATTAAACCCGCCACGCCCGCCGACATCTCAAAGATTGCAGCGCTCTGGCATGTGGGATGGATGCAGGGGCACGCAGACATCGCCCCGCCTGCGCTCACCGCGTTGCGCACCGAAAGCGAATTCTTATCCCGGACCAAAGCGCATCTTGATCAGACACATGTGGCGTGGATTGACGGGCAGGTTGCAGGTTTCTTCATGATCGACGGTGACGAGGTGTACCAGTTCTATGTCGCAGACGTCTTTCAAGGCTCTGGTGCGGCGTCTACTCTGATGGCAGCCGCCGAAAAGACACTTGGTGCAGGTTTGAAATGGTTGGCCTGTTCGGTAGGCAACGACCGCGCCGCGCGGTTTTACGATAAATCTGGATGGGCGCAGATGGGCATCACCCCTTACGAAGTTGAAACGGCTGAGGGCCCTCGTGTGGTCGAAGTCTGGCGCTACGAAAAGCTGTTGGGTTGAGGAAAAGTGGGGCGATGACGATGCTTTTTTCAATATCTGGCAGTAGATCGAAGCCAAGGAATATCGGTTGCAGGCAGAATGCGCATGAGACCAATTTTTCGCGTCTCAATACATCAAGACTATTTAGATTTGAGGATCAGGAATGACGAGAGTGATGGACGTTGCAAAGCAGGCTTTTGCACAATTCGGACTCGTGAATGTTGTTGATATTGGCGCGAACCCCATTGGCGGAGATGCGCCTTACCAGTCGCTGATCGATTATGGCATGTGCTCTTTATACGGGTTTGAACCGCAGAAGGACGCCTACCAACAATTGCTGGCGCTGAACCATCCAAACACCACCTATGTGAATGCCGCGATCGGTGATGGCGAAACACATAAGTTTCACATTTACAAAGGGAATGGCCTCTCGTCTTTTTTCCCGTTGCGCCAAGATAATATTGATGCGCTGGAATATAACGGGCACCAACTGGTCGAGATCGTTGAGATACCTACGACACGACTTGATGCCATCAGCGAGATCGAAAGAATTGATTTTCTCAAGATTGACACACAGGGCTCGGAACTGATGATCCTCAAGCACGGGGACAAGAAGGTCAAAGAAGCATTGGCCGTACAAATCGAAATGAGGTTCTTGCAGCTTTATGATGGTGAGCCGAGTTTGGGCAAAGTTATGAAATGGCTTAACAAACGGAACTTCGAATTTCACGCGTTGATGGGGCTGAACAGGTTCATGCTGCGCGACACGCGCAGGCCGAATTTTGGACGCAGACAAAAACAACAGGTTGGCGACGGCGACGGGTTATTCGTTCGCAATTTGCTGAGAATTGACAAGATGAAGCCAGAGCAGATCGGCAGGCTGGGGGCATTGGCCTGCGGTCTGGGGCAGACCAATCTAGGGTTTTACTGCCTGATCAATCTGGTCTCGAAGAAACTTGTAGATCCAAAGCTGGAAGATGAAATGGCCATCGCGATCACGTCGTAGGCCTGCTGGTCCACGATCAACTTCCGAACGGGACGGCTCGATAACCGCTTCGGTCAGGTTTCGTCGTGCCTAAAGTGTCGCGGCCAGTTTGCGGAGTTCGAATTTCTGGATTTTCCCGGTCGACGTCTTGGGCAATTCTTGGAACACGACCTTCTTGGGGGCTTTGAACCCTGCCAGTGTTTCACGCGCAAAGGCGATCATTTCGGCCTCGTCACCCTGCAATCCGGGCTTCAGCTCGATAAAGGCGCAGGGAACTTCGCCCCATTTCTCGTCTGGTTTGGCGACAACGGCTGCCAGATTGACGTCCGGGTGACCCATCAGCACGCCTTCTACCTCGACCGAGGAGATGTTTTCGCCGCCCGAGATAATGATGTCTTTGGCGCGGTCTGCAATCTGCATATAGCCGTTCGGATGCTGCACAGCCAAATCACCCGAATGGAAATAGCCGCCCGCAAAGGCGTCCTTGGTGGCTTGCGGGTTTTTGAAATACCCCTTCATCACCGAATTGCCACGGATCATGATTTCGCCTTGAGTGGCCCCGTCTTTGGTAACCTGCGTCATCTCTGGATCCAGAACGGTAATCTCTTCCATCATCGGCATGAGCACCCCTTGGCGGGCCTTTATAGCTGCACGGTCCGCGCCTTGCAGCGTGTCCCAGTCGGTGCTCCATAGACATTCGGTGACATGGCCATAGGTTTCTGTCAGCCCGTAGACCTGCGTGACGTTGAACCCCAAGGCCTCGATCTTGGACAGGGTCGCGGGTGCGGGCGGGGCACCGGCGGTAAAGACCTCGACCAGATGATCAAAGCTGCGCCGTTCGGCCTCAGAGGCGTTGACCATCATGTTTAGCACGATGGGCGCACCGCCAAAATGCGTGACGCCTTCGTCCGCGATGGCATTGTAGATCGCGGCGGCGGTGACATCACGGCAACAGACCAGCGTGCCGCCCAGCAGGGGCATCATCCAGGTATGGTTCCAGCCGTTGCAGTGGAAAAGCGGCACGATCTGCATGAACACAGGCTTCATCACCATGCGCCAGCTGACCACGGTGCCCATTGTCATCAAATAGGCCCCACGATGGTGATAAACCACGCCTTTTGGCCGGCCTGTGGTGCCCGAAGTATAATTGAGCGCAAGACTTTCCCATTCATCCTGCGGCATAATCCATTGATAGGCCGGATCCCCTTTGGCCAGCAGATCCTCATAGGTCATGTGCCGTCCGGTTGCCGGATGCCCCGCGCCTTCATCAGGGACTTCGATAATTAGCGGTGGCGTGTCCAGCGTGGCGCAAGCCGCTTCGGCCAGATCGATGAACTGGCTGTCAACCAGCGCAACTTTGGCTTCGCCATGGTCGAAAATATAGGCGACGGTATCCACATCAAGGCGGGTGTTGATGGTGTTGAGCACCGCACCACAGGCGGGCACGCCAAAATGCGCCTCGGCCTGTGCGGGAATATTGGGCAAGATGGTTGCAACGACTTGGCCTGACGTGACGCCCATAGTCGCCAGCGCAGATGCAAGACGGGTGCAGCGCGCGTGATACTGCGCATAGGTGACGCGGTGATCACCGTATGACACAGCAAGCACATCAGGGAACACATGTGCGGCGCGTTGCAAATGAGAAAGCGGGCTAAGCGGTACATGGTTTGCGCGGCATTTGTCCAGACCTTCTTCGTTTGTCATCCACCCCATGGCCTATCCTCTCGCGTTTACGACCTTTTACGCTTGAGTATTGCGCCAGTAGAGTGAAGTTGAAAGCGGGAAACACGGCGACTCAAAGGAAGATTTTGTGATTCAAACTACGGTGAGGCCGGGAACTGCCGCTTTGACTGTCTTGGCGGGCATGGCATGTCTGGGGCTGACCGATAATTTTGTGCCGTATTTGACAGATCGTGGATCGCTTTGGCAGTTTCATATGCTGCGCGGTGTGATGGCGGTTGGCCTGATGGGGGCATTTGCGGTGCTGGGGTTTGGCCGTTTACGCCCCAAAAGACTGGCGGCGGTCGTGGGACGCAGTGTTTTTACGGCGGGCGCGATGCTGATCTACTTTGGCTGTCTGGCGGTCTTGCCGATTGGTGTGGTGGTTGCAGGGCTGTTTACGTCGCCGCTGTTTGTGCTGCTGATCTCGGTCGTTTTTCAGGGCAAACGCGTCGGCCCGTGGCGCATCTTTGCCGTCATGATCGGGTTTGTGGGCGCGGTGCTGGTGATCCAGCCGGATCCTTCGGCGCTTGAACCGGTGGCATTTATGCCGATTGTTGCGGCGGTCCTATATGCGATCGGTGCGGTTGCGACCCGTGCGTGGTGCGAGGGCGAAACCACCTTGACGTTGACAGCGGGATTTTTCGCGATGCTGACCCTGTTCGGGATGTTGGGTGTGTTGATCTTGCCAGCGGGCGGACCGCTTGGCCCGGAAGGTTTCGTGTTTCGTGGATGGGTGCCGCTGGACGGGAGATTATTGTTTTGGACAGCGGTCCAAGCCATAGGGTCGCTGGCCGGGATTGCGCTGATCTTTCGCGGGTACCAATTGGGCGAAGCCGGGCAGGTTGCCGTTTTCGAGTATTCCTTATTGGTCTTTGCCAGCTTCTGGGCCTGGATTTTGTGGGGGCAGACTGTGACAGTCATCGGGGTTGTCGGTATGGTGCTGATCGCAGGCGCGGGGACAATCATAGCCCTGCGTTCCGACGCGCCGCTGCCATTGCGCGGCCCCAGAGTGCCAGAATGAAAGTGTTGATATGATCATCAGTCGCGGGCGCAATTATATCTTCGTGCATATCCCCAAGACCGGTGGCACCTCGATGGCATTGGCGCTGGAAGGACGCGCGATGAAAGACGACATCATGCTGGGCGACACGCCCAAAGCAGTGAAACGGCGCAAGCGGCTTGCCGATGTACCCGCAGCGGGCAGGCTTTGGAAACATTCGACACTGGCTGACATCGAAGGCGTGGTGACCCGCGAAGAGACCGCGCAGATGTTTACCTTTACGCTTGTGCGCAATCCTTGGGACCGGATCGTCAGCTACTATCACTGGCTGCGCACGCAAAACTTTGATCATCCGATGGTGGGCCTGGCGAAACAAAAAAGCTTTGAGGATTTCGTGAAAACGCCGGCCTTGCAAGACAGCCTTATGCACGCGCCTTACGGGTCTTATCTGCGCGATGGTGCGGGGGTCGAGCAGTGCAACCTTTTTATCCGTCTTGAGCATTTCAACAAGGATGCTGCCACTTTGTTTGATCATCTGGGATTTGAGTTGACCTTGTCCATCGAGAACACATCAAACCGCGAGCGATCTTTTCAATCCTATTACACGGATGACTTGCGCCAGATCGTGGGCCGGATCTGTGCGGTCGATATTGCCCGCTTTGGATACAGCTTTTGCGATCTACCTTAAAAACCGCATAATAGTTAACCTTGAGTTGTCGGATTGTAGCTTGGAAGAGTGGTAATGCCTCTTTCGCCCGCATGATTGATGCCAAGAAATCACCAATGCCTTGAAATAAACTATATTTGGAAGATCTACCGCCACCCGAATCGATCCTTATCGACAACGTAGACGAGTAGTCGAAGGTATCGGCAAGACACCATGGGGATGGAAAGATATGTTTGGTTGGAAATTTAAGGCCAATAGAATGACCTACCGTACAGTGGAAATGTCCGGAGGGTATGATGGCGGTCTAGAGGCTGCCACGCACGGTTTGATGGCAGGCACGCGGGTGGCGTCAATGATGGGGTGGCGAGGTGTTGAATCGCTGGCAAAAGGCGATATGGTCCTGACCTTTGACAATGGCATGCAGGAAGTTCTGGATGTCCGCCGCGTGACAGTCAATCTTGGGACGCCGGACGAGGATCAGGCACTTTGGCCAGTGATCGTCCCGCCGGAGGCTTTGGGAAACAAAGAAAAGCTGACCCTTTTGCCCGACCAAGGCGTGATGCTCGAGTGTGAGACTGCCAGCGACATTCATGGCGATCCTTTTGCCGTTGTTCCGGCGCAGGCGCTTGTCGGTGTGCGCGGCGTTCACCGCGCCTCTCCGGTGACGCGGATTGAATTGATCTCGATCTCCTTCTCTGAGGATCAGGTGATCTATGCCGAAGGCGGCGCCTTGATCTTGTGCCCGTCCCCGACGACTACGCTTGATCGATTGCTGCAAGGCGCTGAAAATGCTTATGAAATTCTCAACCTTGAAGACGCTGCAAATCTGGTAAATTGTTTTGCTCTGGAACAAAGCCAAAGTGAAAACCTGGGATTTCCTGATATGGTCGAAGGCGTCTGATCTGGCAGCCCCTTGGTCGACGTTGATTGCAGGGCTACTGGTTTAAGATAATCTAGGGGCTGCGAAAAGCGATCCGCTTGTCGTTTCACAACCAAGGCCCGCTGATCCGCCAGAGATAAATCTTGTCGTTTGAATTGAAAAAGGCCCGTCGCTTCCAACGGGCCATTTTTTGGTTTAAGTCGTAAGCCTTGTCGCTTTACGCGGCCTTGGCATCCGGACCGAAGCGGCCATAGAACGTCTGACCTTTGTCGGCCATTTCGCGCAGCAGGGCGGGGCATGCAAATCGGTCGCCAAACTTTTCCTGCAACTGATCGCAGCGTTCGGCAGCATAAGGTGCACCGAGGATATCAAGCCAGCTGAACGGGCCACCGGACCACGGCGCAAAGCCCCAACCCAAGATCGCGCCCACGTCACCCTCGCGGATGTCTTCCAGTACGCCTTCTTCCAATGCACGCACGGCCTCTAGCACCTGGACGAACATCAGACGGTCCTGCACATCACGCAGATCGGGCTGGGTGTCGGCCAGCGGGAACTTGTCGTGCATCCCCTTCCAATATCCCTGACGCTTGCCCTTTTCATCATAGTCAAAGAAACCGGCATTGGCCTTGCGACCGAGGCGGCCCAGATCTTCCATCCAGAAAATCAGATCGTCGGCTTGGGACGCGGGGTAGGCATTGCCCATCGCCGCTTTGGTCGCGCGGGCAATCTTTGCCCCCAGATCGATGGAGGTTTCGTCGGTCAATTGGACGGGCCCCACAGGGAAACCCAGCAATTGTGCCGCGTGATCCACCAGTTGCGGTGCAACGCCTTCGGTGATCATCCGCGCGCCTTCGTTGGCATAAGGAATGATGCAGCGGTTGGCATAGAAGAACCGCGCGTCATTCACCACGATCGGCGTCTTGCGGATCTGGCGCACATAATCGAGCGATTTTGCGACCGCACGATCACCGGTTTCCTTGCCCTTGATGATCTCGACCAGCAGCATCTTTTCGACAGGCGAAAAGAAGTGGATTCCGATGAACTGATCGGGACGGCCCGACGCTTTGGCAAGCTCGGTGATCGGCAGGGTCGAGGTGTTGGAGGCAAAGATGCAATCTGACGGGATCACGGCTTCGACCTTTTTGGTCATCTCGGCCTTGACCTTGGGGTCTTCGAACACCGCCTCAATGATCAAATCGCAGTCTTTCAGGGCGTCCAGATCGGTGGTGGCGGTGATCAGGTCAAGCGCGGCAGTCTTCTTTTCCTCGGTGGATTTCTTGCGCGCGATCCCCTTGTCAAAGAAGGTTGCGGAATAGGCTTTGCCCTTGTCGGCGGCTTCCTGTGTCTGGTCGATCAGCACAACTTCGATCCCGGCCTGAACCGACACCAGCGTGATGCCCGCACCCATCATGCCCGCGCCCAGAACGCCCAGCTTTTTGACGCGTTGGTCTGGC
This sequence comes from Roseobacter sp., assembly GCA_024636475.1. Classification (GTDB taxonomy): domain Bacteria; phylum Pseudomonadota; class Alphaproteobacteria; order Rhodobacterales; family Rhodobacteraceae; genus Sulfitobacter. The sequence goes on along the minus strand of JAGXHA010000036.1, from coordinate 2,553 downwards.
ACACCTTCGGGACGCACAGCACCTTTTTCCAAGGCTTCCTTGTTCAGGAACAGCGACTGGATCATCGCAGACGATGACGGGTTCATCAGGATATTGGTGAACCACCGCGCTTCGATTTTAAGCGCCGTGTCGAAAGGTACCAACGCACCCTCATAGACCGCGCTCAACAGCGCCTTTGCAGCCGGGAACGCCCCTTGGGTCTTGCCGTTGACCATTGCGTTGGCCCCGACAAATGTCATGAAACCGGCAGGGTGATAGGGCGCGCCGCCGGGCATTTTATAGCCTTTGGCATCCCATGGCTTCAGAATATCCGCGTCCTTTGCATTCAGGACCCATTCTTTCGCGGCGGCAACCGGATCGGCAACAACCTCGTCAATCAGGCCCGCGGATTTCGCGCCAGCAGGGGCAACCATCTTGCCCTCAAGCAGATAGGGCGAGGCCCCCATCGCACCCAGTTTGCGCGTAAGGCGGGTCGTCCCGCCCGCACCCGGGAAGATGCCGACCAGAATTTCGGGCAAACCGATCCGTGCCTTGGGGTTGTCGGCAACGAAAATGCGGTGCGTGGCCAGCGGCAGTTCAAGGCCAATCCCAGCGGCGGTGCCGGGCAGGGCCGACGCAATCGGCTTGCCGCCCTTGTTGGTCTTGGCGTCCATGCCCGCGCGTTCGATTTTGCGCAGCAAAGCGTGCATTTGCATCGTGCCCTCGAACAGGCCCTTGGCCGGATCGTCGCCGGCATCCTCGCGCATTTTGGCCAGCAGGTTCAGGTCCATCCCGCCTGCAAACGATCCGTCCTTGCCGGATGTGACAACCGCACCTTTGATGCTGTCGTCGGACAAAACAGTGTCGATGATCGCGTCCAGTTCGGACAATCCTTCGATCGACATGACATTCATGGATTTGCCAGGAACGTCCCAGGTGATGATGGCGACGCCGTCGGCGTCTGTCTTCATGGTGAAATTGGTCATTAATCTCTCCCTAATCTGGAGTGTGTTATGTGCGCTGAGGGGTGTAATCAGCAAATTTCTCAAGCAGCGATCTGATCAATTCAATCGTCGCTTTCGGGCCATCTTGGCAATCTTCCTCGCTTAGCAGGATCCGTTTGAAGTCGTTAAAACTCTCGCGGTCAAAGCTGTCGCTTGGGTCATTCCGGTGCTTGAAGAACAGCGGCGGGGCGTTTTGGTACAGACGTACATACGCACCGCCCCGCTCGACCTTTACCTTCAGATCATTCAAGCCCTTTTTGGGGGCCAACTCGGCGATGGCCAGAAACGGGTGGGGTTGATCGGCCATCACACGCGCTCGATGATGGTGGCGGCACCCATGCCGGATGCAATGCACAGGGTTGCCATGCCAACTTCCTTGTCGGAGCGCTCAAGCTCGTCGAGCAACGTGCCGATGATCATCGCACCCGTCGCACCCAAGGGGTGGCCCATCGCAATGGAACCGCCGTTGACGTTGACCTTGCTGTCGTCGACGTCAAACGCCTGCATAAAGCGCATGACGACGGCAGCGAATGCCTCGTTGACCTCGAACAGGTCGATGTCGCCGATTTTCATCCCGTTGTCGGCAAGGATTTTCTCGGTCACAGGCACAGGGCCGGTCAGCATGATTGTCGGATCGGTCCCGATCTTGGCTGTCGCACGGATGCGGGCGCGCGGCTTGAGGCCGTACTTCTCGCCAAATTCCTTGTTCCCGATCAGCACAGCGGCGGCACCGTCCACGATCCCCGACGAGTTTCCCGCGTGATGGATGTGATTGATTTTCTCAAGATGCGGGTACTTCATGAGTGCGATCTTGTCGAAACCGGGCATGACTTCGCCCATCTGCTGGAACGCGGGGTTCAGCGCGCCAAGCGACTGCATATCGGTTTGAGGGCGCATGTATTCGTCGTGGCTGAGGATCGACAGACCGTTCTGATCCTTGATGTCGATGACGGACTTGGCGAAGCGGCCTTCGTCCCAGGCCGTCTTGGCACGCTGCTGTGATTTCACGGCAAGTTGGTCCGCCTCATCACGGGTAAAGCCGTACTCTGTGGCAATGATATCTGCCGAAATACCTTGAGGAACAAAGTACTTTTCCATCGCAAGCGTGGGATCAACGGCAATTGCGGCACCGTCGCTGCCCATGGGCACGCGGCCCATCATCTCGACACCGCCAGCGATATAGGCCATGCCCGCACCGCCTTTAATCTGGTTGGCGGCAAGATTTACGGCTTCCATGCCAGAGGCGCAGAAGCGGTTGATCGCAAGCCCTGGAATGCGTTCATCCAGATCGGATGCCAAGACGGCTGAGCGTGCAAGGCAGCCGCCTTGTTCCATGACTTGTGTCACGTTGCCCCAGATCACGTCCTCGACCGCGTGGCCCTCAAGGTTGTTGCGCTCTTTCAGCGCGTTCAACGTCAGCGCGGAAAGACGCAGCGAAGTGAGTTCGTGCAACGCACCGTCCTTGCGGCCTTTGCCACGCGGGGTGCGCAATGCGTCATAAATATATGCTTCGGTCATGTGGTGTCTCCCTTAAAGTCAAGCGCGGTCAGCGGGGCTGCCGGGCATCAGG
>JAGXHA010000035.1 GCA_024636475.1 Roseobacter sp. | reverse complement strand
GCTCGCCTCGGGGTGCTATGAAGACGAGGATGCCGGCCTGACACGTATGGGACGCGCTGCGGTCGCAGAAATGAACCGTGTCGGCTTGGTGGTCGACATGAGCCATTCTGGAGAACGCTCCACCTTGGAAGCCATTGAACACTCGACACGTCCCATCGCGATCACCCATGCCAATCCATCATCCTGGCATGCAGCTTTGCGCAACAAACCCGATGATCTGCTGCGTGCGCTTGGGGAAAGCGGCGGATTTCTGGGGCTATCAGCCTATCCACATCACCTCAAAGGCGGCAGCGCCTGCACGTTGCAATCATGGTGTGACATGGCCGCTCTCGCGGTTGATTTGATCGGTCCGACGGGTGTCGGGATCGGCACAGATCTGTGTCAGGATCAGCCGGACAGCATCGTTGAATGGATGCGTGTCGGGCGCTGGACAAAGACGATCGATTACGGCGAGGGCAGTGCGGCTAACGCGGGCTTTCCGGCGATGCCCGAATGGTTCCACGACAACCGTGATCTGGCAGCGCTCCGCGCAGGTTTGCGCGCCGCTGGTCTGGACGAGACCACAACAGACGGTGTGATGGGAGACAACTGGCACGCCTTTTTCGAAAATAGCTTTGGGGCGCAAACCGCGATCCCCGTCAAATTAGACCGCGTCGCCGAATAAGGCGCGGGGCACAGAAGTTCAGGGAGGAACGCAAGTGACCACATCGACCACACAAACCAAGCCGCCATCTGGTATGATAGACAAAGCGCTTTTTGCAATTACGGGAGGATTTATTGCCCTATTCTGCGTCTATGCGCTGTTCGATATTGAGGGGCTGTCCGCGCTTGTTGATGCCAGTTTTGGTTTTTCAGCGCGCTATTTTGGACTGTATTGGCAGGTTCTTCTGCTTGCGACATTCCTGATCGGTCTGCTTCTTTGCGTCCTGCCTGGAGGTAAAACCGTCATGGGCGGACTGGCGATGCCGGAATTCAAAATGTTCAGCTGGGGTTCCATGATCATGTGTACCCTGCTTGCGGGGGGTGGCGTGTTCTGGGCTGCAGGCGAGCCGATTGCTCACTTTTTGTCCACCCCGCCAACGTTTGGCGATCTGTCTCAGGATACGGCAGCGCGCGCAAATGCGGCCCTGGCACAGAGTTTCCTGCACTGGGGCTTTCTGGCTTGGGCCATTCTCGGTTCTTTGACGACGGTGATGCTGATGCACTACCATTACGACAAGGGACTGCCTTTGGCACCGCGCACCTTGCTCTATCCATTGTTCGGAGACCGTGCGCTTCATGGGCCGATTGGTCTGATTGCAGATGCGTCTTGTGTGATCGCGGTCGTTGCTGGCACCGTAGGTCCGATCGGCTTTCTCGGATTGCAGATGTCCTATGGGTTGAATGCACTGACAGGTATTCCGGACAATTTCGCAACTCAGGCTGTCGCCATCATGGCGCTTGTTGGGGTCTATACAATTTCGGCAATCACAGGCTTGGCCAAGGGCATTCAGCTTTTGTCACGGATCAACGTGATCCTTGCGATCGCCCTGCTGTTGTTCATGCTTGTTGCAGGACCCACCACCGAGATTTTCTCGGGTTTCTTTGGCGGTATGCAAATATATCTGACGCACTTCTTTGATATGGCGCTTTACCGTGGAGATTCAGGTGTGTTCGGCGATCCCGGTTGGTTGGGCTGGTGGACAGTGTTCTTCTGGGGTTGGTTTATGGGATACGGGCCGCTCATGGCGATCTTTATTGCACGCATCAGCCGTGGACGCTCGATCCGCCAGATCATTATCATGCTGTCCATCGCTGCACCGATCATCACCAACTTCTGGTTCACGATCATCGGCGGCTCCGGTATTTTCTTGGAGATTGCTCAGCCCGGTATAATCTCTGGTCCGTTCGAGGGGTTCAACCTGCCTGCTGGCCTGCTGGCGATTACGCAGGCAATGCCGATGGGGCTGATCCTGTCGATCCTGTTTCTGGCACTCACGATGTGTTTCGTTGCCACGACCAGCGACTCGATGAGCTACGTCATCGCTTCGACAATGACTGAAGGTGAGCCCTCGGCGAGCCTGCGCGCTTTCTGGGGAATAGCGATGGGCGTTATGGCGCTGATCCTGATCTCGACAGGGGCGGGCGGCATCGGCAAACTGCAAAGCTTTATCGTGGTTACAGCAGTGCCTGTGTCGCTCATCTTGCTGCCATCGCTTTGGGATGCGCTGCGGATCACCCTGATGCTGGGACGCGAGGCAAAGACTGTTCAAGCCTGACGATACGGCGTGGCGGGTTATGTGCCTGCCACGCCCATGCAACTTTGACCGACTGGAGTACCCGCGATGTCCCAATCTGCTCATGATGCGACCTCACAAACAGCACCGTTCCGCCGTCCCGCTTCCGAGGTCATGCACCTTGACCGGATTGGATGCAGCCACCCGACCCGCCTGTCTTTCTTGCGTTCTATGTTGCGCCGATTGCACCGGGAAAACTGGAAAGTGGACCGCCCCGTTTGGGAGGTCGATGCTACGGGCAGCGGCCATGCCGTTTACCGCACCCGCTGCGGCGACCGCACTTATAGCTTGGTGGCTTTTGCACATGATCTCCCCGAGGACATGCGCTCGGATCGGGTGATTGCCACCGCCTGGGATGCTACCTTTACCCTGTTTGATGGTGAGCCGACACAGGCTGATATCGTCCGCTTGCGTGACAATGTACCACTTCAGGAGGCTGGCCGGATCACCACGCGTGAGCTGACGCTGGCACGCGCCAACCGTTCCGTTCGTCTTTTTCACCACGTGGTTGGTGCCTTGTCGCAAGGCCTTCAGCCTGACCCCGCCGAGATCGCGGACATCGGATATCTGATGCGCACGACAGCAGTGTACGGCTCCGGAAAATTTGGAGCTGCCGACCGATCTGACATCGCTGACCGTCCTGAATTGGCCGCTCCTTTTCAGGTCGAAATGCTGACTGTCTGGCTGATACGCGCCTTTACCGTGGATATCGTGGAACACATGGCTGTGGTTCAAGGAGGGGATCGCGCGGTCCGTCTTGATCGCGACCTGCGCCGTAGCCTTGGTGTTGGCAATTCAACGGGTCTGGGAATGGCACCTTTTATTGTGCGCCATCCCGTTTTGCTGAACAACTGGATGATCGCTCGGGAGGAAGCATTGGCACGCGTGCGTGCGCAGTCAGGGGCAACACAACCGGCTGTCGCTGGATTGCGTGTGGCTCTTGATGCTGCCATCGAGAACGCACGGGTTTGGACCTCGCAGCATCCTTTGCAAGTGCCTAAACTGGCTGCGTTGCGCGATGATTTGCGGATGTTGTCGGACACGGTAGACACTTGGGATTTTGGTCAACCACTGCCTTGGGATGCCCTTTGGCGCTGGAGTGTCGATGTCTTGTCTCTTGAGGGTCAAGAAGCGTTATTGTCGATCATGCTGGAACCTCACGGTGATCTCGTAGATGACCTTGCTGATTGCATGTCCGCCGATGAGGCACCGTCTTTCCGTATTGATGGCGCGATGTGTGTCCGTGATTTGCGCACTATCTTGAAGCAAAATTACAGCTGGGCGCTTTCGATTGACTTTACCACCCCTGAAAATATCGCGCGCTTTTGGTATGTATCGGAAGAAAAACTTGAACCACGATTGGGTGAACGCGCGACCGAAGAAGGCGCGACGCTGGAACAGCCTTTGTGCATTGCCCGCCTGGTCGCCGAATTGGACGAGACCTTGCAGGAACGGGACGAAGATGAACCTGTCGCGGCTGTCCTGCTGGCTCACCCAGAGCATCGTTATGTGATGCGCCGTGTTCAAATCGCACAGAACCATCCCTTTGCAGAAGTCCAAGACAATCTGATTTCTGCGGATATGCTGCCCATCGACCTGCTGCGCTGCAAATTGTCATTCTTTGGTGCGACGCGATTTGATCCAAGATCAGACCGCTGGGTCCGCATCAACCTGTTTCAGGGAGCCCCGTTTCCCGATGAAATCGAACAGGGATATCTGCCATGACGATTGCACCACATGATCAGACGCGCGGAGATTCCACGCCTTACATCGAAGACGGACTTTCAGCGTCTCTTTCGCGCAACGAAGTCGCATCCCTTTGCATGAAAGCTGCACGCGGTGCCGGAATGAGCTGGGGCCTTGCCGAAGAGGCGGGGTTTGCTGCGGCCTGGCTGGTTCAGCATGGCATCAACGGGCCAAGCCATCTTTATGCCCATCTTGATCAGGCGCAGGGCCGACCATGGGGCGATTTGTGCCCGACAGTGTCACCTGGTGCGTGGGAGGCCCCGGCAGGTCGTGCGCTTTGTCCAATCGCTTTGGGGGCCACGCTTTGCGATTATGCAGAGCTTCCCGAAGGCATCAAGGCGAGGTCCTCACTCGAAATCGGTAAGGTCGATCATCCTGTTCTTTTGATACCTTTCCTCGCGGTGATCGCCGCATCAAATGACCTCCTTATTGACATCGTCTGGACGGGCGGAATGGTAACTCTTGATGGCCGATCCGATACGCTGATGCACGCCGCACACGCACTTGCCGGGCAACAGGTGCCGATTACGCTGACCGCACGGTCGGGCAAGCCACAGGCTGCGACACCAGGCAAGGTTCCCAAGATCTCGGCAGAGATTATCGCGGCGCTGAATACGCTAGCGATGCGGACAACAGTTCCATCGTCCGAAAGTTCCCGCGCAGGCGCTGGATCAACCACAACCGACAATGATTGAGAAAGAGACAACTATGACCCTGAAACGAATGAACCCCGGCCCCCGTATGAGCCAAGCTGTCTGCATTGGTGACATCGCATTTCTTGCTGGACAAGTTCCCGATGATCTTGGTGCCGACATCACCGAACAGACCAAACAGGTTTTGACAAAAATGGACGCTGTCATCAAGGATCTTGGTGCCGACAAAGCCGACATCGCGTCTGTGCAGGTTTGGCTTGCAGACATGGCAGATTTCCAAGGCATGAATGCGGTCTGGGACGAGTGGGTGGACCGTGATGCCCCACCAGCGCGCGCGACCGGCGGCGTCGCCCTGGCTCGCGCCGGAATGCGGGTGGAAATGATTGCGGTCGTCGCAATGCCAAAATCGGCCTAACTTCTTAAAGCGGAGTGACAGCTTCAAGTCACTCCGCGTCCCTTCTCCCTAACACAGCAACAAGCGCGAGATGTGCTGCTGCATGCGGGTGGATCAAGCTCGCACTTTGACTATTCACAACATTGACGAACAGTGAGTGCAGGCAACACAGCCAAGCACCGCGCCCATCATCAGGTTGTAAGAGCAGCAAAATTGAAACCTCCTGCGCCTCGAAGGCGTTCACCCGTGAAAGCAGCGGCTGGAAGGGCTCGCGACGCAGGGGGCATCCGGCCGTTTTCGTTGCAGTTCACTACTGCAAGGAGCGGTGCATGTGGCAAGATTTTTCGACCTTAACCCTGGCCGGTTCTTTTCTCGTGGCCAGCGTCGTCATTTTGCTATCCGGTCTGCGAATGACGGGACTGGCGGATCGGATTGCGGACCGCACGGGATTGGGAGAGGCGATCATCGGTGGCATCCTGCTCGGGGCCGCGACATCTCTCAGCGGGATCATCGTGTCGGTCACCTCTGCACTCGACGGGCATGCATCGCTTGCGTTTTCCAATAGCGTCGGGGGGATCGCGGCCCAGACCTTGTTTCTGGCTGTGGCCGACATGTTCTACCGAAAGATCAACCTCGAACACGCGGCCGCCGATCTTGGCAACGTCTTCCAGGGCATTGTCCTGATGGTGCTTCTGACGTTGCCCTTTCTTGCGCTATCCTCGCCCGAGTTCACCATCTGGGCGATACATCCGGTTTCGTTCGTGATCCCGCTTGTCTATGCTGGCGGGCTGGTCGCGGCGCGCTCTGTGCATGCTGAACCGATGTGGGAGCCCGTCGATACCAGAGACACCAAGACGGACGAGCCTGAAGTGGAGGACGCCGAGAGCCGCGCACAGAGTACGCAGCGCTTGTTCGTGATGTTCGGCTCGCTGATGCTGCTGATGGGCAGTGCCGGCTACGTGATTGCCAAGACGGCTTCTGAGCTTGCCGACAGGATGGACATATCCGGTTCGATCATGGGGGCGCTCGTCACTGCGGTCGTGACGTCGCTGCCTGAACTGGTCACCACCATCGTCGCCGTCCGTCGCGGGGCGTTGCAACTTGCTGTGGGCGGGATCATTGGCGGCAATACCTTTGACACGCTCTTTCTTATGGCCTCGGACATCTCCTATCGCGACGGCTCGATTTATCATGCCGTCGGAGAGGCGGATTACTACTGGATCGCCACGGCACTTCTGATGACCGGCATACTGATAGGTGGCCTGATCCTGAGGCAGAGGCAAGGACCAGCCAAGATCGGTGCCGAGAGTATTCTTTTGCTGGTGATTTATGCAGGAGCGGTCGCGGTGCAATTCTTTGGCTCAGCGTAGTTCTGCCCCAAGCCACGCCCGTACTGCCTGCGGCAGTGCCCTGCGACCAGTCGGCGAGAATGTGATGCAGTTGCCTTGCCCTTGCCGCTTTGGCTGCCCCTCAGATTTCAGCCAACCTAAAGACAGCCAGCACCTTTGTCCGGTCCATAATCCTCGTGGGGCGGCTCCGGCAGGTCGAAGCCCGCGCTTGGCTTACCCCCCGAACAGTCGCGAGAACAAGCCGGTTTTCTTGACGGGTATTTCTGGATCAGGCAACTCTTTTTGGCTCTCTTGCATAAAGCTCCAAACTTTCTGAGTAACGTCATCAAAATCATCATCCAGCGCCTTGGCATGCTTGGCAATTTCAGGATTGGTATCAACCCAATCGATCAAGCCATGCCGGATCTGCTCATCCTCAAGAGGGATATTAGCGCGCAGATCCCGAACGGCTTGCGCTGCATCTGTTGCGCCGATGCTGTCGAGGTGTTCTGGCAACACATCCAGTCGCGCGGCGCAATCCTGATTGAGAACTGCCCCCAGGACACCGTTTGGGCCCGAAGTGCAGCGTCGCCAGATCAGAGCGCTTACGACAGTCTCAACTGTCTCATTCTCGACTTCGCCTGAGTGAAGCGCTTTCTCGATACGCCTGAGAGCAACAGGTTCATCGCCCTCCAGTAGTTCATGAAGATTATCTGTCATCGCTATAGAAAGACATACTTGACCCAGATTGTCTAATTTGGCGCCATATCTTCATATTTTTAATAGTCTTGCCCCGCTTGCCACCTAAAGCCAAGTGCCGCCGATTTCGGTTTCGGGATCAAACCAAAAGGGTCCAGCGGGCTGGCAGTCGCGGGTTTTTCAAAAATATCCGGACAAAGCGTGAGGTCACTGCACCTGCACGAAAGTGGGCTCAGTGTTTGAGAAACCAAAGCCCTAAAAACGCCTTCGTTGCAAAAAAATCACTTAAGCCTTATGCTGGTTGCGGCACTAAAGAAGGAGATCCCCATGAAACCGAACGAACTTGAAAAAAAAGCTCATGAGCTGGAAGAAACTCTGAACGAACGGATGGGCGAAGTCGCACGAACCAAGACCACGGAAGATGAAAACCAGAAACTGTCGGTCATCCAGAAAAAGATCAAAGCCCTTCTTGAAGACGTCGACAAACTGAATGGCGAAGACGAGAAGAGCGAATTTATCCGGCAAGCCAATGAATTGCTTCTTGAATTACGTCAGTCCCAAATATGACAGCGGAACTGAACCATTCTTGATTTTCCCGAAGGTGTTCTAAAACTCTCGGTTCCAGACTGCGCAATTCGGTAACATCCGTTCAAAGCTGAGTGGCCCGTGTGGAACAATCGGCCTTCAAGTGGGTTAACTTTTTAGACTGTTGCAAGGTTTTAAAGGAGTTATCAGATGTCAGACAGAGACGCATATATTGAGAAAACCAAGGCGAAGCTTGACCAGTGGAACGCCGAGATCGAAAAAATGGAGGCCAAGCGCAAGGAGGCCGAGGCAGATGCCAAGATCGAGCGCGAAAAGCAGCTTGAGGATATGCGTGAACAGCGCGACCAAGCCGAGCAGCAGTTGAAAGAACTCAAAGACGCGAGCGAAGACGCTTGGACCGAAATTAGGCTCGGATTTGACCGCGCATGGGACAATCTTTCAGGGGCCTTCGAAAACGCAAGGTCACGGTTCAAATAAGATCCCGCAGTGCCGAGTGCTACAAGGCGGCTTCACCAGAGTGGTCGATCGGTCTGCCGTCCGCGATATTTCGCTTCTAAACATGAACCCAGCTTGTGATTTGGATTGGCACTTTGTCCAAAGGAACGGGCTGGATCGTTTGTTTCCTTACCAGTCCTCTTGGCTTAGCCCCAGCTTGTTAAGCCGGGAGTAAAGCGTCGTTGGCCTGATGCCCAACAAGGCTGCTGCACCATCTGGACCGGACACCTTCCCGCCGGCCTTCTTAAGGCAAGCGATGGTATTTGCGATGCGGATCTGTTCGACATCCGCTTCGGTCATCAATGTCGATGTGCCGCGCACCGCCGACACAGTATCATTCTGGATTTCCACCAGCAATTTGTCTGATCGCGAAACAATTGCCCCCCGTTCGACGACATTCGCAAGCTCGCGCACATTGCCCGGCCATTGGTAGTCTTGCAATTTGCGCATTGCACCTTCGGTCACAACAGGCACCGTGCGGCCCAGTCTTTTACACGCCATGCGCAGCAGATGGGCTGTCAGGATAGGGATGTCTTCGGGTCGTTCACGCAGCGGCGGGCAATAGATTGGAAAAACATCCAGATGCAGGACAAGATCCTGTCGCAACCGACCCGCCCGCACTTCACGGTCAACGTCCCGACCGGTCGAGGCAATCACGCGCAAGTCAAGGTTGCGGATGCGGTCATCGCCCAGACGGACCACGCGCAGGCTTTGCAGCGCATCCAATAAATTCCCTTGCAGTTCGATGGGGATATCCCCGATTTCATCAATGAACAGTGTGCCCCCATGGGCCAGTTCCAACTTTCCGGGACGGTCTTTAAGCGCGCCTGCAAAGGCACCGCGCACCTGGCCGAACAATTCGCTTTCGATCTTTTCGGGGCTGATAGCGCCGGGTTTGAAGTGAATCATCGGGCGGCGTTTGCGAGTGCTGTCTTTATGGATGGCAGAGGCAAGAAGCGATTTTCCGACGCCACTTTCCCCCCGGATCAGCACATTGGTGTCTGTTGGCCCTACCAGTTCGATCTGGTTGATGATCTGGCGAATGGCATCCGAGCGCCCGATAATGTCATGATGTGCGCGCTCGATGCTGATCGCTTCCTGAAGATAGGCGTTCTCTTCCTCAAGCTGATCGCGCAGGGCTGCGACCTCGTCCATGGCCTCGCGCAGCTTGCGCTCGTTCTCCCACCGCTCAGTGATGTCGCGAAAGATCACCACGGCCCCCACCAGCTGCGGGCCATCGTAAATCGGGGTCGAGACATATTCCACGCGGATCGGCTTGCCATCTTTGCGCCAGAATACCTCGTTTTCGATGCGGTTGACCTGCTCAAAACGGAAGGACTGATAGATCGGGCATTCATGGGACGGGTAGCGGTCGCCGTTCAGGTGGTGGTGGTGGATCATGGTGTGGATGTCGCGCCCCAGCAGATCCTCCGAGGTCCAGCCCAGCATTTCCTGCGCTGCGCGGTTCACGAATGTCGTTTTACCGTCGGCATTGACGCCGTAGATGCCTTCGCCCGCAGCATTTAGGATCAGCTGGTTTTCACGCTCCAGATCGGTAAAGAAATTCTGTGCCCGCTGCCATTCGATGATGCCGCTGTTGTAATAGTGTGTTGCCTCGGCATCTGCCGTCCGTCTTTCCATCCGGGCCAGATCCAGCAGGTTGAGCAACAAAAAGTCGCGCTCATCGCGATGCAGGGCGCGGGCAGAGACCTCGCAATGCAGCGCCTCGCCCGATGTGGTTTGAAGGATCACCTGCCGCGTCCGAGCGCCCCCACGGTGCTGCACCTCAGAGATGAAGACCACGAAATCCGCCATTCCGTTGGCAACAAGCCGCGCGAAACGGGAGCCAACCAGCTTGGGATCGGCAAACAGGGTCAGTGCGTCATCGGTTGCGGCCACAATGCGGTCCGCAGCAAGGTCAATCAGAATGGTCGGGCTAAAGGCCCCGGCCAATTCGGAATCATACTCTGGAATAATTGAGGTCATGCGCATATCCGGCGTGATTTTGGGAAGAACCGCAATACGAAAATTCGTAAATTACGATAAATCGTAAATAGCTTCCTGCAAAATCTGCATCACTGCACTGTTTTTAAACATATTTTTCAAAAGTTAATTTTTTGGGAAGCTCATTCAATAAAGCCCGTTCACCAGCCAATCTTAACCCACCAAACGATGGAGCACAGCATGTCACCCAAATCACTCGGTAATCCTTTCTCATCCAAAACTGATCTTCGCCACGGCGTAGACTGCGGCTGCCACAGCTGCAAATCGCCATCCCGCGAAGCGCATGACGCAATTGATCTGTCGACCTCGGAAGGCATGTTAGAACGTGCCGTCGAAAGTGCGATTGTACGGTCTGTCTTCGGCCAAAGCGACATTGGACGGCGGTCGTTCATGGGCATGATGGGCGGCTCGACGGTCGCTGCGGCACTGGCGTCGGTCTTTCCGCTCAACGAAGCCAAAGCCGCCATTCTCGACAACCTTGGACCTCCGGAAAAGACAGATCTGAACATTGGCTTCGTGCCGATCACCTGTGCCACGCCGATCATCATGGCGCAGCCTTTGGGCTTTTATGAACGCTACGGGTTGAACGCGCAGGTCATCAAGACTGCCGGTTGGGCCGTCGCCCGCGACAAGTCGCTGAACGGCGAATATGACGCCAGCCACATGCTGACACCAATGCCGCTGGCAATGACGCTAGGCGCAGGGTCTGTGGCCGAACCTTACATTATGCCCGCCGTTGAAAACATCAACGGTCAGGCCATCGTTCTGGGCAATCAGCACAAGGACAAACGTGATCCCAAGCAGTGGAAGGGTTTCACCTTCGGCGTGCCGTTCGAATATTCGATGCACAACTTCCTGCTGCGCTACTACGTGGCTGAATTCGGTCTCGACCCCGATGTCGACATCCAGATCCGCGTCGTGCCGCCGCCAGAGATGGTCGCGAACTTGCGCGCCGGAAACCTTGACGGCTATCTGTCGCCCGATCCCTTCAACCAGCGCGCCGTTTACGAAGGCATCGGATTTATCCACCTGCTGACAAAGGAAATCTGGGAAGGCCACCCTTGCTGTGCCTTCGCGGCCCCGCTGTCCTTTGCGACCGAACTGCCAAACACCTACGGTGCCCTGCTAAAGTCGATCATCGACGCCACGCAATACGCACAGAAGGCTGAAAACCGCAAAGAAATTTCTGAAGCCATCGCACCGACAAACTATCTGAACCAACCCGTGACAGTGATCGAACAAGTGCTGACAGGCACCTATGCTGACGGTCTGGGCGAGGTAAAGCAGGTGCCTGACCGCATCGACTTCGACCCATTCCCGTGGCACTCGATGGGTGTCTGGATCCTCACGCAGATGAAACGTTGGGGCTATATCGAGGGCGATGTAGACTACAGAGGCGTGGCAGAGCGGGTCTATCTGGCCGCTGACTGCAAGAAGGTCATGGAAGACCTTGGCTATACAGCGCCCGACGTGACCTACAAATCGCACATGATCATGGGCAAGACATTCGATCCGGCAGAGCCTGCCGCCTATGTCGACAGCTTTGCGATCAAGAAGGGATAAGCCATGTACGGCCTATCTTTGAACGTTCGGGCGGCGATCTTGTCCTGCCTGATCCTGATTGTCGGCCTCCTTGTCTGGGAGGCCGCGATCCCGGCGCAAAAAGCCGTAGGCGAGTTGACAGAATACGAACGTCTGACGGGAGGAGGCCAGCCAAAGGCAGGCGTGCCGCCCCCCAGTCAGGTGATCGTGAAAGCGTGGGAGCAGTTGAGCGATCCCTTCTATGACGCGGGGCCAAATGACAAGGGTATCGGCATCCAGATCGGCTACTCGATCTATCGGGTTTTGACCGGCTATTTTCTGGCCGCCGCCGTAGCGATCCCGCTTGGGTTCCTGATTGGCATGTCGCCCATTGCTTACAAGGCGCTCAATCCTTTCATTCAGGTGCTCCGCCCGATTTCGCCACTGGCGTGGATGCCGCTGGCGCTGTTCATCATCGGCGATAGCGAAGCCTCGGCCATCTTTGTGATTTTCATCTGCTCGATCTGGCCGATGCTGATCAACACCGCTTTCGGCGTTGCAGGCGTCAGAGAAGACTGGGTCAACGTTGCACGCACCCACGAACTGGGCGCTTTGAAAACGGCCTTCATGGTGATCCTGCCCGCCGCTGCCCCCACAATCGTGACCGGCATGCGGATTTCCATCGGGATTGCGTGGCTGGTAATCGTCGCGGCAGAGATGCTCGTGGGCGGAACCGGGATTGGCTACTACGTCTGGAACGAGTGGAACAACCTTGATCTGACCTCTGTGGTTTTCTCAATCCTCATGATCGGAGTCGTCGGCATGTTCTTGGACTCCATGTTCGCCTATCTGCAGCGCCGCGTCACCTACGTCGAATAAAGGAGTTACCATGAAACCCTATCTGAGCATCGAAAACCTTACCCAAACCTTTCCCGATGGCGCAGGCGGCGACCTTACAGTCTTTGAAAACTCCAGCTTCGGCGTCGAAAAGGGAGAGTTCGTGGTGATCCTTGGACACTCTGGCTGTGGTAAATCGACGATCATGAACATCCTCGCCGGCTTGGCCGAGCCTACCAGCGGCGTGGTGGTCATGGACGGCCAGGAGGTTAAAGGCCCAAGCCTTGACCGAGGCGTGGTGTTTCAAAACTACTCTTTGCTGCCATGGCTTTCGACCCTCAAGAACGTCAGCTTCGGAGTGGCCGCGCGGCATCCCGAATGGACCAAGGCACAAGTGGCAGAACATTCGACCAAGTTCCTTGCCATGGTGGGGCTTGAGGGCGACGTGATCCGCCGCAAGCCAAGCCAGCTGTCGGGGGGCATGCGTCAGCGCGTGTCCATCGCCCGCGCCTTTGCCAATCACCCCAAACTGTTGCTGCTTGATGAGCCCTTTGGTGCTTTGGACGCGCTGACACGCGGCACCATTCAGGACGAGCTGCTCAAAATATGGGGCCAGATGGAGCAGACGGTCTTTATGATCACCCACGACATAGACGAGGCGATCTTGCTGGCCGACCGCATCTTGCTGATGACGAATGGTCCCAAAGCCCGCGTTGCCGAAAGCGTCGAAATCACGATTCCGCGCCCGCGCTACCGGACCGAGATCGTGGAGCACCCAAACTACTACGCAATCCGCAACCACTTGGTGCAGTTCTTGGGCAAACGCTCGAAAGAGATGGCAGGTCAGCAGAGCGAGCCGGGCCAAAGTAACAGGCCAACCACCGTGCGGATCGACAAAACCGACCCCCAAGACGACCCCGAAGACAAACGACCCGCCCTGCGCGCCGTTAACAGCTAAGACCGGAGGAGACCAACATGAAAGACCTGACTATGACAGAGATGATGACCAAAGAAGACGTAACCGCCATGATCCTTTCGGCCAAAAAACAGGCTGGCATGACATGGGAAGGCATTGCCGAAAAGATCGACATGTCCCCGGTCTGGACCCACTCTGCCGCGATGGGCATGAACGCCTTTCCGGCCGAAAAAGCCAAGCTGATGGTCAGCGTGATGGGCCTGCCTCAGGAAGCCGAAAGCGTGTTGAGCGAAAGCCCCACCAAGATTTGGGAACAGGCTGTGCCGACCGATCCTTGCATCTACCGTTTCTACGAGATCGTGGGCGTCTACGGCCCGACGCTCAAGGCGCTGATTCAGGAAAAATTCGGTGACGGCATCATGTCAGCCATCGACTTTGAAATGTCCGTGACCCGGATCGAAAACCCCAAAGGTGATCGGGTAAAGGTCGAGATGTCGGGCAAATACCTTGGCTACAACAGCTGGTAACACCATGACCAGACAGCCAGTGCCGCCCTTTAGCCATGATGACGCGGTCCAAAAGGTCCGCATGGCAGAGGATGCGTGGAACACACGCGATCCCGAAAAGGTGGCACTGGCTTACACGCCCGACACCAAATGGCGCAACCGCTCAGAGTTCCTGAGCGGCCGTGACGAGGTCCGCGCTTTTCTCGCCCGTAAATGGGAGACAGAGAGCGGGTATCGCCTGATCAAGGAAATCTGGGCTCATAGCGACAACCGGATCGCTGTGCGGTTCTGCTATGAATATCACGATGCCGCGGGCAAATGGTTCCGCGCCCATGGCAACGAAAACTGGGAATTTGACGCCGACGGCTACATGGCGGTTCGTCATGCGTCGATCAATGATGTCCCCATTGCCGAGGATGAT
The DNA here is from genome assembly GCA_024636475.1 of Roseobacter sp. Lineage (GTDB taxonomy): Bacteria > Pseudomonadota > Alphaproteobacteria > Rhodobacterales > Rhodobacteraceae > Sulfitobacter. The sequence goes on along the minus strand of JAGXHA010000035.1, from coordinate 37,017 downwards.
CGCGTGTTTCTTTGGCCCCAAGGGCCGCGCCCTTTGGATCATGCTGGCTTAACGGCGCTAGGCCTTTGAGCGGCTGTCGCGATGCACGTAACCCAACCGCATTGACAGCATGCGGCCGAAACCGAACTTGCGCGTCATATCTTCGGCTGCGTCGCAGATCAGCACGCTGACGGATTTCTCTACTCTGACTCTAGCGAATTCTAATCCCTGTCTTCTGGTCAAACAGCAATGCGCGCTCGGCTGGGACCTTTACGCCTACCCGCGCACCCTCTTTCGATCGATTGTCGCCACGTTCTTCTGCGATGATCTTTTCCCCGCTGTCTGAAAGCAGATAGGCGTAAGAAACGCCGCCCAATGCTTCGGTCAGGTCAACATTGTGGGTATGACCATCCGGGTCGAGTTCCACATGTTCGGGGCGAAAGCCCAGTGATACGGCTGTGCCCTCGTCAGGCAGGTTCAGGGCAAGCGAAAAGCTGGCCTTCAATCCGGGCACATCGACCTTGCCGCCTTTGACAGTCCCCTCAAGAAAGTTCATCGCAGGCGATCCGATAAATCCTGCGACGAATTTATTATCCGGGTCGCGGTAGAGATCAAGTGGGGCACCGACCTGTTCGATATGCCCGGCACGCAGCACAACGATCTTGTCCGCAAGTGTCATCGCCTCGACCTGATCATGTGTGACGTAGATCATCGTCGCGCCGATTTCCTTGTGCAGACGGGCAATCTCGACACGCATCTCGACGCGCAGTTCGGCGTCAAGATTCGAGAGCGGTTCGTCAAAAAGAAACACTTCGGGCCCGCGCACAATGGCGCGCCCGATGCTGACGCGCTGGCGCTGACCGCCCGACAGGGCAGCAGGCTTGCGCGACAGGTAGTCGTCCAGCTTCAGGATGCGGCTGGCTTCGGCGACTTTGCTTTCGATCTCGGCCTTTGGGTAACCGTTCATTTTCAGCCCGAAGCCCATGTTCTGCTTCACCGTCATATGCGGGTAAAGCGCGTAGGTCTGGAATACCATCGATACACCGCGTTCTGACGGATCCATCTTGGTCACGTCGCGCGCACCGATGCTGATCTGGCCCGAGGTGGTTTCCTCAAGCCCTGCGACCATGCGCAAAAGTGTGGATTTGCCACAACCTGATGGCCCGACAAACACGCAGAATTCGCCGTCCTCGATGTCAAGGTTCACCCCGTGGATGACCTGCACTTCGCCATATTTCTTGACGATACTATTAAGCGTTACGCCGGTCATACCTTCTGTCCCTTTTCTACTGTCTGTTGATGTTCTGGAAACCGCCAGCTTTGCGCCTCTTTGGCGATATTGGCCGTAGCATTCGCCAGATCGGGGACCAGCTTTTCAAGGCCTTCAAGATTTGTGCGCGCTGTCGAGCTGGTCACCGACACGGCCCCCAGCACACGGCCACGCGGCGTCAGAATCGGCATTGCGATGCAGATAATGCCGGGTTCATGCTCTTCGCGGTCAAAGCCGTATCCGTTTTTGCGAATGTCGCGCAGCTCCGCGCGTAGTGCGTCGGGAGACTTCAGCGTATGTTTGGTGAACGGGTGCCAGGATTGCTGGGCGATCAGGCTTTCAAGTGCTGTTTCTTCGACAAAGGCCATCATCGTCTTGCCAACACCGGTACAATAGGCCGGGCCAACCTTGCCTGCCTGCGAATACATTTCGATCGGGTCTTTGGCATTGCGCTTGTCAACATACAGAACTTGCCCCCCGTCCAACTGCGCCAGATGCACAGTCTCGCCTACCTTATCGCTTAGGACATCCAGAAAGGGGCGTGCGATTGGCGCAAGCGATGATTGCGCCCAAGCCGCGTGTGCCAGTCTGACCAGCCGCACGCCCGGCGCATAGGTTTGCCGTTCGGGATCAAAGCTAAGCATGCCTTGGTTTGTAAGGGTCTGAACCAAACGAAACAGGGTGGGCTTGGGAAAGTCGGACCCGTCAAGCAGTTCCGAGAATCGAACGGGCCTGCCAAAATCAGATACCTGATCAAGTACCAAAAGTGCCTTGCCTACTGTGCCGTCGCTAAATTGTGCTGTCATTGAACCCTCTCCGAATTCGTGGCCTTGTCCCAAAGAATTGGGCCACGCGCCCCAGCATTATTGTTGACAAGCATAGGGTGTTCGCGATTAAGTATCAATATTCAAAACATGGTTTCAAATAATGAGACCACTCTTTTTGGAAGCAATAGGGAGGATACCAATGCGTTCCATAATAAAAGCGTCCGTAGTGGCGCTGGCGACGGCTGCCACGGTGGCAACTGGCGCCTTTGCGGCGAACCATTCAGAGCAATTGACTGGCGATCTTAAAATTTTCCTCGATACATCGAACCCGGCACCGCGCGCGACAATGGAGGAGGCGATTGGCCGATTTCAGGAGATGCACCCTGATCTGAACATCAGCACCACAGTCATCGACCGCGAAGCGTATAAAACCCAAATCCGCAACTTTCTGACGGCGAACGCGCCCGATGTTGCCACATGGTATGCTGCGAACCGGATGCGCCCCTATGTCGAGGCGGGGCTGTTTGAAGACGTATCCGACCTGTGGGCAGAGCCCGAGATTGCTGAAAACCTTGCGTCTACAAAAGGTGCCATGACGATTGATGGCAAGCAGTGGGGCGTGCCTTACACCTATTATCAGTGGGGGGTGTACTACCGTCAGGACATCTTTAACGAGCTGGGTCTGAGCGAGCCAGCAACTTGGGAAGAAGAGCTGGCCAACTGTCAGAAGATCGTGGATTCCGGTCGTGCCTGCTATACCATCGGTACAAAGTTCCTTTGGACTGCTGGCGGCTGGTTTGACTACCTGAACATGCGCACCAACGGCTTTGATTTCCACATGCAGCTTGCCGCTGGCGAGGTTGCATGGACCGATCCACGGGTCCGCGAGACTTTCAAGAACTGGAAAACACTGATCGATATGGGTGGCTTTATCGAGAACCACCAGACTTACAGCTGGCAAGAAGCGTTACCCTTCATGGTCAATGGTCAGGCCGCTGCCTATCTGATGGGCAACTTCGCCGTTGCTCCGTTGCGCGAAGCGGGTTTGACAGATGACCAGCTGGGCTTTTACCAATTCCCGGCGATCAACCCTGACGTCGCAATGGCCGAAGATGCGCCAACCGATACGTTCCACATTCCGTCAAATGCCGCGAACAAGGATGCAGCCCGTGCCTTCTTGCGCTTCATGGTGTCAGCGGATGAACAGACGGTAATCAACTCCGGTGCGAATTTGGGCCAGTTGCCTGTCAACGCGTCCGCAAAGGTCGATGAGGACAAGTTCCTGGAAGAGGGTTTTGCCATGCTGTCCACAAACAGCCCTGGCGGTGTAGCGCAATTCTTTGACCGCGATTTCCCGGCTGAAATGGCCAAGATCGGCATGGAAGGCTTTCAGGAGTTCATGGTGCGCCCTGACAATCTGGACGCAATCCTTGAGCGGCTGGAAAAAGCCCGCCAGCGGATGAACTAAGTTAACTGCGGGTGGGCGTTCGCGCCCGCCCGACCCCGAACTTCCGCCCAACCCGGCCCATCTGCAAGTCGTGAGGTTTCACGGTTTCTACATGCGCCAACCAACACGACAGGAGGCCCAAAAGTGACAGCACCTGCACTTTCCGAAACGGAATATCAGCCGCCAAAACGATCGTGGTACAAGCGCAACGAGATCAAGGTGACACCATGGCTGTTTCTTGCGCCGGGCATGTTGTTTTTCGCTTTCTATGTGATCTTTCCCATTTTCCAAAGCTTCAACCTGTCTCTTTATCGCTGGGACGGGCTGGGGGCTGCCGAATTTGTCGGCTCTGAAAATTACCGCGAGATGTTTGATGATCCGGCCTTTTTCACATCGCTTAGCAACAACGTGCTTTGGCTGGCCCTCTATGTCTTCGCTATTCCTGCGGGCCTGTTTATCGCGTTGTTCCTGAACCAGACCGTGACCGGCATCCGGCTTTACAAGTCTATGTTCTTTTTTCCTTTCGTGATCAGTCAGGTTGTGGTGGGTCTTGTCTTTACATGGTTTTATGATCCTACCTTTGGCTTGTTGAACACGCTGATCGGCTGGGTCGGGCTGGGCCCGATCAACGTGCTGGGCGATCCGGACTATGTCACATTCGGGATCATCGCTGCCGGACTGTGGCCGCAAACTGCTTATTGCATGATCCTTTACCTCACGGGCTTGAACGCGGTGGATCCTGAACAGATCGAGGCCGCGCGGCTGGATGGTGCAAAAGGATGGCGCATGCTTTGGTATGTGATTGTCCCGCAGCTAAAGCCCGCGACGTTTATCGCTTTTGTCGTGACCATCATCGGTGCGCTGCGCAGCTTTGATCTGATCTCGATCATGACCAACGGCGGGCCTTTCGGTGAATCCCGCGTGCTTAGTTTTTATATGTTCGAGGTCGCCCTGAGCGAATACGGCTTCCGTATGGGCTATGGTGCGGCCATTGCTGTGGTGTTGTTCCTGATCATGTTCTGCTTCATCGCCTACTTCTTGCGGTCCATGTACAAAGAAGAAAAGGGCCGCTGAGATGTTCCCGACGCCAATCGCCAAAACCTCTCGGTCGTGGCAGCTGACCTATCAGTCTATGCTGCCTGTCGCGCTGATCCTGTGGCTGCTGCCCTTGATCGCCGTTGCGCTTTTTTCGATCAAACCTGCGGGTGATTTCTCCTCTGGCGACTATTGGACATTGCCGTCCCGCTTTGCCGGGTTCGAAAATTACGGCAAGGTGTTTCTGGAATCAGACATGCCGCGCTACATGCTGAATTCGGTCCTGATCACCGTGCCAACCGTCATCGGATGTATCGTGCTATCCAGCATGACAGGCTTCGCCCTTGGCGTTTACAGATTCGGCGCCAACCTTTTGGTGTTCTTCATCTTCGTTGCGGGCAATTTCGTACCCTTCCAAATCCTGATGGTGCCGGTGCGCGATCTGACATTGGATATGGGGCTTTACAACACCAAGACGGGACTTGTGCTGTTCCATATCGCCTTTCAAACGGGGTTCTGCACGCTGTTTATGCGCAACTTCATCCGTGCCCTGCCGGTCGAGTTGATCGAGGCCGCACGTGTTGAAGGCGTCGCGGAATGGCGGATATTCTGGTTTGTGGTATTGCCCTTGATGAAGCCCGCCATCGCTGCCCTTGCCGTGCTGGTTTTCACCTTCATCTGGAACGATTATTTCTGGGCGGTGGTGTTGACCCAAGGGATCGAAAGCCAGCCCGTGACCGCCGGTATTACCAGCTTCAACGCGCAATATCGCGCCGCCTATCACCTGATGAGTGCGGGCAGCATCGTTGCGGCCTTGCCGCCTGTCGCAATGTTCTTTGCAATGCAGCGGCATTTTATCGCCGGTCTCACCTTGGGCGCAGTAAAGTAGACAACCATGACCAAGATCTACCGCATAGACACCGCCCAGCAGACGCTTGTTCTGTCCTCGTGCCAACAGTGCCTGCCGCAGGTGATCTATTGGGGGGCACCCTTGCGCGACAGCGTCGATCTTGCCGATATTCACGCGGCACATATGCTGGATGTCACGGGTGGGATGCTGGATGAAAACCCTGATCTCTCCCTTTCGCCCGAAGCAAGCCGCAGCTTTCCCGGTCAGGCGGGCCTGATCCTACGCGATGCAAACGGCGCATTGGTCTATCCGGCGTTCAGCCTTGAAAGTGCCGGGACCGCAACGGGCCTAAGCCTGCGTTGCGTGGATCAAAAGAACGGGCTGACCCTGATCTTTGATTTCGCAGCGGATACCGAAACCGGCATCATCACCGCGCAAACCACGCTTGAGGCTGCCCAGCCGGTTCATCTTGACTGGCTTGCCGCACCTGTTTTGCCAGCACCACAACAGTCTGATGAGATGATTGACTACTCGGGCCGTTGGATTGGTGAATTCCAGCCAAACCGGATCGCCTGGTCCGCGGGCATTCACGCGCGCGAAAACCGCACGGGGCGCACCGGGCATGAACATTTCCCCGGCCTTATCATTCCGTGCACGGGTGCCACCAACACCCAAGGCGAAGCCTACGGTTTTCATTATGGCTGGTCCGGCGGTCACAAGATGATCGCAGAGGAACTGCCCGATGGGCGTCGTCAGGTGCAATGGGGCCACGCGCCGCAGCTTGAACTGCACGCGGCGACCCGGTTTGAAACGGCACCGCTGTACTTGGCCTATTCCCAAACCGGCCTGAACGGATGTGGCGTTGCCTTCCAGCGCCACCTGCGCGACAGGATCGTGACATGGGCTAAACCCGACGCGCCCCGGCCGGTCCATTACAACTGTTGGGAAGCGATCTATTTCGACCACAACATTGATGCGCTAAAAGACATCGCCACCCGCGCCGCCGGTCTGGGCGCTGAACGGTTCGTTCTGGATGACGGGTGGTTCGGTCAACGCGACGACGACACCAGCGGGCTTGGCGACTGGACGGTTGATCGGCGCAAATACCCCGAGGGTTTGGGGGCATTGACCGATCACTTGTCCGAGTTGGGGCTGGGCTTTGGGATCTGGTTTGAACCCGAGATGGTCAACCCTGACAGCGACCTGTTCCGCGCCCACCCTCACTGGGCGCTTGGCAAGGCTGATCAGGTTCTGGGCCGCCAGCAAATGGTCCTGGATATGGCCAATTCCGAAGTGTGCAATTACCTTTACGATTGCCTCTCTGCCATCCTGCGCACGTATCCTGTCGAGTATATCAAGTGGGATCATAATCGGGTTCTGCCCGCCCCCGATGCGGCTCAGACCCGCGGCACTTACGCGCTGCTTGACCGGCTGCGCCAGAACTTCCCGAACGTTGAAATCGAAAGCTGCGCCTCGGGGGGCGGGCGCATCGATTTCGGTATCATGGCGCGGACCCAGCGGGTCTGGCTGTCTGACAGCAACGATGCGCTGGAGCGTCTGAAAATCCAACATCACGCCGCGCAGTTCCTGCCGATGGCCGTCACCGGCAGCCATGTTGGCCCAAGACACTGCCACACCTCTGGTCGCACCCATTCCATGGCGTTTCGCGGCTGGGTCGCAGCACAACGCCACATGGGCTTCGAGATGGACCCGCGTGAACTCACGGTAGAAGAAGCCGCCACCCTCAAGTTCATCACCAACTGGTGGAAAGACAATCGCGACTGGCTGTATCGTGCTGATATTCTGCGCCTCGACAGCCCGGACCCTGCGGTGCTGGCCGAACAGCAAATCAGCTTTGACGGAGGGCGTTTTGTTGCCTTTATTGGCAAGTCGGACACAGGCCCCCAAATCCTACCACGCCCTCTACGCTTGACCGCGCTTGACCCGCAGGCGACCTACCGGATCAATCTGGTGAACCGCAGCGATCTCACGCATTTGTCTCGTGGTGCGCCCGCGCTGAAATCCGGTCCGATTGATTTGTCGGGCATCTATCTCATGCGACAAGGCATAAACTTGCCATGGAGCTTTCCAGACTCGATGTGGGTGCTGGAGGGCACTAAACTATGATTTCACTTTGCCAAATAAACTCAAATTCCGCCGCTCGCGACGGGGACAAGGGCCTAACATGACCAAAGAACGCCGCAGCCGCGCCTGGTACGGAAAAAATGACAAGGACGGTTTCATTCACCGCTCGTGGATGAAGAACCAGGGCTTTCCCGATCATGTTTTTGACGGCCGTCCGATCATCGGCATCTGCAACACGTGGTCGGAACTGACGCCGTGCAATTCCGGTCTGCGCGATCTGGCCGAGGGCGTGAAGCGTGGCGTGTGGGAGGCTGGTGGCTTTCCGGTTGAATTTCCGGTGATGAGTCTTGGGGAAACCCAGATGAAGCCGACTGCGATGTTGTTTCGCAACCTGCTGGCGATGGATGTTGAAGAATCCATTCGGGCCTATGGCATAGACGCCGTTGTCCTGCTGGGAGGTTGTGACAAGACAACCCCCGGCCAGCTGATGGGGGCTGCGTCTGTTGATCTGCCTTCCATCGTGGTCAGCTCTGGCCCCATGCTGAACGGCAAGTGGAAAGGCGATGATATCGGGTCGGGAACGGATGTTTGGAAATTCTCCGAAGCGGTCCGGGCAGGGGATATGACCTTGCAGGACTTTATGGCCGCTGAATCCGGGATGAGCCGCTCCAAGGGTGTTTGCATGACGATGGGCACTGCGTCGACAATGGCCTCGCTGGTCGAGGCGATGGGTATGTCGCTGCCCACAAACGCTGCATTGCCCGCCGTTGATGCCCGCCGCATGGCGCTGGCGCATCTGACCGGAAAGCGCATCGTGGAAATGGTTGATGAAGACCTGAAACCGTCCGATATTCTGACGCGCGAAGCATTCGAGAACGCGATCCTTGCCAATGCGGCTGTGGGCGGATCGACAAATGCAGTGGTTCACCTTTTGGCGTTGGCTGGCCGGGTTGGTATTGATCTTGTGATCGAGGATTTCGAGATCGGTGGCGAAATTCCCCTGCTTGTGAATTGCATGCCATCGGGCAAATACCTGATGGAAGACTTCTGCTATGCAGGCGGTATGCCCGTTGTCCTATCCGAGTTGAAATCGAAATTGCGCCCGGCGAAAACGGTGCTGGGGGGCGACATCTCGGCCTATTTTGAGGGGGCAGAATGTTATAACCGCGACGTGATCCACAGTTATGACCAGCCGGTCAAGCCGGCAGCGGGGTTGCGTGTTCTCAAGGGCAATCTAGCGCCGCAAGGTGCGATCATCAAACCCTCTGCCGCGACGGACGCGCTGTTGGAGCACGAAGGCAGGGCGCATGTTTTTGAAAACATCGAAGACCTCAAGGCGAACATTGACCGCGATGATTTGCCTGTCACCAAAGATACTATTCTGGTGCTCAAGGGATGCGGACCCAAAGGCTATCCTGGGATGCCCGAGGTAGGCAACATGCCTATTCCGAAGAAGTTGGTCGAAAATGGCGTCCGCGATATGATCCGTGTCTCTGATGCGCGGATGTCGGGCACGGCTTACGGCACCGTCATCCTGCATGTCAGCCCAGAGGCGCAAGCGGGCGGAACTCTCGCGTTGGTGAAAACCGGCGATCTGATCAAAGTGTCGGCAAAGGATGGCGTGCTTGAACTACTGGTCGATGCTGCCGAACTTGCCGAGCGTCGCGCAAACTGGACACCTGACGCACCTCGGTATGACCGCGGCTATGCCAAGCTTTATGTTGATCATGTGTTGCAAGCGGATCGGGGGGCTGATCTGGATTTTCTGGTTGGCAAAGACACGCGCCCTGTCACACGTGAAAGCCACTGATGGGTGGCCGACATCTTTTGCAGATCAGAAATCTGTCTGCCCCACGTTTGTTTCTTGTCATCGGAGACCTGACCCAATGATGCCAACAGCCACATTTCACGACCTCTCGGGGGCGTCCGTCTATATCACTGGCGGTGGATCGGGGATCGGTGCCGCCTTGACCGAAGGTTTTTTGCAGCAAGGGGCCAAGGTCGCCTTTGTCGGGCGGTCTGACGCCACTGCCTTTTGCGATGAAATGGCGGAAAACTACGGTGGCAACCGCCCTCATTTCATGCCCTGCGACATCACCGATGTCAGCGCTTTGAAAGCCACTATTGATGAAGCTGTCGAACGCCACGGCCCATTGAAGGCGCTGGTAAACAATGCGGCAAACGATGCCCGGCACAGCATCAAAGAGGTGGACGAAGCGTTTTGGACAAAGATGCTCGACATTAACCTCAAGGCCTATTTCTTTGCGTGCCAAGCCGCGCTGCCGGGGATGCGCAAAACGGGGGCAGGGTCGATTATCAACTTTACGTCGATCAGCTATATGATGGGCAACGCAGGCTATCCGCTTTATACGATGGCAAATTCCGGCATCAACGGCTTGACCAGGTCGCTTGCCCGCGAAGTCGGCCCCGACCATATCCGCGTCAACGCGATTGCACCCGGTTGGGTTTTGACACAAAAGCAAAAGGACATGTGGGTGACCGAAGATGCCCTTGCCGCCCATCTTTCCCGCCAATGTCTGCCCGACGCGCTTGAGCCGCGCGACATCGTGGATGCCGTGCTTTTCCTCGCCTCCGACACCAGCCGGATGCTTACCGGGCAAGCCTTGGTCGTCGATGGCGGCGTTGTGGTGACAGGCTAGTGGCAGGCAACTCACATAACACCGACTGGATCGCGGTTGACTGGGGCACAACAAATCTAAGGGTCTGGATCATTGGCCCGAACGATTCACCCTTGGCGACATTGACCTCGCAAATGGGTATGGGTGTTTTGCAAAGGGACGGGTTTGAACCCGCTTTGATGGCGTTGATTGAACCCTACCTGACTGATGCAAAAGTCGTGCCGGTGATTTGTTGTGGTATGGTCGGCTCCAGACAGGGCTGGGCTGAAGCCGCCTATCTAAGCGTGCCCTGCATGGCACCTGACGGGCAGTCGGTTACCGCTGTTGCCTCTGGCGACCCGCGCATCGCCGTTTATATCGTGCCGGGTGTGAAACAGGTGACGCCACCTGATGTCATGCGTGGCGAGGAGACCCAGATTGCGGGATTTCTGCATGATCACCCCGATTTTGACGGCGTTCTCTGCCTGCCCGGGACGCATACAAAATGGGTCCAGATCAGTGCCCGCGAGATTGTGAGTTTCCAGACCTTTATGACTGGTGAACTGTTTGCGTTGCTGGCCAAGCAATCCGTTCTGCGCCACAGCGTTTCGGAAGATGGCTTTGATGCCGGCGTTTTCGATGATGCCGTTACAGAGGCGATGGACCGTCCACAGTTGCTGGCTGCGCGGCTATTTGGCCTCAGGGCAGGATCGCTGGTGGCCGATCTTGAACCCGCCGTGGCGCGGTCGCGGCTGTCGGGGTTGCTGATCGGTGCCGAACTTGCGGGCGCACGCCCATATTGGCTGGGCCAGAATGTTGCGATCATCGGTGATGGTGTCGTGGCCGGACCTTACCGTCGGGGCTTGGCCGCCCAAGGCGTGGAAGCCTCTGTTTTTGAGGTAGGCGACGTGACCCTGACAGGCCTGACCGCCGCCAGAAACTCTTGCAAGGAACCCATGCCATGACCCGGAAAATCATCGCCATTCTGCGGGGTGTTCAACCTTTCGAGGCCCACGCCATCTGCGCCACATTGATTGAGGCAGGGATCACCCGGATTGAAGTACCGCTCAACTCTCCTGAACCGCTGAAAAGCATCGCTTTGATGGCAGACGTCTTTGGGGATCAAGCGGTAATCGGCGCTGGGACCGTCCTGACCGTCAAAGACATGACCGATGTCGCCGTGGCGGGGGGCAAGATGATCGTGTCGCCCGATACCAACGTAGATGTGATTGCAGCGACCAAGGCGGCTGGATTGCTGTCTTATCCGGGTGCACTGACCCCGACAGAATGTTTTGCAGCACTGCGGGCAGGGGCTGATGGGCTCAAGATTTTCCCCTCGTTCCTGATGGGAACTGAAGGGCTAAAGGCCATTTCTGCTGTGCTTCCCAAATGCACCGAAGTCTATGCAGTGGGCGGTGTCGGGCCCAAGAACTTTGCCGATTGGTTGGGCGCTGGCGCTGCTGGTTTTGGCATCGGAACGGGGATTTATACGCCGGGGCTTGGTGTGGCTGAGGTGCGCGCGCGCGCCGATGATATCGTCGCGGCCTATGATGCGGCTAACGCATGAATATGCAGGTGTTCGATGCTCGCGCCTGTGCTTTGGGCGAGGGGCCGCTTTGGCATCCGGTGCGTCAGCAGCTTTTCTGGTTCGATATTCTTGGCATGCGCCTGATGACGCAGGACGCGGGCCAGCCAAAGCACTGGCAATTCGATGAACATGTCTCCGCTGCGGGCTGGATTGACGAAAACACGCTCTTGATTGCGTCCGAAACCATGTTGCTTGCCTTCGATTTGACCACTGGCGAAAAAACCAAACTGATCGGTTTGGAAGTGGATCAGCCTTTGACCCGGTCAAATGACGGGCGTGCGGACCCTTGGGGGGGCTTCTGGATCGGTACGATGGGCAAGCAGGCCGAACCCGGTCTTGGCGCGATTTACCGCTATTTCAAAGGGACACTGCGCCAGCTTTACGCCCACATAACAATTTCGAACGCGATCTGTTTTTCACCCGACAAACGTTTTGCCTATTTCACCGACACCCCCACCCGCCGCGTCATGCGGCAAGCGCTTGATGATAGCGGCTGGCCCATGGGCACTCCGGAGATGCATATCAACCTGTCACAAGACAAGATGAATCCAGATGGAGCGGTCGTAGATCGCGATGGCTTTTTGTGGGTCGCGCAATGGGGGGCAGGGCGGGTCGCCCGCTTTGATGCGACAGGGACGTTCACGTCGAAAGTGGATTTCGCGGCAAGCCAGATGACATGCCCGGCCTTTGGCGGGCCGGATCTGAGCACGTTGTTCGCGACATCGGCAGCTGTCGGGGTAACTGAGGCAAGCGCGGGCAAGACCTTTGCCTGTCAAACCGGATTTCACGGCCAGAAAGAACATCAGGTTATCCTATGACACCTTTAAACCGCGCCCTTGGCACCTGCTATTACCCTGAACAGTGGCCCCGCGAAATTTGGGAGGAAGACGCGCGCCGGATGGTCGAAGCTGGCCTGACATGGGTGCGTATCGGGGAATTCGCATGGCAGCGCTTAGAACCGGCCTATGGCCATTACACCTTTGATTGGCTGGACGAGGCCATCGAAGTGCTGGGGGCAGCAGGGCTGAAGGTCGTGTTGGGCACACCCACGGCCACACCGCCGCGATGGATGCTGGACCGCCACCCTGATATGATTGCGCTGGACAGCGAGGGGCGCCCGCGCAAGTTCGGATCGCGACGGCATTATTGCTTTAGCCACGAAGGCTACAAAGCGGAATGTGCCCGGATTGTCACCGCCTTGGCAGAGCGGTATGGCCGCAATCCGCATGTTGCCGCATGGCAGACAGACAACGAATACGGCTGCCATGATACTACGATTTCCTACAGTGATGCAGCGCGCACGGCGTTTCAGGGTTGGCTGCGCAACCGGTTCACGTCCGACAAAAACGATGGTGATATTGCGGCGTTGAATGACGCATGGGGCAATGTCTTTTGGTCGATGAGCTATGACAGTTTCGACCAGATTGATCTGCCCAACCTGACGGTGACAGAACCCAACCTTGCGCACAGCCTTGCCTTTCGAAGGTTCAGCTCGGATCAGGTGGTTGCCTTCAACCGGATGCAGGTCGACATCTTGCGCGCCCATACGGATGCGCCCCTGTCGCATAATTATATGGGCCGGATCACGGATTTTGATCACTTCAAGGTCGGCGAAGATCTCGATTTCGCGACATGGGACAGTTACCCGCTGGGCTTTCTGGAGGACCGCGTCGGGGCGGATGCCGAACGCCAGCGCACCTTCGCAAAACAGGGCGACCCCGATTTTCAAGCGCTGCATCATGATCTGTACCGGGCTGTCGGTCGCGGACGCTGGTGGGTGATGGAGCAGCAACCCGGTCCGGTGAATTGGGCACCTTACAATCCTGCGCCGCTTCCCGGCATGGTTCGGCTCTGGACATGGGAGGCCTTTGCCCATGGTGCCGAGGCCGTGTGTTATTTCCGCTGGCGGCAGGCCCCCTTTGCGCAAGAGCAGATGCACGCGGGGCTGTTGCGCCCGGACAGTGCCGACGCGCGTGGGCTGGACGAAGTGCGCCAAGTCGCGGCTGAATTGGCGCAGGCACCGCAGGTGCAGCAGGGCCGCGCACCCGTTGCGATGATCTTTGACTACGACGCAGACTTTGCCTGGACTGTGCAGCCCCATGGTGCGGGGCTAAGCTATTTCGGGCTGGTGTTCGAGTGGTACAAGGCGTTCCGCAGTCTGGGTCTGTCTATCGATATTTTGCCTGCCAGTACCCGTGACTTTGCGGGATACAGTGTGATTGCCGCCCCCGGCTTGATCCATATGAGCGAGGATTTGAAAGCCGCGTTGACCGCATCAGAGGCGCAGGTGGTTTTGGGGCCGCGCAGTGCGGCGCGGAACGGTGAAATGTCTATTCCCGTACCATTGCCGCCCGCGATCCCCGGATTGGACGTGACGGTGTCCTATGTCGAAAGTCTGCGGCCAGACATGCCGGTCCCCTTGGCGGGCGGCGGTCATCTGCATCTTTACCGCGAAGCGCTTGAGGGGACCGCGAAAGCCACCCTTCTTGATGAAGAAGGTTTCGCCGTGGTCGTCGCGCAAGGACATCTGACCTATGTCGGCGCTTGGCTGGATCAGACCGGCCTAAGGCGTGTCATCACGCATGCCTGTCAGAACGCGGATATTGCAACGATAGACTTGCCCGAGGGTCTGCGCATCCGCGACTGTGGCCATGAACGTTTCTGGTTGAACTACAACGCACACGCCATTCAATTCGATGGCCTCACCCTTGAGCCCGCAGGCGTCTACCGCCAACCGCTTGCCTGAAGCGTCAATCCGATTTTAGGCTGACTGGACTTGTCCCGTTTGCGTTCCGGTATTTGAACGATAGTGGGGGGGGGGATTCGTGTGGTCCTTACATCAGACCGTCGTGCAAATATTGATTCAAAGCGACCGGAACGAAAGCTTACATGCTCAACCGAGCGGTAGGCAAAGACCCTGCAATCCAAGACACAAGCGGAGAAATTTGAGGTCTGCGTTGCAGTGCGCGTTTAAATCAGAACGGCAGAGCGGACATCGAGTGCATCACCGGCCGCTGATCGTATAGCAGTCTACTCGTCTGTGTCGCCTTATATCCTTTCGAGCAAAAAACTACTCTCACAGCACCCGTTGCAAAGCTTCTGCGCGATATCTTCAGAGCAAAAGTTAAGCAATCCTCTCTCTTGGGACAGCGTGAGAGGTTAATATGTTTGTTCAGTATAATGGTCGAATTCCAAGTCGCAGACTAGCGATTGCAGCATTGACGGCGTTATCGCTTGGCGCTTGTTCACCGAGTATCGACGCGGGTTCTCAGACAAAACCACTTCTGGGGCCTCCGGTGACCGACAATGCCACGCCGTATTCGGTTTGCCTTGAAGAACTTGCAAAGAATCCCGGACTGAACCGGCCCAACATCGCGGTCGGCAATATCGCAGACAAAACCGGCAAACGCGCATATGACTCCATGAACGACAGCACCGAAGTAACGCAAGGCACTTCAGAGATGGTGATTAGCGCGTTCTACAAGACGCGTCAGGTCAATCTTACGGAACGGCTTGATCCCCGGATCGCTCTTGCTGAACAGCAGCTGGTCCAGACAAAATTGATCAAACGTCCGATTGGTGAGGCGAATGTCGCCCCTGCACATTTTGTTGTGCTCGGTGCCGTGACAGAGCTGAACTACAATATCCACTCCGGTGGCGAGCGGTTGTTTATAGCCGGTCTAGGCGCAAGTCGGCGTGCAGCCGTGATCAATGTGGGGCTCGATCTGCGCCTCGTGGAGATGAAAAGCCTCGGAACAGTTTATGTCACCAGCCTCCAAAAGCAGATCGTTGGCGTTGAATACGAGGCGGGTATCTTCCGCTTCTTCGACGACCAATTTGTAGAATTCGACTCCGGCGAAGTGCGCAACGAACCGTTGCAACTCGGAGTGCGATCGGTGGTGGAACTGGCGGTCTACCAGATCCTCACCGAAGGGCTCGGCTTGCCAGCAGAAACATATGTCGGCTGTCAACCGGGAGGGGAGTACCCCGCAAAACCAGACCAAACCAAATCAAATGAGGAACAGAAAATATGATTATTCAGAAACTCGCAGTCTCCGTCATCGCCATTTGCGTCGCAGCGCCGGCAATGGCATTTGATACCGTGACTTGGAACTGGGATGCCAACGTGGTCTCCACTGTCACGACCGACGCCATCAGCGACGTTGTGGTCGCTCCGACCGGACCTGAGCAGGTCGAATCCGAGCAGACGACCTTGGGCGACTTCGCAGCCACAAGCACGTCAAACCTGATCAGCAACGACATTGTGAGCCTGTCTGGCCTCGCTCTTGACGATGTGATTGCGGTAGAAACCACGTCTACTGCACTCGGCAACAGCGCCGCCCTCGAGTCCGACGTGTCAATGCAGTTCGACGTGAAGCAAACCTATGGCGGCTTCGACCTGTCGCTTGGCACAGGGCTTACCGGAACGCTCACGGATGTCTCGCTGCCAGGGGTTTTGGCGGCAAGTTCGATCACGACCGGTATCGTGAACGGAACGGTCAATAGTGGCGCAACCGCGATCGCCAACAACCTGACCGCAGATCTGGTCACGACGTCAGGCTCGGATGCTTTCCTGATCGGGAACAACATCCAGACCGCTTTCGCTGCGGCCACGGCGAGTTCATTAGTTGATGGCGTCGCCTTTACCGACATCACCGGGCTGGGAACGCTGGTTGATCCGGCTGTCTCGTCGGTCTCGACCGCCCTTGGCAACAACCTTGGTGTGACGATCGACGGTATCAACTGATCGGAACACGCATCTGCCGGCGCTTGCCTCTCGCGATGTCCCCACAAAACGGAAGGGCAAGGGCAGGTGCGTAAGGCGGTCCGGGGTTTCTCTCCCGGATCGCCCCAATTTTTCATGAATGGAGAACAGAATGAAGTTCATTGCCTTATTGAGCATTTGCCTGCTCTTGCCGCTCGATGCAATTGCAGGGGAAACGACGTTCGTTGTCGGGTCGCGCCCTTGGAACTTCGCTCAACGCAGCAGAGAAAACCACCTCAACATGCACATGCGGGGGCCGGAAGGCATGAGGGCGACCCAAGGAGGAGGAGTTGGGCAGTTTCCTGCGGCCGGGCCGGGCCACGTGTCCAATTCTTACGCGATTGGAAACTGGGTGCAGGTGGATATGGTACTTGGTGACGGGTCTGAAGGCTTGATCATGATCGAGAACGACCAGACGAACAAAGGCGACCAGCAATCTGTGTCAGATATTCTTGGCGAGTTGATCGAGACCTATCAAAGCGACGATCAGGTAAATCACTCGCAAGAAACGACACGTTGACCGCTCCGGGCTTCATTCCAATTCCGGCGTGCGACTTTTGCGCAGAAACGCCAATCGTTGCAACAGCTTCGGATTGGGCGTGCTCTTGGATCACAAGAGGCTCATGTTCTGCGCGATGATAACGGCATGGGTTCGGTTTCGAGCGTCAAGCTTCCTGCAAAGCGTCTTGACGTGCAGTTTGATCGTCACTTCTTGTAAATCCAGATCGCGGGCGATTTCCTTGTTCGACTTTCCTTCGGCGATGCCGCGCAGCACTTCGGTCTCGCGCTGACTAAGATCTCCAACCGTCTTGTCTTCCTGCTGCATGAAGCCGTAGGGCACGAAAATCTCGCCTGCGGCCATGAAGCGTACGGCAGACGCCATGGAACTGGCGGCTATCGTCTTGGGAGTAAATCCTGCCGCACCGGTATTGATCGCTTCTTCCGCGATGGCGCGCGAAGCGTTGCCTGACATCAGCGCGACGGGACGGCCTGCGGTGGCCTTTTTCATGAGGACGAGACCCTCGAGGCCGTTCATTCCCGGCATCTTGTAATCCAGCAGAACGAGATCAAAATAACCCGATTTCTTAACAGCGGCCAAGGCCTCATCAAGGGTCGCAACGTTTGTGACCTGCACATTTGCTTCGTACTTCAGCAATGCAGCGACCGACTCCCGGACCAGATCGTGGTCATCGGCAATCAACAGGCTCAGGCCCGTAGGGTTTGTAGGATCATCCATATTCGATTACCTTGCGAACCGCTTCTTTCACATGCTTTCTTGTGACCAGCTTATCCAGAAAAGCCCGGATCAACAACAGTCGAACATCAATTTAGGAATACGTCAGAGTTTTGATAAAATGGTTGTCTTTTGGATCGTTCGGCAAAGATTTTGGATGACCGAACTATACGAAAGTATAGTCGTATATGCTGATGCTACGGTGATCTGCATGTCGAAACGTGCAAATCGTCTCACAACTTAAGTTTGAAATTTGGAGAATATACCTTGATCTATACTCGAATACTGTCCGCTATGGCGGTCGCGCTTGGCCTCACGTCTGGTGCTGCGCTCGCACAGACCTCTCCCGTACCGACAGGCGAGGTTATACTAACAGTTTCGGGTGCTGTGCCAGTCACTGACGTAGGCAATACGATGCAATTTGACATGGAGATGCTGCAATCTCTGGGCGAGACCAGCTTCACGACAAGCACACCTTGGACGGATGGGCAGCAGACCTTTACCGGAGTGTCGCTCAAGACTTTTATCGATCATCTCGAGGTGCAGGACGGCAACCTGTCCGCCGTAGCGATCAACGATTACAAAGTTGACATCCCGGTGTCTGATGCGGTCGAGGATGGCCCGATCATCGCATACATGCGCAACGGCGAGGTGATGTCAGTTCGGGACAAGGGGCCGCTCTGGATCGTTTACCCCTTTGATGCCACTGAAGATTATCAGGCCGAAGTCATATATTCCCGCAGCATCTGGCAACTCGACCGAATCGTCGTTTTAGAATAACGTGCTGTCAAAGGTGCAGGCGCGGGAAATGGGGTCGGAAACCAGAAGGCATCTGAAGTTGACGACCGCCAAGGGCCTCTCGCGTCTATACGTGGCGGTGATCGCCTTGGCTGTCACTGTAAGCGTCATCACGATATTATTTCTTGCAGGCAACGTCCGCCAGAAGATCGACAGTCTGGCGGGGGCCAACTCCGACGCGATGCAATGGTCGCTGGCACAAACTGAAGTGGACCTGCTTGCGTTACAGGCCGCTGTGTACGCGGCTGCGACCAGCGAAGAAAACACATTGACCGAGGTCCGAAGGCGGTTTGACATTTTCCACAGCCGGGTCATGACCATATCGGAAAGTCGGCAGTTCGCTGATCTAAGGTCCGAGAAAGATGCCGGTGAAGGCCTTGACGCGCTGGTCGGCTTCCTCGACCGCCGAGTGGCAGATTTTGACGCCCCGGATGCGGCTCTGCAAGCCTCGCTGCCCGATATCTCGAATGATCTGAAGGATCTACGCGATGCGGCCCGGGCATTTTCCTTGCTGGGCGTGGTGCTCTTTGCGTCTACAGCGGACGAACGGCGCACAACCTTGGCATCGTTACTGACGCGCATCGGCATGCTCACCTTTGCTCTCGTCGTCACACTGCTGCTGTTTGTGGTCGTCCTTCTTTGGATGATCCGGCAACGTGAGCGCGCGGAACGGGCGGTGGCGAGCGCCCGCAACCGCCTGCAGGAGGTGATCTCCACGTCGATCGATGGCATCCTTGCGGTAAACCGGCACGGTCGGGTCGTGGATTATAATGGCGCGGCCCAGCGGATCTTTGGCTACACGCGTGACGAGGCGATCGGCCAGAACATGGCGGACCTCGTCATCCCCGATCATTTGCGCAAGGCGCATGATGCAGGCATGGAACGATACAATATGACCGGCGAAAAGCGGGTCGTGGGGGCCGGCCTTTTGCACCTCGAGGCAAAGCGAAAGGACGGGACCGTCTTTCCCGCCGAGGTAACCATCGCCGCGGTCGACTCTGATGGCGAAGAGATCTTCGTTTCTTTCTTGCGCGACGTCTCTGCACGGGATGCCGTGGAAAAGGAACTTGTCGAGGCCCGGGACAAGGCAGTTGCCGGCGAGAAGGCCAAGGCCGAGCTTCTTGCCGTCATGAGCCATGAAATGCGGACCCCGCTGAATGGCCTTCTGGGGACGATGGAACTGATGCAGGACACCCGACTTGGCCCCGAGCAGCATAACTACCTGTCAGCGATGGAAACCTCTGCCAGTCTGCTGCTGAGCCACGTCAACAATGTGCTGAGCATTTCCAGTGCCGACGCCGGACAGTTGAATCTGAGGCCGACCGAAATCGTCCCCGCAGAGCTGTTCAGCCAGCTGGTAGCAAGCCAGAAATCGAGCATTTCCACCAATGGAAACGCCATCACCGTCTCGACAGAGCACGGCCCGGCACAAATTTGGGCCGACCAGACCCGTCTCCTCCAGGTCCTTCTCAATCTTTTGGGCAACGCCAACAAGTTCACGCGCAATGGGCAGCTGGTTCTCGAATGTGACAGCGTATTGGGCAGCAATATGGTGGAGTTTCGCGTGATCGATGATGGCATCGGCATCGCAGAAGAGGACCAGCTCCACATCTGGGAAGACTTCAAGACACTCGATGCGAGCTACAACCGCGTCACCGAAGGCACGGGGCTGGGCCTTGGCATTTCCAAGCGTCTGGTCGCCGCAATGGGAGGGCAGATCGGCGTTGAAAGCGAGCCGGGAGAAGGCAGCCTGTTCTGGGTCCGGATACCGGTCGGGGGCCTGGTCGAGAAACCGTCCAAGACGAACCTTGAAAATACGCACATCCAGCCGACGCTAGCCAAGGTCAAGCCACTTGATATTTTATTGGTAGAGGACAACACGATCAACCGCCTTGTCGCGCGGGACATGCTCGAAAAGGCCGGGCATCGGGTCGTGGAAGCCAAAGACGGACGCGAGGGCATCAACGCGGCTGCAAACGAACCCTTCGATGTCATTATGATGGACATTTCCATGCCGGTGATCGATGGCGTTACGGCCACGCAGACGATCCGTGACACCGAAGGCCCAAACCGCAAGACGCCCATCATCGCGTTGACCGCACATGCGCTCGACGAAGACATCGCGCGGTTTCGGGCGGCTGGCATGACGGAAGTGATCGTCAAGCCGCTGACAAGAAATGCACTTTTTCGCGCCATGGAGGAGATCGGGCATTTCACCGGCACCGGCACTGATGCGATCGCGACCGCAGGTGATGTGTTCTCGGTTCTGCGTGACCAGGTGGGGAGGGCTGACGCGCTCGGCCTCATCGATGATTTCATCGCGGAAACAGACGGTCTTGTTGCCAGATGTCCGGATGTGATCACCTCGCCTGAGCAAGCGCATGAACTCGCGGAGCACGTGCATAATGCCGCAGGATCTGCGGCTGTGTTCAAACTGGAAGCTCTCGGACTAAGCCTCACGACCCTTGAGACCGAACTCAGACGGGATGTTCGTCCGAACCTGGCCGTGGCTGTGGCATCTTTTGCCAAGAACTGGTCGCAGGTTCGTGCGGGGTTGCATCTACATTCTCAAAGGCTGTCCGGTGAAGTTACCGAGGATAGTGATTAAGCGGATGCTCCGCCCGTTTCGATCAGGGTGTCCGGCCCTGTGTGGTGTTGCGGCAGCTGGCGAAACCGTTGATACTGGCGCTTGTCGCGGTTTCAAGGTTAGCGTCTTGCCCGACCGTGACATTATGTGTGGGGCACGTTAGGGGCTTTTGGCTTTGCAGCAGAAACTCGAAGATATCCTGAGTAGCCACGGGGCAGGGATCCTCAAGATGGGGCAAATGCCGACGCCCGGCCCCGGCCAGAAGGTCGCGGTCTCTTCGGTCCGGCAGACGCCGCAATGCCTCGTGTTTTCTGTCGCTGTTGGCGACCGGAAGGTTGCGGTCAAGGCATTCAACGCCCGTTGGGCCGACAACAAGTCGGCTTGCGCCCGCGAAATCCAGTGCCAGCGCGCGCTTTCGACCACAACGCTCACGCCCCTGATCCTTGGGGCGGCACCGGATCAATTGCTCGTCGTCACCCACTGGCAGGAGGGGCCGAGCCTTGCCGATGTGATTGATGGAAAATCGGTGGTCACCTGGGCGCGGCGTCTTGGCCAGTGGTATCGAAGCTTTTCCACGGCGATGGGGCAGCAGGATGCGAGCGGAAGCTGGCATGACTATCTCGCTCGCTACCATGACAAGGGGGTTGCTCGTGCCTTCCGGCCCCATGGTGCATTCCTCAGGTCGCTTCCGATCCGGCACAAGGGCATCGCCAAGAACGACGCGCATCTGACCAACTTCATTGTCTCTCCCGACGATCGCCTGATGGGCATTGACTTTGAAGCTGCGTCGCTGAAACCGGTGGCATGGGATATCCTTCTGACCGCCCGAGTGCTGACGATGCAGTTCCCTGATGCGGCTGATACGACCCTGCCTGCGCTGCTTGACGGATGGTATGGGGGCGAGGCACCTGAGGATGAGGCAGAGTTCCGGGCCTTCGTTACGCTGTTTGCCCGCACCACTGCCAAGATAGACTTGGGTGGTCGCAGGGACAGAAGGCCATAACGTGAGATGTCATGGGCCGTGCGGTACCGGGTGTAATTCCGCGAGCCTCTGGATCCGCTCGCCAGAGGCTGCTGCCGCTGCTCTGTCAGGCTTCGAGCAGCGCGCGGCGGTTCTTGGATATCCTTGCCAGCAGTTTCGGAAGCTTTGGACCTTTCACGATCGGGCGCGCACTTGGCCGAACGCCCTTGGGGTCGACAAGGGCCAGTTCCGGCAGGATGGCAAAGATCTCCTCCAGCGCCTCGGGACCCGTGAATAGCGTCTCTGAGGGGGCACCTTCCGCCAGCACGACCTCGTGTTGGTCACACAAGATGTGCCAGTAGTCGATCGATGCGATATCCTCGGCGATGTGGATGCCCATCATGCCGACCAATTTGCGCGCGGGCACGAGAACTTCTGCGGACTCGAACATCCGTTCAGCAACCCGCGACCGGATTAGCATCCGGTGCTGCGGCGAGACGACAAGATCGCGTTCCGGCAGACCCCCACCCAGACAGCCCTGGGGCAGCCGGATCGGGCGCAGCTTGGGTTTCATCAAAAATTCGGCGGCAGATATCTTGCGGTGTCCGGTCCAGCGTATCGCCTCGGTACGGCCATCAAGAGTGGTGACCAGATCGCCGACCTGCAACGCTTCCACCGGGATACGGCCTGTTGGCGTATCGATCAGCGTGCCGGAGCCAAAGCAAAGGACGTTCAAGTTGATGGTCTCGAAATTTTCGAAGCTGATCGTACCGATCGTGCCGCTCGTCACACCGCCCGTGACAGAATAGGTTCCGACCGGGGTAATTCTGCCCGTGCCGGGGTCATAGTTTCCACTTAGGAGTTGTTCAAAGGTCGGCTCGCCTACGCCGCCGAACGCGATCGGGGCACCCCCACCGTCGGGTGTGAAGGTACCGACGGCGGCGGTGAAGCCGGTGGCGGCCCGCGCGACACTGCCGAACTGGTCCCCGGCGAGCGTGATCACGTCACCGGTGCTGTCGCCAGCGATGAAGGTCTCGATCGACATGATCTGGTCGGTCGACCCGCTGTCCACCTTTTCAGCCGTGCCATTGCCGTTCTGGTCGATCGTGACGTGAAGCGTCTCTGTATTTGACAGGTTTGTCGAACTGGCGAGCGTGTAGGTATCTGCGCCCACGCCACCGTCGAGTGAATCATTGCCCTCACTGGCGACGATCACGTCATCGCCGCCGCCACCTTGTATCGTATCGGTGCCGTAGCCACCGTCGACGGTGTCGTTGCCTTCACCGCCGAAGATCTGGTCGTCGCTCGTTCCCGCCATGCTGTCTGGATCGAACGGGAATAGGCTTCGAACTGCATCACCCCGTGGTTCACGGTGGCGGTGTAGGTGTTGCCGTCCGAGCCGATGTAGGTAACAAGTTTTTGCGTCGCGCTGACGACTACGACGTTCGTGGCACCCTCGACGATTAAGATGTCGTCGACCCCTTCGGTCTTTACGTTGATCGTGAAGTTGTCGTTGAAGGTGGTCAGATCGAACCGCGCCACATCGACATCGGTCGGGCCATTCGCGTTCCCAAGATGAATGACCTCGACCGAGGTAAGCGCATTGGTGCCTTGTTTTTCGAAGGTGACATATGTCGGCAACTCACGGTCCTGTGCCGTGATGGTGGCCATGCTGATTTGGACGTTACCGCCATCGGCGATCGCAAAGTCGAGATTCTCTGGCGGCGGGGGCGGTGCGTTGGGAGAGGTGCCCTCGAGGTTCGTGTCGAAATCGCCATGGATCAGGTCGTCGCTATCGCCACCATAGATCGTATCTGCGCCATCACCGCCGGCCAGCGTGTCGGCACCAATATCGCCGTGGATCTCGTCGTTGCCCCAGCCGCCATCGATCAGATCATCGCCTTCACCGCCGTGAAGCACGTCATTATAACTCGGTGCCTGGGGTGCGACGCCAAAGGTCTGCAGGATCAAAGTGCCCGGGGTGACCGTCACCTCGTAAAATGCGCCGTCCGAGCCCATATACTGGACAAGTTGTTGCGTCGCGCTCAGCTCCGTTACATTCGTGACGCCGGTCAGGATCAGCGTGTCGTCGGGACCGCTATTTCCACCGGTGTCGATCGTAAAGTTGCCCAGAAAGGTCGACAGGTTGACGTAGACGACATCCGGGTCGCTAGCAGTGTCGCCAAGGTCCTGGACACGCAGGTTGTCGGTTCGCAGCGCTGTCCCGGTATATTCGACGATGATGTTGGTCTGTACGGTGCGATCTGCGAAGCTGTCGCCGTCGATGGTGACGCTACCAAGACCGCTGATCAGGTGCGTGAAGGCACCCGGAGCCGGTGCCGGCGCGGTATCGCCGGCAAGCCCTCCGGTAAAGGTCGGCTGGGTCGGGGTGGCCCCCATGGGTGCGCCGGTGTCGCCTGAAATCGTGTCGTTGTCGATGCCACCAAACACCGTGTCATCGCCAACGCCGCCATAGATCAGATCGGCACCCGCGTCGCCGTGGATTTCATCATTGCCAAGGCCGCCATAGACGACGTCACCATCGTCGCCACCGTAGATGGTGTCGCTGTAGCTTTGGCCGGGTTGCGCAATCAGGGTGCCGTTCGGGTCGACCTTGTCGCCATGGATCGTGTCGCTTCCCAAGCCGCCATAGATCAGGTCGTCGCCAACGCCGCCCACCAGCGAGTCACTGCCGGCGTCACCAAAAAGCAGGTCGTCGTATGTCTGTTCCTGCGGCGGTGCGCCAAAGGTCTGCAGGATGAAGGTGCCCGGCGTGACCGTGACATTATAAAGTGCGCCGTCCGCGCCAATATACTGGACAAGTTGTTGCGTCGCGTTGATCTTGAGAACATTCGTGACGCCGGTCAGGATCAGCGTGTCGTCGGGACCGCTATTTCCACCACCGTTGATCGCAAAGTTGCCCAGAAAGGTCGACAGGTTGATGTAGACGACATCCGGGTCGCCGACAACGTTGCCAAGGTCCTGGACACCCAGGTCTCCAGTTCGCAGCGCTGTCCCGGTATATTCGATGATAATCTCGGCCTGTGCCGTGCGATCGGCGAAGGTGTCCCCGTCGACGGTGACGCTACCGGGATCGCTGATCAGGCTTGTGAAGGCATCCTGGCCGGGTGTTGGCGCGGTATTGCCATCAAGCCCGCCGGTAAACTGGTAGCGGGGCGGAAGCGTGGAGGGGCCTGCATTCGTGTCGCCATGGATCAGGTCGTCGCCGATGCCGCCATAGGCGGTGTCATTACCGGCCCCGCCATAGATCGTGTCGTTGCCAACGTCGCCATGGATCTCGTCCTGACCGAGGCCGCCATGAATCAGATCTGCCCCGTCGCCGCCATGGATCGTGTCGTCATAGCTTTCGCCCGCTGCGGCCACGTCGGTGCCGTTCGGGTTGATCCCGTCGCCGCGGATCGTGTCGCTTCCCAAGCCGCCATAGATCAGGTCGTCGCCGACGCCACCCACCAGCGAGTCGTTACCGGCGTCACCGTGGAGCGTGTCGTTGCCCCAGCCGCCAAACATCGTGTCATTGCCGTCGCCACCGGACAGCAGGTCGTCATAGGTCGGCTCTGGCGGTGGGAGGCCAAAGGTCTGGACGTCCATTATATCGGTGTTCGTGACTGTGACGGTGTATTCGTTACCGTCCGCCCCGGTATAGGTAAGCTGCTGCGTGGTCGCGCTTGTGAACAGGACATTGGTGACACCCATGAACGACAGGATGTCGTCGGTGCCGATGTTTCCGCCAATCTCGAATATGAAGTTGCCGCTGAAGGTCGAGAGATCGACCCAGACATGGTCGATTTCCCCGACCGTATTGCCAAGGTCTTGCACCTTTACGGTGCCGGTGCGGGGGGTGGCGTTGTTGTAGGTAAGCAGCAAGTCCAGGTTTGTGTCCCGAACGCCGTAAGTATCGCCGTCAACCGTGACGTTGCCCGGATCTGTGATGTTCACAGCAGTCACGCCAACGGGGATCGGGTCCATCGGCGTTGTCGTCTTACCGCCGCTGTAGGTGTATTTCGGCGTCGGAGCGGCCGGGTTGAGCGCCGTGTCACCGTAGATCAGATCATCGCCGCCACCGCCTTCGATGGTGTCGCTGCCGGTTTCGCCGGTCAGTGTATCGTTATCAACTGTTCCGCTGATTGAATCGTTGCTCATCCGTGACCTCGTGCGCCATATCTTGGTTTTATCATCCGGTAATCTGCAGGTATCCTGCCGCTATATGTCGCGACCGTGGCACAGGCAGGGTAAAAGCGAGGTAAAAGAGCGGCGCAAAATGTTGCCAATTCGGAGTTGGAATGATTGCCGGATAAAGACGCGCCAGCATCCCTGCTGTGCTTGGCCGGATGCTTTGGCCCTTCAAGGCCAGATACCTGCGATGTTGTTTTGGGTGCGTGTCAGAACCGCCGACGCGGCGGACGGTTCACCGCTGGCTGAATGCACTGGACGCCTGCGAAGGTGCGAAAGCACCAGCGCGTGCCAAGGCACCCCGCCAGAGATTTGAACCCTTCACGGACGGGAACAGGGCAGTCCAACCTCTGGACGTCTTACAAACAGACCATACGCATGCAGACATTATTTTTGCCGACAGCTTGGACCGTCAGCCCGTTGGCCGACCTTGGGTGACGGTGTCGATCAACATCGCCACGCGGATGGTGGCATAACGCAATCCTCGGTCGCGACCATTGATCAAGGAACTATACGGAAGATGTAGCGCATATACTTTTATTTGATGCGATAGTCTCTCCAATGACAGACATTGGAGGATATGATGGAAATTTCGATCGGTAGCGCTGTATCCAAGTCGAAAAACAAATCCCCCGTGACCATTGCTGCAGTCGCGTGTGTTCAGATCAGTAAATTCTCCACCGCGCAGGGTGTGCTTGTTTGGGAAGATGGTAATCTGGCATGTGTCCGCGCCTTCTCAAAACAGTACGTTGGCAGACGTATTAAAGCCCACTCTCGTTGTGCGACGCCAAAAGGGCGATAGCATATGGCAGTGTTGGTTTTCTCAGATCCTGAAGCCCCCGTCTTTCTGCGTTTCAATTGCTAAGGTCAGCCTTGTGCTTGTTTGGTTTTAATTTCACCAGAGCGGCCTGTCGCCCAAACCACCTTTATCGTCCGGTTAGAGTGCCATCGGGATGGAACTTACCCCACTCACCAAGGGGGTAACGAAATATTGAGATTTCGAGAATGGCTTGCTTAGCAAAAGCAGGAACAGCAAGACAAGGATCAATCGGGGCGGCAAGCGGTCAGCGAAATATTGGAAACACTCGTTGGCGGACTATGTTGATCGTCAATTATAAACTATTAACGAGTGATACATGACCGACCGTAGCCAAGCCCTGACCGATGCCTTTATGGCAGACATGCGCGACAAAAACCCCGGAGAAGATTTGTTTTTGCAGGCGGTTGAGGAAGTCGCGCTAGACGTCATTACCGTTGAGAAGGCCAATTCCGATTATACCGCAGCGCGCATCCTCGCGCGGCTGACAGAACCAGATCGGGTGATCGCTTTTCGGATCAATTGGGAAGATGATGCAGGCATGGTGCAGATCAATCGCGGTTGGCGGGTACAACACTGCAATGCGGTCGGCCCCTACAAAGGTGGTCTGAGGTTTGCATCCTCCGTCACGCCGTCGGTTCTCAAGTTTCTTGGGTTTGAGCAAACCTTCAAGAATGCGTTGACGGGCTTGCAGCTTGGCGGTGCAAAAGGGGGGGCCAATTTCGAACCCAAAGGGCGCTCCAAAAATGAGGTGATGCGATTTTGCCATGCCTTCATGTCCGAATTGCAGCATCACATCGGCCCCTCGCGCGATATTCCAGCCGGCGACATAGGCGTGGGCACGCGTGAGATCGGTTTTCTGTTCGCCGCATGGAAGCAGAACAACCGTGATTTCGCTGGCGTGCTCACCGGCAAATCCCTTTGTATCGGGGGCAGCCAATTGCGGGTGGAAGCGACAGGTTATGGTCTGGTCTATTTCCTATGCGCGATGCTTGGGACGGCAAATGAGGATATCGAGGGCAAGCGCATCGCCATTTCTGGCATGGGCAACGTTGCGCTACATGCTGCACGAAAGGCTCTTGCGCTTGGCGGTCGCGTCGTAAGCCTTTCTGATACTAGTGGCGTCATAGAGGCATCCGACGGTCTGACTGCGGCCGCACTTGACTGGATCGAAGCGCGGAAGGCTGCGAATGAATCGGTCGGCGCGCCGCCGCGGGAATTGGGCATGGTCTTTCGTCCAGGCAGCAACCCCTGGAGCATCGAATGCGATGTGGCGCTGCCTTGTGCGACCCAGAACGAGATCAATGCAAAAGACGCCAGAGCCTTGCTTGACGCCGGATGCCGATTTCTGGCCGAAGGTGCCAACATGCCCCTGACGGCTGATGCACAACGCATCATCCACGATTCGGATATATGCTATGCACCCGGCAAGGTCTCGAATGCCGGCGGCGTTGCCGTCTCAGGGCTGGAAATGGCACAGAATGCAACCTTCCGCCCGCTACCCGCAGAAGAGGTCGACCGCACCTTGCGAGGCATTATGGTCGATATTCACGGCAAGCTGCGCACCGAGGCTCAGTCGGATACGACCAGCCAGAAAAGGATCGACTATCGCCGCGCCGCCAACCGGGTGGCGTATCGTCGGGTGGCCGAGGCACTGCTGGACTATGGCGTGATATGAAGACAGGTCGGGCGCTGTCATTTGTGGGCAGCTCCCTTTTTTTGGAAGGTTCACCTTGGATCGCACGATGTCGTGGCTCAGTTCGTAAATTTCCGTCGTGCGGGCGACATCCTCGCGCACGGTCTGTAGCGCCACGGCGACCGCTCCAAGCCGGAATATTTTTTATGTGGGTCGCGCTGACCACTTGCGCGTTGGCCTGCCAGTATCAATATCACCTGTCGCCACGTGCGTCGCTCCCTTGGACGGCTCTATGCATTGAGTGGACCCTCGCGCTCGGCGATTTCCGAGCTGGAATACATCCAAATGCAATCCGAGCATTTTCCTGATCCCGAAACCGGCATTGATAAATTAGATGCGGGAGACGCGGTCGAAACTGGTGTGTCCGAACGCCGGTCGTTCTTTTACAACTGGATTCTGCTGCTTGCTGGTTTGAGCTTTATCTACGGCATAGGTTACTGGTTCTCTCCATAGGAGCCTTGGTGCCTGAAAATAACGCTGCAATTCTTCCCGCTCGGTTTGTGCCTTGGGAGAACGTAAAGTGTTTGGCTTCATTTGTCGGAAGATCATCTCCCACATCCGGCCGAATGGCTCAGCCATGCCACGAATGGTCGGTTGAGAACTGATCTGGCGGTTGTTCAGATCGGTGATCACTCATTGAAAGCGCACGAAGGTTGAAAGCGCATTGGAACTTCCGTCAGAGCCTGGCTAAGCTGTCCGCAATCTCTGTTGCGATAGCAGTTGCGTCGATACCCTCGCGTTCTGCCGATACCCGCAGTCCCAAAAGGTCAGACTGATACCTGCGGGCGAGCACCTGCGGATCAAGGTCGCTATCAATTTCACCGAAGGCTTGGGCCTGTTCAAACAACTCTGCAAAATGGCTCTCCATCCTCAAGAGATGCAGGTTTGCTTCTTTCGCCAATGGGTGATTGTGCGCCTGGAGCTCAAGCAGGGTTTTGGATAGCATGCAGGCCTTCGCAGGCGCATCTTCGTTCTCGATGGCCATCATTGGAAAGCGCTGGAGGGCCTTGATCGGGCCAAGCTTCTCGGCCATTTGCTTGAGGCGTTCCAGACCATCCATGGCATATTTTTCCATGGCGAGTTTGAACAAAGCATCCTTGGACCCAAAGGCTGCATAAAAGCTGCCGGGTTTCATCTGCAAGACGGCCTCCAAGTCTTTCAGAGACGTTCCGGCCCACCCACGCCGCCAAAACAAGTCGCGTGAGCGGTCGATCAATTCATTTCGGTCATAGTTCGGCTTGCGAGGCATTGAATCACCAATTTTTGAACGATTGCTCAACTATATACTTGAGTGACCGCTCAAGAAAGCATAAACAGTGATTATTCGAACTTTATGAAAGATACCCCATGATGAATTTCCCATCCCATGACTTGGACACCGCACCAGAAGCCTCAAAGCCCCTTTTGGAAAAATCACAAAAAGCCTTTGGTCGCCTTCCTGGCTTGCACAAAGTTTTGGCTGAAAGCCCTCAGGCATACGAAGGGTATCAGTTGCTTCATAAACTTTTCACGGAAACCGATTTTGATGCGGAAGAGATGACTGTTGTTTGGCAATCCATCAATGTCGAGAACGCGTGCCATTATTGCGTCCCCGCCCATACAGGCATTGCAAAAATGATGAAGGTCTCTGACGCGTTGACCGAGGCATTGCGCACAGAAGCACCACTGCCTTCAGCGAAACTTGAGGCGTTGCGAACTTTCACCGTTCAGATGGTGCGCGAACGTGGCAATGTCTCCGAGGCCCAGATGAAAGCCTTTTTTGATGCAGGTTATGGCCACCGTGCCGTGCTGGACGTAATTCTGGGTCTGGCGCAGAAAACCATGTCAAACTACATCAATCACGTTGCAGAAACGCCCGTTGATGAAGTGTTCAAGCCGCTTGCATGGCAACGCGGTGATACGCCTCTCAAGGTGTGATTTTGAATGGGGCGCGCTTTCGTATGATTGCAAAGCGCGCCTTTGCACCCATGACATTGCCCTTCCGTTATCAATCTGCAGCAGTAAGTTTGGTCCGAACGGATTGGCAAGACTTGGACAAACGTGCAACTTGTAGCGGATTTGACAATGATAGGCAGAATTAGGAATTGTGAAGCTGGACAAGGAGTTCGGAAGTTGGAAACGATAGAGCCACAAACCGCCAAACACGCAACAATTGCTGAATGCGAAGCGGAGCTGGATTACATTTTGGCTGCACCCAACAGCGGCGCTACAATTGGTCAGTTGTGCTTTCGACCTGATTTTGGCCTTCGGATGTTTCCCGATGCACTAGATATGACCGTCAAGCACGGGATCATCGGTGAAAGGTGGACCAAGAAGCCTTGGTTAACGCTGCCTAACGGCGAACCCGACCCCAGAATACAGGTTTCCATTCTCTCACAAAGGGTCATGGATCTGTGCTGGCGCGACCACACAAATACTGTCCATCCCGGCGACCCTATCGTTATTGATATGAACCTCAGCGCCACGAACCTACCGGTGGGAACGCGGTTAAGTGCTGGTTCGGCGATCCTTGAAGTAAGCGACAAATTCAACACGGCGTGCGTCAAGTGGCGTGACAGGTATGGGGAGGATAGTCTGCGATGGATCAACAAGCGCGAAAACCGCGATTTTCGCCTACGTGGGATTCTTTGTAAAATCGTTCAAGACGGGACTGTGAAAGTTGGGGATCAACTGATCAAACTTTGAGACGTGTCAGCATTGACTGAAAGTGCAGTATTAGACTGCATATCACGAATTTACTGCATGTGTCCGGCCCTCTTTTGTTGAAGTGCATCAATGGGCACACAGTGAGCCGCGATGTCTGCAGGGCGCTCATTGTGTAGACCGTTATGCTCTGACGTGGCCTTGTCGGTAAGCTCACGACACAATGGAACGCATCTGGTGAGCAGGACCAAAGCAGACCAGACGCACAATCAAACCTGCAAGGAAGAGCTGCATAAACAGAGCAGCGGCCCTAACGTAGCAACAAAGGCAAAAGCGTAAGACCTTGGCATTTGAAAGAACCCGGATGCGCGCTTGCGTAAAGTAAAACAAGGCGTAAGCGGTCGTCCGGTATCTGATATCGAAAAGCCGCCATGTGTTGCTTAGCAATCGGCCAGAAAATGGTGGCAGGAGTGTTTGGTCAGCACCCCAATTATCTGTCGCCAGCAATTCCCGCAGACAATCTGCCTTGGCGCGAGACAGGCCAGACAATGCTCTACCGAGGTAAGAAGGTCCTTACGCCAGTAAAAGTCATCTGTTTTGCGTGTCGCTTTGACCAGAATGATGATCTCGCACGTCTGATGGTGCAGAAACTAGAAAACACGTTGCTTTATCCCGTCGCGACCAAGAACCACCTATAAGCGGATCAAAAAGGGAAAAGGGTCGTCATCATTGAAAGCTGGCTACTGAAATAAGGTTATTTCAGCACTGCTGCCTCCCTTGCGCGCAGGGTCCGGCGGACAGCAACATGGCCCTCCTTTCCCTGTTCGGCAAGTTCGGGGAAGATCGACAGCAGCTCGACCCGCGCTTCGGGCGACAGCGTCGCAAGCCCGGCAGCGCCGGCCTGCAGGCTCTCGCTTAAAAGGCCCTCGGTGTAGACAACTGCGTGATCGTCGAACATCAAATGGACGTAATCTACGACCCGCGCACTGCTGTCGCGTAAAATATTGGTATCGTTGAGCAAGAACTTTGCGGCAACCAAAATCTCGTTTTGCCCGAATAGCATCTGCGCCTTTGCGCTGCGCACCAGCACCCGGTGCAACGGTGAAACGCGCACCTCGCGCTCTGGCACACCTTCGCCCAGTGCGTCAGCCAGTATGCGGATCGGGGCACTGGCCGGACTTACGTTCATCCGCCTCCGACCAATCCAGCGCAGAGTTTGGCTGCCACCATCGCGGGTAACTATGCGGTCGCCGACCTTCAGCGTTTCAATCGGTTGTTCACCTGTGACGGTCAGGATCAGCGTGCCCGCGGTGAAACAGGGCGGCACACCCTCGACCAGTTGGATATTCTCGTCGACCGCGCCTTCGACATCGGGCGCTTCGGGGAAAAAGATATACTCCTGACCGCCCTCAAGCTTAATGACGTAGTAAGAGGTCGGTTCATCCGCAGAGAACTCGGTGTAGTCCTTGTAAAAGTCGTTGTTATTTTCGCTGCTGGTCGTGCCGCTGCTGATAATTTCGAACGTGGACGTGCCGCTCTCAGTGGTGACCTCGGTTGCATACAAAATATTTTCGTTATTGAAGGTTAATGTCGTGGTGCCAAGGTCGGTATTGGGATCAAACCGTAGCGTGCCATCGGTCTTGAGAGTTCCTCCAGCGGCATTGTAAGTCGAACTTGCGGTCATGACTGTCTCCTGAAGTTTCTATCAGGGGTTATATCATGTGAACATCGTGACTTAAAGTTTCCCAACATCTGGGCAAGTATCGCGGCATTATCGTCCTCTTTTGTGAACAATGAAGCCCGATTTAAGAGATTATAAAGAAATAGGGCGATTCGACCGTGTTGATCGAGCCTATTGCCGCGACAGCGCCGACCGGACATTTCCAATGATTTTCAATATCATACCGCGCGGCCATTTTTGTCAAAGTTCGTTCCTGGTTCTCAGATCCCAGCAAAGTTCAAAGGGAAAAATGGCGCTGTCTTGTCGTCTGGGTGACCACGTCGGGTCGAAACCCGCGGAATGTTTGTAAGCAACCGATTTGGCACGACGGCGATCAGATCGTCCGGAAATCAGCAAAACTCAAGCTGATCGGGTCACCCAACGGATGACAAGATGGCTGACATAAGGATGTCCAAAGTAAATCAACGCGATCGTCCCATTCGATAGGCTGAAACCAAAGATCTTTTCAACGCGATCAGCCCTTTGTGTCGATGGTCGGGGCACCGACAAGAACGGCCCAGCCCTGTCACTCGACATGGTGCTGCTGTGCTGCGGCGGCAGTCCGCATTGCCGACATTCACTGTGTCAGCACAACTGATGGCTTGTGTGACCCAAATCAGGCAAGCATCAGAACACTCCCAAGCTTAGACCAATGCCCATGGCCGCGCCGAGTTCGCGACAAGAGTTCAATTTGTCGTCCGAAATTGTCTTCGGAGCAAGAATTTCTTCGGGTGTCTGCGATTTTGTACAGACGATAAGTGGCTCTTGAACTTCGCGCAGGCGCCAGCCTTTTGCAATACGTGCCGTTTGACGTGCTGCGTTTTCACCATCGGAACCGGCGCACACCATCTGAGCATAGGGCCGACCTTCAATTCGACCCAGAACTGGATAGTAACACCGGTCGAAAAAATCTTTCATGATGCCTGAAATTGCAGCGAGATTTTCGGGCGCGCAAAAAATGTAGCCATCGGCTGCAAGCAGGTCGTCCGGCTCTGCGTCGGCGGCGGATTTGAGTGTTGAACGAACTTCTTCTCGTGCTGCATGAAAAGCCGCCTCGGCCATTTGACGACTGCCGCCGGTTCGCGAATGATAGACAATGAGAAGCTGTACCATACTGGCGTAGCTTATCTTGCAGGTTCCGGTTGTCAAAGCGGGACGATCATAAATACGATAATGGGGTCTGGCTGTTCTTCTCGCCTGATCAGGCATCGTTGCATCTGATGTCGACTTTGGAAGCAGCACCTGATCTGAGATAAGACGCGCCCCAACCTGCCATTGAATGAAAGTTATGCCGCTGCCATGCCGCTCCCCCTAAAGCGGTTGTTGGGTGCCCGAGGCGACCGAGCTGAGGGGCGATGTTTGAAGCCAATGACGATGGCGAACTATCCTCGCGATGCGAGCAGTCGGTCAAGTTCACGTTGCATGCTATCAACAAGGAGAGGGGACACTGCCGCTGGTGATTTGCTGTTGTCCGGACCGTGCAGCCGAGTGTCGGCAAGAGGGGAGACGGGTTGGCCGTCGATATGAATTTCGTAGTGAAGATGTGGTGCCGTTGACGTGCCGGTCGATCCCACGCGGCCGATCTCTGTTCCGGCTGGGACGCGCTGGCCAACCCGTAATGCCTCGTTCAGAGCGCTCAGGTGAGCGTAGAGGGTGCTGATTCCGCCTTCATGATCAATCTCGACCAAGCGCCCATAACCGCTGCGCTCGCCCATGAACGCGATTTTGCCTGATCGTGTTGTCTCGACGACCGCGCCTTGTGCGGCCGCGAAATCCACGCCGCTGTGCATCCGCATATACCCATGAACAGGATGCATCCGCGGGCCGAAAGCAGAGCTGAGACGTGCGCCACGGATCGGTTGGACAAAAGTCTGCACAAGGTGACCATCCTTGAAAATCATGGATCGCCGTGAAGTATCATTCGGCCATACAAGCTCATAGCGGCCGTCGGCCAGATCAATCTGCGCGAAATCTATGGTCGGCTCGCCGACCACACGACCCTCAGATCGGTGTTCCCGCCAAAGCAGACGAATGCGCTCACCGCCACTTAGAACTGTCCGTAGATCGAACACTCCGGCGAGGATCAACTCGAGGTCGGTCGCGAACCTGGTCGGAATGCCTGCATCATCCAATGCCTTATAGATGGAGCTTTCAATCGCTGTTTCACCTGCCCGTCGGATGCTATCAAGGTTAGGTGCCAGCCTTTGAACCGACGGTGTCGCACCGAAAGTCGCAAAAATAAGCGTCCCATCTTCGATTTCCAGCGTGGCAGTTCGGGGCAACCCATCCGGCGACATTGTCAGCTTGAGGTTATGTCCCGGTTTCAGAAGACGCAGGTCGTATTCGGACCCGATCGCACCGGTCACTTCGGTGCTTGCACCGGTATCGAGGCCGGCCTCGGCAAGAAGCCCCAAAAGACTGTCTCCAGTGTCTACGACTTGCGTCCAAGTCACGGTGTTATCGGCTGTGGTTGGGATATCGGCACGCGCTGCAACTGGCGGAGTTGTCACATCATCGGTTCCAAACGTAGCATCTGTCGACTCGTTACCACTTGGTAGAAGTGATGGTGCTGTGTCGGAAAGTTTGGCCTGATCTCGGGGTTGCCTCTCCCATTGCGTCGATACGACAAACACGATGCCGCCGAAGACCAAAAGAGCTGTCCAGTATCTTAACCTCATCGTTTCTCCATCGTCCGCCGTTTTGCGTATGCCTTCAGACCTTGCACCAACAGGGGAAGTCCAGAGCTTACTGGTTCGCGAGACCGAATTTTGCAACGCAGATTGACCGACGTCGGCGTTGCACCGCGCAACAGTCGTGACAGCGGATAAGCTGTCACGGCTTAGCGCCTACGGTGATATCAAATGCAGAGATCCGGCCCATTCTCTCAAATTGGGGACACTGCGCCGAGAACTCTCAGCAATCGCCGGAGGATACGACCGCACTTCAGCAAGTGGTGAAGACATTTCTTACAATATCTCCGGACCAACCCGATCTCGATCACCGACGGGCAGATAGTGCTGGACGCGGCCCTGTTCCATCAGGGTCAGAAGCCTGCTGTCGAGGTGGGCATCACGCTCACCCACAGCATTGACCTCTATCAAGTTCCGCGGGCTTGCAGAGCAGAGCGTCGTATTCGTCCGAAACCCCTTGGTTACTTGGGGGATTACCTTGTGTACCTGATCAGGACGCTGCTCAGATACACAGTTTCAGTATCCAGAATTGATCCAAATCAATGCGCTGTTTCAATAGCACGTCATAGTGATTGAAGCGCACAAAAGGAACACCACCATGAAGAACGCAACAATTACCGTTATTCTTGGGGAAAACGCACAGCCCACAGATCTGGAAACGCTGAGCCGGACAGCCCTTGAAAGAAATATTCATTTGATCGTCTTGTTGTTGTCCGAATTGCCTCCCATCCCAGTATATTCCATGGGCATTGGTACGTTCAGCACCTATTCTCTGCCTGAAAATTGGCAGGCTGATGTAGATCAGGCAAACTCCGCTCTGGAAGCGCAACGCGTCAAGATATCTCAATATCTGGTCGATCAGGGAGCAAGCGCTGAAGTGAGGGCTATATCCGGCGCGGCTCTGGGTATGCAAACCGCTGTGGCCCGTGCAGGCCTGACCTGTGACATCATCATCATCGGTGATGATCTGCGGTCGGATAAACGGCTGTTCAACGATATCGTTCACGCTGCTCTCTTCGACTCCTCGGCAGCGGTCATGCTGAACACGGTAGACGCCGTTGCGGCACTCAATCCCCAATCAGCCCTGGTGGCGTGGAAGGCAGGTATTCCCGCAGCACGAGCGGTCCGTGCGGCACTTCCGG
This sequence comes from Roseobacter sp., assembly GCA_024636475.1. Lineage (GTDB taxonomy): Bacteria > Pseudomonadota > Alphaproteobacteria > Rhodobacterales > Rhodobacteraceae > Sulfitobacter. The sequence continues at coordinate 134 of JAGXHA010000035.1, read as the reverse complement.
TCCTGCGGGCCGCGCAGGACGTTACAGTCGCTCTTTTTGATCCAATATCGACCTCTTCGCAGGACGGCGAAAACCCAGGCTCCGACGTGGCCACCTGGTTAAATCATCAAGGATGCACCGTTGCGGTACAGGAG
>JAGXHA010000034.1 GCA_024636475.1 Roseobacter sp. | reverse complement strand
GGCAGCGTCAGATGTGTATAAGAGACAGACGCTGGGGCCTGGCAGCGCGATGATCGGCTGACTTAAGCCCGAGGCTACAGGTGCGATGGCGCGGCAGGTTACCGCCGCGCCATTGCTTTATTCGGCGGCGGTGGATTGCGCCACGTGACCAACCCCGATCCGGCGTAAAAACGCATCCAGCTGCTGACGCGCGACATCTGCGGGATCGACGGTGCCGCCTGCATCGGTAAAGGTCATTTGCAGCACCGTGCCGTTGTCACCGCCGCGCGCATCCCGAGGGCGCCAATCGGCATCCAGATGGTCAGAAAGATGCATTTCATCAACCACTTTTCCGTCTGTTACCAAACGGATAACCGGGTGGATAAAGGCATCTGGTTCTTTCCCAAAGACGTTATTCTGCCGTTTGACATGAAGGGAATTTTGACCGAAGTCGCCATATTCTAGCGTAACCTGAAGAAACGTACCTTTGTTAAGCGGCGCGTTTTTGATCCAGGACACGGGAATATCCTGATGGGTTTTGCCAAAGTCAGGCGCGTCCAGCGAAATCACATCCGCCATAAAACCGGGTTGCAAGAAGATACCCGACGCCGTGCTGATCCGCTCAATGATCGCGTCGCGCAACTCCGGCTGTGTCAGCGGGGTTGTGACGGTTGGATACTGTGACCCCTGGACCCGTGCGGCAATCAATTCGGCAAGGCATTTCACGTTGTGGCGAAAGCCGTGAATAAAGCCGGACATGGTTTTTTTGTAATCACACGACTGCATGATCGTCCCGGCAAAAAACAATCCATCGACGTTTTCGCTTTCCCATTCGCCGGTCATCACCGGGAATTTGTCGAAATGGCGCAGGCCGGGTTGGATGTCTTTGGCAAAGATCGAATTGTCGAATTGAAAACCGGTGCAAACGATCACGTGGTCATACGTCAATACGATCTCATGGCCCTCGGCCGCGGTCATTTCCGCGCGCACGGTATAAACGCCGTCTTGCTTGGTGATTTCCAAGGCTTTGGCGTCGATCACCGCATTTTGCGATTTCAGCTGATAGGTGTCGAGGAAGTTGTTGTTCACCGCCCGCAGGTTGCCGACGAAATGGGTTTGCCATGCGAATTTGATCGGGTTGGGGCTCATCACGTGGATGGAGGCCGCATGCTCGACCAGCGAATCAGCCGTCTCAAAGGCTGAGTTGCCCTTGCCAAGGATCAACACGCGCTTGTTCTCGTAGATCTCTGGATCGGTGTCGAATTCGGTGTAATTGGCCGCCAGCTCAAAGCCTTCGATCCCCGGATCCCACGCTTGGCTGACGCCTGTCGCGACAATCACGTTAGAGGCGCGGTGTGCAGTGCCATCGGCACACGTGATAACAAAAACACCGTCCGTTTTATCGATTTTCTGCACGTCTGCGTTGCATACAATGTGATCAGCCAGCGGTGCCGCAAAGGCTTCGGCATAGCTGATAAAGTCATCGGCGCTTGGAAAATATTTGCGGCTCCAGTCTTTGAACAACACAGCTTCATCGTTCAGCAACGAATTCCAGTCATGACGCAGCCGCGTTTCAGGGTTGCTTAGCCCGGTATGGACCTTGTTTATCGATATAAACTGCCTGTGACGGGGAAAATTGCGCAAAAACGCGCTGATTTTGTCGGAGCGTTCTAGAACCTTGAAAGAAATGCCTTTCTTGGCAAAGAAATAGGCGGCCTGAAGCCCTGCGGGGCCGGAACCGATTATGCAGACATTTTGAGTATCATTTGTGGCAGACATAAGACTTCCCTTTGGTATCGAATTCAATTCAAGCACAACCTTAGAGGGATACCACCTATTGGCGAAGCAAAATATGACTCTTGCGCATAAATTCTGCAATTCGCTCGTCAGGATGTGCATAAATTCGCCAAATCGGGTGTGACCGCGACAATCCCGCCCTGTAGGCAGCACCCCCTTTCCTGTGGGGACTGAAAGGACTACATAGACACTGAACCCGATTTACGGAGCCTGATCATGCGTGACCTGAAAATTCCCGAGCAGCGCCACCCGGAGAAAGCCAAACGCCCTGATAGCCCGCAGCCCAAAAAGCCGAGCTGGATTCGCGTGAAGGCACCCGGCGGCAAGGGATATGCCGACACAGCCAAGATCATGCGCGACAACAAACTTGTGACCGTTTGCGAAGAAGCGGGTTGCCCCAATGTGGGGGAATGCTGGTCACAAGGTCATGCAACCATGATGATCATGGGCGAGGTCTGTACGCGCGCCTGCACCTTCTGCAACATCGCCACAGGCAAACCGCCAGAGGCGTTGGATGTGTTTGAGCCAGGGCGCGTCGCCGATGCGGTGGCCAAACTGGGACTGAACCACGTTGTTATCACATAGGTCGACCGCGACGATGTCGAAGACGGCGGGGCGGAACATTTCGCCCAGACCATTCGGGCAATCCGCAAACGCGCGCCCGGTACGACCATCGAGATCCTGACGCCTGATTTCATCCGTTGCGATCCAGCGGTGCTTGAGGTTGTTGTCGAGGCGCGCCCGGACGTGTTCAACCACAACCTTGAAACCGTGCCCGGCCTCTATCCCGAAGTCCGTCCCGGCGCGCGCTATTTCCATTCCCTGCGCCTTTTGCAGCGCGTAAAGGAATTGGATCCGACGATGTTTACCAAGTCTGGTATCATGGTGGGCTTGGGCGAAGACCGTCAGTCTGTGGTGCAGGTCATGGAAGACATGCGCGCCGCTGACATCGATTTTCTGACCATCGGTCAATATCTTCAACCCACGCCAAAGCATCATCGGGTTGACCGTTTTGTCCACCCAGATGAATTTGCCTCTTACGAGAAAGCAGCCTACGGCAAAGGTTTTCTTATGGTGTCAGCGACACCGCTGACCAGATCCAGCTATCACGCCGGAGACGATTTTGCGCGCCTGCGCGCCGCCCGTCTGGCAAAACACGGCTGACACATTAGGGCAGGGGCGCATGGAGCGCCCCCTCCTGCGTCGAGAAACCTGAAAAAACCTGAAATGTCCGACTTTAGAACGCGCCCGCCATCGATGGTTTGCGCGCATGATTGCGTTCGGCTCAATCGCATTGCAAAGCAGGCTTGCACGCGTCGTTGCCAGCGGCAGATACCAGCACGTTGATCGGCCAAACACCGCCTGTACCTGATAAGATGTATTTACTCGTCAATAACGTAAAATAGGTGATTGATTCGGCTATTCGCAAAGACAGTCGCGACAATCGCTACTGATTGTTTCGAATTGATATACAGACTGAATTTCAAAGGGTTGGGTAAGACTCCATAACTGTGGCGTTGCTGACACAGTTTTTTGAAATTGGGCATAAATGTGGCGAAGAAGACAGATTTCAGCCTCAGAGGGCAATCGTTTCCATGACCCGTGGTTAATGAGCGTGCTAAATTCCGCTTACTGCAACTAGAGAGGATAAATATTATGAAAACGAAAATTATTGCTGCTGCCATGTTAATGGTTTCTTTTGCTGCTCCTGCGATGGCCTGGGAAGGCCAAGTGGTCGCGTGCTATGACAGTGTCTGGGTTCCACCACAGCACAAAACAACCAAGCACCTCCACTCTGCCGCTCACACAAAGTGGGAACACCGCGGTAACCAGATGGTCGAAGTGTACTATGCGCCCGTCTACATCGAGAAGCGCACACAGTCGTCGAAAGGCTACTACCTGAAGCGTAAGGCCGCCTGCCGCAACTAAAGACGGTTACGCCTGCCAAGAAAGAGGCGCGCAACTGCTGTGCGCCTCTATTCATTTAAAATGCTCAATATTTCAAAGTCTCGCCCGTTTTGCGCCGCTATGCTGCCTTTTTGCAGGGTTAGCCCTTCTTCCAATCGGGATAGAAGGAAAAACCATGAAACGATTTTCAATGACAGGCGTCGCGGCTGCTGTTTTTGCTGCATCCCTCTCACATACCACACCGGTATTGGCACAAAACGGCATCAATGATCCCAACGCTGTACGGGTCGGCTGTTACCGACAGGTTCAGATACCTGCGAAATACAGCGTCAAGAAAGTCTTGATCAAGGAAAGCTATCGTCAATACGTCAAGCGTGCCAATGGTCGTATTGATCTGATGGAATACCCACCCGTGTACCGTGAAGATAAAACCCAGATCTCCCCTGCGGAATTGGTCATGCGCGAAGTCAAGTGTACCAACTGAACTGCATGCGCTAGCGCGGCATTCGGACGCGCTGGCTGGTCGCCCACTCAGGCCACCAACCCCAATACTCAAGGCTGAAAATAACGGCCGCGATCAAGATGATCGCAAAGACAAACTTTAACTGACGCGCGGATGGTGGGTTTTGTGACCACCGTTTCATCCGCATGAGCCATACGACATTCACGATGTGAACCGTACTTTGCCGATAAATGGCAGGTTGCGGTTTCTTTGCGCGAAATCAATCCCATAGCCCACGACAAACTCGTCCGGTATTTCAAAGCCAATCCAATCGGCCTTCATATCCACCTCGCGGCGGCTGGGTTTATCCAGCAGGGCGATGGTTTTCAGCCGTGCGGGTTCACGCGACAACAGCAGGTTGCTCACATGGTGCAAGGTGTGACCGGTATCGACAATATCTTCGACAACCAGCACATCGCGCCCTTCAATCGCGCCGCGCAAGTCTTTGAGAATACGCACTTCCCTGCTGCTTTCCGTACCATCGCCGTAGCTGGAAGCCTCCAGGAAGTCGACCTCGATCGGCAGGTCCAGTTCGCGCACCAAATCAGCGATGAATACGAAAGATCCGCGCAGCAGGCCCACGACGGTGAGCTTGTTGGTTCCCTCGAATTCTGCCTGAATCTCGCGGCATAACGCTTCGATCCGTGCGGCAATCGCTTTGGCCGAGATCATTTCATCGATGACATAAGGACGCGTCGGCATGGGTTTGGCCTTGAAAAAGGAGCGTTAAGAACTTCATAAGGGCTAACTTCTAGACAGACGGAAATCAATGCCTACCCATTCAGAGACCCGCGAATTGCCCTATACCGCCCAACAGATGTACGATCTGGTGGCCGATGTGGAATCCTATCCCAAATTCCTGCCCTGGACAGCCGCCGCACGCATCAAAAGCTGCGATGACCAAGGCGATCACGAAGTGATGGATGCCGACCTAGTGATCAGCTTCAAGGTGTTTCGCGAACGGTTCACCAGCCGGGTGGTCCTTTGGCCCGAGCCCAAGAAGATCGACACCGAGTATCTGGACGGACCGTTTAAGTTCATGAAATCCAATTGGCATTTCGAAGACGCGGGCGAGGGACGCTGCAAGGTGCACTTTTTCGTCGACTTTGAATTCAAGAACATGGTGCTGCAAAAGATCATCGGTGTCGTATTCAACGAGGCGATGCAGCGTGTTGTGAAGGCATTTGAAAAGCGCGCAGCAGCGCTCTACGGGGCAACGGCCTGAGGTCGCGGATTAGCTAGGCGCGTTCGCCGTGCACTCACAGATTTTTAGATCCCGACAATCATACGCGCATCAAGCAGGCAGCGCTGGCTGTAAATCGAGCACATTGTAATCCGGCTGGATAGTATGCTGCGATTTGAACGCTTTGGTCGAAGAATAATCTTTTTATGAAACCGCCGCCAACAGCATTTCCAGCGCATGATCCCGCGCCGCCAGACGCACCTTGTCGCGGCCCAGGGTCCCGAACTCTTGCGTTTGTGCCGTCACACCGTCCGCGCTGGCGATTGCGAAACAGACGCGCCCCTCGGGCTTGTGATCAGACCCACCGGGGCCAGCGATGCCTGTGATCGACACGGCGATCTGCGCCGCCGAGCGCGCCAACGCCCCTTGCGCCATCTGCTGCGCCACCTCTTCTGACACCGCGCCAAAGCTATCCAGAATCTGCGGTGACACCCCAAGCAGATCGATCTTTGCGGCATTGGTATAGGTCACGAACCCTCGGTCAAACATCGCCGACGATCCGGGCAGATCGGTCAAAGCCGCCGCCACCATCCCGCCCGTGCAGCTTTCGGCACAGGCAAACATCACTTTGCGCGCCACAGCCGTTTCAAGCAATTTAGCCACGTCAGAGTAGGCCATGGTAAATCCCGGCAAGCGCTACGACCCCGAACAAGGCAAAGACACCCGCAATAACATCGTCCAGCATCACGCCCAAAGGATCGCCGCGGCGATCCGCCCAGCCGACCAAAAAGGGTTTCCAGATGTCGAACAGGCGAAACAGCGCAAAGGCCGCAATCCAGCCGGGCCACATCACCAGAATGTTCAGCCCCATCGACCATGCTGCATAGCTGAGCGGCAGCAGCGCGATCCACTGACCTGCGACCTCGTCAATCACGATCTCGGATGGATCGTGCTCGTCGCTGCCAGCGGTCATCTTTGCAGTCGCCCAACATCCTGCGACAAAAGCCACGAGGATGCCCAACACCAGCAAGGGAAACCCCCCGATCACATGCAGCAGCCAGCCCCACGGCAGCGCCACAAGCGATGCCCATGTGCCGGGGGCAGGGCGGATATAGCCTATGCCAAAAACCGTGCCGATCAGCTGCGCAAGCTTCATATTTTCACCAATGTTGCTGTGGCCATGCAGGCGATGCCTTCGCCGCGACCGGTAAATCCCAGACGTTCCGAGGTTGTGGCTTTGACGGATACCCGCGCCACGTCAATCCCCAGATAGCCTGCCATGACGTCACGCATCGCAGCAGCATGCGGGCCTACCTTGGGGAATTCGCAGATCAGCGTGCAATCGACATGGGTCAGCGTAAACCCCTCGCTGCGCGCCAGATCGGCGGCATGGGTCAGAAAGATATGGCTTTCGGCCCCTTTCCACTGCGGATCAGAGGGCGGAAAATGCTGGCCGATGTCGCCCGCCGCCAAGGCACCGTAAATGGCATCCGTGACAGTGTGCATGCCGACATCTGCATCGGAATGGCCCACAAGTCCCTGTTCATGCGGAATTTTGACGCCACACAGAACCACGTGATCGCCGGGGCCAAAGGCGTGTACGTCAAAGCCGTTTCCGGTGCGAATATCCATCTGGCTCTCCAAAATACGGGCGGCACGGGTCAGATCGCCGGGCACTGTTATCTTGAGGTTATCAACGCTGCCCGGCGTGATGGCAACGGCCATTCCCGCCGCACGGGCAACTTCCACGTCGTCAGCTGCTGCGCCCTCGAAGGCGGCGTGGGCGGCGCGGATGGCGTTCGTGTCAAACCCCTGTGGTGTCTGGGCGGCATAAAGCGCGGTGCGGTCCTGGGTGCCGGAAACTTCACCATCCTCGCCCAGCCACAGTGCATCGGTGACGGGCAGGCCGGGGGCCGCTGCAGGCCCGTCCTTGAGCGCCGCAATCACCGCATCAATGACACCGCGTGAAACACAGGGGCGCGCCGCGTCGTGGATCAGCACCTGATCGCTATCCGCAAGCAAAGCCAAGCCGTTGCGCACAGACCCCGCGCGATCCGTCCCGCCGGGTGCAATCAAGCAGCCTTGCGCCGTGAAAGCATCTGCCAATTCAAAATCGCTTTCGTTCAAAACCACAACGATGGTCGAGATTGCTTCGTGACGCTGGAATGCCGCCAATGTGTGGTCGATCACGCGCTTGCCACACAAAGCCTGCCATTGCTTTGGTACAGGTCCCCCCGCACGGGTGCCGCGGCCCGCTGCAACGATCAAAGCGGCAATTTTTGGCGGTGTTGACATGCGCAGCCCCTAGAATGAATACACCATACCTTAGCATTGCGTGCGTGCGGTGCAATCACGCCGCTGGATCGCACAAAATTTAGGCACAAATGAGTTTAAGTCGGTCTGATATGGCTTGGTTTCATTGAGTTTGCACAATTCTGCCGATAGACACATACTAACTGCACAAGGATTAATCGTTTGGGTCTCTCCGATCTGCCATTTTCCCTCAGCCCGCCTGTTTTACTCGCACCCATGGCCGGGATTACCGACTTGCCCTATCGGTCGCTTGTCGCGTCTTTCGGGGCGGGCCTCGTCGTGTCCGAAATGGTGGCCAGCGAAGACATGATTAACGCCCGGCCTGGCACGCGCGAAAAAGCCGAGCTTGGGCTGGGCATCGAAGGCACCGCCGTGCAACTGGCGGGACGCCAAGCCGGCCCCCTGGCCGAAGCCGCCCGCATGGTCGAAGCGCAGGGCGCGCGGGTGATCGACATCAACATGGGTTGCCCCGCCAAAAAGGTGACGCAAGGGTATTCCGGCTCTGCACTGATGCGCACGCCAGATTACGCGCTGACCCTGATCGAAGCGGTGGTAAACGCGGTCAACATACCAGTGACGCTGAAAACCCGTCTGGGGTGGGACGACGCGATGCTAAACGCCGCGCAAATTGCCGTGTCGGCAGAAAATGCGGGCATCACGATGATCACGATCCACGGGCGCACGCGGTGCCAGTTCTACAAAGGGGCTGCAGACTGGGCAGCGATTGCCAACGTCAAGCAGGCCGTGACAGTCCCTGTAATTGCCAATGGGGACATCGTCGGCACCGATGCCGCTCGTGCAGCACTGGCTGCATCTGGCGCAGATGGTGTGATGGTCGGGCGCGGTGCGCAAGGCAAACCGTGGCTTTTGGCACAGATCGCTCACGAGATTTACGGCACGCCTGCGCCAAACGTTCCTCAGGGCGCAGATTTTACCCGCATGGTGGCGGACCATTATGAGGCGATGATACGCTTCTACGGTGCCAAGATCGGCCTGCGCATGGCGCGCAAACATCTTGGCTGGTACATGGACACATGCGCCACGCCCACAGACCTGCGCCGCGCGGTGCTGACTGCGCTTGATCCGCAATCTGTCCAGCGGCTGATCCCCGATGCGATGACCCCAACCCACGCTTTGGAAGCGGCATGATGGAATCGGACGCGGTCTTTAATTCCTTGCCAGTGCCAGCCGTGTTGATCGGCCCCGATGACCGCATCGTCGACCTGAATTCAGAAGCTGAGGGGTTCCTGAACACCTCGGCAAAAAGCGCGAAAGACACGCCCGTTTGGGATCTGATTGCGGTTAACGCCCCGCTGGAAGAAGCGTTCGACCGGGCCCGGATGAATGATACGCCCCTGTTTGTAAATGACGTGGATGTCGGCAGCGGCCAGCGCCCGCCGGCTTTGTGCGACTTGCATCTGGCCCCTTTGAACGGATCGCCCGGCCACATGCTGCTCATGATCACGCCGCGCGAACTGGTTGGGCGTATGAGCCAGAACAATTCGGTCAAGTCAGCCGCAAAGTCAGCCATCGGCATGGCCGAAATGCTGGCGCACGAGATCAAGAACCCGCTTGCGGGCATCACCGGGGCGGCCCAACTGCTAAGCATGGGGCTCAGCGCCGAGGATATCGAGTTGACCGATCTGATCGTCGCTGAATCGCGCCGGATCGTGAAACTGCTTGAGCAGGTTGAGCAGTTTGGCAATCTTATGCCCCCCGAAAGCAAACCCGTGAACCTGCATGATGTGCTGGACCGCGTCCGCCGGTCTGCCTTGCTGGGGTTTGGCGCGCGCATGACCATCATCGAGGATTATGACCCGTCCTTGCCGCTGGCGTTGGGTGATAAGGATCAGTTGCTGCAAGTGGTTCTGAATCTTGTGAAAAACGCGTCAGAGGCAGCGGGCGATGCAGGCGGGACGATCCGTTTGCACAGCTATTACGAACATTCATTCCGCCTGCGCCGCTCGGACGGGACGGGCCAGTCTCTGCCCTTGCAGATCGAAGTCATCGATGACGGCCCCGGACTGCCTGTCGCCATTCAAGACGACGTGTTCGATCCCTTTGTGTCGGGCCGCGAAAACGGCACCGGACTGGGTTTGGCTTTGGTCAGCAAGATCATATCGGATCATGGCGGCTGGATTACAGTAAATTCAGCACCCGGAAAAACAGTATTTCGCATTTCGCTGCCACGCGCGGACAAGGCGCAGCTTGAAAAACTCGCACCCGAACAGGAGACGTAAAAATGGATGGTACAGTACTGGTCGCCGACGACGACCGCACAATTCGCACCGTTTTGACCCAAGCGCTGACGCGCGCGGGCTGCAAGGTGCACGCGACCTCCAGCTTGACCACATTGATGCGGTGGGTTGCAGAGGGCAAAGGCGATGTGGTGATCTCGGATGTGGTCATGCCAGACGGCAACGGGCTTGAGATGCTGCCAAAGATTGCTAAAGACCGCCCCGGCCTTCCGGTGATCGTGATCTCGGCGCAAAATACCATCATGACAGCGATCAAGGCGGCCGAGGCTGAAGCCTATGATTACCTGCCCAAGCCTTTCGATCTGCCCGACCTGATGAAGCGCACCGCACGCGCTTTGGAACGCAACGGCGCGCCGCGCCGGGCGGTTCAGACCAACGACGCAGCTGATCGCGATGATTTGCCTTTGGTCGGCCGCACACCTGTGATGCAGTCGCTTTACCGCGTTGTTGCACGGGTGATGAACACCGACCTGCCGGTCCTGATCTGGGGCGAATCCGGGACAGGGAAATCTCTGATCGGCAAGGCCATCCATGATTTTTCCGATCGTCGCAATTTACCGTTTGTCACCATCACATCGGCGGAACTGCAAGATATCGAAGGGCCGTCACGGGTGTTGGCGCGGGTGCGTGGCGGTACCTTACTGATTGACGAGATCGGTGATTTTCCCGAAGAAATGCAGGCCCGCATCGCCCGTATGATGGACACTCCCGGCGAACATGCGCCGCGTTTTCTGGCCACCAGCCAGTCTGACCTGGCCGCTGCGATGAAGGCAGGCAGCTTGCGGCGGGATCTTTATTACCGTTTGTCAGGGGCCACTTTGCATGTGCCGGCCCTGCGCGACCGCGTCGAAGACATCAGCCTGCTGGCCGCTCATTTTCTGGAACGCTCGGAATCGGGAAATACCGCGCCGCGCGCCCTGTCGGACGGAGCGGCAAAGGTGTTTGCCAATTACCAATGGCCCGGTAATGTGCGTCAGCTGGAACATGCGATGCGCCAGTTGTCTTTGACCAGCCGCGCGCCTGAAATCACGCAGACCGAGGCCGAACAGGTCTTGGGTGCGCAGCCCGATCCCGAACCGTTGCGGGCACAGGCGAACACGGAAAGGCTTGGGGCCTCGGTAGAGCGGCATTTGCGCCGCTATTTTGATCAACATGGCTCGATGTTGCCGCCTCCAGGGCTCTATGCGCGGATTTTGCGCGAGATCGAGGCCCCCTTGATCGAGATTGCATTGGCCGCGACTGCAGGGAATCAGGCTAAATGTGCCGATCTTTTGGGAATAAACCGCAATACCTTGAGAAAAAAGATCACCGACCTCGATATAGAGGTGACACGCGGTCGCAAAATGATGTAAAAGAGCCACATAACCGTGGCCATCGGGCCTCATAACCCGATCAGGACCACATAAATAGGCGGTAGGTGCATTCGTGCATCACATCATCGGTGAGGATAGCGGGTGCTAACCCGGTCACGCAGTTATTATCTATTGCGTCTAGAGCGTTTGCGTCGTGTTCGGCGCTATCGCAATATGGCGACCTTCGGGCTGGTGGTCTTGGGGCCTGTGCTCGCACTTGTCACCTATCTGGTGCTGGGCCCATTGGGGCAGGGTGCTAACACGCCAAGCTTGCGGCTGATCCTGCTGACCGATCTTGTTTATATTTTGCTTGTAGCGGCACTGGTGTTCAGCCAGATCGCCCGCCTTATCGCGGCGCGGCGCGCAAAGTCAGCCGGGTCGCGGTTGCATCTGCGTCTTACCGGCGTGTTTGCGCTGATGGCGCTTATTCCGACCGTCAGTGTGGCGGTCTTTGCTGGGCTGACGATCAACGTGGGCCTTGAGGGGTGGTTTTCCGACCGTGTCCGCAGCGTGGTGGGCAATTCACTGGCCGCAGCGCAGGCCTACGAATCTGAACAGCGCGATGACTTGGTGGCGGATGCGATATCGCTGGCGCGCGGCATTGATGCGGCGCGTGCCCAAGGTTTGACGATCCCTGAGGCCCAATTGCTTGCAGAAGGCCAGTTGCAAATCCAGCGCGGCTTGCGAGAAGCTTATTTGATCGACGGCACCGCCCAGATTCGAACCCGTGGCGACAGATCTTACCTTTTTGATTACGAACCGCCCAACGCCGAGCAAATCAAGCAGGCCCAGGACAACGGCGGTGCCCCGCTGGTGATCGAGGATTGGCCCAACAATGAATTCAGGGCGCTTGTGGCGCTGGAGTCTTATTTGGACCGCTACCTTTACATCAGCCGCGATGTGGACGGTGAAATTCTGTCGCTCTTGGATGACACAAAAGAAACAGTGCGGCTTTACCAACAACTTGAAAGCGAACGGGGCAAGCTGCTGTTTGAATTTGGTCTGCTTTATGTCGGTTTTGCATTGATCCTTATTCTAGCGGCGGTGTGGCTGGGTCTTTGGTTTGCCGAACGGTTGTCCGGCCCTGTTGGCCGTCTGACCGGTGCCGCGCAACAGGTGGGGGCAGGTGATCTTGAGGTGCAGGTCCGCGAAGAAGATGGCGATGACGAGATCGCGATGTTGGGCCGCTATTTTAATCAGATGACCAAGCAGTTGAAGGGGCAGCGCGACACACTTCTGGACAACACCCGCCAAATCGAACGCCGCCGCCGACTGTTTGATTCAGTCCTCAGTTCGGTTACGTCGGGCGTTGTGGGTCTGGATCCGGAAGGCCGCGTTGCATTCGTGAACAGGTCAGCGATGCGGTTGCTGGATTGGGAAGAAGACCAGCAATCGCTGGCGATTTCCTTTGCCATCCCCGAGTTTGGGCCCTTGTTTGACACTGTGGTGAACGGTCACGGCGAGGTCGCCCAAGGCGAGGTCAAAGTCTCGCGTCTGGGAAATATGGAGAACCTGCTGGTCCGCGTCGCCACAAGGCGCAGCGACGATGGCCGTCTGGAAGGCTATGTTGTGGCCTTTGACGATGTAACCGATCTGGTCAGCGCGCAACGGATGGCCGCGTGGGGTGATGTGGCCCGCCGCATCGCCCATGAGATCAAGAACCCGCTGACGCCAATCCAACTGAGCGCCGAGCGGATCCAGCGCAAGTTTGCCCCCAAACTGCCCGACGATGCCGAAAGCCTTGAACAGATGACCGGGGTTATCATCCGCCAGACCGGCGATTTGCGCCGTATCGTGGATGAGTTCTCTAAATTCGCGCGCATGCCAGAGCCTGAAACCGCGTTGCAGGATATCTCGCAATTGGTGCGGGATGCCGTGCTGTTGCAAAAGGTCGGGCAGCCCGGTGTGACCCTCGATGCCTCCTTGCCAGAGGGTGCCGTGATCGCCCATGTCGATGCCACCATGATGTCGCAAGCCTTGACCAACCTGATCAAGAACGCCGGGGAAGCCATTGAAACCCTGAAAGAAAAAGGCGCGCCAGACGGGTTGATCCCGCGCATCGAAGTCAGTTTGACGACGACAGGTACAACCGCGATGATCACCATCGCTGACAATGGCATCGGCCTGCCCGAAGACCGCGCGCGGCTTTTTGAACCCTACGTGACCACCCGCAGCGAGGGTACGGGGCTGGGTCTGCCCATCGTCAAAAAGATTATCGAAGAACACGGCGGCACGCTGACGCTTGAAAACGCGCCTGTCTTTGCAGGCCAATCCCATTTTGGTGCCATGGCAGTTATTAAATTGCCCATGGCACCCAATCCACAGCCCAACGTATTGGAGACCCCAGATGAGTGACATCCTAATCGTGGACGACGAGCGCGATATTCGCGAGTTGATTTCAGACATTCTGCAAGATGAAGGTTATGCGACCCGTCTGGCCGGAAATTCGGATGATGCCGTCGCCGCGATCAACGCAGAGCCGCCCGCTCTGATGATCTTGGACATTTGGTTGAAAGACAGCCAGATGGACGGGATTGATATCCTCAAGAAGGTCAAGCGTGACAATCCCGATGTGCCTGTCGTGATCATCTCGGGGCATGGCAATATCGAAATTGCCGTGGCAGCGATCAAACAAGGGGCCTACGATTTCATTGAAAAGCCCTTTAATATCGACCAGTTGCTGGTCGTGATCCGCCGCGCGATGGAAACCTCGCGTCTGCGCCGCGAGAACCTGAACCTCAAACGTCGTGATGTTGCCAACACCGATATGATCGGGGTGTCTACGGCATTCAAAACCCTGATGGGCCAGCTTGACAAGGTGACCAAATCCAACGGCCGCGTCATGCTGCGCGGCCCTGCGGGATCGGGCAAGGAAATAGCGGCCCGCTATATTCACAGCAATTCAGCGCGCGCCTCGGCTCCGTTTGTGACGATCAATTGCGCCAGCGTCGCACCCGACCGCATGGAAGAGGTTTTGTTCGGCAGTGAAAGTGCTGGTAACGGGGTAGAGCCGGGGTTGCTGGAGCAGGCCCATGGTGGCGTGATCTTTTTCGACGAGGTGGCGGATTTGCCGCTTGGCACCCAATCGAAAATCCTGCGGGTGCTGGTCGACCAGCAATTCACCCGCGTCGGTGGCCATGACAAAGTCCGCGTTGACTTGCGGGTCGTCTCAAGCACGAACAAGGATCTTGATGCCGCAATTAAGAACGATACCTTCCGTGAAGAGCTGTTTCACCGCTTGAATGTGGTTCCGATCACGGTGCCGTCCCTTGAAGAACGCCGCGAGGATATTCCGGTTCTGGCCGCCCATTTCATCGCCGATTTCAACGCCAGCCAAGGCTTGCCGTTGCGCAAATTCTCGGATGACGCAGTGGCTTTGCTGCAAACCATGATTTGGCCGGGAAATGTGCGGCAGCTCAAGAACCTTGTGGAACGCGTTTTGATTCTTGGTGATGGCACCGGCCCGATTGAGGCACGCGAACTGCCCGGCGAGGATGAAAACACCGAAGAGGATGGCCGCGTCGTGCTGTCGGGCGCATTGGCGACCTTGCCGCTGCGCGAAGCCCGCGAAGCGTTCGAGCGTGAATACCTGCTGACCCAGATCAACCGGTTTGGCGGCAACATCAGCAGAACCGCAAATTTCGTCGGGATGGAGCGTTCTGCGCTGCACCGCAAACTCAAAAGCCTCGGGGTCGTCACCTCGGCCAAGTCCGGCATGCGCATCGCCCATGTGGATGAAGATGCGGAAATCGACGGCTAGCCTTGGGTGACGATCTGAAAGCTGCCGTCTGAATTGCGGATCACGCAGGATTTCGCATTGAGCGGGGGCAGAGTGGTGGTTGCCCTTGGGGGTGCCGCTTTGGCAACGCCTGACGGGCAGGCCGGGATCGACACCGGCACAAACCCGGCGTCGGCCATGCACTGCACTTCGACCCGTTGGCGCAACTCTGCATTGGGATCGACCTCGTAAACGGCACCCGGAATGAAATATCCCGGCACTGCGCGGCATTCGCCAGCGGCGTTGCACAGGTTTTGTGGTGGCATAAACCGTGGTGGCGCTTGTCGTGTGACGTATGAGGCGGGCACCTTTGCCAAGGCCTCGACCTCGCAGGATGTGGTCTGGCGCTGCACGGTCGCCACATCGGCACCGGGTTTGTAGTAGGTCTCAAGCGGGGCACAAGACGCCAAAGCGGCCAGTCCCGCTGCACAAATCAGTATATGTTTCACCGCGCACCCCTTTTTGTTCGGTCTTAACATCTATACAATTGAATTGACCGCTGCAAAGCCATCTGTCATTCAAATTCACGATCAAGCGGGTGGTTCTCGCCTTGACATGTCATCAG
>JAGXHA010000033.1 GCA_024636475.1 Roseobacter sp. | reverse complement strand
TGTCGCTGATGATCTCTGCCCCCGAGGCCGATAAGCGCAAACTCAACCACGCTGTGCAATTCTTTACTGCCGCTGCCCCGCCACCGGAAAAGCTGCTGGCCGATATGAAAACCGCCGGTTTCGACGTGACCCATCTTTACGGGCTGACCGAAACCTATGGCCCTGCCGTCGTAAATGACTGGCATCAGGACTGGTCAAATTTGCCTCCTGCCGACCAGGCCGCGCTGAAATCCCGCCAAGGTGTGCGCTATCTGCCGCTTGAGGGCTTGGATGTAATGGACCCCGACACCATGTTGCCTGTTCCACGCGACGGGAAAACCATGGGCGAGGTCATGTTTCGCGGCAACGTCGTCATGAAAGGCTATTTTCGCAATCCGAAAGCCACGCAGGAAGCGTTCGCTGGCGGCTGGTTCCACTCCGGCGATCTGGGCGTTCGCCACGCGGACGGTTATATTCAGCTCAAGGACCGTTCCAAGGACATCATTATCTCGGGCGGCGAGAATATTTCGTCCATCGAGGTGGAAGAAGCGCTTTACCGTCACCCCGCGGTTGAGATCGTCGCAGTGGTTGCCATGCCACACGAGAAATGGGGCGAAACACCCTGTGCGTTTGT
This sequence comes from Roseobacter sp., assembly GCA_024636475.1. Classification (GTDB taxonomy): domain Bacteria; phylum Pseudomonadota; class Alphaproteobacteria; order Rhodobacterales; family Rhodobacteraceae; genus Sulfitobacter. The sequence goes on along the minus strand of JAGXHA010000033.1, from coordinate 7,132 downwards.
GGAAGTGGCTGCGGGCAAGACAGTGGATGCAGCCGGTTTGCGCGCTTGGTGCAAGGACCAGCTTGCGCCCTACAAAGTGCCCGGATTTTTTGTGTTCATGCCTATTCCGCGTACGTCTACTGGCAAGATCCAGAAATTTATCTTGCGAGACCAAGCCAAAGCGATCGGGCAAAGCACTAATTTTGGTCAGTTGCCTCCAGCTCAATAGGCCGGAATTTTCCTTGCCTTGTCAGGCCGCCGCCCCCTTCGATTTCCGCACGTCCAAGCTAGGAACATCCAAACTCACATCCTCAATGCCACGAAGATACCGTTGGCGGCTGAACTTGCGCGGACCTAAGAACAGCAAGATGCAGTTATCAGACATTCGACAATGTTGCAGCATATGTCGGAATGGGCTCGCTGCTGACCTTCGCCGCAAATGGCACGAACGGCTGCTGTTGGACTAAAACCTATGGTCACAACATGTGGGGCAAATACGGTCGATCTCGCCAATGACACAAATGGTTGCGTTTTGGCTGCTAAACGCCCGAGAAAGTCCCTTCATCGACGAACTGGCTACTGTCCTGTAAGCGGAACGAAGCTGGGGTTCACTGCGATCTGGACTATCCAAGAAAGAGGTGGATCACAGCAGACACTGCGAAAATCGCCGGAACTGCCAAGACTATTTGTATGGTGGCAGCACCCAAGTTGTAGCCAAACAAGTAGTCCCGCAGGTTGAAAAAGGGGTCGCCTTCTTGCTTTTCTTTAGGTTTCAGAAACATCTTGAAGTCTTGCCTGTGTTAGTTTCATTAACTATAAAATGCGAGTTTGCGCTCACATTTACTACTCGCATCGAGTTATGGCTCTGATGCTGTTCACAAAGGTCTGTTTTGCTTAGAAAAACTCCCAAGCAGGCAAGGGCAAGGCAACTGGTGGCGGACGTAATTGAAGCCGCCGCTCGCATTTTAGAAACGAGTGGAGCGGAAACTCTAACCACGAATATGATTGCCGAAGTCGCCGGAGTCAGCCCCGGCAGCGTGTATCAATACTTCTCGGACAAGCAATCGATCATCAGCGCCCTCATTGCGCGGGAAGCGCACGAGTTCATGAAGGTAAGCCACGACGCAATCGAAGAATGCTCCGGCTTAGAGGCCATGATCGGTTTTTCTAAGGCTTTGACTTTGCACCGACTGCAGCGCCCCAAACTGACGCTTCAGCTAATTCTGCTCGACCCCACGCTGACGGCCAGTTCTGAAAGCGCAAAGATCAACGAAGAGATCTACAACCTTCTCGTGGATATTGTGAACGAGAGTAGCGTCTTGGACGACAAGACGGCATCAGTTTTTGTGATGGATATTATGGCGATCATGCGTGGCATGATGCTGGGCGAGTTCCTGAACCAAGACAGGATTGACGATCTGCCGGATCGGATTGCGGACGCCGTTGCCGGATACTGGAGCCGACGCATTCAAGCTGTGTCAAAATGCGACTAACCACTTGGGTTCGGTCCTAACTTTCGCCGTACAGGTTGCAAATGGATGCTACCGGACAAAAACCTTCCGTGGTCACAATGTGTGGCGCAAATACCGTCCTTTCCGCCGGTGACAGAAACGGTTGAGTTTTGACCGGTGAACCCCAGATAGCAGACCTTCACCGACCTATTCGTGACTGTCCGCAGCGCGGACCGCCTAACCGATCCTTCAAGCTAGTGCGGGCGGCGAAAATCCCTACCGATCATTCACTACCCTCCGTCGTGGTGACCACGATGCGGGACGAAGCCTGCCGTTCCATCGGTGGGCAAGGATATAACTATCAGTGATAGTCCATTCACGAACTGCTTAACCCAGCTTACCTCAGTTTTCGGTCGCCGCCTCGCGTTCGTCTTAGGCTTTCTCGCCCGGTGCCTCGCACCGAAGGAATGCCCAGTCGATGAGTGCCTTGATCGACGGGCCGAGGGCAATTCCCATCTCGCTGAGAGTGTATTCCACCTTGGGCGGAACCTCAGGGTAGATCTTCCGGGTGACGATCCCGTCTTCCTCAAGTTGTCGAAGCTGCTGAATCAGCATCTTCTGGTTCACGCCTTCGACCCGCCGTTCCAACTCGGAGAACCGCAGCGGCCCCATAGCAGCGAACAGCTGAACGATGATCACAATCTTCCACTTGCCTTCAAGCACGCGCAGCGTCTCGCTCGTCGCGGCGGCCCAGACGAGCTGCTGCTTGGGATCTTCACATCGCCAGTCGCGATCCATAAAACTTACCTTTTGGTGGGTATCTAACTTTTTGGTGCGTTCTTGCGAAATTTTATACTTCTCCGCATATGGGGTGGCAACAGATAATGTGTAAGGACAGAGCATGAAAATCGGCATCATCGGCGTGGGAGATATCGGGGGCACCATCGCCCGAAAACTGGCGGTCGCGGGCCACGAAGTTCGGGTCGCAAATTCGCGGGGGGTCGACGCTGTGCGCGACTTCGCTGGCGAGATCGGTGCCATCCCCAGCGACGCCCGTGGGGCCGTGAAAAGCGCGGAGGCGATCGTGCTGTCGATCCCGCTGACCGCTTTGGCGAAACTGCCGGACGACTTCTTCGACGGCGTCCCGGCCGGAGTCCCGATCATCGATACCAGTAACTACTATCCCGATTTGCGCGATCTGCGGATTGCGGAGCTGGAGGCGGGCAAGGTCGAGAGTATTTGGGTCTCCGAGCAAATCGGACGCCCGATCATTAAGGCATTCAACAACATCCTTTCGGAGTCGCTTGCTACCAAGGGGACTGGGGAAGGTGCGCGCGAGCGCCTGGCGATCGCCGTGGCCGGCGACGATGCCGAGTCCAAACGGATCGCCATGGAGATCGTAAAAACGGTCGGGTTCGAACCGCTTGACACGGGGTCTCTGGCGGAGAGCTGGCGCCATCAGCCCGCCTCCCCAGGCTATTGCTGCGACTACGACGCCGAGACTATGCGCAAAGGCTTGACGCTGGCGAACGAGGCCAAGAGAGTTGAGGCCCGTGAAAAGATCTTCAAGCGGATCCAGAGCTTCGATCGCCCGTTGATGCCCTCTGATCTCCCGGCGCTCAATCGCGAGTACAACGGGGTTGCCTGATACCGGGGCTCCCGCGTTTTTCCGGCCCCGCCCCCGAGTCCCTCGCGGGCGGGGCCTCCCCCTAAAATTGGAACCACGATCATGACCATACCGAAGGACACCGCCGCGTTCACGCTGGCCGCCTCTGCCACCCTCTCGTTAGAAGAGACAGTTCGCACCCGGCGATCCTATCGCGGCTTCCTGCCGACACCCGTCCCCGACGCGGTGCTGCAAGAGGTGCTGCAGGACGCGCAGAATGCGCCGTCAAACTGCAACACCCAGCCCTGGCATACGCATATCGTTCGGGGGGCGAAGCTGGCGGAGCTGTCGGAGGCGATGCACTCGGATAACGACGCCGGTCGCCACACTCCGGACTTCAGCTTCGACATGGATGAATATGTCGAGCCCTACCTTGGACGCCAGAAAGCCCAGGGGAAAGCCTATTTCGAGGCGATGAACGTCATGCGGGCAGACATGGATGGCCGCCACCGGGCCGCCGCAAGGAACCTGTCGTTCTTCGGGGCCCCGCAGGTCGCATTGCTCTTCATGCCCTCTTTCGGCGACAATGTCCGGGTAGGTGGCGATATCGGTATGTACGGCCAGACGTTTTTGTTGTCGCTCGCGGCGCGGAGGTTGGGCGGCATCCCGCAGACCATGCTGGGCTTCTTCGCCGGGACCGTCCGCGAGTTACTCGCCATCCCCGAAACTCAGAAATTGCTGTTCGGCATATCGTTCGGCTATCCCGATGAGGAGGCGCCGGGCAACCGCGTGCGGATGGACCGCGTTCCCGTTTCCGAAAGCGTGACTTTTCATTCATGATCCATCGACTTCGCAGGCGAACGGAAGTGGTGGACGCAACCCCGGAAAGAAATGATGAGGAGCGCTCGAGACGCCCGTTTTGAGCTCAAATATTGAAGGTCGGCTGGGACAAAACGGTCAGCTTCGAAACGTTTTGCGAGCCTGATCCTGTACACATTGCGTGCGCTGCACAGTGGAATACGAACGACATGAGACAGGATGTTATAGCAATACCGCCGCGCAACATTTGATCACAGCCTCAAATTCACAGGATCATGGTTGGTTCAGTTGTTCCTCGAGAGACCCAATCGACGCCAAGATTGCATCGAAGGATGGGGTTTCGCCAAAGATCATCGCTTCAGTATTTTTGTAATCACCCATCAACCACCCGGCCATGTCATCAGATGGTAAGAGAGAAAACGTTCCGGGCTCTGCCGTGCCAAGATTGAAGTCAGGGCGGTTAAAGAACTTCTTCGCGTGGGCCACACAGTCCGCGCCCAACTCAAGGTCAGCCACAGCGGCCTTGCCCGTTTCAGTATCCAACATGCAATGCAGATCGTAGTAGTGGCGCGAGATGCGCTGCCCGTCCTGCTTTAACTCGCCGCGCGAATCAAACCAGTTCTGCAGCCCGTGCAAGATGACAACCTTGTCCCAAAAGGTACGCTCAGCATCGATGGTCCAAACGTCTGGGACATCAAGATCGATGCCGTCCAAGTCGTCTGAGATGTAGGGACGGATCATCTTTGGGCTGTTGGGGTCGAGAGCTGATTTCGCACCGGACTCGATTTTGACAGCCGCTTGAACATATCTAGTGTCGGACCCGTCGACCCGTGGATACCAGACAAGGAGTGTCTGTCCTGTGCCATCATCCGGATCGACTTCAATCCGACCTTCTCCACCGGCGTCTTCGGCGATCGGCTCGGATAGCTCTGCCAGAAGCGGGCCCATGATGTACTCTTGGCAATCACTTTGAATTGCCTCAATGGCAGCTTTGCGTTTCTTCCCAGAGAGCGCAGCCAATGCCTCTGGCGTTTCGACATGGCCAAGATCATCGCGGAACACCGTGACGTCGATGTCTTCGGAAAACCGATCAATCAACCCATAGGCCTTTGACAAGGATGTCCCCCCTTTGAACAAAAGCCGGGGACCACCGGCGGGCAGCCGATGATAGAGCGCATTGAGGGTCCAACAGACCCAGAAGTCTTTCTCGATATTAATCAACGGCGCGCTTAGCCTGTTCGCAGTGGTCAGAAACAGATCAGCATGATCTGCAACGCTGGCAACAATAATCTTCTGGAAACCTTGCGTACTCATCGCTGAGCTCCCTCGAACGGCTCAAATAGAGGCCCACGCAAAATGCCCTGCATCCAGATCGGCATAGCCGACAGGCCTGCCTTCAGATCATCCAAAAGAGCCGGACCAGTGTCCTTATCGGCAAGCATGCGACGCACCGTTTTGCGAACAGCCTCCCCTTCGATATCATTTGACATAACATCATGTAGCCAGTGCAAGGACTGAACCAGATACATGCCAGGACGCCCAGCCCAATATAGACGACTTGGGGCCGCATGTTTGAATACGATCTTTTGATTGCCCAATGTGATCGGCTTGAGGCGTGCGTCGACCAGCACCTCGATCTTGGCTGGCACAGCGTTGGTAAGACCAAGTGTGTTGGCAGCCGTCATGCCATCAACCAACCACCGGACTTGATCACGGCGCGCGATCGCATCGATGACAGCGCGGTAGTCTGGTACAGTTGATTTTCCTGTCAGTGCATTCTGGGATGGCTTGTCATAAAGCCCGCGCTCAATGCGACGCAGCTGACCGGACGCGACCATGCGTTGCAGAGCCTTGTCGACGGCGGCACGGCCACCAATGTCAGCAAAATCGGCCGGCGTCCACACTTGGCGCGGCGCGTCATCTATGCGCGCGCGCAAGCGATCTGGCAGTGTTTTGGTTTGTGCATCATCTGTCATGTCCGAAATATGCCACAAGTTTCGGACAAACGCGAGTCCGAACAATGCTGCACATTTCGGACATATACCCTGAACCATTTGATCGTGGCACAGCATCCAGAAAACCCACCAAACACGTTCTGTGATTTTTCCGAAATCTCAGTGCACGCGGCGTCTTTGGGACCCCAGGGGATGATGGCCTGCAGGGACATGTCATCCTGGCTCGCAGCCTTGCCAAGATTGGCGTTGAAGGCGTGATCAAGGACCGTCAGGGTGAAGTAGTCAGAGCCGGTGTCTTTGTTCTGCTTCTTCCAGATGCCACCGCATTCGACTAGTTTGCCGCGGGGGAGCGGCCGAGGACGCGGTGCGTCGGGGCCATCGGGTTGGAGCTGGCGACAGGTCCAACCGTGATGTCGAGGTCGAAAGTCAGGGTTGAGATTGAGCCGATGCCTTTTGCGGTTTCGATATCGGCGCTGGTGAATTTGATGCAGTTCGTGATCATTGCTTTTCTCCTTGTTTGCGTTGCAATGATGGTCACTTTGCAGCTGGGCAAGGCCCGGACACACCGGAGGGAGCCGCAGGCTTAGCGCAGCGAAGAGGGGCAGACCGCTCTTTTGTCTCGCGAGGAATGGACCGCAGGGACAGGGGAAAAAGATTGGGGACAACCTTTGTGGCCGGGGTGACAGCTGCGACCAGCATTATCGAGCAACTCAACACATAGGGAGAAAAGCCGATGGCCACGTCGCAGATTGGGAACAGCAGGGCGAATACTACCGCCACGGTGCGGCCCCATCTTGCACTGCCAGCTTGCCTTGCCGCGCCATACGACGCCAATCCGAAACTGTGCTCGGGATCAAATCATAGCGCCCAGCCACCCCCTTGACCGTCTCACCCTCGATCAACGTCTTCGCCACAACCCGGGCCTTTAGATCCAATGGCCACTCCCGCTTGCCGTCTGAGCGCCGAGGCACAGGTGTGAGAAACTCGCTTGTAGCTACCATCGAGAAACTCCCTCAAATCATTGAAGGGCCTCAATCGCAGAACAAACCTCAGTGCGGAAGGATGGGGTCAATACACCGCTTACGCTGCACTACGTGCGCGGCCACATGTTTCTCTCCCGCAATGGCCAGGTCGTTTACCGACAACCCCACTTCCGGGGGCAGGCAGGCTTGAGAACTCTCAACAGGGTCGTTGGCTAATCTGAGTGGGCACCGTCCACTCTGCCGCCAAAGCCAACGTCCGCTTCGTCTGCATTGCTGCCGATGGGGTGTGACAAAAACCTCTGGTCATAAATGCATTACTTATTTTTGCGAGCCATGATC
>JAGXHA010000032.1 GCA_024636475.1 Roseobacter sp. | reverse complement strand
CGTCGCATCGACCGTCAGCCTGCTTTCCCCATAGTCTCACCAAGCACCCGCGGCTTCGTCCTTCCGAGGTTTGTCAACGCGGGCCGCCATCTCCTGGCAGCCACTGTTACGCCACGGCCCGCATCGAAAAACCTTCAGGTTGCCGGAAGTCGAGCTGGCCTTCTCTTTCGCTGCTTTGGGTCGTGTATGGTGACTTCCATTGTCCAGCCCCAGCCTTCGTACTTGTCACCCGTCTGGCGCAGGTGCGTGTACCTCTTAAGCGATATCCAAGATCGGTGCCCTGAGACAGCAGCAGCATGCGGAACGTTGTAACCGATCTCGAACATGCGTGAGACGCCTTCATGCCGAAGATCGTGGAAGCGTAGATCCTTGGTGCCGAGGAACTGGTTGGCGCGTGTGAAGGAAGCGCTGATCGCGTCGGTAGAGTAGGGGAAGATCCGGTCTGAATGCCGAGGCACTACCTCGATGATCGCGAGCGCTGGATCAGGAAGGTCGTACCACACGTTGTTACCGATCTTTTCGCCCGGGTTCTTCATGTCCCGAACCAGCACACGTTTGCCGTCGTGATCGAGGTCGGCCCATTTAATGCGTGTGATTTCCTCTTGCCGACGGGTCGAGAAGATGGCGAAGGCCATGACGCGGTGCATCGGTACGGAGGAGGGGCGTCGGAGCGACCGGTCGAGGAAATGCGTCATCAAGCGATCAAGCTCGTGCAGCGTCGGCCGCCGGTCCCGATGCCGACTCTTCTGGCTCAGGCCAAGCTTCTTCGCGACAATCAGGGCGTAGCGCATTGCTTTCTCGTTCAGGGGATAGGTCCACGCAGGTCTTGCCACGGTGAAGACTGCGCTCATATGAGAAAGGTAGTTTGACACCGTTTGAGGCGTCATGCCCGACTTCAGTTTTTCCTGTGCGAAGGCGACGATGTCTGCGCTGTCGATCTCAGCGCACGGCTTGCCCGCGATGTCGAAATTCTTGATGCTCTTGAGCACTTGGGACTTAGTCCGACCGATTGCCTTTCCGCTATCATCAACATATTTATGCTATGGCATCGGCGAGGGTTACATCACGGCGCTTGTGGTCGCCTGCGCGGAAGTCCCCCAACGCACCGGGTTTCGCCAAGTCCTTCTCGCGCTTCTTGAGTTAGGCAGCGGCGATCGAGCGGCGCTCGAAGGTACGGTTCTTGCGAAAAACCGTCTTGCCTGCTCGCTGGATCGCGATTTGGGCGAGCCAGGAAGTGGAGCCGTCTTTCCGCTTGCGCTTGATGATGGTACCCATCGGGTTACAACATGAGGCCTGAGTTACAACATTTGTTGAAAACCATGCCAAAAATGGACGAGAATTACAACATATGAGACAAGAACGGGACGGATGACTGAGCGGTAAATGGCTGATTTAGATAAAAAATACAATGCTCTCAATGCGTCCCGTTTATCCGTCGCGCCGATGATGGATTGGACGGATCGCCATTGCAGATATCTGCATCGGCTGATGTCGAGGCATGCGCTGCTGTATACTGAAATGGTGACCTCGCCGGCGCTTGTGCGTGGGCGGGCGTTTCATTTGTTGGATCACAGTCCTCAAGAACATCCTGTGGCGCTGCAACTTGGCGGGTCCGATCCCGATGAGTTGGCCGAAGCCGCAAGGTTGGCTGCACAGGCGGGGTATGATGAGATTAACCTGAATGTCGGCTGCCCGTCCGACCGTGTGCAATCGGGCAGTTTCGGCGCGATTCTGATGGAGCAACCGGCGCTTGTCGCCAAATGCGTGGGTGCCATGCGCCGTGCGGTTGATGTTGACGTCACAGTAAAGTGCCGCATTGGGGTCGATGATCAGGATCCCAAAGAAATACTCCCCGAATTTCTGGCTCATATCGTGGGTGCAGGGTGCGAACGGGTGACGGTCCATGCACGCAAGGCCTGGCTCAAAGGGTTGAGCCCCAAGGAAAACCGCGACATTCCGCCGCTGGATTATGATCTGGTGCACCGGATGAAAGGGCTGTTTTCAAACCTGCACATCTCGGTGAACGGCGGAATCACCTCGCTTGATCAGGCCGAAAGCTTTCTAGAAGGGGGGCTGGACGGCGTGATGATCGGGCGCAGCGCGTATCACAACCCGGCCGATATCTTGTGCCAGGCGGATCGGCGCATTTTTGGCAAGGGCGAAGATACCACAGCCGAGGACGCGGTGCAGCGGATGCTGCCCTATATCGATGCGCATATTGATGCGGGCGGGCGGCTCAACCAGATCACGCGTCATATGATGGGGCTCTTTGCGGGGCGGCCCGGAGCACGTATCTGGCGGCGGATGCTGTCTGAAAACGCCTCAGGCCCGGGGGCGGACCGTCAGGTTTTGCTGGACGCGCTGGATGCGATGCAAACGCTGGCAGAGGCGCAAGAAGCGGTGTAGCAAAGCGGCGAACCCATCAAGGAGACTGTGCATGCCCGATACCACAATTTTAATCCAGATGATCGCGTTGATCATGGTTATCGGGGCCTTTGCGGGGGTTTTGGCGGGGCTTTTGGGGGTCGGTGGCGGTATCGTCCTGGTCCCTGCATTTTTCTACGCTTTCCAGACCCTTGGCTATGACGGCCCGCAGTTGATGCAAATGTGTCTGGCTACGTCCTTGGCAACCATTATCGTGACCTCGCTGCGATCGGTGCATAGCCACAACAAAAAAGGTGCCGTGGATTGGCATATTCTCAAGACTTGGGCTCTGGGGATTGTGGTTGGGGCGGTGATCGGAATGCTGACTGTTGCGCAACTGCGTACCTCTGTCTTGCAGGGTATTTTTGGCGGACTTGCATTGATTGTCGGCCTGTACATGGCCTTTGGCAGGCCGTATTGGCGCTTGGCGCAGGCGATGCCGAGGGGGATGACGCGTGCGACCCTGTCGCCTGCTGTTGGGTTTCTCTCGGTGCTCATGGGGATCGGGGGGGGCAGCTTTGGCGTCCCGTTGATGAGCCTGTTTAACGTGCCTATTCACCGCGCCGTGGCCACTGCGGCGGGCTTTGGCGTATTGATTGCAGTGCCCTCGGTGATAGGATTTCTGCTGGTTGCGCCGGGGGAAAACAGTCCGCCGTTTACAATCGGTGCTGTTAATCTGCCGACTTTTGCGATCGTGATCGCCATGACGCTGATCACCGCGCCGCTTGGGGTGAAACTGGCCCATTCGATGGATCCGAAACCGCTGAAACGTATCTTTGCGGTGTTTTTGATCCTCGTTGCCCTCAACATGTTGCGCAAGTCGCTGGGGTTTTGACACGCTGGCCCCCAGACGGTTTCAAGGTTTTCGATGCGGAGGCGTCGGTATTACAGTGGGCGCAAGCTGCTCATGATGTCGCTATGGATACTGTGCAAGACCCGGTGCAGCGCGCCGCCAATCTGCGCCATGACGCGACGTGGTTTGTGGGGGTCGACGCTTTGCCGAATGATCCCGATGGCAGCATCAACGGCGCACCGCTTGAAGGATGCTGGCGCGATCATGTGGTTGCGCCAGACACTTGGCACCGCGCCCAACTGTCGGTCGTCTATCCCGGCTATCCCCGTCAGGATATGGACGAAACCGAGGCCGCGCATCGTTTCAGGTCTCTGAGCCATGCTGCGCATGTTGACGGTTTGCTGCCCGAGGGGCCGTTGCGCAGGCGCTACTTGCGCGAATGGCACGGGTTTATCTTGGGTCTGCCGCTGAATGATGCGGATGCCGCGCCGCTCATGGTCTGGCCAGCCAGTCACCTGATCATGGGGCCGGCGCTGCGCCGCGCTGTTGCAGGCCGTGACCCTGAAACTGTCGATCTGACTGATGCGTATCAGGTCGCGCGTCGGCAGGTGTTTGAAACAATTGATCCGGTGCCGATTGTTGTGAAGCCGGGTCAGGCGATCCTCTTGCACAGACATCTGTTGCACGGGGTTGCCGCTTTCGCGCCGGATCAATCGGCGCCCATTGAAGGCAGGATGATCGCCTATTTCCGGCCTCTGATGGCAGGGGGCGCACAGGCTTGGTTGTCTCACGATTAAGCATACGCGAGTCTTCTGGGAAACAATCAAAGACGATTGGTTCGCTTTTGCGCAGTAATTCCATGCTCTTGCCCCATTCTCGCCTTAACTTCGGGGTCAATTAACAAGATCGGAAGGGTTAACCCCGATAAATGAGCCATGAGACAGAATCATCTTGGCGAGTAAAAACAAGAGGCAGAATAATGACAGTCGACGTTAAAAACGCGCTCACAAATGTAATTGCGTTAAAACCTGAAGGGTTCAAAACCTCTTACTGGGTTCTGGCGCAACAGTTTCAGCCAACAGATTTGCGTCCATCGGCGAATGACAATTACGCACCCATCGCCTTTGAAGGTGCACAGACCAGCCAACACGTTTTGGAATTTTTGTACAATGTTGCCCGCTAGGACGTCAAATCCTGCCGTCTGCTCAGCTTTGCGGCCCGACCGCCGCGACGTTTCGAGTGCGCCCCCGCCCGAGTGGGCAGTTCGGCCATAACCGCGCGACGCGCTTCCGCGCTCATCCGCGACCATGCCGTGATTTCGTCAATCGAGCGTAAGCATCCGGTACAAAGACGTGTTTCAGGATGCACGACACACAGCTTGACGCAGGGGCTTTCGACCTCGTCGCGTTTCCAGATGTTATCGCTCATCGCATATCTCCCTGCGCACGTATCACCCGCAAACGGTCCAGTACACCTTGCAGAATATAGCCCGCCGCGACGTGGTCAATCACCTCTGCGCGACGCTTTCGTGACGTATCCGCCTCAAGCAAGGCGCGTTCCGCGGCCACTGTGCTAAGCCGTTCATCCCAAAATCCGATGGCAATGTCACCCAGTTTGTCGAAATTGCGCGCAAACGCCCGCGTGGATTGGCAACGCGGCCCTTCAGAGCCGTCCATATTGCGCGGCAGACCCAAAATCAGCCCGCCTATGCGCCGCACCGCGATAATCTCGGTCAAGCGTGCCGCATCAAGGCTAAATTTCTTGCGCCGCACCGTTTCAAGCGGGGTGGCAACAGACAAAAAGCTGTCCGTCACGGCAACCCCGATTGTTTTCTCGCCCAGATCCAGGCCGATCAACGCCTGCATCGGGGGAAGTGCTGCGGCAAATTCAGTGATATCGTCATATATCATTGGGCGAGGCTCGCCCTTTCGCCTGCGCGAAAGATAATGTCCATTGCTGTGGGGTCATCGGAAAATACCTCCATAGCGTTGTCATAGATGGCTTGCGCACGGTCTGTCTGACCCAAGACGGCCAAGCTTGAGATCAACCGCGCCCAGTCTTCTACGGGGCCGCCTTGCGTCGCCAGACGCTCTGACAAGCCATCCACCATCGATCCGATCATCTCCATCCGCTCGGCGGGGGTCATGTCCTGCGCGGCCTCGATATCGCCATCGGATGGACCACGCAGTGCGCCGTCACCAATCTCGGGGATCGCGTAGTCGACACCGGCCAGTTCGGCCACGGGTTCAATCTGACCCAGGATCGGTTCAATCCAGGGCGCATCCGCCGGGCCACGGCGCAACAATCCGTCCCAGATCCGAAAGCCCTGATCTGGCCGCCCGGTCTGGATCAGCATCAGCCCCCAATAGTAACGCGCGGTTCCGTTTTCGGCGTCCCGGGTCAAAACCGCGCCCAATACATCCTCTGCCTGGGGTGACACATAGCCACCTGCGGCCATGATCATCAGCTCGGCATAATTTGTGACTTCCTCGACCGATGCGTCAGTGCCTTTCAGACGCACCACAGACGCTTGTGCATCCGCGGCAGCGGCAAAATTGCCGACACGCGCTTCGTTTTGGGCCAGCAAGGTCTGACCTTGCACATCATCAGGGCGCTTCGCCACTGTCTCGCGCAAGCGGGTCAACAGGGCTTCGTATTCGGGGCTCAGCTCAGCCCCGAGGTTGGCATTTGGCATATCTTCCAAAGCATCGGCTTGGCTTGGCCGCGTCTCGCGCAGGTTCTCGGCAAAGGCGATCCGATCTTGCAATGCCAGATCTCCATAACCGGGTGCCCCAAGCGACAGATACGCAAAAAGAGATCCCCCCACCAACACCACAGCAATAACGGCCATCAAGAACTTTGACGGTTTCGCACCGGGTTGGACAGCTTCCCCCCTGCTGGTATCGGCGGCAAGAATACGGCGCGAAATCTCGGTCTTGGCCCGCGCTGCGTCTTCCTGTGGCAATACCCCGCGCGCAACTTCGCGTTCGACCTCGGCCAACTGATCACGGTATACCTGCAAGTCCTGTTCAACCCGCGTCGGCTCAGGCGCAGTCGCCCCACGCCAGAGGGCGCGGATCAGCAAGACTGTCACAAGGGCGGCGCCAGAGGCGGCGATGATCCAAAAACTCATAGGGGTCGCATCCAATACTTTGTTCGCCCGCACGTCTAAACGGTGTTGGGCTGTTACAAAAGGGGCCATATCGCCGTATCGCTGCGGCTATTTTGCCCGATTGCAGGCGATGTCGTAAAACTGATAAGGAGTGCCGCGCGCAGTATCCTCTTTTTTGCCTACGCGCCCAGAAAGAACCAAAACGCGCAGCAGTGCGCGAATCCATGCCGGGGACCGCCAAAATGAAAAAATATTCCGTCTTCGCCGTCGCCCGAGAAGCTTTGCGCCACCACACCGGCTGGCAGCGGGCCTGGCGCGACGCGCAACCTAAAAAGCGCTATGACGCGATCATCATCGGGGCAGGGGGGCACGGGCTGGCGACGGCCTATTACCTTGGCAAGAACTTTGGGATCACCAACGTGGCGATCCTTGAAAAAGGCTGGCTTGGCGGCGGCAACACGGGGCGCAATACAACGATCATCCGCTCGAACTACCTCCAGGATCCGTCGGCCGCGATCTACGAAAAATCCCGCTCGCTCTTTGAAACGATGAGCCAAGACCTGAACTACAACGTCATGTTCAGCCCGCGCGGTGTGATCATGCTGGCCCAAACGCATCACGAGGTACGCGGCTATCAACGCACCGCCCATGCCAACGCCTTGCAAGGGGTTACGACGGAATTCATCGGCCCCGAGAAGGTCAAGGAGCTGGTGCCGATCATCAACATTGACGGCCCACGCTATCCCGTTCTGGGCGGGCTTTATCAGGCCCGTGGTGGCACAGCGCGCCACGATGCTGTGGCTTGGGGTTATGCGCGGGCCTGCTCTGACATGGGCATGGACGTGATCCAGAAATGCGAAGTGACGGGCATCCGCTCGGAAGGTGGCAAGGTCGTTGGGGTGTCCACCAATCGGGGCGATATCGATTGCGACAAGCTTGGTATGGTGGTTGCGGGCCACTCTGGCCATCTGGCCGACATGGCGGGCTTCCGGCTGCCGATTGAATCCGTAGCGCTTCAGGCGCTGGTATCCGAGCCGATCAAACCCTGCATGGACGTGGTTGTGATGGCCAACACCGTGCACGGCTACATGTCGCAATCGGACAAGGGCGAGATGGTCATCGGCGGCGGCACGGATGGCTACAACAACTACACCCAACGCGGCTCGTTCCACCATATCGAAGAAACTGTCCGCGCCCTGATCGAAACCTTCCCCATGGTCTCCCGCCTCAAGATGCTGCGCCAATGGGGCGGCATTGTGGACGTGACAGGTGACCGGTCTCCGATCCTGTCAAAAACTCCGGTCGAGGGTGTGTTCATCAACTGCGGCTGGGGCACCGGCGGATTCAAGGCAATTCCAGGCTCTGGCTGGGCAATGGCCGAGTTGATGGCGAAAGGCCGCTCTCCTTTAACCGACGCCTTCGGTCTGAACCGTTTCCAAGAGGGCCGGTTCATCGACGAAAGCGTTGCCGCAGGGGTGGCGCATTGATGTTGATGACTGCTCGAAATGATAAATTTGCTGGCCGGAACCGAAGTGCTGCTCGCGGTGTTATCCTTGCAATTGGATTATGCAAAGGAATGCATCCGTGGCCACTTCAGATAACAACCAACCGTCGCACACAACAATCAACAAAACCAGCGGGACAACTACAGGATTTATCATTGGCGCACTCTTGGTGCTCGCACTGGTGCTTGGATATTTTGTATTCTCAGGTGCGAACCCGTTCACTTCGTCAGACGACATTAATGTCACCGTCGAAGGGGCAGGTGCCGCTGCAAATGCAGTCGAGGGCGCAGCAGACGCCGTCAAAGACGCGGCAACCGGCAACTAATACACTTTTCGATCTTTATGTTTTGAAAGGCTGGCCCCATTGGGCCGGCCTTTTTGCGTTCGCCCCTCGTCTACCAAGGAGCTTGATGTGCTGATCCTTACCTGTCCAAACTGCGGCGTCACCGCCGAGGAAACCGAATTCCACGCCCATGGCGAAGCCCACCTGACCCGCTTTGGTCCCGGTGCCTCGGATGATGATTTCGAAAACTACCTCTTCATGCGTGACAATCCAAAAGGGGTCCATTTCGAACGCTGGCGGCATGTCTACGGCTGTGGCAAGTGGTTCCACGCAGCCCGCGATACGGTGACGCTTGAGATGTTTGGCACCTACACCGCCCAAACCAGCACGGTCCCCCAGGACATCATCGACAAAATCGCAGAGCGACGTCCCGAGTGGCACCCGCCAGAAGGTGCCTGAATGCCGCTGCTTCATTTTGCCAAGAAAACTCCCGCCGGAGGCGCCCGCGCTTTCCGCAAACTCCAAGGTTTGATCCCATGAGCACCAGAATTGCCACAGGCGGCCGCCTGCTCAACAAATCCAAAGCTGTCAGTTTTTCGTTCAACGGCAAACAGTTGCGCGGATATCAAGGCGACACGCTTGCCTCTGCACTGCTGGCCAATGACCAGATGCTGGTGGGGCGGTCGTTCAAATATCACCGTCCCCGTGGCATCGTTGCCGCTGGCCCGGAAGAACCCAATGCGCTGATGAACCTTGGTCGCGGCGGGCAGTTTGAACCCAACCAGCGCGCCACCACAACCGAGCTTTTTGACGGTCTGGAGGCTGCAAGCCAGAACCACTGGCCAAGCCTTGAATTCGATGTGGGCGCGATCAATACGCACCTCAGCCGGTTCCTGCCCGCCGGTTTCTACTATAAAATGTTCATTCACCCGCGTCCCTTCTGGAAGCACGTTTACGAGCCGATCATCCGTCACTCCGCCGGTCTTGGCAAAGCGCCCAAAGACCGCGACGACGACACCTACGAACATTTCCACGCCTTTTGCGATGTGTTGGTGATCGGCGGCGGTGTTGCAGGCCTGGAAGCTGCGCGCACGGCGGCACTGTCAGGTGCCAAGGTGATATTGTTGGAACAAACCGCCCACTGGGGGGGACGCGCGCCTGTCGATGGCGGCAGCGTCGAGGGGAAATCCATCACCGATCACGTTGATACGCTGGTGGCCGAGCTTGCGGTGATGGACAATGTGCAGATGCGCAGGCGCACCATGGGGGCGGGGGTCTATGACCACGGCTATGTTCTGGGATACGAGAGCCTGAAAGACCATGCACCCAAAACCAAAGGTCCACGGCACCGTCTATGGCGCATCCGCGCGGGCCACATCATCACGGCAACCGGTGCGATAGAGCGGCCTTTGTCCTTTGCGGGCAATGACATACCCGGTGTGATGCTGGCCGCAGCGGTGCGTGATTATCTGGTGAATTTCGGTGTCTCGGTCGGCGACCGGACCGTGGTTGTGACCAATAACGATGATGCGTACCGGACGGCAATTGCCTTGGTCGAGGCCGGATTGACGGTTCCCGCAATTCTCGATGCACGCGTCTTGCCCGTAGATTCCCCCCTGATGGCGCGGGCCAAAGAACTGGGCATTCGCGTGATGATGGGCCACGCCATAGCGTCGGTCAAAGGCGGCAAACGCGTGACGTCTGTCGCTGTGTGTAGCCAGGCTGGCGAAGGTGCTGCGCTCGAAACCATCGAGTGTGATGCGGTTGCCATGTCGGGCGGTTGGTCTCCTGTTGTGCATCTGTGGTCTCATTGCGGCGGCAAGCTGGTCTGGGACAGTGCGCTGGCAAGCTTCCGCCCGGATGTTGACAATGCCCCGACTGGCGCAGATGGCCACGGCTTTGTTACTGCGGCTGGCGCGGCGGCGGGGTTCTTCGGGCTTGATGACATTTTGCACGACGCGCATGCGGCTGCCGACGGTGTGGTGACAACGCTGGGCTTCAAGCTGCCCGCGAGTGCCACCTCTCCAAATGCTGCACGTCAAGAGGAATCGCCCTTGGCCCCTGTCTGGATGATGCCACAGGGTGCCAATGCAAAGCTGCGCGAGAAAACCTGGCTCGATTATCAAAACGATGTGAAAGTATCCGACGTGCGGCTCGCGGCCCAAGAGGGCTTTGTCAGCGTCGAGCATACAAAGCGCTATACGACATTGGGTATGGCGACTGATCAGGGTAAACTCAGCAATATCAACGGCCTTGCTACCCTTGCGGGCGCGCTTGATGCGGATATACCGACCGTCGGAACCACCACGTTCCGCCCACCGTATCACCCGATATCACTGGGTGCGATTGGCGGCGAGGCCCGCGGCGATGTCTTCCAACCGCTGCGCCGCACGCCGTTGCATGATTGGCATGATGTCAACGGAGCAGAATGGGAACCGGTCGGTCAGTGGCGCAGGCCCTATGCCTACAAGCGCAGCGGCGAAAGCACCCATGATGCCGTCATGCGCGAGGTTGCAAATACGCGAGACAAGATGGGTCTGCTCGACGCCTCGACCCTTGGCAAGATCATCGTCAAAGGGCCGGATGCCGGTAAATTCCTAGACATGCTTTACACCAAAATGATGAGCAGCCTCAAACCGGGCAAATGCCGCTACGGATTGATGTGTTCTGAAAATGGCTTTCTGATTGATGACGGCGTGGTTGCGCGCATTGATGACGATACCTTCCTTTGCCACACCACCACCGGTGGTGCGGACCGCATCCACCAGCACATGGAAGAATGGCTGCAAACCGAATGGTGGGATTTCAAGGTCTATGTCGCCAATGTCACCGAACAATATGCGCAGATCGCGGTTGTTGGTCCTAACGCCCGCAAGTGCTTGGAAAAGCTGGGTGGTATGGATGTCAGCAAAGACGCACTTGGCTTTATGGAGTGGGTCGATGGCGAACTTGGCGGCTTCAAATGCCGCATCTACCGCATCTCTTTCTCGGGCGAGCTAAGCTATGAGATCGCCGTTGATGCCGGTCTTGGTCAGGCGTTCTGGGACGCGCTGATGGTTGCCGGCAATGATCTGGGCGTGATGCCTTACGGCACGGAATGTCTGCACATCTTGCGGGCCGAAAAGGGCTTTATCATGATCGGGGACGAAACGGACGGCACCGTGATTCCGCAGGATCTGGGGCTGAACTGGGCGATCTCGAAAAAGAAGGAAGACTACCTTGGTAAGCGTGCGCAAGAACGCAGCCATATGGTCGACCCGACCCGTTGGAAGCTGGTTGGGCTTGAGACAACGGACGGGTCCGTTTTGCCAGACGGTGCCTATGCCGTGGGCGAGGGCAAGAACGAAAACGACCAGCGAAACATGATCGGACGCGTCACCTCTACCTATCATTCGCCCACTTTGGGCAAGGGCATTGCCATGGGGCTGGTCCTGCACGGGCCTGATCGCATGGGCGAGGTGCTGGATTTCCCCGGCACCGATGGCAAGACCTACAGCGCGAAAATCGTCGATCCGGTGTTTTACGATAAAGAAGGGGAGAAGCAGAATGTCTGAGCCCATCAGTGCATTGAACGGCGCCGCCTACAAAGACGGCATCGTCGAAATCACCGCCCTTGATCCTGTCGGGATGATCACGCTGCGGGGTGATCTGGGTGCCGGATATCTTAAGAAACCGCTGAAAAAGATCACAGGCGTTGATATGCCCGAAGTGCGCGGGATCAAGCTTAACCAAGATCAGGGCATCGCATGGATGTCGCCGGATGAACTGCTGGTCATTTGCCCCCATGCTGACGTGGCCACCCATCTAGAGACGCTCAACAATGCGATCGGCAGCAACCATGCCATGTCGGTAAATGTGTCGGACGCCCGCGCTGTGTTCCGCCTGAGGGGCAAGCACATCCGCGAAGTTCTGGCCAAGCTTGCACCCGTCGATACGTCCCCTGGCGCCTTTGAACCCGGCACGATCCGTCGCAGCCGTCTGGCGCAGGTGCCAGCGGCGTTCTGGATGGTAGACGCGGAAACGGCACAGTTGGTCTGTTTCCGTTCGGTCGCTCAATATGTGTTTGATCTGCTCAAAACCGCAGCGCAGCCGGGATCAGAGGTCAATCATTACCGCCGGTAGGGTGATGGGGCCGCGATATGGAACTTAGCGCTGCATCTATGTGTTAGGCTTTTAAGAAGATATATGATGTTCTTCCGACCGCAATGGCGCAAGGCCAAGATCTTTGCGGCCTTGCCCTTGACGTTACGTCGGTGCGCGCTTCATGTACCTTAGATGAAATTCAATAACGGAGGCCCACCAAATGGCTTTTTCACTTCCCGATCTTCCCTATGCCCACGACGCTCTTGCGCTTAAAGGCATGTCTGCGGAAACGCTGGAATTCCACCACGACAAGCACCACAATGCTTATGTGACCAATGGCAACAAGCTGATTGAAGGTACGGAATGGGCCGATAAGTCCTTGGAAGAGATCATTAAAGGGACATATGATCCGAAGGCCGTGGCGCAAAACGGTATTTTCAACAACATCAGCCAACTTTGGAACCACAACCAGTTTTGGGAGATGATGGGGCCAGAGCACGGTACGATGCCTGGCGAGTTGGAAAAAGCCATTATCGAAAGCTTTGGCTCGGTCGATAAGTTCAAGGATGATTTCAAAGCCGCAGGTGGTGGTCAGTTCGGCTCTGGCTGGGCATGGCTGGTAAAAGACACAGACGGCAGCCTTAAGGTCACCAAGACTGAAAATGGCGTGAACCCTGTCTGCTTTGATCAGACTGCACTGCTGGGCTGCGACGTGTGGGAGCACTCCTATTACATCGACTTCCGCAATGCGCGTCCGGATTATTTGACGAACTTCCTCGACAACCTCGTAAACTGGGAAAACGTCGCCTCGCGCATGTAATTCAGACCAACTAGACAAAACAAAGCCCCGCAGGTTCAACCTGTGGGGCTTTTTCGTGTCAATCAGGCAGCCTGCTGCGTGGTAAACAAGCAACACAGCGTTTGGCTGTCCGGGGGCCTGTGATCTGGCGATAGCCAAGGTTTCTAGCGGATGATTGCCAGCCATTGGCCATGCCTCAGGCAGGCCGACCAAAGGCAAGGTTGCGATCCAGATGCCATGAATCTTTGCCCGGTTGCGCCCGAATGGTGCGGTCAAATACGACCTGCGCCCGAACCCGATGATCTGTCGTTTGGCATTGTTTGCGGTCGATAGATCTGCGTTTGCGATCCGGCCTCGTCAGCCCAACGCTTCGCGCAAGACGTTCAGCGCTTCGGTGGAATCTGCAACCACTGTGACATAACCAAGCAACGTTTCTTCTGCGAAATCTTTGGCGACGACATGATCCAGAAGCTGTATCAACGGATCCCAGTAACCTTTTGTATTTACTAGAACTACTGGCTTTTGATGGAGGCCCAATTGCCGCCAGGTCAGAACCTCGAACAACTCGTCCAGCGATCCCGCACCCCCCGGAAGGACAACCACCGCGTTGCAGTTCATGAACATCACTTTTTTGCGTTCGTGCATGGTTTCAGTGACGATATATTGGGTCAGATCGGTCTTGCCGACTTCCCATTTCACCAGATGTTCGGGGATCACACCAAAGGTGGTGGCACCTGCGTCTTGCGCCGCGCGTGCAACGGCACCCATCAACCCGACATCACCGGCACCGTAGACCAGCCGCCAGTTGTTGTCGGCCAAACCGCGTCCGACTGTTTGCGCATCGGCCAGATAGGCAGGATCATCCCCGGGGCGTGAGCCGCAAAAAACGCAAACTGATTTCTGTATCATGGGGGTGTCCTTGTCAGCAAATGTGAGGCGGGGGCGCAGCTCTATTTTGACCCTTGTTAACCTGCTTGATACAAGTCCTCAATGTGGTGAAATCCAAAGGGATGCTGGCATGTCGATGTTTCAAGCAAAAGCTGCGCAGATAGCAACCGCGGTCGCTGTGGCCGCAGGTGTTGCTGTGGTCGGCTATTTACTCTCCTCCCGCAGCACACCCGAGCCTGTAACAGCCCTGGTCACCCCCCAGCCAACAGCTGTGGTCGACAAGGCAGAACCAGTAGAACCCGCCGCAACAGCACCCGCGACCCCCAGTTTTGACGAGGTCCGCCGCGATCCAGATGGGATGACAGTTGTTGCAGGGCGTGCAGCACCCGGCAGTCAGGTCATGGTGATCAGCAATGGCGTTGAAATCGCGTCGACCAAAGCCGACAACGCCGGAAAATTTGCGGCTCTGGCGATCTTGCCCCCCGACGGAAAAGGCCAGGTGCTTAACCTTGAGGCATCGGGTGACGGGGCCTTGGCGGTATCACAGGAAGAGGTGATCCTTGCACCGCTCAAATCCGCATCTGTGGATGCCCCGACAGCAGAAATAGAACCGGAACCTGTCGTCGCGGAACAGACCGAGCCGCCATCCCCTATCGATGAGCCGGCGCAAATGGCGCAATCTCAGGCCGCTGATCCCGCACCAGCCCCCCCCGCGCCAGCCGCCCCCGCCACAGAACCAGCGCAGCAGATGGCTTTGCTGAAATCGACGCCTGAGGGTGTTGAATTGCTGGCGTCTCCCTCTCCCGAAGTGACGGGCAACATCGCGCTGGATACGATCACTTATTCCGAGACGGGCGACGTCCGCCTTGCCGGGCGTGCACAGACAGATGGGGCGTCGGTTCAGGTCTATCTTGATAACAGGTCTGTTGGTAAGTTGATCGTTGACGATCAGGGTCGCTGGCGCGGCGACATCGATGATATCGATACAGGCATCTATACCTTGCGTGTCGACGAATTGAACGAAGCGGGCAATGTCATCAGCCGGGTCGAAACGCCCTTCAAGCGCGAAAGCCCCGATGTGCTTGCCCGCGCCACCGAAAATTATGATGGGCCGATCAGCGCGGTAACGGTGCAGGAAGGGGCTACACTTTGGGCAATTGCGCGCGAACGCTACGGCGATCCGATGCTCTATCTACGGGTGGTCGAGGCGAACCGCGATTCGATCCGTGACCCTGACTTGATATATCCCGGTCAGGTGTTCTCGTTGCCCGACTAAGCCGCCGAACCCGGCCTTTGGCAACAGGCCAGTCAATTTCCCCAACGCTCTGGCAACCGCGGGCCGTGCGGCCTATGTAGTGGCTCAAGCATTTCAGGATCATTCATGTCAGCCGATACCGCCCGCGCCCAAGATACCACTAAAAAGTCACTCCACACTCCGATGAGCGAAGAAGAAATGGTCGCTGCCGCAGAGCGTCAGTCAAACCTTTTGGTGTTGAAAAAGGTTGCCCCGTACCTTTGGCCCGCCGACATGTCTTGGGTGAAAAAACGCGTGATCTGGGCGATGGTTTTTCTGGTCGCCTCCAAGCTGATTGCTGCCGTGATTCCAATGATTTACAAAGCGGCTGTCGATATTCTGGCAGGCGAGGGCGTACCGGTGCTTGCACTTGGGGCCGTTGGTCTGACAGTGGCTTACGGCGTGGCGCGTGCGATGAATGTGGGCTTTCAGCAACTGCGTGATGCGGTCTTTGCGCGCGTTGGTCAGCGCGCCTTGCGCATGCTGGCGCTTGAAACCTTCGAGCATATCCACAGGCTGTCGATGCGCTATCATATTACCCGCAAAACCGGTGGGCTCAGCCGGATTATAGAACGTGGTGTCAAGGGCGTGGATTTCCTTTTGCGGTTTTTGCTGTTCTCGATCGGTCCGCTGATCCTGGAACTGATTCTGACCGGCGCGATCTTGGCCTGGCTGTTTGATTTCTGGTACTTGCTGGTCGTTGCCGTCACGATCGCGTTTTACGTCTGGTTTACCTTTGCCGTCACGGAGTGGCGCGTAAAGCTGCGCCGTCAGATGAACGATCAGGACACGGACGCCAACCAAAAGGCCATCGACAGTCTGCTGAACTATGAAACCGTCAAGTATTTCGGGGCCGAACAGCGCGAGGCATCGCGCTATGATGATGCCATGGCAGGATATGAAGACGCGGCGATCAAGACGAATTATTCGCTGGCGTTCCTGAACTTCGGCCAGTCCTTGCTGATCACCTGCGGGCTTGTGGTCGTCATGGTGATGGCTGCGATTGGTGTGCAAAACGACACCTTGACCGTTGGCGATTTCGTCATGGTCAACGCCTACATGGTGCAAATCACGATCCCGCTTAACTTTCTGGGCACGGTCTACCGCGAAATTCGGCAGGCCCTGGTCGATATGGGGCAGATGTTTACGCTGCTCGAACAACCTGCTGAAATCACGGATAAACCGAATGCACCTGACCTTAAGGTCGAAGGGGGTCGGGTCACATTGGAAAACGTGCGCTTTGGCTATGATCCGGATCGCGAGATCCTCAAGGGCATCTCGCTTGAGGCGGCACCGGGAGAAATGGTTGCGATTGTCGGTTCCACCGGGTCGGGGAAATCTACCATCGGGCGGTTGTTGTTCCGGTTTTACGACGTGCAGGGCGGGTCGTTGAAGATCGACGGTCAAGATGTGCGCGACGTGACCCAGAACAGCCTGCACAAGGCCATTGGTGTAGTGCCCCAAGACACGGTGCTGTTCAACGACACGATTGGGTACAACATCGGTTACGGACGCGACGAGGCGACACAGGCTGATATCGAAGCAGCGGCGAAATCCGCGCAAATCCATGATTTCATCCAAAGCCTGCCCAAGGGGTATGATACCGCAGTGGGTGAACGCGGCCTCAAGCTGTCGGGGGGCGAAAAGCAGCGGGTGGGCATTGCGCGTACGTTGCTGAAAAATCCGCCGATCCTGCTTTTGGACGAAGCGACCAGCGCGCTGGACAGCGAGACAGAGCATGAAATTCAAGACGCGCTGCGTCAGGCAGGCAAGGGGCGCACCGTGCTGACCATCGCGCACCGCCTGTCTACCGTCGCAGAGGCGGACCGGATCGTTGTCCTTGAGAAGGGCGAGATTGTCGAGCAGGGCAGCCATGATGATCTGCTGTCGCGCAACGGCCGCTACGCACAGCTTTGGCAGCGTCAGCAATCCGAAGACCTAAGCTAATATCGCTGCAAATCCGCCCAAAGCAGGCGCGTATTGGTGGCAGTTTAAACGAGATGACGCTGGCCAAGTTCTGCACTGCAGCGAACCTGTGTCCCAATAAAGGAAATACAATGCAAACCGGAATGTTCCGCACAGCCATTCTTCTTGGCCTGATTTGCGTGACAGGGCCTTTTGCCATCGACATGTATCTGCCCGCACTTCCCGCAATCGAAGCGGCTTTGGGCACTTCCATTTCAGGCGCCCAGCTGACCTTGGTGGCCTATTTCCTGGCTTATGGCCTAGGCCAACTGGTCTACGGGCCATTGTCGGATCAGATCGGGCGCAAGCAGACCTTGCTGATCGGTATGAGCATTTTTGCAGTTGGTGCTGTCATCTGTGCGTCGGCACCGTCGATTGAAGTGCTGGTGGCAGGCCGTTTGATCCAAGGCATCGGTGGGGCCACTGTCATGGTGATCCCGCGTGCGATCGTCCGGGATATGTACACCGGCGCGCAGGCCACGCGCCTGATGGCGGCGATCATGTTGGTGATTTCGATCTCTCCGATGCTGGCCCCGTTGGCGGGCAGCGCGATTATTACCTTTGGCAGCTGGCGCGAGATTTTTCTGGTAATGGCCATTTTTGCGACCGCGAGCCTGACACTGGCGCAGGTGATGCTGCCCGAAACCCTCAAGCAGGATCGGCGACGGAAGGTAAACATCAAGGAGCTGTCACGCAGCTGTGGCATCTTGCTGCGCGATCCGGTGTTTGTTGGCCTGACCTTTATTGCAGGCTTCGGGATGGCGAGCTTCTTTTTGTTCGTTTCCAGCGCCTCATTTGTCTACACAGGCTCCTACGGGCTGACCCCAACCGAATTTTCACTGGCCTTTGCATTCAATGCCGTGGGCTTTTTTCTGGCGACCCAGATGGCAGGACGGCTGGCAGATCAGTGGGGCTTGGCCACCCTGATCGGGCGCGGAGTGACCGGCTTTGCCCTTTGCGCGGCCAGCCTGGCAGCGCTTGAGATGGCTGGGTTCGACGGGCTGTGGGTGCTGCTGATCGGGCTGTTTCTGGCCTATGCCTTTCTAGGCGTTGTGATCCCGTCTGCGATGGTGGCAGCGCTGGATGCGCATGGCAGGCGCGCTGGCATCGCGTCATCGCTGAGTGGCAGTTTGACAATGCTTACCAGCGCGATTTGCATTGGCCTGTCCACACCGTTCTTTGACGGCACGGCATTGCCGATGGTTGTCAGCATCGCGCTTTGCGGGGCCGCTGCGGTCGCACTTGTCGGGTTCACGATGCCCAAGCTTAGACAGCAGCAGGCTGACCTGGCTGCCGCCTAGATCATTCTGCCGCGCGCAGCTTTGATGTCGGGGCGCTTGATACAGGGTCTTCGTCCCAGATCAGGATACTGGTCTTGAGGCGTTGAGCGTCTTTTTGCAGGGCCCAATCTTGCGCCGCTTTACTGGCGCGACCCAATGACATCTTCGCAAACAGACGCGCGATCCAGCGGGCATAGGTGGTGGCCCAGACCCGCACCGCCAGAAAGGACGGGGTCAACATCAAGGTCAGAACCGTCGCGATACCAAGGCCGAATACCACGGCTGTCGCCAGTTGTTTCCACCACAAGGCGGTCGGGCTGTCGATCGTGTAGCCCCCATTGGCAAAATCCAGACTTAGGCCGAACATCATCGGGGCAAGGCCTGCCATGGTGGTAATCGTGGTCAGTAAAACGGGGCGAATACGGGCCTGGGCAGTACGAATGATCGCTTCGATCCGGGGCATGTACTGGCTGAACTCCTGATAGGTGTCGATCAGGATGATGTTGTTGTTCACCACAATCCCTGCCAGCGCAACAATGCCCGTTCCGGTCATGATGATCGAAAACGTCTGATCCATCACCAGCATCCCGATCAACACACCTGTGGTCGACAGAACTACAGCAAGCAGCACCAGAACAGAGTTATAGATGCTGTTGAACTGCGCCAGCAGAATGATGAACATCAAGCCCAAAGCGGCCGTAAAGGCCGAGCTTAGGAACGCCTGACTTTCGGCCTGATCCTCTTGGTCGCCGGTCCATTCAAAACTGACGTTATCTGGTAGGGGCCGTGTCTCAAGCCACTTTGTGATCTCGGCGATCCGTTCGTTTGCGTTGATCGGAACCATCCGCAGCTCGGCGCTGTTCAGACCGGTTTGCAGGTCAACACCCTGGGCCGCGACCGTCCGGCTGGTGATCTTGAACCCTGCACCGTCAAGGGCGGTGATGTCCGAATCCCCCGCAGCTGGGCGCAGGGTGGCAAGGGTGGTGTCGCGGTCTTCGCCATTTACCCTGTCGGTCTTAACCATCTTCATCAGGCCGGGGAACACGTCTGCCTTGACGTCAAGATGGCGCTTTTGATCGACGCGGTTGATCTCGGCCAATTCAGGCACGGGTTTGCGGGTGATGAAATTCGACAGCGGGATCAACCCGTCAGCGGTGCGCACCTTGAGCGTATCAAGCGTACTGAGCACACGGTCTTTCTCGGGCAGACGGACGCGTATCTCGATCTCTTCGTCCGAGGTGTCGACCCGCATCGTATCCAGCAGCAAACCGCGTGTGACCAGTTGCACCATCGCACCCACTGTCAGCACATCAGCACCGTATTGACCTGCCTTGGCGACATCCACATCAATCTGCCAGTCAATGCCGGGCAGGGGGCGTGTGTCTTCGATCAGGGTCAGTCCGGGGGTTTTGTTGAACTCTTCACGTGCGAGGGCCGTGGCCGTAATCAGATCGTCAAAGCTGTCCGATTTCAGCCGCAGATGCACCGGTTTGCCAGAGGCCGGGCCGCGCGCTTGTGCCAGAATCTCGATCTTGATGCCGGGGATCGCGCTCAGCTGCTCGGTCAGTTCGGCAATCACAATGTCGCCGTCCAGATCAGGGCGCAGGGCGCGGTCTTCCCACGGGATCGTCTCAAGCTGGATTTGGCCGATGCTGTCTTTGGGGGCTGTGGCGCCGCCCGTGTTGCTGTCCAGCCCGCCTTCGCCCGCAAAGGCAAAAGCGGTCGAAACACCGGGATGCGCCAAGACGATCTCTTCGGCTGTTTGAATGATGGCGTCTTTTTCTCTCAGCGAAAGGTTCCCGCGTGCCAGCACATAGACGATGGCCTGTTCGGGCTCTGATTCAACAAAGAACTCAACGCCTTTGTTGTTGTTGGTAAAAAAGATCAACGTGGTGCCAACGAAGACAAAGACAGCGCCAATCATGACCAGCGGCATGACGGGATTGCCCGCAATAAATTCTATCACCCGCCCAAAGCCGGACCTGCGGTAACCCGCGTGGACGACATCGGGGGACTTGCGGAACAGTCGGGACGTAATCCAACGGCCACCGCGACCCATGCGTGTGAACAAGGCGAAAAAGCTGATCAGCCACAGCATCACGCCAGACAGGACCAAAGACACCAATCCGGCAAGGGCTGCGAAACAGACAAAGACGATGGCAAATACCGGGATGACCGAACCCAATATATCCAGCCCGTCCATCGACGCGAATTGCGCCGATATCACCGAGAACAACGGCTGCATCAGCATGAAGGGCAGGGCCACCATCGCCGCTGCAACGGGCAAGAGCAGCAAATGAAGATACAGGCGCTGGTTCGCTACCGCCATCATGTTATCGGCCATCCAGCGTTCCAGCCGTCCGGTCACCCCACCCAGAACCGGTAGGTAGACAAGCGCCACCACCAGTGAGGCCGACAGAACGAAGATCAACGTGACGGGCAACATCCCCATGAATTCACCCGGCACACCGGGCCAGAACAACATGGGTAAAAAGGCGCAAAGCGTGGTCGCAGTCGAAGAGATAACAGGCCAGAACATCCGCTTTGCCGCCTCAACATAGGCGGTCATGGGGCCTTTGCCCTCAAGCTGCTTCTGGTCCGCGTATTCGACCACCACGATGGCACTGTCCACCAACATGCCCACCGCCAAAATCAGCCCGAACATCACGATGTTCGAAATCGAGATCCCCATGAGCGCCAAAAATGCAAAGCACAGCAAAAAAGACGTCGGAATCGCAAAGCCAACCAGCAGGGCTGCACGGATGCCAAGGGCGGCCAGCACCACGATCATCACCAGCGCAATGGCTGTGAAAACCGACCCCAGAAGCTGCTGCACCATGCTGTTGACGATGCGGCTTTGATCGTTCGAGGTGCCGATATTTACAGCCGCCTTCAGGCCGTCAGGCCAGTTGGCGCTTTGTTCGGCCACCACTTCCTTGACGCGGGCCGCAGTGTCGATCAGGTTGAAGCCTTTGCGCTTAACGATCTGCAATGCCAAGGTTTTCTGACCGTTAAAACGTGCCGTGCCGTCGCGATCCTCGAATGTCAGATTGATCGTCGCCAGATCGCCCAAGGTGACCACGCGGTCGCCATTGGTCTTGACTGGCAGGTTATAAACATCTCGTGGCTCGTTAAAAGACGACGGAATTTTGACAGAGAATGTACCTTGCGCCGATTGCACTTCACCTGCGGCAATCAACTGATTGTTGTTCTGAACGGTGTTTATCAATTCGCCCGCTGTGACGTCATAGGCCTCAAGCCGCAAAGGGTCGATCAGAACCTCAAGCATCTCGTCGCGGTCCCCGGCAAGGCCTGCTTCAAGCACCGCATCCATGCCTTCCAGCTCGTCTTGCAACTCACGCGCGACACGGGCCATCGTGCGTTCAGGCACCGGCCCTGTCAGATTGACAATGATGATGGGAAATTCGGAAAAGTTGATCTCGCTGATGGAATATTTCTCATAGCCTTCGGGGAATTTACCCTCGGCAGTGCTCATCGCGTCGCGCACATCCGCCATGATCTTGGACTTGTCCCAGCCGAACTCGAATTCCAACGCCACGGCGGCATAGTTTTCGGCTGCGGTGCCGGTGATCGTCTTCAAGCCGTCCAGATCAGACAGCTCGGTTTCCATAGGTTTGACCAGCAAGGTTTCACTGTCCGCCGCTGAAATGCCGGGGAACTGGACGGAAACAAACAGAGCGGGGATTTCAATGTCAGGCTCGCCCTCTTTGGGCAGGGTGGTATAGGCATATCCGCCGACCACAAGGCTGAGCAGGATAAAGGCCATGACCATACGGGCACGGCCAGCAGCCCAATCGACAATGCCGCTCATTGAGTGACCTCACGGTAGGTTGGTGCGACCGTGACACCTGCGGTCACGTATTCTTGGCCCAGAACGATGACATTCGAGGTTGCAGGCGGGCCCATGACCCAGACGCCTTGAGGCGTGTCGCGTATCAGCCGGACGGGAATGAACGCGACGACATCGGCGTCATCAATCACCCGCACACCCAACGTCCCGTCATCGTTGAGTGTCAGGGCAGATTGCGGCAACAAATGCGCATCAACTCCGGCAGAGGCAATTGCGATTTCGGCTGTTTGTCCGTCACGGATGCTTAGATCGGCGTTGGGCACGTCGATCTCGATCCGAAACGTCCGCGTCGCAGGGTCCGAGGAACGTGAAATGAAGGTGACCTGACCCCCGATCTGGCGATCGGCTGCCGCCAACCGCGCTTGGGCTTGGGCACCAAGTGTGACACGCTCCACCTCGGTTTCGGGCACAAACCCCACCAGCTTGATCGGGTCAAGCTGGATGACACGTGCGCAGAGCGATCCTTTTTGCAAAAGGCTCCCAAGTTCGGCAGTGTCGCTTTCAAGAAGGCCATCAAAGGGTGCCTTGAGGGTCAGGCGGTCGATTTCGGCATCCGCGCCCGCAACAGCCGCGTCGGCCGCTTCAATGCCGGACGTTGCCGCGTTCAATCCCGCCTCGGCGGAGCTGAGGTTTGCGCGCGCGGCAGCGACTGCGGCTTGGGCGGTGGCCAGTTGCGTTGTCGACGAAAACCCGCCTTCGCCCAGCTTTTCTGCGGCGTTCAGCCGGATCAACGTCTCGTCCAGCCTGGCTTGGGCTTCTTTAACGCGCGATGCTGCTTCGGGAACCCGCGATTGCGCCTCTGCGCGGCGTGCCTGTGCCTCGCTCTTGGCGGCACCGCGCGTGCCCAGATCAAGGGCGCACAGGGTTTCACCGGCGCTGACCTTGGCCCCCTTGCGCAAAGGGGGCGACGTCACAATGGCAGAGGTTTCGGATTCAACATCAACGGTGCGTGCCGCTGCCGTCTGCCCCCGGACGATCACGGCAGACGCCAGTTCCTTGGCCGTACTGCGCTGCACCACCACTTTGACAAGCGTTTGTTCTGCGACTTGCGAAGGGTCCGGTCCATCATCTGTCGCATCCGTTTGCGCCACGGCTGCATCACCGTCTGCGTTGCCAGTCAGGGTCAGCAAAGTGTCACGTTCGAATATTGCCATGTACATGACGACAGACACGACTAGCGCCGCGAGGATGGGGAAAATGCGCATGGTTCGCCTTTTGACGGTCTGGTTGAACTTGGGGACATATATATGTCGAAAATTACTTAGGCCAAATCAAACAGACAGGCTAGGTCGGATTGGCGTTTTATGGGCCTGTGCGACGTTGATGCAGGTTGGATGCCGACACACTGTGCAGGGAAGCCCTTGGCAGGGTCGCTGCCGCACGTTAAGAGGGGCGCTAATTCACGGTGGGACAGGCAAGATATGAGCGATACAGACAGTTTCATTGACGAGGTGAACGACGAAGTTCGCCGCGACCGTTTCTATTACATGCTTAAGCGTTACGGCTGGATCGCTATTCTGGCTGTTGTGTTGCTGGTAGGCGGTGCCGCTTGGAATGAGCTGCAGAAATCTCAGGCGCGCGCCGAAGCCGAAGCGCTTGGCGATGCGATGTTTGCCGCCTTGGCGGTTCAAGACAGCGAAAGCCGCGTCGCAGCCCTTGAAGCAATCGAGCCCGGATCCGCACAATCGGGTGCCTTGCTTGGGTTTCTGACCGCCGCCCAGCAGGTGCAGGCTGAGGACATTCCCGGTGCAATAGAGACGCTGAACACGATCGGTCTTAACAGCGATGTGCCAAGCATCTACCGAGAGATTGCTCAGTTCAAAGCCGTCACCCTTCAGGGCACGGACACTCCGGTGAACGAACGCCGTCTCTTGCTGGACGCATTGGCGCAGCCTGGCAACAGCTTGAGGTTGCTCGCAACAGAGCAATTGGCGTTGATCGACATCGAAGAAAACAACGCGACAGCGGCGATAGATCGCTACCAGATGATCTTATTGGACGCCGAAGTCACCACAGACTTGCAACAACGTGCCCTTCAGGTGATTGTGGCACTGGGAGGCGAGCCTGACATGGGCTCCGCTGCCCCCGCGGCGCTGCCGGATGTTTCTGATGCGGTGGGCGCTGAAAGCAACTAGTGTCAGCAATGACGCAACGAAGATATGAGTAAAGAGCAAAGCGAGCAGGGCTATGACCAACCTCCACAACATCCGTCCAAGGCCATCGCTATCGGCGCGTGTCTCGTTTGGCATGGGGGCCGTTGTGGCATCATTGCTGTTGTCTGCCTGTGCTGAACCCGATGTGATTCTGCCAGGTCTGCGCGAAAATGTCCGCTCTGTGCTGCAAACGGAAGACCCATTTGCCGAGCCAGCCGATCTGGCGATCCCTGCAAACACGACCCGCGCAATTTCGTTGCCCGGTGTCACCAGTAACGCCAGCTGGTCCCAGGCACCAGGAACGCCCAGCACCCGCGTCGCGCATGCAGCACTTTCCACAGCACCGCAATTGGCGTGGTCTGCAAACATCGGTCAAGGCGACAAACGCAAACAGCGCATCAATGCAACGCCTGTTGTTTCAGGCGGTCGGATATTCACAATCGATTCCGCTGCGCTTGTAACGGCGACATCGGCTTCTGGTGCCACGCTTTGGACACGTGATCTGACGCCGGCAAATGACGGGCAGGGCGATGCGACGGGCGGCGGTTTGGCCGTAGAGGGTGACACGCTTTATGTTTCGCTGGGCTTTGGCACGGTGACAGCCCTTGATGTCTCGTCTGGAGGCGTCCGCTGGGAACAGGATATCGAAGGTACCGGATCAGGCGCGCCAACGGTCTATGAAGATCTTGTCTATTTCACATCGGGTGATGATCTGGGCTGGGCGTTGAACAAAAGCAACGGCCGAGTGCAGTGGCAAACCGGATCAACAACCTCTGTAAGCAATGTTTTGGGCGCACCCGCCCCAGCCATCAGCCCGCAAATCGCGGTGATGGCGTTCGGCTCCGGCGAGGTACAAGGATTGTTCCGTCAAGGTGGCTTGAACCGCTGGAACACGTCTGTGGTTGGCAAACGCCCCGGCCGCGCGCTCGCCAACATCTCGGACGTGACAAGTGCCCCTGTGATTTCAGGTGACACCGTTTATGTCGGCAACCAGTCTGGCCGACTGGCCGCTCTTTCCCTGGGCGGAGGGGTTCGGCAATGGTCTGCCCGCGAAGGTGCCGTGGGGCCGGTTTGGCCCGCAGGCGATAGCGTATTTGCGATCACCGAACTGAACGAACTGGTGCGGCTTGATGCCAGCAATGGCCAGCGCATCTGGGGCGCGAAACTGCCGAACTTCGTCAAGGAAAAGCCCAAGCGTCAGTCTGAAATCTTTACCCATCACGGCCCGATCCTTGCCGGTGGGCGGATCATCATCGCCTCGAGCGATGGCGTGCTGCGCAGCTTTGATCCGACCAATGGTGCCCTTGTGGGCACGACTGAAATTCCCGGCGGCGCAACCACTGCACCGGTCGTTGCGGGGGGTACGCTTTATGTCGTGTCCTCAAAAGGGCAATTGCACGCTTTCCGTTGACCGCCAAATAGTCTAGTGGGCAGGCTTGACCTGACCTTCGGAGCCATTCCATGTCTTTCACCCTCGCAATCGTGGGCCGTCCCAATGTGGGAAAATCCACGCTGTTCAACCGTCTTGTTGGCAAAAAACTGGCGTTGGTCGATGACCAACCCGGTGTAACGCGCGATTTGCGTGAAGGTGCCGCACGTCTGGCCGATCTGCGTTTTACAGTGATCGACACTGCCGGCCTGGAAGAAATCACCGACGACAGCCTTCAGGGCCGCATGCGGCGCCTGACGGAACGGGCCGTTGATATGGCGGACATCTGCCTGTTCATGATTGATGCACGCGTCGGGGTGACCCCATCCGATCTGGTATTTGCCGATATTTTGCGCAAGAAATCTGCGCATGTGATCCTGGCTGCCAACAAGGGCGAAGGCCGCGCTGCCGATGCCGGTGTGCTCGAAGCCTATAGCCTTGGTCTGGGCGAACCGATCCGCATGTCAGCCGAACATGGCGAAGGCTTGAACGATCTATACACCCATTTGATGCCCATCGCCGACGGTTTTGCAGAGCGGATCGACACGGATACGCCTGAAACCGACGTAGACCTGACCGAGGAAGAGGCGGAACTGGGCGATGAAGACGCGCCAATGCCAGTCCCCACAAATGCAAAGCCCTTGCAGGTGGCGGTTGTCGGTCGGCCAAATGCCGGTAAATCCACACTCATCAACCAGATTATCGGCGATGACCGCTTGCTGACGGGGCCAGAGGCCGGGATCACCCGTGATGCGATCTCTTTGCGCACGATCTGGACCGGACCGGACGGTGTCGATGTTCCGATGCGTATTTTTGACACCGCAGGTATGCGCAAAAAGGCCAAGATACAGGAAAAGCTTGAAAAGCTGAGCGTCAGCGATGGTTTGCGCGCGGTCAAGTTTGCCGAGGTCGTGGTTGTCTTGCTGGACGCTGAAATTCCCTTCGAGCAGCAGGATTTGCGGATCGCCGATCTGGCCGAGCGCGAAGGCCGTGCGGTGATCGTCGCGGTGAACAAATGGGATCTTGAGACCGACAAGCAAGGCAAATTGCGGGATTTGCGCGAAAGCTTTGAACGGCTGTTGCCGCAGCTCAAGGGCGCGCCCCTGGTGACCGTTTCTGCCAAGACCGGCAAGGGGATCGACCGGCTGCAAGAGGCAATCATGCGGGCCTATGATGTGTGGAACCGACGGGTCACCACCGCGCAGCTGAACCGTTGGCTTGCCGGCATGATGGAGGCGCACCCGCCCCCCGCACCGCAAGGCAAACGCATCAAACTGCGCTACATGACCCAAGCCAAGACACGGCCCCCCGGTTTTGTTGTGATGTGTAGCCACCCAGACAAAGTGCCGGAAAGCTACAACCGCTATCTGGTCAACGGGTTGCGTGTTGATTTCGATATGCCCGGAACGCCGATCCGCATCTGGATGCGCGGTCAGTCAGACGCGAACCCCTATAAGGGACGCAAGAAAAGCAAGCCGTCCAAGCTGCGCAAACACACGGAAGGTCACCGGCAGGACCGGTGACCGTTGTGATTTATCTGAGAAGGGCTCGGTTGGCCTTTTTCGAAGGTTCCGGGGGCTGCGTCAGTTTTTGCGCCAAGACCTGAAGGTCGGCAAAAGCAATGCAATCGCGCCCCCGGCTGCGAGCGCCGCGACGCTGGGCGAGGTCGAATAGTTCTGCACGACCACGCCGACCAGCGCCCAGATCACTGCTATCCCGTAGGTTGGCACACGCATCAGCGTTGATTGCACTGCCGCAGCGACCAAAATCGCCAATGTTACAAAGATCAATCCAGCTGTGTCTGCGCTGATCCAGCCATATCCGGCCGTCAAAAGCCCCAAGGATACGCAGGTCGCAGCACTCAGCCACCCTGCATAAAGCCCGACAGGCAAGGCGGCAAAGGCGGAATTGTCCCGCGGTGATTTGAACAGCGCCACCAAGGCACCAACCAGCATCACGACAATCAGCACCGACGCCCAGACCGGGCTTACATCAGCCACCGCCAGCCAAAAACACCCGACAAACAGCGAGACACACAAGGGCAGGCGCATGTCATGCCAGATGAAATCTTCACGTTTCTTCCAAAGTCCCCAGCCCATCCCGATGATCAGCCATAGATAGATGACCCCCCAAATCGAAAACGCATAGCCTTCGGGTTGGACGGGTGGATCGATCTGCGGCACCGGGAACTGATCAGGGTCAAACCCGTCAAAACTGGGCCCCAGAAACGGCGAGGCAGCAAAGCCGACAGCCAGCAATAAAGTGACGAGCGCAGTGAGGGAGCGGGGCATGAAGCATCCTTTTAGGGTATATCTTGTGGGTTATATCACAGCGCGCCCGTAAGTGGGTCGGATAATTCAGGCCAAGGTGCCGTCAGCGCCCAGTGTGGTTTTGCCACCCAGATAGGGGGCCAGCACGGCAGGAAGTTGCACCGACCCATCCGCGCGCTGCCCGTTTTCAAGCACCGCGATCAAACAGCGCCCCACAGCCAGACCCGACCCGTTCAACGTATGCACGAACTGCGGCTTGCCGCCATCGGCCGGCCTGAACCGCGCATTCATGCGGCGGGCCTGAAAATCACCGGTGGTCGAAACCGAACTGATCTCGCGGTAGGCGTTTTGCCCGGGCAACCAGGCCTCGATATCAAAGGTGCGGCGCGCACCAAAGCCCATGTCGCCCGTACAAAGATGCACGGTGCGGTAGGGGATGCCCAACCGCTCCAGCAGATCCTCGGCACAGCGCAACATGCGCTTTTGTTCATCGTCGGACGCGTCAGGATGGGTCACCGACACCATCTCGACCTTTTCGAACTGGTGCTGGCGCAGCATGCCGGACGTGTCGCGCCCCGCCGATCCGGCCTCCGAGCGGAAACACAAGGTATGCGCGGTCATGCGGCGGGGCAGGGTGCCCTCGTCCAGCACATCCCCGGCGACGGAGTAGGTCAGCGTCACTTCGGACGTGGGGATCAGCCACCAGCCATTCGTGGTCTGATAGCTGTCATCCCCGAATTTCGGCAGCTTGTCGGTGCCATACATCGCCTCGTCGCGCACCAGCACGGGGGTCATATGTTCCTCAAGCCCGTTGTGATCCACATGCGTGTCGACCATGAACTGCGCCAAGGCACGGTGAATACGCGCCACAGCACCCTTGAGCATCACAAACCGCGCACCGGACACTTTGGCGGCGGTTTCAAAATCCATCGAAGCGGCGACGCCGCCGATCTCGTAATGCTCGACCGGTTTGAAATCAAAGCTGGGCACATCGCCCCAGCGGTTCACCTCGACGTTGTCGTTTTCATCTGCGCCCTCGGGCACATCATCGGTGGGCAGGTTGGGGATGCGCGCCAGCATGTCGGTCAACTGCGCGTCCAGATCCTTGGCCTGCGCCTGCATCGCGGCAACTTCGGCTTTTTTGTCGCTGACCAACTGGCGCAACCGTTCAAATTCCGCCTCGTCGCCCGACGCCTTGGCCGCCCCCACCAGTTTGGAGGCTTTGTTCTGGTCGGCCTGCGCCGTTTCCGCGTTCAAAATCATCCCGCGCCGCGCCTCGTCAAGCTTGAGCACCGCCGCAGACACAGGCGCATCCCCGCGCCGCGCGAGGGCCGCGTCAAACGCATCTGGGTTTTCGCGGATGGCTTTGATGTCATGCATGGGTCTGTCCTTTGGGGCCTGAGTCGTCGGGTCTGCGTTGCCCGCGTTATGCCCGATTGCGCAGCGGGGGGCCAGATGTGGTGTTAGATGGGATTGTCGGGGTCTTGGCCGATGCTGGTTTGGTGGGCGCGCCCTTGGGTTTCGAAGTCGGCCCAGTGCAACTTTTCCTTGCTCCAGTGGGCGGGCCAGCTTTCGTGATCGGGGCCATGGCCGCCGGGCAAGGTGACGGAGGCGTCACCAAACATTGCTTCGATTTGATGTGGTTTTATGGTACTATTTGCAAAATCAACTTCTCTGGCCGACGCACCTCGAAGAGTAGCGTTGACCAGAGAAGTTGCATTGTCGAACTGCGCCCCGCTGAGGTTCGCCCCCTGCAACTGCGCCCAGCTTAGCTTCGCCCCCTGCAACTTTGCCCCGCCGAGGAACGCCCCCTGCAACTGCGCCCCACCAAGCTTCGCCTCCTGCAACTTCGCCCAGCCGAGGTTCGCCCCCTGCAACTGCGCCCAGCTGAGGTTCGCCTCCTGCAACTTCGCCCAGCCGAGGTTCGCCCCCTGCAACTGCGCCCTTCTGAGGTGCGCCCCCTGCAACTGCGCCCAGCCGAGGTCCGCCCCCTGCAACTGCGCCCTGCCGAGGTTTGCCCCCTGCAACTTTGCACCGGAAAAA
The DNA here is from genome assembly GCA_024636475.1 of Roseobacter sp. Taxonomy (GTDB): domain Bacteria; phylum Pseudomonadota; class Alphaproteobacteria; order Rhodobacterales; family Rhodobacteraceae; genus Sulfitobacter. The sequence goes on along the minus strand of JAGXHA010000032.1, from coordinate 32,600 downwards.
TTACTCTTCTCAAATGAAAGCTGTGAGAGGTCGAAGCCCTGAAGGTTCGCACCCGAAAGATCGACCAACCCGGCCAACTCGGTCACGCCCGAGATACTTTGCAGCCGCCCCAGTACTTGGACGGCATTCTGCATGTCGGATCGTGCGGGTTTCAATTCGCGCGCCCATCGACGCAAATTCTCACGATCGGTGGTTTCAGGCGTCGGGATTGGCTTATATTCTTGGGACAGCTCGCGCACATAGACTGACAGCATGCGCGCGACCCGTTCTGCGGATGTTGGGCTTTCCTGAACCAACCCCTCAAGCCGGTCAATCGCGCCGTTTCTGCGGGTAACGTCGTCTTGCCAAATGGATTCGTGGCTTTGTTTTTCACCGTCGGTCACTGGCACAGAAATCTGACGTTGGGCATAAAGGTCTTCAACCGCTGCATTGATCTTGTCATTGAACAAAGCTTCGACCGCTGTTTCGGTTTGGGTTCGCGTAAAAGTCAGCCGGATCAGGGTGAAGGGGAGTGCAACAACCGCGCCAAGGGTCGCGGTGAGTGCCGCCATCTTGGCCAAGGAAAACCGCCAGTCCCAAATCTGCGCTTGGCCTTGCGGGATCGGTGACAGGATAAAGGACCAGATGACGCCAAGCAATCCCAACACCAGCGAGACGAAAATGATCGCCCAAATGGCGATAGCCACGAACAGCAGGCCAGAGTTTAATCCACTCAAGCCCATACGAGCCTGCAATCTGTCAAACAGGGGTGGCTTGGCAGGATCGCCTTTGTAGGGCAAAAGCGAAATGCCAATCGGGACAAACAGAAACGCGATCAGCAAGGCGATCCCGATCAGGTTCCGCTGACTGATTTCAAAAATAATGTCGTCCACGGTCATCCCCTAAATTCCCGCACCACCATGCCGCGTATTTTGGGCTGTGCCAACAGCTCTTGGGCTACGTGAGCCCTTCCAAAGGCCAAAGATGCGCGGCATGGGCTCGCAGGGGCTGAAATACCCGCGATGTCACCTTGCAAAGCGGCGCTTCTGACCCTAGGTTCCGCCAAACTTCGAAGGCAGGCCGCGTGTGGTTTGCACCCCCATCAAAAGGACGACCCCCATGCAAGGCATTCAACAATTCGTGCCCCTTATCCTGATCTTCGCGATCATGTATTTCCTGCTCATCCGCCCTCAGCAAAAGAAGGTGAAGGAACATAAAGCGATGGTCGATGGTCTGCGCCGTGGCGATCAGGTCATTACCCAAGGCGGTTTGATCGGCAAGGTCGTCAAGGTGAAAGACGACGGCGAGCTTGAAGTCGAACTGGCCGAAAACGTCAAAGTGCGCGTTGTGCAATCGACGATTGCGACCGTCGTATCCAAGACTGAACCTGCCAAGTAAACTGCCTTAAACGGCAGCGTTAAGAAGGGCTTACGCCATGCTTCAGATTCCTGTGTGGAAGCGGATATTGATCATCCTGACCTGTGTGTTGGGTCTTTATCTGGCGCTGCCCAATGCGTTTTACGGCCCCGTCGAGCAGCATAATGATGCGCTCAAGGCGATCGAAGTTGCCGGGTCCACCCCCGAGCTTGAAGCGCAGGCCGCACTTTGGCCCGAATGGCTGCCAGAGCGTCTGGTGAACCTTGGTCTGGACCTGCGCGGCGGTGCGCATCTGCTGGCCGAGGTGAATGTCGCCGATGTCTACGCCAACCGCATGGAGGCCACATGGCCCGAAGTGCGCGATGCGTTGCGGTCGATCACCCCCGTGCGCCGTGTCGATGCGCCCGAGGGCGAGTTGCGCGTGCGCATCAACGAAGCCGACAAGCTGGCCGAGGCGTTGGCAGCTACGCGGACCTTGGCGCGGCCAGTGCAAACCCTGACGGGGGCCGGGCAAAACGACATCGTGGTCAGTGGTGCCGGCGATATCATTACCGTGACCTTGTCTGAAGGTGAAAAGCAGGCCACCGACGAGCGGACCATGCAGCAGTCGCTGGAAATCATCCGCCGGCGCATCGACGAGGTCGGCACACGGGAACCGACGATCCAGCGCCAAGGGTCGGACCGCATCTTGATCCAGGTGCCCGGTATCGGATCGGCGGCCGAGCTGAAAGCGATCATCGGAACAACGGCGCAATTGACCTTCAATCCAGTCGTGAACCGCGGCGCAGACGAAAACGCATCACCCGGCCTTGGCAATTCACTGCTGCCGGACGCAGAAGCGCCCGGGGTTTTCTATATCATCGAGACTGCCCCCGTGGTGACCGGCGAAGAGCTGGTCGATGCGCAGCCAAGTTTTGACCAGAATGGGAGCCCTGCGGTCAGCTTTCGCTTTGATACAACCGGTGCGCGCAAGTTTGGCACGTATACGGCCGAGAACATCGGTGCCCCCTTTGCGATCGTGCTGGATGACGAAGTGATCAGCGCCCCCACAATCCAAAGCGCGATCCCCGGTGGATCCGGCATCATCACCGGAAACTTTTCGGTTGAACAGTCTACAAACCTGGCGGTGCTGCTTCGCGCGGGGGCTTTGCCCGCTGGGCTGACCTTTGTGGAAGAGCGCACAATCGGGCCAGAGCTTGGCCAAGACAGCATTGACGCGGGCAAGATCGCGACCACGGTCGCCTTTGTCGCGGTGCTGTTTTTCATGTGGGCGACCTATGGGCTGTTCGGATTTTTCGCAAATATTGCGCTGATTGTGAACGTGAGCATGATTTTTGGGCTGCTCAGCCTGATCGGTGCCACGCTGACCTTGCCGGGGATTGCGGGGATCGTTTTGACAGTTGGTATGGCGGTGGATGCGAACGTTTTGATTTTCGAGCGGATCCGCGAAGAACTCAAGACAGCCAAAGGCCCTGCGCGTGCCATCAGTCTGGGGTACGAGCGGGCCCTGAGCGCCATTCTAGACGCCAACATCACGACCTTCATCATCGCCACGATCCTGTTTGTGCTGGGCTCCGGTCCGGTTCGGGGTTTTTCGGTCACGTTGGGCGTCGGTATTCTTACGTCGGTCTTTACCGCATATTTCGTCACCCGTCTGATGGTTGTTTTCTGGTTTGAACGCGCCCGTCCCAAGACAATCACGGTCTAGGAGACTGATATGAGACGCCTGAGATTGATCCCCGATGACACCAGCATCGATTTTTTCAAACACGCCAAAGTCACATTCGGGGCGTCCTGCGTTGCGGTTGTTCTGGCCTTGGCAGTCTGGTTCACCATGGGCTTGAACTACGGAATCGACTTCCGCGGCGGCACAACATTGCGCACCCAAAGCGAAACACCCGTCGATGTGGCCGCTTACCGCGCTGCGATGGATGGGCTGGGGCTTGGGGATATTTCGATCTCCGAAGTGTTTGATCCGACCAGTGACGACAGCAAACATGTCGCGATGGTCCGTATTCAGGCCCAAGAAGGCGAGGAAGCGGCCACGCCTGAAATGATCGAAGCGGTTCAGGGTGCCTTGAAAACGGTTGCGCCGAAGATTGTTTTCACGTCGGTGGAATCTGTCGGTCCAAAAGTGTCGGGCGAGTTGATCCAGACGGCTTTCCTGGCCGTGGGTGCGTCACTTGCTGCGATCTTGATCTACATCTGGTTGCGGTTTGAATGGCAGTTCTCGGTTGGTGCGGTTGCCGCTTTGTTCCACGATGTGATCCTGACCATCGGGCTGTTCTCGATCTTGCAAATCCGCTTTGATTTACCAGTCATTGCGGCGATCCTGACGATTATCGGCTATTCCATCAACGATACGGTGGTGATCTTTGACCGACTGCGTGAAAACCTCCGCAAGTACAAGAAACGCGCCCTGCGCGATGTGATGAACATCAGCGTCAATGAAACCCTAAGCCGGACTTTGATGACGTCGGGCACCACGCTTCTGGCGTTGATCGCCCTGCTGGTTTTGGGTGGTGATGTGATCCGTGGCTTTGTGTTTGCGATCACGTGGGGCGTCATTGTCGGCACGTATTCGTCGGTCTATGTGGCCAAGAATGTGGTGCTTTTCCTTGGGGTCAATCGCGACGACAGCAAAAAAGACAATAACTCAGGCCAATACGCCAACATAGATGCCTGAGGTTCTTTCAGCAGCCGGATCGACCGCAGGTCTGATCTGGCTGTTGCTTACGGTTATCGTTGCAGGGCTGGTGCGCGGTTTTGCCGGATTTGGCAGCGCGATGATCATCATGCCGGTTGCGGCATCGGTCCTAAGCCCTGTTCAAGCGGTGATCTTTATGGCGGCAACGGAGTTGCTGGGTCCCTTGCCCAATCTGCCGTCTGCTTTGCGTCAGGGCACCAAGCGCGACATTTCGCTTTTGTTGCTGGGCGTTGTGGTGGCAATGCCCTTGGGCCTGGTGTGTCTGTCCTATATCTCGCCCGAACCTTTTGGCTGGCTCGTGTCCGGTGTGGTGCTGGCCTTATTGTTGCTGCTGATGACCGGTTGGCGCTACTCCGGCACCCTTGGCACACCATTAATCGTTGGCACGGGCGCTTTGGGTGGCTTTATGACGGGGTTTGCAGGGATCGCAGGCCCTCCGGTCATCATGCTTTACATGGCCAGCAGGCTTTCCATCACGGTTATTCGTGCGAATTTCCTGCTGTATCTAGTCGGCATTGACGTGCTGTTATTTGCGATGCTGTGGGGCAGCGGCCTTCTGGTCTGGCAGATTGTGGTCCTTGGTCTGGCGATGGGCATCCCTAATGTGGCGGCAAACATGATCGGGGCGCGACTATTTAATCCCGGCTCAGAACGGCTTTTCCGTACGGTGGCCTATATTGTCATTGCGGCATCGGCTATATTGGGTTTGCCATTGTGGAAAGGATAAGATCATGCGCCTGAACGAAGTTGTCTTTAACGATGCCAAGCCGGTTGAAGGATACGGGCCGGGTTTTTTTCGCATTGGCGGCACCGTCGTGCAGGGTCCGGTCATCACGGGCGCAATGGGCACTCAGGCCTGGGCAGGTTTTGAGGACGCGGCCCCTTTGTTGGCCTTGGCCGGCAAGATTGACATCTTGTTTCTAGGGATGGGCGCCGAGATCGCGCATGTGCCCGCCGACCTGCGCCGCCAGCTTGAGGACGCGGGTCTGGGCCTCGAAGTGATGTCGTCCCCGGCTGCATCGCGCACCTATAATGTCTTGCTTAGCGAAGGTCGGCGTGTCGCGCTGGCAATGATCCCGATCTGATATGGCACTTTGTATTCAGGGCGTCGCGGTTGCGCGCGGCGGCGTGCCGGTACTAAGCGGCGTGTCGTTCACCGTGGCACCCGGTACCGCGCTGATCCTGCGTGGCCCGAACGGGGCCGGAAAAACCACGCTTTTGCGCACGATTGCAGGGTTGCAGCCGCCCTTGTCAGGGCGGATCGACGGGGCCGAAGAAACCATCGCTTATGCCGGTCATGCGGACGGCCTCAAGGCGATGCTCAGCGTGACCGAGAACCTGACGTTCTGGGCACAGGTGTTTGGACAAAGCGACATTGACGCGGCATTGGCTGCCTACCAGCTTGATCCCCTGGCAGACCGCCTTGCCGGAACGCTGTCAGCGGGCCAGAAACGTCGCCTCGGGCTTGCCCGCCTTATGGTGACGGGGCGGCCCATCTGGGTGCTGGATGAACCGACCGTATCGTTGGACGCGCAGGCCGTTGCGATGTTTGCACAGGCCGTGACGGCCCATCTTGCGGCAGGAGGCATGGCGCTGATTGCCACGCATATCGACCTGGGGCTGAACGCCGAAACCTTTGACATCACCCCTTACCGCGCCCAACCCGAGCAGCGCAGCGGTGCCAGCGACGAGGCGTTCTTGTGATTGCCTTGTTGCGCCGCGATCTGATGCTGGCCTTTCGGGCAGGGGGGGGCTTTGGCCTTGGGCTGGCGTTCTTTTTGATCGTCACTGTGCTGGTGCCTTTCAGTGTCGGCCCGCAATCTGACCTGTTGTCCACCATCGCGCCCGGTGTTTTGTGGCTTGGGGCCTTGCTGGCCTGCCTGTTGTCGCTGGACCGGCTTTTGGCGCTGGATTTCGAGGATGGAACGCTTGATCTGCTGGCCACCGCACCCTTGCCGCTTGAAGCGGCGCTGAGCATCAAGGCGCTGTCGCATTGGTTGACGACGGGTCTGCCCTTGGTGATCGCAGCACCTGTGCTGGGGGTAATGTTGAACCTTGCACCTGCTGGCTTCATTTGGGTCATTGCATCGCTTGCCCTTGGAACACCTGCGCTTTCGGTAATTGGAACGTTCGGCGCAGCGCTGACCGTGGGGATCAAGCGCGGTGGGCTATTGATGTCTTTGCTGGTCTTGCCGCTTTATGTGCCAACCCTTATTTTCGGGGCTGAAGCCGCGCGACGGGGTGCCATCGGGCTGGACGGGACCACCCCGCTGATCCTGCTGGCTGGAATCACGTTGGGAACGATTGCATTGATGCCCTTTGCCTCGGCTGCGGTGTTGCGAATGACGTTACGGTGAGCAGGGCAGGGGCTGGGTCGTTTTGCCCATTGAGTGCTCTCTAGCAGAAGGTTAGATAACAACCATGTCTTTGTGGGAATACGCCAATCCGGTGAAATTTTTGGGCCTCTCAGCCCGTTTGCAGCCTTATCTTTGGGCGGCTGCGGGTCTGTGTGTGACAGTGGGCCTCGTCTGGGGGTTTTTCTGGACACCAGATGATTTCCGCCAGGGATCAACGGTCAAGATCATTTACCTGCACGTGCCCGCCGCCCTTATGGCGATTAACGCATGGTTCATGATGTTGGTGACATCGCTGATCTGGCTGGTCCGCCGCCATCATGTCAGCGCGTTGGCGGCCAAGGCCGCCGCGCCCGTGGGCATCACAATGACGCTGATAGCCTTGGTCACCGGTGCGATCTGGGGGCAGCCGATGTGGGGAACATGGTGGGCGTGGGATCCGCGCCTGACGTCGTTCCTGATCCTGTTTTTGTTCTACCTCGGCTATATCGCTTTGTGGGAAGCCATTGACGATCCCGACACCGCCGCCGATCTGACATCGGTGCTGTGTTTGGTGGGCTCTGTGTTCGCAGTCTTGTCGCGCTATGCCGTGAACTTTTGGAACCAGGGGTTGCATCAAGGGACATCCGTGCCTGTTGCCACAGGAGGACGGACAGTGGCGGATGTGTTCTGGTATCCTTTGCTGATCAGCATGGTCGGTTTTGGCCTGCTGTTTCTGGCGCTGGTTTTGTACCGCACAGGGACTGAAATCCGCCTGCGCCGTTCACGTGCCCTTTTGGCCCGCAGCAGAGGAGACGCCTGATGCCTGAGCTTGGAAAATACGCAACGGAAGTGCTTGCCGCTTATGGTGCTTCGTTGACCTTGTTGGCGGGGCTTGTGCTGCTCACGCTGCGCAAGGGACGCCGCGCGCGTGCCGAACTTGCACGAATCGAGGCTCGAAAAGATGCCTAAGATATCCCCCCTGATGATCGCACCCCCGCTGATCTTTGCGGCCTTCGTAGCGCTTGCCGCTGTGGGCATGTTCCGCCCCGATCCCGAGGGCCTTCCTTCGACTTTGTTGGGTCAACCTGCGCCCGCCTTGCCTGAAAAAGCCCTCGAAGGTTTTGCCGTGCCAGCGGAAGGGGTGTTTACCGATGGCAACGTCAGTTTGGTAAATTTCTGGGCCAGCTGGTGCCCCCCGTGCCGGGCAGAACATCCAAATTTGCTGGAAATGCAGGCAAATGGCATGACCATTATCGGGATTAATTTCAAAGACACCGCAGGTGCCGCGCGCAGTTATCTGACCGATGATGGCAACCCGTTCGAAGGTGTCACATTTGACCCCCAAGGGCGCACGGCCATTAACTGGGGGGTGACCGCACCGCCAGAGACGTTCATTATTTCGGGTGATGGAACGGTGTTATTTCGCTTTGCCGGACCACTGGTCGGCAGCGACTACGAGCAACGGTTTTTGCCTGCACTCAAAGCAGCAATGGCAGAATGACTTTAGGTCATTTTGCGCCGAGGGAAACTGCAGAACAGATTTTCGCCTTCGGCGAGGATATTTAAGAGCCAGAGAAGCCAGACCGGATCAGGACTTGATTCTCGTTTGATGCGCAGCAGAATGCCTGTCTGCCTTCAGTTTGCGAATTTTGCCTGCGTTGCGCGGTTTGTAGCGGCCAGAAACCTTGGGTTGGGGCACGGATCAAATGCCGGCAGGCGGGTTTCGATCCATTTGCCACTGTGATGGGCCGTTTTGGGTTAACCTGCTTGGAATGATAAAGTACGACTAGGTGATGAACCTGATTTTACAGCAAAGTTTGCCAGCAGCGCAGCAAGGCGACGTGAAACTGCCCGGCATGGGCCCTTGCGCACCGCAAGACTGGTTGCGGGTCGATGATGCGTATAAGGCGCAGATGGCATACCGCGAAAAACTATTGGCCGAGAGGCCTGAGGCAGTCCTGTATCAAAGTGATGCCGCACTAAAGGCCAGTTGCGAAGTGCTTGAAGAGGCGCTCGCTATTTTGCCGGGCATAGGATTCGATGTGTGCAAAGGTCACGTGATCTGTCCCGATGGGCGGAAGGTCGTCGTGGATTTTGATGCGCCACTGCGCAGCATGGGGCGTTTGGTTCAGGAAGACATCTGTGTCCTGGAAAAACGCGGGGCCGAACATGTTTTGACAGCAGCGGTCTTGTGCTTTCCAGCAAACTGGCGGCTTGCCGAAAAGGTAGAGCGGCCTTTGACGGGCATTCATGACCCGGTTGACGAATATGATGACAACATTGCCCGTCGCGTGCAGCGCCTTTTTGATGGCGTGCGCGTAGGGCAGCCCCTGTGGCGGTTCAACAAGCTGACCTATGCGGATGCGGATTTACATCAGCCGCGTCGGCGTGAAGTTGGGGCAGAGATGCCGTTTCTTCGATCTGAGCGGCAGTGTATTTTACGACTGCCCAGCACGGATGCTGTGGTCTTTACGATCCACAGTTTTGTGGTGCGTGCGTAATGGCGGATGCGTCGGACGAGAACATACCTCAAAAAAATAGGGCAAGGCGTGTCCGGTAAACGCCCCGCCCTTCATTCGGGCTAGCCGTCGATGCGTGCGCCTATGATGGCGATGGCCTTTTGATAGACCCCAGCTGCATTCCACTGCTTGATGACGTTGAAGTTCCCTTGACCTTCTTGATAGCCGACGCCGGGTTGCCAGCCTTTTTGACGCAGGAAATTCGCGGTCGAGGCCAAGGCGTCGGATTGATTGTAGAAATCCACACGTCCGTCACCATTGGCATCCACGCCGTAGCGCAACGCGTTGCCTGGCAAAAACTGGGTATGGCCCAACTCGCCGTGCTTTGCGCCTTTGGTGTTTCCGGTGATCGCACCTTGGTCGACAAGCTTGAGCGCGCCGATCGCGTGCGGCTCGAAAAATGCGGAGCGACGACAATCATAGGTCAGCGTGGTGATCGCAGAGACGACAGAACTGTCCCCCATAAACCCGCCAAACGCGGTTTCCATGCCATGGATCGCGATAATCACGCCGGCAGGAACACCGTAGCGCGCCTCTAGAGATTGATAGAAGGCGGCATCGCGGGCCTTGCGCTTGCGGCCCTGAGCCACAATCGTATCCGCACCGCGTACCTGCATGAATTTGTCCAAAGTGAACTTGAACGACTTTTGATTCCGATCTGCGGCGATTGTACTTTGGGCATATTGCGCATTTGAAAGGGCGGCCAGACCGCGTTGTCCGACACCTGCGGCGGCTGCCTCGTTGGCAAAGGCCGCTTTCCAGGCGTCAAAGCCACCAGCGCTGTTCCCGCATTGCGCGGCGACGACTGGTGAAGACAGGCCTGCTGTCAATAAAATGGCGGTAACAAAAGACTGTAGTGAACGCATGGCAAACCCCGGACTGACTAAACTCGATCAACGTTAACCGCTGGATGCCCATCTGCAAAGTGAAACTGGCATTTTTAACGCACAAAGGGCACCGCTGGCAGGGTGCCCTTTGTTTTTTCCAATGTGGCGCTGATTAGACGCTGTAGTACATGCCGAATTCAACAGGGTGGGGTGTGTGCTCGTACTTGTGCACTTCTTCCATTTTGAGTTCGATGTAGCCTTCGATCTGGTCTTTGGTGAACACGTCACCTGCGAGCAGATAATCCATGTCTGCTTGCAGCTCTTCGAGAGCTTCGCGCAGGGAGCCGCATACGGTCGGGATATCGGCCAGCTCTTCTGCGGGCAGATCGTACAGGTTCTTGTCCATCGCTTCGCCCGGATCAATCTTGTTCTTGATGCCGTCAAGTCCAGCCATCAACAGCGCCGAGAAGCACAGGTATGGGTTGGCTGCTGGATCAGGGAAGCGGGCCTCGACGCGCTTGGCTTTGGGGCTTTCTGTCCATGGGATACGGACGCAGCCAGAGCGGTTGCGGGCGGAGTAGGCGCGCAGAACGGGAGCTTCGAAGCCCGGGATCAGACGCTTGTAGCTGTTGGTCGCCGGGTTGGTGAAGGCGTTCAGCGACTTTGCATGGGACAGGATGCCACCGATGAAATACAGCGCTTCCTGGCTGAGATCAGCGTATTTATCGCCTGCAAACAAGGGCTTGCCATCTTTCCAAATCGACATGTTCACGTGCATCCCTGAGCCGTTGTCGCCGTAAATTGGCTTGGGCATGAAGGTTGCAGATTTACCATATGCGTGTGCCACGTTGTGGATCACGTATTTGTATTTCTGAAGTTCATCCGCCTGGTGCGTCAAGGTGCCGAAGATCAGACCAAGTTCATGCTGACAGGACGCCACTTCGTGGTGGTGCTTGTCGACCTTCATGCCAAGACGCTTCATGGTGGAAAGCATTTCGGCGCGCAGGTCTTGCGCTTCGTCGGTTGGGTTTACGGGGAAGTAACCGCCCTTGAGGCCGGGGCGGTGGCCCATGTTACCCATCTCGTAGTCTGTGTCGGAGTTCCAGGATGCGTCGGACGCATCAACTTCGTAGGATACTTTGTTGATCGTGTTCGAATATTTGACGTTGTCGAACAGGAAGAATTCGGCTTCTGGACCCATGTAAGCCACGTCGCCGATTCCCGAAGAAATCAGGTAGGCTTCGGCTTTCTGTGCCGTGCCGCGGGGGTCACGCTCGTACGATTCGCCTGTGTCAGGCTCGACAATCGAACAATGCACGCAGATCGTTTTTTCAGCGTAGAACGGATCGATGTAGGCGGTGCTCACGTCCAGCATCAGTTTCATGTCGGAGGCTTCGATGCTTTTCCAGCCCGCGATCGAGGAGCCGTCAAACATAAAGCCCTCTTCGATGAAATCCTCATCGACCAGATCAGAAACAACCGTTACGTGCTGCAGCTTGCCGCGCGTGTCGGTAAATCGGACATCTACATATTCGATGTCCTCGTCCTTGATCTTTTTCAGGAAGTCTTTGGTGCTCATTGGATGATATCCTCTTTCTTGAAACTTTTGGTGGATTACAGCGCGTCTGAACCAGTTTCGCCGGTCCGGATGCGGATTGTTTGTTCAACAGCACTGACAAAGATTTTGCCGTCGCCGATTTTTTCGGTTTTGGCTGCGTTCACGATGGCCTCGATCGCCGCGTCAACCTGATCGTCATCCAGGACAATCTCGATCTTAACCTTGGGCAAAAAGTCGACGACGTATTCAGCACCGCGGTAAAGTTCGGTGTGACCTTTCTGGCGACCAAAGCCTTTGACTTCAATCACGCTAAGGCCCTGAACGCCGACGTCCTGAAGCGCCTCTTTTACTTCATCAAGCTTGAACGGTTTGATCACAGCTTCGATCTTTTTCATCTGAGGCCTCCCTGCCGAAATGCAATATTCACTAGTTTGCATCAGCGTCATTTCACCGTGCAGTCCGACGGTCTACCAACCGTCGGGCGGAGTCCACACACAGCGATGAATTTTCAGGCGCGGAGCGCGAAAATTGCGCGCTACGATTAAAAAATGTGCAGATTTAAATTTTTACGACGCAGAATGCTCAAAGGCTCGGGTGCTTCAGCCCTTTGGAGGTGAAATCCCGCAACAAAGTGCTGCCTGTCATGGCTGTCGCGGATAGGATTCTGTGGTGAGTGAACATGAACCCGGCAGAGCGTGGAAAGACAGCTGCGACCTTGGGAGCCGAGGCACCGTCATTCCGACGGTGCGAGGGGCGTCAATCTTAGCGGGTTGAATGCAAAGTCTGCCGATCTTTCAAATTAAGCGTGATCGCCAAACGCATCTACATGGCGGCAGGTTTTCTGCCGCCCCTGCACGGGGCGCAATTCTGACAGACCGGTTAGTCAACTGCCCAAAAGTTTCGGGCAGCTATTGGTTCAGGCGGCGACGAGGACAGCCCCTCTGGCGCGGCATGCGTCGGCCGTTCCAAGTTCGAGTCCGCCAGCATATAAAATATGAGGACTGTCACAGAAAATCTGTAGCAGAACCTGCTTTTGCTCGCCTTGGTCAAGGATGAATTCACCATCCACCAGACTGTGCGCGGCAACCAGTGCCCGTTCTGAATTGAACATCGCTCGCGCCCGCCAATCCCTGATAAGAACCATTTGTTCAGCCGCCAAAAGCGTATCGCATTCAGGGCGTGTATGACCCAGCGATCCTGCTGCAAAGGCGATTGTATGGACTTTTCGGGTGGTGCGTTGGATGTGCATTACCCTGGAAATACCACTGTCACGCGTAATTATTTTGTCACCAATGGAAAGGAGTTCCACCGGAATTTCCCCGTCCAGGGTGAGTAGTTTCGTGCCAGATATCAGGCCGCTATCGACACTGACATAGGGCATATAATGGCCCGTGAGCGAATCTTGATCGCTGACGCGCCCGACCGTATTCGGTTTCATGGGCGTCTCTTTCTTACTTTACCTGCCTCAGGTATAAGAAAGAATATGATAAAAATGTGTTGTTGTCTTGTCTTTTTTGCTCTCGCCTCGGTGAAACTTGTTTGATAGGGAGCAATTCATGCGGGTGTGGCGGAATTGGTAGACGCACCAGATTTAGGTTCTGACGTCGCAAGGCGTGGAGGTTCGAGTCCTCTCACCCGCACCAACTCTCCCTATCTTTGAGGTTTCAGGCTGACTGCATTGTCAGTGCCTGACCGTCGAAACGGTCGGTTGTGGCGGCCTCAGCCAGCAGATAGCCAACATCGGCCCGCCCAGCTGTCGCGGATTTGTCGACGTCATCCCCCAAGATTACATCTTTGCTCAGCGGGTCATCGGTCAATGCAACCGGGCGCAAGATTGCGTAGGTCAGTCCGGATGCCTTCAGATGTTCATCGGCCTCGTGCTTTGCCTTGAGATAGTGGGCCAAGTCCCCTGTGGGGGCCGACTGCTCTGCGCCGACCGAGCTGAGCATGACAAACCGTTTTATGCCGGTTTCGCGCGCTAGATCAATCAAACGTTTGGCACCGTCGCGGTCCACTTTGTCCGTCATCTCAGGGCCGGTCGATCCACCGGAGCCGGCAGCAAAAACGACCACATCCATACCGTCGCAAACATCCGCCTGCAGATTGGTCAGATCACCTTTGCGAAGGTTGGTTCCGGCCGGCAGTTTTGACGTGTCAGAACCTTCGCGCACCAAAGCGGTCGGAGTGTGCCCTTTTTCGATCAGATGCTGAACCAGATGAAGGCCTGTTTTGCCGGTTGCTCCGGCGATCAAGATATTCAAATCCATGATGTTTTCCTACTATTGTTGTTTGTTCCAAAGAATAGTCTGCCACCGCTTACCGTGGTTGCGATGATCAGATATCGTTTCACGCGATGCCCGGTTGCCAAGCGAAGCGCGCAAAACGTTGAGAATTAAAGCCTGCTCAGGGCAGAAAAATCGCTTTGACGTTGACGAATTCTTTCATGCCAAAGCCACCATGCTCACGCCCGTAACCGGAATCCTTGACCCCTCCAAATGGCATATTCGGATCTGCGGCACCAAACGAATTGATGCGGATCATGCCGGTATCAAAATGGTCGCGGGCCAGTTTCAGGGCGCGTTCCTCGTCCTTGCAGAATATCCCGCCACCCAAACCATAGCGGCTCTCGTTGGCAAGGCGCATGGCATCTTCGTCGTCCTTCGCGCGGATAATCGCTGCGACGGGGCCAAAGATCTCGTCGTCGTAGGCGGGCATGCCCGGTGCAAGATCGGCAAGAACGGTTGCCGGATAATAAGCCCCTGTGCGATCGGGTGCTTCGCCGCCGCACAGGATTGTCGCGCCTTTTGCCACGCTTTCGTCAACCTGGCTTTTGACGGTTTCAAACTGGTCCTGGCTGGACAGCGGACCCAACTGGCTGTCCTTTGCTGTCGGATCACCCATCGTGATGTCGCTCATCTGCGCCACATAGGCATCCACGAAAGCGTCATAAACTTTGTCTGCAACAATAAACCGCTTGGCCGACACGCATGTTTCGCCGTTGTTATAAAGACGCCCCATCACGGAAAATTTAACGGCCACGTCGATATCAGCGTCTTCAAGCACCAGATAGGCGTCGTTAGACCCAAGTTCGAGCACGGTTTTCTTGAGCGCCTTCGCGGCCACCGCGCCGACATGACGACCTGCGCCATCGCTGCCGGTCAGGGTCACACCGCGCACCTTGGGATGCTCGATCAGTTTATCGCTGGTGTTGTGGTCAATAAGGATGACTTGAAAAATATCTTCCGGCAGGCCTGCCTCGATACAAAGCTCACGCAAGCGCAGACCAGAGCCAGTACAGATGCTGGCATGCTTAAGCAGGCACCCGTTGCCGGTCATCAGATTAGCCGCCAAGACGCGCACCGGCTGGTAGAGAGGGAAATTCCACGGCTGGATTGAATAGATCACGCCAAGGGGCTGATAGCTGACAACACCGCGTTTTCCGTCTTTTCCATGGGTACGTTCTTCGTCCGCCAGCGCATCAGGACCGTTTTTCGCGGTATATTCGAAAATGGCGGCACAGATTTCGACTTCCGTGTGGCCGTCTTTTAACAATTTGCCGGTCTCTTGCGTCATCAACGCGGCCAATTCATCTGCGTTGTCACGCAGTTTTTGGGCGATCTTTGTAAGATACGGTGCCCGTTCCTTGTGTGTAAGCTTTCGCCATTCCAAAAACGCCTCGTGACAAGCCTCAAGTCGCTGGGTCGCTTCGTCTTGCGACATCAACTGGTAGGTATGGATCTTTTCTTGGGTGGCTGGATTGATGGTTGTGATCGTGGACATGCTCACTCCTCATGGGTTCACCGAGGCAACGAATGTGACTGGCAATGGTTCCTGTCAGTCGTCCAATCAGCGCGGATGGAGGGCGTTCTTGCGCATTTGACACGCGCCATGCGGTGCATTTAGCTTATGGAAGTGCTAGATTTTTGGGGCGGCGATGGGGGTTTTAACGTTCAGCGTTTGCGCCCGCGCGCTCCGGATGACGTTGGAGCAGCATTGACGCGGTTCTCGTCTTGCAGCTTGCGCCACCGGTCAAGGCGCGTGGGGTCAAGTGCGCCTGCGGACACGGCAGCTTGAACGGCACATCCGGGTTCGTGAGAATGGATGCAATCGCGAAAGCGGCACCGGGGGGCCAGTTCGGTGATTTCTGCAAAAAGGACGTCCAGCCCCGCCGATACATCGCTGACATGCAGCGTGCGCATGCCGGGTGTATCGATAAGCCAGCCGCCGCCCTTGATGGCGTGCAGCGACCGGGACGTTGTGGTGTGCCGTCCCTTGGCATCGTCCTCCCGAATGCCGCCGGTCAGCTGCGCATCTTCCGCGCGTTTGCCTGCAAGGGTATTCAGCAGCGTCGATTTCCCGACACCCGAAGACCCAACCAAAGCAACCGTTTGTCCCTGTGCGCACCAAGGTTTCAGCGCCACGACCGCATCTTGCGTTTTCGCGTTCAACGTCACCACGTCCAGACCGCGCTGAAGCTGTGCCGCTTCTTGCTGATAACGCGCTGCGTCCGTCACCTGATCTGCTTTCGTCAGGACAATCACGGGGTTTGTGCCAGCTTCGTTTGCAAGCGCCAGATAACGTTCAAGTCGTGCAGGGTTGAAGTCATCGTTGCACGAGGTGACGATGAAAAGGGTATCCACATTCGCCGCAATGAACTGCGGTGCGCGCCCGCCAACGGTGTTTCGCTGCAACAAGGACTGTCTTTCAAGTCTGCGGATTAACATCTGATCGTCGGGGGAGACCAAAATCCAATCACCTACAGCGAAATCGGTGGTATTGGTTTTCGCGGGCAAAAGCAGTTTGACGGGGCCACTTGGGGATTCAGCGCTCATGCGGGATCTATGGATTGTCGCGATGCGCAGCCTGTCATAGCCTGCGTCTTCCGAGGTCAGTTGATCCTCGAAGAACGATGACCAGCCAAGGGTCTCGATCGACAGTTTTTCATGATCATGTTTTTGTTCCACACCGATCTGCATGATCAAGCTTTGTGGAACGCGCAAGGGCTACATTTGATTTGCCATCACTTTTTGTGGCCAATCAAAATGGGTCAGTCGGGGAGGCGAGGCCACCCCGACACTTTGTTTCAGAGCAGTTCAAGC
This sequence comes from Roseobacter sp., assembly GCA_024636475.1. Taxonomy (GTDB): domain Bacteria; phylum Pseudomonadota; class Alphaproteobacteria; order Rhodobacterales; family Rhodobacteraceae; genus Sulfitobacter. The sequence continues at coordinate 16,198 of JAGXHA010000032.1, read as the reverse complement.
AGTTTGCGCGCCGCCTCTTCTGAGGAAGCGGGGTTCTGGCCCGTCACCAGCTTGCCATCTGTCACCACGAATGAGGCCCAGTCGGCCCCTTTCTGGTAGTCGCCGCCATTGCCCTTCAGCATATCCTCGACCAGGAACGGAACCACGTCGGTCAGGCCAACGCCTTCTTCCTCGGTATTGGTAAAGCCGGTTACGGTCTTGCCTGATACCAGCGGTTTGCCATCCGCACCCTTTGGATGCTTGAATACCGCTGGCGCGTGGCAGACTGCGCCGATGGGGCGATCATGGGCTGCGAAGGCTTCGATCAACGCCTTGCTGTCTGCGTCTTCTGCCAGATCCCACAACGGGCCGTGGCCGCCGGGGTAAAAGACCGCGTCGAACCCGTCGGCAGACACGCCCGATAGCTTGACGGTGCTTGCCAGATCTTTTTGGGCCGCATCATCCTGCTTGAAACGCTTGGTCGCTTCCGTTTGCGCGTCGTCAGCATCGCTGGACGGGTCAAGGGGCGGCTGACCCCCCTTGGGGGACGCGAGTGTGACATCTGCCCCAGCGTCTTTGAACACGTAATAAGGGGACGCGAATTCTTCGAGCCAGAAGCCGGTTTTGTTGCCAGTGTCGCCCAATTTATCATGCGACGTGAGGACCATAAGAATTTTCATCTGAATTATTCCTTTTCTTTCCTTAAGTTAGTTCGGCAATATCATCACAAAATCCGTGTCAAACTTGCCGCTCGTGACACAAACGACTGGCATCTGTGCCTGTTCCTGCGATTTGGCGATTTCTTTGCAAAACGGCAGCTTCCTTGGCGTCATCTGCCATAGAAGCAGTGGCTAAATCAGGGTGGGCTTTGCTGGCATGTGGCCCAGGAATGACCGCTAGACGAACCGTACGTCGCGCACTGCGATGTCGACCGTAAACTCCCGCCCCACAGCGACAAGGCCAAGACGGCGCAATGTTGTTGGATCAAATGGTGCCTCGGTGCGGTAAAGCTCGAGCGCGTCGAAGGCAAAGCGCAAGGTCGTCCACGCCTGCGGTGCCGTGAACACGCTGCGATAAGACTGCCAGGGTTTGCCAAGATCGGTGGTGCGCAGACGCAAATCATAGTTTTCCGCGTTACCGCAGACGGCCATTTCAATTCCGGACCATGCACTGGCATCGATCGGCCCGCCACCCGGCGCAAAATCAAATGCCATTTGCAAAAAGCCACCATTGTTGTCCAACGAAACCTCGCCGGTGAGCCGGGTGGCTTGGTGGCCCAAAACAGTTTCTTTCGAGATCTGGCCCCGCGAAACCCCGCCCATCACGCCGTCAGGTACATATTCCCAGTTGGGTTCAATCTTTTGGGTCATGATGGTGAGCCTTTTTATGGAAAATCTGTCGGTGCATCACCTTCGCGCCATACCGGGTACTTCCTCATAGTTAATTCGAACGCGTCCGAGAACAAGAAACGATCCAGCCAGCTTTGCAGGTTTGGCCAAGTCTGTGCATCGAAGAACGCTTTGTCGATGAACGCGAACTGGCGCACAAAAGGTGCTATGGCCATATCTGCCAGACTGGGGCGATCAAAAATATTCACGTCAATTTGGGCATCCAGTTCCGTCAGAAAGGCGGCAGCATCTGCGCGGTGCTGTGCTGCGTCTTCCTCTGGATAGCGGGTCGCATATTTTGTGCGGTCCAGCGCGTGTTTGAAGGGGCCGTCAGAGCGGGCGATCCAGTCCCATCCCGCTTGGGGCATGTCCAGCAACCCGTCGGGATCAGATGCTTTCAGCGCCCAGATCATGATGTCTAGGCTTTCGTCAATCACCCTGTCTTCCAGTACAAGACACGGCACCGTCCCGCTGGGCGAGGCGTCCAGAAACGCCTCAGGCTTGTCGCGCAGCAGGATTTCGCGCAAATGCACCGGTGCTCCAGCAGCTAAAATCGCCAAGCGGGCGCGCATCGCATAAGGGCAGCGGCGAAAGGAATAAAGCGTCGCCGTCATGGCAGGATCGTCAGCCACATCCATGCCGTCAGCACCGATGCGACCGTTGCAATCAGGACCGAACTGGCCGCCACCCGCCGGGCGCGACCATACATGTTGGCAAAGATATAGGCGTTAAATCCGGGGGCCATGGCAGCCGTCAAGACGCCAGAGCGGAACAAATCCTGTGGCAGCTCAAAGCTGGTCCCCAAAAGCCAGACGATGGCGGGATGGATCAGCAGGCCGATCATGCACACCATCGCGATGGCCTTGAGATCGCCCTCGGGTTTGTATTGGATCAGCACGCCGCCAAGCGCAAAAAGCGCTGCGGGCAAGGCCGCGCGTACAATCAGCGACAGCGCGTCATCAATCACACCGGGGATCGCGAGCCCGCTGAAATTGACCACAAACCCCGCAATGATGCCGATCACCAACGGATTGTGGAACATCGCATTGCCAACGTTGCGCGCAAGATTAACGCCTGACTGGCCGCGGTTGCGCACAAATTCCATAACCGTGATGCCCAGCCCATAACAAAACGGGGAATGCATGGCGATGATGGCAATATTGCCGGTCAGCGCATCCGGCCCGTAGGCACGCTCTGTGATGGGCAATCCAAGCAGCACCGAGTTTGAAAAGAGGCAGCAAAATCCGATGGCAACGCTGTCTTCCCAGTCGCGTTTGAACACAAACCGCGCGCCTGCGATCCCAAGGGCAAAGCAGACGGCAGCCCCTGTATAGAAACTGATCAGCAAACGCGGATCAAAGGATGCGGAAAGATCGAGGTTCGCGATGGATTGAAACAAAAGGCAAGGGATCGCGAAGCTTTGCGCGAACCTCATAACGCCGTCGATGCCAGAGACGGGAAAATACCCGCGCCAGACCGAGACATAGCCAAAGCCGATCACCAAAAAGACAGGCAGGATGACGTCGAGAAGCGTTTGCACTTGGGATCGTCGTCCTTGGTTTTAGGCGCTGTACTGGGGGTTTCACACCCCCAGACCCCTGTGGAGTTTAGCTGGCAAAATGAAGTTTAGGCAGGAAACATCAAAGTCATGCCATCATAGGCGGGTTGGATATGATCAGAGGTTTCGTCGACAAGTGTCTGATAATCAAGGTCATTGTGCATGTTGGTCAGCACGGCAGTCTTGGGGGCCATCTTTTCGATCCAGCCAAGCGTTTGCTCAAGGTGACTGTGGGTCGGGTGCGGCTCGCGGCGCAAGGCATCAACGATCCAGCAGGTCAGGTTTTCCAGATGCGGCCACACACCGTCGGGGATCATCGCGACATCAGGCAGATAGGCCACATCGTTCACCCGAAAGCCAAGCGCGTCCATCCCGCCGTGATTGACAAGAAACGGCGTAAAGACCAGCGGACCACCGGGGCCATCAATGGTCACATCGCCGGCGATCAGGTTCATTTCGAGGATCGGCGGATAGGAGGAACCCTGCGGCTGGACAAAGACATAGGCAAAGCGGTCAAGCAGGGCCGCGCGCGTCGGCGTATCGGCCCAGACGGGCAGGCGCTTGCGCATGTTGATCACGATCATGCGCAAGTCATCGACGCCGTGCACATGATCGGCATGCGAATGGGTGTAGAGCACCGCGTCTAACCGGCTGGTCCCCGCATCCAGAAGCTGGCTGCGCAGGTCGGGTGAGGTATCGATCAAAACCGACGTGGTGCCGGCATCCGTGATCCGCTCGACCATGATCGAGCAGCGCCGTCGGGCGTTCTTGGGATTGTTCGGATCGCAGGCCCCCCAGTGACCGCCAAGGCGCGGCACACCGCCCGACGACCCGCAGCCAAGAATGGTGATTTTCATCTGCGCCATCATGCGGCCTCGGTGTATGCGGCGACTTTGGTGAAGAGCCGGTCAAAATTGGCTTGGGTCTGTGCCGCGAAATCTTTGTAGCCGATGCCGAATGTCTCGGCGCCGCGGCGCGCGGTATGGGCCGTGTATGCGGGCTCATTACGTCTGCCACGGTGCGGGGGTGGGGCCAGATAGGGACTGTCGGTTTCAACCAAGATCCGGTCAAGCGGGGCGCTGGCAAAAATATCGCGCAGATCCTGGCTTTTGGGGAAAGCGGTGATGCCGGACATCGACAGATAAAAGCCCAGATCAAGGGCGGCGCGCCCCAGTTCCGCGCTGCTGGAAAAACAATGCATGACACAAGGAAAGGGCCCGTTGGCGTGCTCTTCTCGCAAGATACGGGCCATGTCGTCGTCGGCATCGCGCGAGTGGATGATCAGGGGCAGCCTGCTGTCGCGCGCCACTGCGATATGAGTGCGCAAAGAGGTTTGCTGGAGTTGCGCTGAGGTGGCGGTGTAGTGATAATCCAGGCCTGTCTCGCCAATGCCCACCATTTTCGGATGTTTGGTAAGAGCGGTCAGATCGTCATAACTGACCATGGGCTCTTCGGCGACGCTCATCGGGTGTGCACCTGCGGCATAAAAAACCGATGGATACGCGTCGGCAATGGCACGCACCGAAGGTTCATTCCTGAGTTTGGTACAGATGGTCACCATGCGGGTCACGCCAGCATCGCCCGCGCGGGCAATCACATCGGGCAATTCATCTTTGAAATCGGGAAAATCAAGATGGCAATGGCTGTCTGTGATCGGGTAATTATCGCTCATGCGGGTTCTGTATCCTGCTTTTGGGGCTACCGTGGGGCGGTTTGACCCATCTTGAACAGGGTATCTAGGACCAGTGCGGCAGGGTCAAGGTTGACCGCTATGCCGTGGCGTGCGCGGGTGCCGATCTCCTGAGCCACTTCAGCCCATGCCCGGCCTTGTGCGGGGCTGGGTGACAGACGGGCAAGCATCGCTTGTTCGCCCGGTGCGGCCTCGATTTCAGGCGGCTGACCCAATGCGCCTGTGCGCGCCAGGCGCAGCATCAGCAAATCAACGAGGGTAAACAAAAGCGCGAGTTTTTCTTCCGCCCCGCGTGTCGCGGCGGCCTCGGCCAGCGCCAGGGCGCGAGACCGGTCCATTTGGGGCAATGTGCCCAAGATCGCCACCAATTCAGCGTACATCTGGAGCCCGCCCATCAATGACATCCCCAAAGCCCCGCCAACCGACCCGCCTGAGAGGGCGGCCAGCGCTGCGGGATCGCCGCGCACCTCGACACCTGATTGTCCCAAGGCCTCGGCCATCTGGTCTGGCGTTAATGTTCCAAGCCGCAACGTGCGACAGCGCGAGCGGATGGTCGGCAACAAGCCCGAGGGGCGGTGGCTGATCAACAGGATAATCGCGCGGGCAGGGGGCTCTTCGAGCATTTTGAGCAGGGCGTTTGCAGCGTTGGGGTTCATCAGATCGGCGTCATCAATGATGACCACGCGACGGCCGCCATCAGCGGCAGACATCTGGAAAAATCCGTTCAGCTTGCGGATGTCATCGACGACAATTTGCTTGCGCAACCGTTTGGTTTTCTCGTCCACCGTCCGGGTGACGGATTTCAACGCGCCTTCGCCACCTGCCGCAATGCGCCGTGCTACGGGGTGATCGGGATCGACATCAAGGCTGGTCGGGACTTCGGGGGCGAACATGCCGCCGCCATCGGGCTCGGGCGTTGCGAGCAGGAATTTGGCGATCCGCCATGCCAGCGTTGCCTTGCCGACACCTCGCGGGCCTGCCAGCAGCCAGCCATGATGCAGCTTGCCTGAATTGAACGCGTCGAGAAAGGCAGCCTCCGCGCCTTGCTGACCAATCAGGCGGGGCGTGTCGCGCGGGTGGTGCGCACCGTCTATGCGGTCGGGCTGTGGGGCATCATCGCTCATGATCACCATCTAGCAGATTGCGAGGATAGGAAAAGGGGCTAGCGCGCGTCAAGCCGACGGCGCGTCTGAGTCAGAATATCGCTGGCGACCGCGTCGATATCCCGGGCTCCGTCAATCACGACGAAACGCGCTGCAAACTCCTGCGCAAGCGACAAAAAACCCTTGCGCATGGCGATTTGCAGGCTTTCGCCAAAATCCTCAAAACGTTCTTCGTCCGTGTTGCGTGCCAATGCGCGCGAGAGACCTTCGGCGGGATCCATGTCTATCAGAATCGTCAAATCCGGCTCGACCCCGATCATAAGACTGTGCAACTGGTCCACAGCGCCGCGCAAGTCACCGCGGCTGAGGCCTTGATACATGCGCGTTGAATCAGCGAAACGGTCACAGATCACAATCTTGCCCGCATCCAGGGCGGGCTGGATCGTGCGCTCCAGATGATCGCGGCGGGCTGCGGTAAACAGCAAAATCTCGGTCTGCGCAGACCAGCGGTCCGGGTCGCCCTGCAAAACCAAAGCGCGGATTTCCTCGGCACCCGGCGAGCCGCCGGGCTCGCGGCTGAGAAGCACGTCATGGCCCAATGCTTCCAACTGGCTCTTTAGCAGCTTGGTCTGGGTGGATTTGCCTGATCCGTCAATACCTTCAAAGCTGATGAAAAAGCCTTTTGCGCTCACGAAGCGCCCTCTGGACCCTCGTTGAGACGGTTCAAAAGATACTGGGCAGCGGCTGTCAGCTTTACGACAAACCCACCCGGTGCCACGGCTTCGGAGGCAATCAAAGGCGCACGAACTTCGGGCAGATCACCGCGTGTCAGCACCAGCTCGCCCATGGGATCACCCTTGGCGATGGGCGCGCGCAATGGGCTGGTATAGACAACTTCAGCCATGACATCGCTGCCGCCTGAGACGGGTATCAACACCGAAAGGTCCTCCGCCAATTCCATCCCGACGCTGGTTGAATCACCGAGCGCTACGGGTGCCTGTGCAATCTGCAAACCTGCCTGCCCCATGGTGCGCTGCGAGAATTGCCGGAAAGACCAGTTCACAATTGCCTCGGATTCCTGCGCACGCTCGGCCGCTGTCTCAAGCCCTGATATGACAAAGATCACCCGACGGTTGCCTTGCTTGGCGGAGCCGACCAGCCCGTATCCGGCCTCTTGCGTATGTCCGGTTTTCAGCCCGTCTGCGCCAATACCAAGATCCAGCAGCGGGTTGCGGTTCCTCTTGTTCTGGGGCGCGCGACCGTCGAACATAAATTCACGCTCTGAAAAGAGCGGATAATATTGCGGATAGTCTGTGATCAATCGCATCGCCAGAAGCCCCAGATCGCGCATCGACATGCGTTGACCCGCAGCTGGCCAGCCGTTTGAATTGGCAAAGGTCGAGCTGGTCATGCCCAACTGTTGAGCGCGCTGGGTCATCAAACGGGCAAAACCCGCTTCGGTACCGTCGGGGCTGAGCGCTTCGGCAATCACGACACAGGCGTCATTGCCGGACAACACGATAATACCGCGCAACAGATCCTCTACCGACACACGGTCGGTGGTATCAAGAAACATCGTCGAGCCGCCGTAAGACATTGCATGCTGAGACACCGGCAGCTCTTCGTTCAGGTCAAGCCCGCCATTGCTTTTGCCGCGCTCGATTGCCTCGAACGCCATGTAAAGCGTCATGAGCTTGGACATCGACGCAGGTGGAAGCGGCTCGTCGGCGTTTTTAGCCAGCAGTACCGTTCCGGTGGTCTGGTCAATCACATAGGCGGCAGCCGCACGCGTCTCGAATGCCACTGCGGGCAGGGACAGAAAGATCAGCGCCATCGTGGCAGCAAAGATGCGGATCATGGCAAAGGCTCCTTTGGCTTTGGGTCAGCTGGACACGGCATATGCGTCCGAGAACCCTTCAGCTTTGATAGATTTCAGCAAGTTATTCAGTTCTGACGTCGTGGCCGCAGGACCTACCAAGACGCGCCAGAACGGCTTGCCATTGATTTCACTGCGCTTGACGGTGGGCAACATGCCGGCGCTGCGCATCTGGTTGGCGGATCGGTTGGCATTCGCTTCGATGCTGAAGATCCCGATCTGCACAAACGGCTTGGCCAGATTGGAGGATTGTACGGGCACTGAGGGTTCTGGCGGAACCGTCGCCGTGGCCGTCGCAGCAGTGGCCGCTGGCGAGGAAACCGGCTCAAGCGCGGTTTCGGTCACGGCTGCAGGGGCTGTGACGGTTGTCTCGGGTGCCGAGGTCTGTTCGGGTGCGTCAACCTCTGCGCGGCGCAAGGCAGTCACGTTCAGGGGGGCAGGGGCACCGGCCAGGACATTCAAGGCGGCCGCAGCGTCGGACGAGATTTGCAGATTTGGGCCGGGCAGATCGCGTTCGCGTCGAAAAAGTGCGCCGATCACAAACTTTCCGTTGGCCTCGTTGCGGATGATCACTCTTTCTGGGTCGGTCACGTCAGGATGCGCCACCCAAACACCACCAAGACTAGGCCGACCATCCCAAAGGCCTTGGTCTGTCACGGAAAAGACGTCGGGCGCTTCCACGTCACGCTCGACCAGCTTGGTCGATTGTGATGCTGCCGCCGCGCCATTCTTTTGACCCAACCCGAATTGACCATTCGCATCGCATCCGGCCAGGGCTGTCAGGGCGACTGCAACCAACAAGAAGGGTCGCGTTTGAGTGAGGATCGTTAAGCTGCGCCTGTCCATCTAAGTCGTCCTTGCCTGCTGGCCCGGCGTTTTCGCCGGTGCCTGTTCGCGCCGCATGAACGGCATGTTTGCTGCCCCGTTCCCGAGGTCTTTGCGCGACATTAGCCTTTGCAAGCCGCGCTGAAAAGGCTGCCGCTGCAGGATAGGCAAAATTCCCCTAACATCAGCCCCGAACATAAGGCACGTTCTATTGCATTTCGAGGTTTGCAGAATCGCTGGCACCGCTTTATGCGGATTTGTGCTGCGGAGGAGTGGCAGAGTGGTCGAATGCACCGGTCTTGAAAACCGGCGTGCGTGAGAGCGTACCGTGGGTTCGAATCCCACCTCCTCCGCCAGATCCCTATTATGGTTTTTTTATAAGACATTGATTTAGATGGGAATTTCTTTGTTGCCCGCTCTTTGCTTGATTATCTTTAGTGAATTTGCTGCACATATTGCTGCACAAAGTGCTGCACATGCGCTTGATTGGACCAGACTGGTTTGCTAGTTTCCAAACATGAAACTGACCCTCCGCAACACAACTTATTATATTCGAAAGCGTGTGCCCCAGCGGTTTGCTGCGGTTGAACCACGCCAAACGGTTTGGATCAGCTTGCATACTGACTCAGAGAGTCTCGCGAAGACTAAAGCCTCCGCTGCGTGGGCCGAGATGATAGAAGCTTGGGAAGCACGGCTTGCGGGCCATTCAGGAGATGCGGAGCAACGCTTTGAAGCGGCACGGCAATTGGCGCAGACACGTGGTTTTCGGTACATTCCAGCCAAGACGATTGCCACTTTGCCCACTGATGCGGTTTTAGACCGTGTCGAGGCTATTCGGTCGGTTGAAGGGAGGCCTGATAAGATGGAAGCGGCTGCCATCTTAGGTGGAGCGCAAGATCAACCGCTCACAGTGCAACGCGCGCTTGATCTTTATTGGACATTGGCGAAAGACAAGACGTTTGGGAAATCTGAGGATCAGCTGCGACGCTGGAAGAATCCTCGGTTGAAGGCAGTGCGAAATTTCATCGACATCGTAGGCGACAAAGCCGTTAAGGACATCACAGGCGATGATATGCTCGATTTTAGGCAATGGTGGCTTGAACGTGTTGAGACGGAGGGGCTGACGCCAAACTCTGCCAATAAAGACTTGGTGCATCTATCTGATGTCCTGAAAACTGTGAACAAAATGAAACGGCTTGGCCTAGTTTTGCCCTTGAGTGACCTGGCGCTACAAGAGGGTGAAAAGCGCCAGCGCCCACCTTTTTCGAATGACTGGATCAAGGAAAAGCTATTGAAGCCGCGTGTGCTAGACGGCCTCAACAAAGAGGCTCGGTGCATTTTGTTGGGAATGGTGAACACTGGTTATCGTCCAAGCGAGGGAGCGGGGCTAGGGCCTGCTCAAATTCGACTTGATACGGCAGTCCCACATATTTCGATTGAACCCAACGGGCGGCAGTTGAAAAGCGAGTATGCGAGGCGGATCATTCCTTTGGTCGGAGTGAGTTTGAGAGCATTCCAGGAATGTCCAGAAGGGTTCCCGCGTTATGCTGATAATCCATCGCTTTCGGCAACGGTAAATAAATTTTTGCGTGAGAACAAATTATTAGAGACTGCAGGGCATAGCATGTACAGCCTTCGTCACGCATTTGAGGATCGAATGTTGGCGGCGGGCGTGGATGATCGGATCCGGCGTGATTTGTTTGGTCACAGGTTGGATCGTGAGCGTTACGGGCGTGGTGCAAGCCTTGAACACCTTCACCGGATTGTTCAAAGCCTTGCATTTTGAGCGGCAAGAGCCGCGCGCGCGTAGGCGATAGGATCGTCGATCTCTTTGGCAGCCGCCGCAGCTAGTTCAGCTTCAAGCCTTTTGAAAATTGGCAGATACACGAGATCTTCTACCACGAGTTTTGCAACTGTGGCATGGGCAACGCGCAATCTTTCTAATTTGCTTTTGGCCACGTCATTCACTTCGGTTAAATTTTATGGTAATTGTCCGGCGGACAATATTTCTCAGTTTGATGTACTGGATAAACAGATTTATTTCGGTGGTTACTTTCAGGTGCCCACCGAAACTCTATATGTCTGAAGAGATTACTGAGATCGGTGCTTTATCCTGAAAGACTTAACGCTACGCTTTCTAATGTTGGTTTCTTTTTTACGCGTTTTCTTGCTCTGCGCAAACTCCCTCCAAGGCCCTAAATCGGTTGTACGCGCCGCCTCTTTCATGAACATGTTTTCCAATTCGAAAGAAATGACAGCGTCTATTCGGTACAATATCTTGCCGTCAATTAACGCATAGGCTGGCCCATCGGCCTCGAGGCGCATTTCTTTTAATCGGGCTGAACTTATATCCAAGCGATCAGAGAGTTCTGCCGGGGTTAAGTAAGTATCTTCCATGGAAGTTCTCCATAAATTGTACAAGTTTGAAGGATCGGCGAAATCGTTCGCCAATTTATTAAGGGTTAGTGATTTTGAAATCAGCAAAAATTAGTTTCGTATGCCGCCGCCGTACGCTGAGCTACTTTGAGAAAGCAGAGGTTCAAGAAGCCTTTTTTCTAACCTGGCGAAAGAACGGTAGATCTATTTTTTTTAATCTTGTGCTATAAACTCGGCCATCGTGTGGAATGCACTTGGGCGCTTTAATGCTTGGTTTGCAATGTGTGCCCTCTTCGCCTCTAATTACACCCTCATCGCAAAGGCTTTTGATTGTTCGTTTTTTCTTTGAGCCGAACCAATTTTCTGCGGTGGATGAAGTAAAAAACACCTGAACATGGTCACCATCGTTGTACCTCCAAGCCATAGCTTCTGAATGTTTTGAATTCGCCTTTGTGGGGGGAACTTTTCTGATATGTTTTGCGTTTTTCTCAAGGGCATCAGTTAGCAGAGCCACTGCTGGGGACTTTGAAGTGACCTCCAGACGCCGACAGAAACTGTGCATGGCTGACTGCACGTCTTTGAGAACGTTCGAGGCAGGGAGAATCCCCGCTCTCGTTGCAATTTTGCCTGTTGCATAGCACAGAGCGAACACTCTCAGTTGCCTGTCAGAAATCGGCAAAGCTTGGTTTCGCGCCTTTTCCAGGAACCATTCGATATGCTTCGACAGATCCCCGACAAACTTTGGCTCATCTTTAATGATCTTCCCGATCATTTTGCGCCCAGCTGTCCCATAGTGGTGGTCCACTAAGTGGGATAATGCGGAGATTGCGGCAGCCCGGTTTTCGTATCCCTCAGGCAACGTTGTGAAGATTGGTTCAGCCATATTCATAGTGAGCAAGCGAGTACGCGCAGCCTCCAGGATAGGAGGCGGAGTTCTGGCATGGTCCTCTAAAGGTATATTTCCCGTCATCAAAATTGCCCCCCGCGTCGGAGGTTTGCGGTCTACATCATGATATCTTGCCCTATCTTCGCCAGATGCTGCCTCGAAGATTACCTTGAGGTTTTCGGCTGCATCTGCGTCAGAGACGTTTGTCTCATCCAGAAACATCAGTGTGTCATTGCAGCCCTGAAGAACCTGACGGAACGCGTTGCGTGTCATGCTTGCAGATCTACCAATCCCCAAGACTTGTACACATACGCCGCAGTTTGACCGAGATCACTGCCTCTGATCGGTTTTACCTGGATAGGTTTATAGATGCCCATATCCCTGTTGATTGGATAGGCTTTCTTCAGGCGTGTCCTCTCAGTAGAAGTAAGCTTGCGGCTTAGGATGCCGTGCGAATGAAAGGAACAGCCTTGAACTGTGTTCTCCATGGCGTTGAGGGCCACATCAACGCCCCCCACAAGCAGACAGTCCTTCGGCAGATAGCGCTTGAGTTTTTGTCGGTGACGCCTTATGAACAGCTCCAAGTCAAAGCTGCCAATCTCATCACATGCCACCATCCCGTCCTGAGGAACGATGGTGAGCAACGCCGGATTGCGAAAGACCGTACTCCATTCCTCAACAGCTCCTTTAAAAGCTTGTTGCGTGATCTCTCTGCATTCAGCGCAATCGTAGGCTTCGCAGCGGCAGGGCTGTCCGTGATGTTTGTTACCAGTTGGGCTTGTATGGCGCTTGGTAGTTGTCGTTGATTTTAGCATCTGTTTCTCCTTTGTGCTGATAGAGGAGACATTAGATGCCTGTGGAGCCGCACGAACGAATTCGTTTGTGAGGTTGGTATTTTTTCGCAGATTCTGTGAAAATACACCTTAAGTATTTGTTTTTGTAAAATAAAAAAATCACATCATCGCACTTAATTGATTTTCACTCAGAAGCGGCCTTAAAGTTTACAGGAAATTGATCCACGTTTAGATGATTTTTGGGGATATTCTTGAGCATTCTGTATCTCCGAACTGCTAACAAGCCCCCGTCACCTATCTTGGCCGAGGTTGCCGTCACTGGTTCGATGGTGCGGGCCATTCTTGCTACCATCCGCCGATTGCGGGCCCCCTCCAATATGTGCCTGACAATGGTCTAACCCCAAACTGAACGAAAGCGGCAGGGCAGGTCTGTCCACAACGCTGAATAACGTCTCAGCCCGGCTGGGACGCTGCGGGTTCACGGGCCGATCCGCCAAACTTCGGGGGTTTGCGCGCGATCGCAGACACCGCTCAGGACGAAAAACGCTTGTTCAACTGGCAAAATCAGGCGATCTTGACGTCAGACGGCAGGCAACTTGGGGAATGTCAGCTTAATACGTCGTTAGCTTCTTCCAAGATGGCGACAATAGTATCGCGAGTGACTGATCCCCTATATAATTCACATAAATCGGAAAGTCTCTTTTCCTTATTTGTAGAATCTCCATAATGCTTTTCTACAAGTGAGAGCAGTAGAGTATAAATCTTCTTTCTTCTAATTACTGGTAGCGTATTAAAGCGATCAGGAGCCATTTTCTCTAAGTCGTCTTTCTTGAATACAACTTCACGACTTTTCCCTCTCACCCACTCAGCAAATTTTATGGGTTCTAAGTCACCAAAACTATTTCTGAGCTTTTCTTTTTTTTCATTTTTAACTAATTCCAGTAATCTGTCAAACTCATGACCTTTTCTACGACGAAGTGCAAATTCAATTGCTTCTTCGTCTGTCCAATAAGCATACCGAAGCCAGTCAGCGTATTTTGTAAGAGATAAATCTCTTTCAATGTTAATATTGCTGAGTGCTTGTGTAACAGTCTGCCTCTTTATTTCTATTGGCATACGCTGCACCTCCTCTTGATGCTTCAAGATTTTACCAATCTCTTTTTGCAACGCTTTTCCTATATTATTCGTTAGAATAGGATTATTAATAACCTCTGGAGGGTAATTACCTCTTCTGTTAGAAGGGTTCCGACCATTCTTTAGGGCTTTGCAAACCTGTTCGTGTGCACTTTCTGCGTCTCCAAGAATCCTCGAAAGGCTGTGCAAAGCTTCAAGATACGCGTGATTTAATTCCATAGTCCAATCTGGAAATTGAATTTGGACTATATATAGGTCTAGCCACTCCTCTTCACTGCAATCTATTTGCGGCATCTTAATCGTTTCCTGTAATCATAATTTTCAGTGATTTGATATAATGGAGTGTATAAGAGAAATCTATTCAAGACTAGCCCTCAGGCCTCTCATCTGAAAAATGATGAATTTCAATCTGTTATTGTGGTGGCGATCTTCTGGGCACCGCATGAGTGCGCGTGGAAGCGTGCCCGAGCATCCAGTTCCTCGGCTGTGTCCGCCCTGTATTAGATCTACTGATGGGAAAAAACTGCCACCATCCGCTATCACGCCCCTAAACATCAAAATTACTGTTTAAAATCAGAACTTTACAATATTTTTGATTTGTGTTAGCTTAAGGCAAGTGTGCAATTCTATTGCGCGCTTACATAAAAATGCTTTTCCCAAAATATAGAGGTATAATATGAACAAGCAGCCTGCGAAGGTACTTGAACCGGCCGAATTGCGCCTGGTCTTCAAGCATGTCCAGAACACAAGACATCCAACCAGAAACCGTGCCATGGTGCTCCTGAGCTTCAAGGCGGGCCTGCGAGCCTGCGAAATCGCCGGGCTTAGCTGGCCGATGGTTTTGACCAGCGCTGGCAAGCTCGGGCCGACTGTGAACGTGTCGCGCCACATTGCTAAACAGGGACGTGCCGGCCGCATTCCAATGCACGCGGAGTTGATAATCACACTGGCAACACTGCATGCAGAAGCTGGGTTCATAAGAGAGGGGCCAGTCATATGTTCAGAGCGACAGCGCCACATGACGGCGCGGAGCGTCGTTAATTGGTTTCGTGATACAAAGCCGTCACACTTGTCACAATCCGTCACTGTGCGTCACTTGTGCGGGTCAGACTTATCGTCACCAACGTCACACACCTTTAGAAGGTGTGACGACTGTGACGCTGACTGATTTGGTCCCAATGACCCCAAATGTTTTCAGGGGGTGCACCGTTGTATGGGGTTATGCGTTCGCGCTGTGCGTTCTAGCCGCCAAGTTGCTAGTGTTCTGCACCTAACATTAGATACCCCGTCAGTCTTTGGGGCGTCCCAGTTGCTCGTGCCACGGTGCGAGGGTCAGCTACGCTGGACAAAGCCTTCTTTCGCCAGGGGAGAGGAACCCGACCCGATCAGCGACAACTTGGAAACTTGAGCAAGCGATAGACCGACAAGGCAAAAACAAGGTTGGAAAGGCAACAAAGACAGAGCGCTTTTTATAAGCGCGGTGTCAGTAATTGCAGTAAGGACTTTGTTGCAAAAAAAACACAGTTTTGAAGACACCAAAGAAAGAGGCGACAGCAGACCGGCCCGCGAAACGATCCAGCAGCAGCGCCAGAGCCAGCACCGACACCAGCGACCGAGGCACGCCACGGCACCGGATCAGCGCGGGCAGATGTGCGGGTGCAGGTAAGGTTCGCTTTGGGCGCTGCCTTAGATATCTGGAATAGTGAAAATCAACCCCGTTGTGATTACATCACCGTCCGCGTCTAAAGTGCAAACACCGTCCAATCGCATACCCGGCCCCTGCTCAAGCTGCTCTAAGAGAAACACTCTCACTTCTTCCGTTGGTGGAGTGCAATATGACCACGACTCTTTGAACCAGTTCGGCACATCTGTACGCTGCCGAACTACGTATCGTCGGGTGCTTCTTTCATCTTCGGTATCGAGCATGATTACACGAGGACCAGCTTTGAATGAGAGCGAAAAAGCTCCTTCTGGCATAGGCGGGCGCGCATGTAATCCAGCTTTGTAATAGCCGTAGATACCGTAACCGATAAATCCGACAACCCCGATGCCAAGTAATCTCAAAAGCCATTTAATCATTATGACATTTTAAGGAATTAATGGCCGACTACAACTGGCAGATTAGTGCTAGTGTTCTGCACCTAACATTTGATACCCCGTCAGCCTATGGTGCGTCCCGGTTGCTCGTACGACGGGCCGAGGGTCAGCTATGCGGACAATATAGCCTCTTGCGGGCGCAGCGAAGCAGGGTTTGAAGGCATCGCAAGTGGGTTGCTAACTGGTGCCAGTAACGGTCCGATTTGATCCAGATAGGTCATCTCAAAATCTGCAAATTCGACCAGACGGTCATAGTTATCAAACGTAACGAAACCATCGCGAAACGTGACCATTCCAGCTTCGCGCAGCTTTCTCAGGACCCGATTAACGTGGACCGAGCTTAGCCCCAGTGTATCCGTCCGGTTGTCCCGCTCTGACGGCTGCATGGAGTGTCTGCTAGATGTCCACCATTGATAATGGACATCTTGAGGTGAGTGATGGCGGGGAAGAAGGGGCAGAAGAAGCGGGTTTGGTCAGACGAAGAGAAGGCGT
>JAGXHA010000031.1 GCA_024636475.1 Roseobacter sp. | reverse complement strand
GCTTGGCCTCTATAAACCCGCCCACTCAGCACGATCTGAAGTGAAGGAAGGCAGTCCGGACAAGAAGAAAACGGGGTACTCTGGGCGCGAAGCGGACCTCGGATGCGGCACTGCCATTTGTGACAGGATGCAGTGCCAACGACGGGTTTTCGATAGGGGTAAGAATGGCGGACCGGGGGAACGTCATGCAAAAAGCGTGCCAGCCATTTGCACGCTTCCCCCCACATGGCACAAGGGGCGTCCAGCCACGACCTGCGGTTTGACGCGGCCGCATGTTTCAGCAGACGCAAACAGCTCCAGAAACACTCACTTGTAGCATCTTCGCGCAGCTACACTCTGCCACTTGCAGACAGCATCACCGCAATCGGACGCGTGCTCTTGATCTCGGACAGGACCAGCACAAGGCTCGCTGTCATGGGGACGGCCAGCAAGGCACCGGGGAGGCCCCACAGAGTGCTCCAAAACGCAAGCGCCAACAAGACAACGAACGGGCTGAGGTTGAACTCGCGTCCCATCATGCGTGGCTCCAAATAAGCACCGACGAAAACCTGCGCCACGGTGAGGCACGCCAGCACGACGCCCGCCATCGATAGAGTTCCGAATTGCGCAAGGCTCAGAAGAACAGGAAAGATCACCCCCACCAGCGACCCGATATAGGGGATATAGTTCAGAAACGCGATCAGCACGGCCCAAAAGAGCGCGAACTCGATGCCGAGCAACAACAAGATTCCAAACGATATCACACCCAAGATCACATTGAGGACCGTTTTGACGAACAGATACCGGCCGATCCGATCGTTGATACGGGCCAGAAGTGAAAGAGCGCGACGCCCTGCCTCTTCGCCCCCCGTCGCGATGACAACCTTCTGCGCCATTGCGCCACGCTCGGCCATAAAGAAGCTTGCGTAAAGCACCACAAGGAACAGCGTGGCACCGAACCCTCTGAGCGATAGAAGCGCCGGTGCCAGCCATGATCGAACGTCTGTCTGGTCGAGCGTAGCCCGGCGCAAGTTCTCCCAAGTTGGTTCGTCCTCAATCCCCAGCAGGCTCGCGCTGCGCGTCACCAGCGCGTCCAGATTGGATTCGTAGCTCTGAAGTGCAGTCGTGACCTGCGCAAGATTGTTGATCACGAGGATGAAGAGAAGGACCACCAAGATCGCAAACACGATCAGAATGGCGGTCTGCCGAGCCCATAACGGCAGCCGCCCAATTACCGGAAGAGCCTGCATGCTCGCCGCTGCGGTTGAGAGAATATAAACAGATATGGCCGCCGCAATCACCGGAAGCAAGACCGCTTGCCCGATCCATAGAAGCCATCCCAACATGAGGCTCAGCGCTGTGGCGTAAGTCGCGTTTCGCATGGGGATCCACCAGATTGAGAATTATAGCCTGCATTGTTTCTTATTGGTCTGGCGTTGACTGTCAATTCAACCGTCAAAATGAGTGCCGCGCAATGCGCATAAATGGCCAAAGGATCGGCAAAATGGTGGAAAAAAGACCGTCCACTGCCAATTTGCCAGCAAAGACAGAATTGGTCCGCCGGACGTGGCGGCCACGCAACGCATCGCCATTCCATCTGTGTGGGTTTTCTGGGATTTCGATGACCCCGCAAGACGATGTTCGCCCAAGTGTCACTCCCAATTTGAATGGGCGCGCATCTGGCCCACCCTTTTGTTACGGATTTCTGCAGCAAACAGGGGGGCAAATCTGTTCCAAACAACTGCCATACGGATGATCTTGGGGCGCGTCTTGAGCTCGCGAAAGGGTGAGTGTTTTGTCATCCCGCAAGGCTTTCACCCTCAGAAAGGCGTCAAACCGCGTACATCGACCACACCCAGATCATCGCGACGTAGGTCAGTTGGTGCATCATCTGATCGACCCCGAAGGCGCGCCAATATCCCGGATCAGAGTGGCTGCTTTTTGTGACCGCTGCATGATGCCCTTTGGCCCAGTCAATATGGTAGTGAACCAGAAACTCCGCCGCGCTGAGAACAAGGCAAAACACCAAAGGTCCGCCGAACAGCACGAGGGCAAGGAAGGATAGGATGGCGTGCAGCGCCGAGTGTTCCGCCCGTCCAAAATGCAAATAAATGTCGCGGCCATTCAGCATTCGCGGGGTCTGCAGGAAGAAGTCTGCAAACAGATGTTTCACTTGCAAAAGGACCAACAACAAGAGAGCCGTATGAAAAATCATATCAAAATTTCTTTCCTTTTCACTCTATAGTAGAGCTATCGCAATGATGCGTAAATCATTTGATTTCGCAGGCAGGATGCTGCTTAGTCTATGGTTATATATAAATCGTTGTCCTGAAATATTGGATGTATTCATCGAACCTTCATTATTTTCTTTCATTTGGAAATACTCAAAACGCGATCAGTTGGTCTTGCTGGCTGTCACGCTGACGTTGTTCCCGCTCTTGTTTTTGACACTTGAACTGCCCAAACGCATTATCAACGATGCAATTGGTGCACCGTCTGACACCGTTGATTTTTTCGGCATGAACGTCGATCAGATCACGTTTTTGATGATCCTGTGCGGGATTTTCGTACTGTCGGTCTTCGCTCATGGCTTAATGAAGATGCGGATCAACACCATGAAAGGTGTGCTGGCTGAACGGCTGCTGCGGCGCCTGCGCTATACGCTGATCGCCCGCATCCTGCGTTTTCCAGCCCCCTATTTCGAACGCACCAGTCAGGGCGAACTGGTGTCGATGGTCACCTCCGAATCTGAACCAATGGGCGGGCTGATGGGCGATGCCGTCGCGCAACCGGTGTTGCAGGCCGGACAAATGCTGACGATTTTGGTGTTTCTGTTCATGCAAAGCTTTGCCTTTGGCCTTGCCGCCTGCTCGCTTATTCCGTTGCAGGCATGGCTGATCCCAAGGCTGCAAAAACAGATCAACTTGTTGAATAAAAAGCGGGTGGTCCAGATCCGTGCACTGGCAGCCGAGATTGGTGAAGGGGCGGCAGGTGCCAGCACTGTGCGCATCAATGGCGGCTGGCGGTATCGGCTTGCGCTGATCTCTGAACGGCTGGGCCGCTTGTATACGATCCGGTTCGATATCTTTCGAAAGAAGTTCTTTATGAAGTTCATAAACAACTTCATCGGCCAGCTGACCCCTTTCTTTTTCTACTCCATCGGTGGGTATCTGGTCATCAAAGGGCAAATTTCCGTTGGTGCATTGGTTGCCGCATTGGCCGCGTACAAAGACCTGTCGAGCCCATGGAAAGAGCTGCTGACCTATTATAACCAATCTCAGGATATGGCCCTGCGGTGGGACACAATCACCGAACGGTTCGCGCCGCCCGGTATGATCTCGCGCGAGTTGTTCACCTCGGACCCCGGTGAAATACCGCCCCTGATCGGCGACGTCAGTTTTCAAAACATCTGTGTTGAAGACGCTGACGGCAATGCTGTGCTGGAAGACATCAACGTCACATTTCCCAAAGGCAGCACCGTTGCAATCACCGCTGTCAGCGACGAAGACCGGCGCGCTTTTGCCGATGTCCTGACGCGCGAACTCATCCCCTCCTCCGGCTCTATCAGCCTTGCGGGTCAGCCGCTTTCAGATTTGCACCAAGCGACAATTGCCAAGCGCGTGGGATATGCCACATCGCGTCCCGTGATGTTCCTGGGCAGCTTCAGTGACAACGTGGTCCTGCCGCTTCGCTTGCGCCCCCATACCGATGGCCCCCTGCCCCCCTTGGCACTGGAAAGCGCGAAGGCTGGCAACAGCACCGATATGTCGGACGCCGATTGGTTCGATCTGGAGGATCTTCAGATCGAAAACGAGGGGCAGTTGCGCGCATGGTGGCTGGACCTGATCAAGGGGATGCAGATTGACAAGGCACTGTTCTCGCGCGGTCTGGACCAACGCTTTGACGCCAAGGCCAACCCTGCTCTGGCCGCCGCGGTGGTGGATTTACGCGCAGGCGTTGCAGAAAAGCTGAAAAAGACAAAGCTGGATAGACATGTCCATGTCTTTGACGCAGACCGTTTCAACCCAGCCTTGCCCGTCGCAGAAAGCTTGATCTTTGCGACACCCAAGACCCGTATCACGCCTGCACTATTGGAAGCTCAGACCGACTTCATCAACTTGCTGACCACCCTCAATCTGGAGCATGACCTGCTGCAGCTTGCTGGTGATATCGTTGATATCCTGCGTCAGACCTTTGGCGTTGACGGGACCGATCATCCGCTTTTCCGCAAGCTTGGGCTTGATATTGAAACCTTCGAGGCAACTGTTGATCTGCGCGTGAAACAGCGGGATGGCATCGCACTAAGTATGGCGGACAAAGCGTCCTTGCTGGCTGTCACCTTTGCCATCTCGGTCGAAAAACTGGGCTCTGCGTTTCCGGACAAGATCATCGACAGGGTGCTGGAAATCCGCCACGCCCATTCAGCAGCCCTACAACAAAGCCTGTCTGAATTGATGGATCCGATTGCCATTGATGCCCCCGTCGCTGGGTTGACGGTTTTGGAAAACATCTTGTTCGGCAAGATCACCGAAGCAGCCGGCGCAAAAGGTGATGACTTGCGAAGTGTCGCAGTGGACGCGCTTTATGCAGCAGAACTTGAAGGGCTGGTACTGGATTTAATCTTTGACATTCCGTTGACGCTGGGGGGCACCAACTTGCCCGCGCTTCTGACTGAAACGCTGGCCATCAGCCGCGCCACAATAAAACGCCCCCAAGTGCTTATCCTGGAAGACGTACTTTCCAGTTTTGAAGCACCCATACGCGCGGATCTGCACAACCGTTTGCGCGGTCTGCTGCCCGAGACGACGATCATCTGCCTTCAGGCAGACTTTGAAGACGTCAGCGGATTTGACGCGCAATTCGTTCTGCGGCAGGGCCGTATTTCGACGATTGGCAGCGACGTCACGGCCAAAGAAGACGATACCGTCAGCGCAGATCTGGCCCGCAAGCTGCGCGAACTTGAACAGACTGATCTGTTTTCAGGTCTTGAGCGTAAACAGCTGCGCCTGCTGGCTTTTAGTGCGCGCTGGTACTACGCCAAAGCGGGTGAATATGTATTCCACAAAGACGATGGCCCCTCGAGCGGTGCATTTTTGATCACTGAAGGCACGGCGGATTTGCTCTTGCCTGTTGAAGGTGATGAAGACGATCTGCTGATTGCCACTTCTGGCCCTGGCAAACTGGTGGGCGAACTGGGCCTGATCCGCCATGAACCTCGGGCGCTGGACATGCGGGCGGCAACCGATCTGACATGTCTTCGAATCGGTGCGGAGGCATTCCTGGACGTTGTCGGCAGTGATGCGCGTACGGCCTACAGACTGTTGCAGGTGGTCGCGGGATATGTGTCTTAAATCTTCCCGCTGAACGGGCCCTGCATCTTTCTATCTGAACGAGTATAGATGTCGCACAACCAAAGCGATACTTCCAATTTATGGCCTTAAAGCGCATCGAATGAGCCGATTCAGCGCATTCTTTCAGGTTTCCCTTTCAAATTTGGCGTTGAACTGTGTAAATTACTTCTGAGCAGCATTTGCTCCTCTAATACTTTGTTACACGTATAAATTTTTAATTTTTTGTCGCATTTTACCGCAGAACGATCAGTGGGATTTACCAATGATTACATTTTGGCGCTTTATCAACCGCGTGGGTTTTCCGCTTTTCTGGGCCTTAGGTTCACTTGCATCTCCGGCGTTTTCCGAAAGTCTGACAAGCGCTGTCAGAGAAGCCGTTACTAACAACCCCGCAGCGCAGGCCGCTGACGCCGACGTTCGCGCGTCCTTGTTTGAGATGCTGGAACTCAAGGGCGAATACATGCCTGAAGTGAGCATGTTTGGTGAACTTGGCGGTCAGATTGTGGACAACCCGTCCAGCCTGTCCGCCTCGGCAAACAACACTTTCAAGGAAACCGCCCAGATCGGGATTGGTGTTGCCTACACGATCTTTGACGGCCAACGGCGTGAGAACCTAGTATACCGCAATGCGACCCGGCTGGATGCCAGTATCTTGCGCCAAATGGACGCCTCCGAGACATTGGCGCTGAACGCGGTGGAATCCTACACCGATGTGATCCGTCTGCGCGCGCTGACAAAACTGGCCTCTGACAACATCGCACGGCACGTTGAAATCGGGGCACAGGTTCAGGATCTGGTAGACGGCGGGCGGCTGCCAAAAAGCGACGGTTTTCTGGTGGATGACCGGATTGCTGCAGCACAAGATGCAAAGATCGGGATTGATCAGTTGCTGTCCAACGCCATTGCCCGCTACATCCGGGTGATTGGCCACGCACCGAAGGGTGCGATGGACGTTCCAGGCGTGAAATCCATCCCCAAGAACCTGCGGGACTTTCAACAAGAGGCTGTCCAAAGAAGCTTTCGCGTGCAGATCGCCGACAAGGTTGCGCGAGGAATCGAATTTGACGCCAACATCAAAAAGGCAGACCGCAAGCCGCGCGTCACCTTGAATGCGGGCGTAACGCATGGCTTGCACCGCGATGGAAGTGAAGGAAACAGGTCCGATGCGTTTGTCGGATTTCGAATGAACTGGACCTTGTACAACGGGCGCAGACCCGCCCAGTCTGCCGGGTTGAACGAGCGGACACGTCAAGCCGAACTTGAACGCCGCGTTGCCGCAAACGAAGTGCGCGAATTGGCGGCCCGGACATGGAGCGCGTATGTCAGAAATTCCGAACGCAGCGATTTGCTGACCCGCCAATTGCGCGCAAACACCCTGATTGTGCGACAGTACCGCGATGAGTTGAAGGCGGCCAAGCGGTCCTTGATTGACCTGCTGGAAGCAGAGCGGACCGTATTCAATGTGCGGTTCCAAAAGGCCAATACCGATGCCGCGCTCACGTTCAGCCGTTACCGTATTCTGGCCGCCCAAAGCCGTCTGGCTGCACATTTCGGTGTCGCCCCCAGCAAGGTGATCTTTGCACCCGATTATGAGGAACGCGCGCTGGCGTCACCCCGCTCAGCAGTGTTCGACACGGTTGTAGAACCGCTCAGATGACCGTGCAGGGGGGCACACCAGAACCGTTTGCGCAGGCTCCCGATGCCGCGCACGCGGGGTTGGTGATTGTCGAGTGGTTTGCCCGCAACCTTGGCCAACCTTATTCACAAGCCTCTGTTTTGGCACGTCTTCCCAGCGATCCGGACATCACGGATCGCGCCCTGACAGTCCGCGCACTTGAGACGGTTGGCCTGCGTTCCAAGCTCACGCAGCGCGACTTGCGCAGGCTCGATCCTATCGTGCTGCCTTGTCTGCTGTTTACCAAGGACGGCGGTCAGCCGATCATCCTGAAAACAATCAGTTCAGACCGCAAGACCGTCGAGATTGTCAATTTCAACGACAGCCCTTCCGATCAGGAAATGCGCCTGTCGCGGCTGCGCCGATCAACGGATGGCACGGTCATGCTGGTCACACCAGACGGGAATCGCGCCGAAAGCTTGCTATCGCCGGAAACCCGGGCAGCTGGACGCGAATACCGCCACTGGTTCTGGACCCCGTTTTGGGCGAACTGGAAAATCTGGGCGCAGGTCATTCTGGCCGTCTTCGTCCTGAATATCCTCAGCGTGGCGCTGCCGCTGTTTGTGATGAACGTCTATGACCGCGTTATCCCGAACCTTGCCTATGTCACGCTGTGGACACTTGCGATAGGCGTGATCATCGCCATGGTCCTTGACCTGATCTTGCGGATTTTACGCAATGGGATGTTGGAAACGATCGGTAAACGGGTCGACGTCAAGGCCGCCACCCAGATTTTTCGTCAAGCCATGAACATCCGCATGCTTGATCGTCCCGGCGGGGCAGCAGGCATCACCAACACCATCCGCGATTTCGAGATGGTGCGCGAGTTTTTCGCCTCGTCGACGTTCGTCTCGCTTATTGATCTGCTGTTCATCGGCGTCTTTATCGCGGTGTTGTTCGCCATCGTTGGCCCGCTTGCTTGGGTGCCGCTGGTCGCCGTTCCTGTGGTGATCATCATGGCGCTATTTGCGCAAATCCCAATCGGTCGCACAGTCGAAAAGGCACAGGCTGTCGCCACCAAACGGAATGTCGTGCTTGTGGAATCGCTATTCGGAATCGAGACGATCAAAAGCCTGAATGCAGAGCCGGTGATGCAGCGTGAGTGGGAAAAAGCGGTGTCACAATCCGCGCTGATATCGGGAAGAACGCGCTTCTGGTCGAATTTTGCCATTTCCGGCACGATGATCACGCAGCAACTGGTCAGCGTCGGCATCATCATCTGGGGTGTGTTTCTGGTGGCCGATGCCCAGATCACGATCGGTGGGCTGATTGCCGCAAACATCCTTGCCGGACGCGTGCTCTCGCCGCTTGGCAACATTGCCCAAACCTTGTTCCGGGCGCAGCACGCGATCAAGGCAATGCGCAACCTGTCTTCTTTTATGAAGCTCCCGGTCGAAAATTCGAATGTGGTCGAAAACAGCCTGCGCGTCACCAGGGGTGCGATTGAATTCAAAGACGTAACTTTTGCCTATCCCGATGCGCCTTCGGCGTCGTTGTCGCACATCAACTTGCGGATCGAACCGGGCGAGACAGTGGCGCTTCTGGGCCGTGTCGGTTCAGGCAAAAGCACGCTGGGCAAACTTTGCAACGGGCTGCTCAGCCCGCAATCAGGGCTCATCTTGATCGACGGTCAGGAGATCGGGCAATACGATCCCGCTGAGTTGCGCGAGGGTATCGCCTATCTGACCCAAGACACCGATCTTTTCACTGGCACGATCCGCGAGAACCTGTTGATAGGACGACCCAACGCAACAGACGAGCAGATCAACCGGGCGCTTTATTTCGCAGGCATGGACGTGTTCATTGCGGAAAATCCGATGGGGTTGCAGCAGTTCATTGGCGAAAAGGGCAACCGGTTGTCAGGGGGGCAGCGGCAGGGCCTCGCCATCGCCCGGCTGGTTCTGCGAAACCCGCGTCTGGCGTTCCTCGACGAACCTACCAGCGCCATGGACCAACAGATGGAAACGACGATCACCAACCGGCTGGGCGAATTGTCACGCGAAGGTATGGGGCTGATCCTTTGCACGCACCGCCAGTCGCTGGCAGATATTGCGACGCGCATCGTGGTGATGGAAAAAGGTCAAAAGGTTCTGGACGGCCCACGCGCGGAAGTGGCAGCAAAGTTGCGCCAGATCGCTTCTGCCAAGGCGGCGGAGTAGAAAATGTTTCGTAACGCGCAAGACAGTGAGTTCATCAACGACATCTCGGGGGCCGATCTGACGGACCGGTCCACCAGCCATTGGCGGCTTTTGTTTGTAATCGTCGCTGGCCTTATGGCGGTTCTGGTGTGGGCCTATTTCTATGAGCTTGAGGAAGTCACGCGCGGCCAAGGACGGGTGATCCCGTCCAGTCAGGTGCAGGTCGTCCAATCGCTTGAGGGTGGCATTGTACGCTCCATCGAGGTGGTTGAAGGGGATACGGTCGAGGCAGGCGCCGTTCTGCTGCAACTGGATGACACAGGATTTTCTGCCAAACTTGGAGAGCTTATGGAGCAGGAAGCCGCATTGCTGGCCGAGAAAACGCGCTTGGAAACAGAGGCGGGCGTGACCAGCACGATGGCTTTCCCCGAAGGACTGGTGGAGCGGACCCCGCTGGCGACGGGGGCCGAGATGCAGGTATTCCTGTCACGGCGGCTGCAACTTGATCACGAAATCATCGTTCTGAAAAACCGCCTGTTGCAGCGCAAGGCGGAACTGGCGGAACTTGCAGCTTTGCACGACAAGATCAGTTTCACGCTTCAACCGCTGGATGAAGAAATCGCGCTAAGCGAGGATCTGTTCAAACGCGGTGCCATTCCTCAGATCGAATTACTCCGATTGAAGTCGCAACGGGCCGGGTTGAGCGGTGATTTGGTCATAGCCGCGGCGTCAAAACCGCGGATCAATGCCAGCATCCATGAGGCCGAAAGCCAGATTGAAGCCGCATTTACGTCCTATGCGTCCTCGGCACGAGAGCGTCTGGCACGGTTGCAGGTGGAATTGGCCGTGGTCCAAGAGGGGCTGCGCGCGGCCAATGACCGCGTGACCCGTACTGCGGTGCGCGCGCCGACGCGCGGCACGGTGAACACTGTGAACGTGGCAACCATCGGTGCCGTTGTGCAACCCGGTGCCCCTTTGGTCGAGATCGTCCCCATTGATGACCGGTTGTTGATCGAGGTGGACATCCGCCCGCAAGACGTCGCCTTTATCCGCCCCGGCGAACAGGCGAGCGTAAAGATCACGGCATATGATTATCTGATCTATGGGTCCCTTGATGGGCACGTGAAACGGATCGGGGCGGATACCATCGAGAACGCCCGAGGCGAGCACTTCTTCCGGATCGTGGTTGAAACCGACCAGGCCCATTTGGGGACGGATGCAAACCCGCTGGAGATCATCCCGGGCATGGTTGCATCGGTCGATATCCAGACCGGGCGCAAGTCGGTGCTAAGCTATCTAGGCAAGCCGGTCTTGCGGGCAAGTTCAGAGGCGATGCGCGAACGTTGAACTGCCATTGTGGCCGACAGGGTTCGGGACAGTCAGTGCTGTTTCCAGTTTTGCCAGAAAGGTCACGACCCGCCGGTTCAGGTCCAAGACGTGACCCACCTGATCGTTGACGACACTCCAATCGCCTTTCCAGAATGTCTTTGTAAAATCAGGGCTCAAGCCGAAGAACACATCCGACAATGTGCTTAGTGCAGAGCAACCCGAAACGATGGCAACGTCAGCAGACGTCATCGGCAAAGATGTGATCGGCAGCGCAAGTAGGACGTGCATGATGCCAGCGGCCACTGGAAAGCCCGATCAGGTGAACCCATTAACCGATAGTTGCTCTTGATCGGTTTTTTCGATTAGGATCAGTCATTATTTAGATGGTTTGAAATGAAATTATTGAAATGGCTGATCCGCAGGTTTGATTGGGCGCGGGCGTTGGCAGTTGCACTGCTAATGCTTATTTTGGATATCCGCGTCTGGGATCACGAACTGGTTCAGACATTACGCTTTCAGGCGTTTGATTTTTACCAGCAGATGCAGCCACGAGAAGCCGGAAGTTTTCCGATAACAATAATCGACATCGACGATCGCAGCCTTGCTGAAATCGGACAGTGGCCATGGCCGCGTTCAACGCTCGCGGATCTTGTGACCAAAACAACCCAAGCCGGTGCAGTCGCTATCGCTTTTGATATTATCTTTTCCGAGCCGGACCGGCTTTCCCCTGAAAATATCGCAAAAGACAATGCCGCCCTGCCCCAGGCCATTCGCGATGCGCTGAAGGCTTTGCCAAGCGGCGACACGGTTTTGGCAGCCGCCATGAACAGTTCGGTTGTGATTTTGGGCGAAACGAGCCTGCGCAATGTGGATGCAGATGGGGCAACCAGGACCGATGGACCAAAGATTGAATATGCTTTCCTCGGACCAGATCCAAAACCCTTCATGATGCAGTTTCCCAAGCTTATTCAGAACATGCCAGAGCTTGACGCCGTGGCAAAAGGAAGGGGCATTTTTTCCGTGAGGCCCGATATTGATGGCGTCTATCGCCGGATACCCCTTGTGATGTCAGTCCAGGACCAGGTCAGACTCGGCCTGTCTGTCGAACTGCTACGTATCGCCACAGGAGGAGAGGCGTTTGCGATCAAATCAAACGCGGCAGGCATCGACGGTTTGGTTGTTGCGCGGCAACTGATCTCTACCTTCAGCGATGGCAGGGTCTGGCCGCATTTCGCGGAATCCTCGCGCACGCGGTATGTTTCCGCCACTGATGTCTTGTC
This sequence comes from Roseobacter sp., assembly GCA_024636475.1. Lineage (GTDB taxonomy): Bacteria > Pseudomonadota > Alphaproteobacteria > Rhodobacterales > Rhodobacteraceae > Sulfitobacter. Next base: position 13,038 of record JAGXHA010000031.1, on the reverse strand, counting down.
TGGCAGACTGCCCCCGAACCGGTTGTCCGGGCAGCTTGTCTTTGTTGGCACCTCGGCCATCGGGCTTGAAGACTTCCGCACAACGCCGTTGGGAACGCCCATGGCAGGTGTCGAAATTCACGCCCAAGTGCTTGAGAACATCCTTGGAAACACAATGCTCGTGCGGCCCAACTATGCCATCGCAGTCGAACTGGTGACGATCTTGATCCTCGGGTTTCTTGTCATCATCCTTGTCCCTTTTCTGGGTGCCGCCTTCACCCTGTTGGCGACGATTGTGATGATGGGCGGGTTTATGACCGGATCCTATTACGCTTTTTCAGCTTACCGGCTTATGCTGGATCCGACCTTTCCAACCTTTGCCGTCGCGTTGATCGCCATGTTCATGGCCACCACAAACTACCTCAGAGAAGAGCGCGAGCGCCGCCAAATCAGGGGCGCTTTTGGCCAATATGTTTCCCCTGATCTGGTTAACCAGCTGTCCGATGACCCCGACCGCCTGATCCTTGGCGGAGAGCGCCGCCCGCTGTCGATTTTGTTCAGCGATGTGCGCGGATTTACCACCATATCCGAAAGCTTCCGCGACAATCCTGCGGGCCTGACGGTGCTGATGAACCGGTTTTTGACGGTGATGTCCAATGCGATCCTGCACCATGGCGGGACAATTGATAAATTCATGGGTGACGCGGTGATGGCGTTCTGGAATGCGCCATTGGATCACAGCGATCATGTCCGCTCCTCCTGCCGTGCCGCCCTGAAAATGCTGGCAGATGTTGAAACACTGAACACCGATCGAGAGGCGCAACACGCAGCACAGCAAAGCAACGAGGTGCTGCACCGCATTGACGTTGGCATCGGCATCAACACCGGTGATTGCGTCGTCGGTAACATGGGCAGCGACACCCGTTTTGACTACACAGCCTTGGGCGACGCGGTGAACCTTGCCTCCCGGCTTGAGGGGCAATCGAAAAACTATGGCGTCGGTATCATTCTGGGCGGCTCGACGGCAATCCCGGTGCAGTATCACTTTGCCGTGCTGGAGTTGGACCTGATCCGCGTCAAAGGCAAGATCGAGCCTGCACAGGTCTTTGGCCTGTTCGGCGATGAAACGCTGTATGCAGACGCCGGCTTCCAAAAGCTCGCGGCGCTGAACGTGCAAATGATGGCGGCCTATCGCGGTCAGGAATGGGCACGCGCGGCAGGTCTATTGAATGATCTGGAGGCCGCAACCAATGGGATGCCCTTTAATCTGGACACCTATCTGGATCTTTACCGGACCCGTTTGGACGACATGAAAAAAGCACCCGTCGCGCCCGACTGGGATGGTGTGTTTACCGCAACCAGCAAATAAACGCCCCTTGCGCAATGCCTTGGAAAGGGCGGGCAAACAGAGCGAGACTTGATCATACTCCGGATCTGACGACAAAGCAGGCGCTTGCCCCGGTGCGCGATCAATACAATCAAGCAGGGGGCAAGAATGTTGACTGAATTACTACCCCGACAACACTTGTCCGCCGCCGTCGATTTCAAGCGTTGCAAAAATTTCACCGATGATGCCAAAGCTGCCCGGATCACCTGCGGTGCCTGCCGTCGTATCCGTCAGATTATATGTGGTGCCGCTTGCAATATCAGCACTCCAGTTTGCAGCTGAAACCGCATCATCCAGAAAAATGTAGGTATCATCATTATCCATTTGCAGTTTGAAATGCTCTGTTGCGCTTGGATCGTTCCCTTCGATCATGTTCAGCAGGTCCGCCGCCGTAAGTTCAAAGTCGTTCAGTTGTCCGTTCCGCATGTCGATCACAGAGGCGTCTCTCAAAACATCGGGTGCCAGCGCCTCGATTCCGCTAAGATCCACGGTCGCGGAGCCTGAACCAAGCCCGATCTCCAGCACCGGACCACCATCAGCCTCATCGAATTTGCTGTAGAAGAACCGCAAGGCACCATCGCCATCCACGGAGTAGCCAAAGTCAATGGACGTGTACTGGCCGTCCGCCTCGTAGCCGTAGATGCTGAGGCCATCAGTATAGTTGGTCTGCGCGGACGGCGTGAAGCTGAAATCGTTGAAGGTCGCGCTGTATGTCACGCCCGTCGGCGCGCTGATCGGCCCCGTCCCGTCATGAAGAAGATAGGTTATGCCGCTGGCGTTATCACCGTCTTCAAGCCTGAGGCCGAAACGGTACTGGTTCGAGTTGCCAGAGGCGAAGCCGCTCATCTGCGTCGAGGAGATGACAGGGGGGGCATCGAGATCGTTGACACCGGAAACCGTCAACGTCACCGTGGCGGTGTTCGTCGTCACGCCGTCGGAAATCGTGTAAGTAAAGGTGTCGGTTGCGGTTTGACTGGTGTTGAGGTCATCGAGGACTTTCGAGGAGAGAGGATTGTAGATCACGTCGCCCCCGGAAAGTTCGACGGTCGCCCCTAGACTGCTGAAGTTCGAGACAGCCGTGACCGTTGTCGACTGGCTTACCAGAATATCGTTCGCCAACAATGTTGAGAATGCCAGGGTCACCGGCGCGTTTTCCGTCACATTCGGCGATCCACCCGGGTTGTAATTGTCATCCAGCGCGATATTGGCCGCCATATTCTGGAATGACACGGCTATGTCCCGATCCACCCCGATCGCGCCGATGATCGTGCCGCCGCTGTCTTCGATGGCATAGACATCCACAACCCTGCCATTCAAGGTGACCGTCTCTTCCGGACTTTTGCGGTAAAACTGGGTCGCCGAGTCCTCTAAAATTGCAGTGTCACCAGTTTCGCCCAGCACCGACACGACCTCGGAGACGCCGCTGAAGATGGCCGACAGCTGCGCCGTCAGGTCCGTGTCGGCTGTCGAGGAGAGGTCGAAAACGGTATCTGCGGTCAAAGTCAGGACATTGTTTTCGTTGTTGGTCAGGTTCAGCGCCTCGATATTCTGAATGTTCAGCGCGGTAAGCATTGCGGACGTAATGTCTGCATCCGTCTGGAAGGTCAGAACGTCCCGTCCGGCGCCACCATCAATCCGCTGGGCACTGGTGGCCGAGATGGAAATCTTGTCGTCGCCCAGACCGCCCGACAGGCTGTCCGACCCACCAAAGCCCAACAGGACGTCATCGCCATCCCCCCCGTCGAGCGTATCGTCTAAATCACTACCCAAGAGCAGGTCGTTTTCCGGTGTTCCTGTCAGGTTCTGCGCCACCGCTGCCTTGGAAAATGACCCCTGTGTCACAATCTGCAGAACGTCCGCCGTCGTCGACAGGTTGCCATCAGTGTCGAATTTGGCGGTTGCGATAAAGGTATTGGTGTCGCCCAGCAGTCCCGACAGGCCCACAATATCGGCCAACGGCAGTTCAAACGAGATGCTGGTGAGCGGTGTTGTGAAGATCGATTCATCGGCAATTTCACCGAGGGATTCACCATCCCTGACCAGAACCAGCGAGAAATCGGCCAGCCGCGCGTTGAACAGTGGTGACTCGTTGAATGCAGCGGTCAGATCGCTCGCAGAAGCCAAGGTCTGAGTATTCGAGTCAAAGTCCGGGTCGATTAGCGTCAGGTTTCCTGCCGTAATGTTTGAGCCGATGGCATAGGCCTTGATATCCACGTCCAGCGGGCTGGTGCGCAACGTGGCCGTCGTCGTTTGCCATGGCGTGAAATCATATACGTTCGGATTCCCATCCGTGATGAAATAGGTGACATTGACGTCGGCGGCGGCGTTCGTTTCCTGCGCATCAAAGAAGCTCTTGATGTTGAGGAAGGCGGCATCCCAGTTCGTGCCACCCCCGTTGTAGGCAGCTTTGACCCCGTCCATATAGGTATTGAAGGCGGTCAGACTGGTGACGCCTGCGGTTGTATGGACCGTGAATGATTGAGGCGTCATTGCTCCGTTTGTGGCTGTGTCCACGTTGCTGTCGAAGGGTGTGATGTGGATGTCCAGACTGGTGGAAGAGCCGGCAAAGTTGCCTGCCAACTCGGCGACTGCCGCCTTTACCGAGTCGACCATAATACCGAATTCCCGACGCGAGATGCTGCCGGACTCATCCAGACCGAAGGCGATGTTGACGCCGTTTGACGCGACCGGGTCGACCTCGATGGTGACAGACCCTGCCGGGCTGCCACCCCCTCCAGTCAGGTTGAAGGCCAGGGTCGGCAGATTCTCGATGGAGAATCCAGCCGGATCCTGGTTAACGACAACCGTTGCCGTTTGGCTGACGCTGCCCGCAGTGCCATCCGTCACCTCATAGGAGAAAGTGTCGACACCGAAAAAGCCGTTATTCGGTGTGTAGGTCACCGCCGAGCCATCACTGGTCACCAGACCATTGCCCGCAGTGCCTACCGAAGAAATCGAAAGGGGGGCCGCTTCCGGATCCTCGTCATTGGAAAGGACATCGATGACGATCAGCGTCTCCTGATTTGTTGAGGCGAAATCAGCACGGGCGATGACCGGATCGTCGACTGAGGTCACTGTGACGCTGACGCTCTCGGTGACGTTCCCCCCAACCCCGTCTGAGGTCACATATGTAAATGTATCGACGCCATTGAAATTCCGGTCTGGCGTGTAGGTTACTTTGCCTGCAGCATTCACCGCCACGGTACCGTCGGCGGGCTGGGTCAGCCCCCCGACAACCAGCACATCGCCGTCAACGTCCGTATCGTTGTCCAAGACGGCGATGGAGACCGGCGTATCCTCGGCGGTCGTTGCCGTGTCAGGGTTGGTAACGGGAGCATCATTCACGCCCGTCAGTTGAAGCGTCAAGGTCGCCGTATCGCTCAAGCTGCCGGGATCGGTGACGCTGAAGACCGCAACCACTTCTTCGGCTTCACCTGCCCCAAGACTGCCATAAGCGGCGGCCCCTCGATCAAAGACCCAACTTCCGTCAGGGTTGATCGTCAGGCCGGCGACGCTGCCGACCTGCTCGAAGGTCAGAACTTCCATTTCAATATCAGAGGCGTTACCAGAAAGATCACCGGTTGCAGGCAAAGGATCCAACGCCGCTGAGAGCGTAACGTTTGCAGTCGCGTTGGTTGCGACGGGCGCGTCGTTGACTTCGGCGACGTTGATAACGACCGAGCGGGTCTGCTCTTCGCTGGTGGCATCGCCTGTCAGGCCCGGGTCGATCCCGCTGTTGCCCTGATCGTTCACAGTGAGTTCAAGGAAATCTTGGCCGCTGAAGTTCAGGTTGCCAGCATATTCCAACTGGGCCAGTGCGCTATTGACATCAGCCAGTGTGCCCGAAAAAGTCAGAGTGCCGTCAGAACCGTCGTTGTCGGTCTGGGTCAGACCAGCCGAGGTGCCAAGTACCAGCGCGCCCTCAGACACGCTTAATGCGACAATTATCTCGCCGCCGCCAATATCTGGATCGGCGATCGACAGACCGCTGAAGGTCGCCGATGAATCCTCGTCCACGTCAAGCTTGCCCGAGACCACAGAGGCATCCATTTCAAAGCCGGGATTGCCGCCGACGCCGGATGCGTCGCCCCGGTACCACATCGAAGCCTCATCCTCAGTGAGCACGTGGGTAAAGACCTGCGTCTCGCCTGCCGAGACTCGGATACCCGGAATTCCGTTTGGTAGGGTTTCGCCGTAGACAAGCCCTTGCGGTGTCTGGTTATCATCACCAAAAAGCCGGAACGAAATGCCGCTTTGTGGCAGACAGGTCATGTTGAAGGTCAGTTCGTCGTTGGCATAAAAAGCGCCATTGGCATGCTTGCTGACCCCATGAGCCCAGTATTGGTAATGGTCCCAGACATCGTTGTCATTGACCAGGATAGAGCCAGGCGATGTCGCTCCAAGGATCGTGGGCGCATCGTTCACCGACGTCACCGTCACGGTGGAAGTGGCCACAGCGCTATCGGCGGTGCCATCGTTGACGGTGAAGGTGATCTCGCGGTCGGTCTCGTCGGGGGCGTCGGAGCTGTTGGCATAGGCCACGCTTTGCAGCGCGGTCTCGTAGTCAGCCAAGGTCGCGGTGCCCGACAGCGTCAGGATACCGGTCGCGGCGGTGTAGCTTCCGGTAATGCCGTTCTGATTTGCAAAGCTCAGACTGTCTTCGCCCGACTGAAAACCACCTGTGATCGCAACCGTCGCGCCCTCAAGCTGCGTGTCGTCCAGATCAAAGAGCGTCACCCCGACGTCGATCGGCGTGGCCGCATCGTTCTCGGTATAGGCAAGGGTGCCACCCGCCGTCACTTCAGGTGCGTCGTTGGTTCCGGTCACCGTCACGGACACAGTGCTCGTATCTGCCGCGCCTTTCCCGTCCGACAGGGTGATCTCGTAGCTGAGCGTGACGGTTTCGTCCTGCGCAAGATAATCAAAGGTCTGGTCCGGCGCGGCAAAGGTCCAGTCAACCGTTCCTCCGGTTGCTCCCGCAGGCCTTTCGACAGACAAAGACATCAGCGCCATCAGCGCGGCATTCGAAGGCAGGCCGGTACCGACACCAGAACTGGTAAATCCAGCGACGGTTGCCGTGTGGCCCGTATCGTTCAGATCCACATCCGAAAAGGTGATGGTATCGCTCAGGGTGCGTGTCGCGCTGCTGCCGGTGGTATCGGCCAATTCGGTCAGAGCGCCCGTGCCGCTGCCCGTGATCAGGGGGGCGTCATTGGTGCCAGTGATGGTGATGGTAACGTCCTGCGTGACCTCAGCGGGGGTTGCGGCATCATCCGCCAGAGTGATGCTGTAGGTCAGGACAAGGGTTTCGTCCTTTGCCAGATAGTCAAAGGCGTCGGTTCCTGCGTTCCAGTCCCAGCCCAAGGTGCCACGATCAGCGCTATCGCTGATGGCAGTGCTGGGTGAGGTGCTGAAATAGCTTAGGAGCGTCGCATCATGGGTCGCTGACGCACCACCGAGTGCGCCACTGGCCGCGAGGGTGATGCCGGTTACACTGACGGTATCCCCCTGGTCGATGTCGGTCACATCGAACTGGCCAGAGGCCGCTATGGCACCTTCGGTTTCCAGCAAGGACTTGGACACCTCGAACACCGGATCTGTGTCGATTTCGGGCGCATCGTTCGCGCCGATTACGGTGACGGTGACAGTTTGCTCTGTCGTCGCTCCGTCGGGGTCTTGCACCGCGACGGTGATATCGACAGTTTCGGTGGCCTCGTGCCCGAGGCTTGCAAAGGCACCTTGCGTGGTAAATGTCAGCTCTCCAGCGTCGGTGATGGTTGCCTCCCCTTTGGAAGGCCCGCCGCTGATGCTGAAGGTGAGGTCCGCGATGTTGTGATCCACGTCTCCGGCAAGGGCGGAAAAATCGACAGAGCTGGAACCGCCCTGGGCGACAGAGATGTCCGACGCGGTCAGGGTCGGGGCGTCGTTACTGCCCGTGAGGGTGATCGACAGCGGCAGTGGACCCGCCGAGGCACCCAAAGCATCGGTATAGGTCGCATTGAACGTCTCTGTGACGATCTGGCCTTCGGTCAGGCTGTCGGCCTTTTCCTGATCCAGTTCATAGCGCCACTGACCGCTCAGAGGGTTGATCGACACATTGCCGTAGGTCGTTTCACCCTCGGGCGTGATGGTCCATATGCCGTTGGTGTCGCCCTCGTCGCTGTCGAAATAGGAAAGCTGGCCAAAGACTACGGGGATGCCTTGGTTTGCATCGCCCGCCTCGATGACGTTCAGGTCGGTTTCGCTGATATCGACGATAAGTTCAGGGGCCGAGTTGGTCCCGACGAATTGCACCTTGACCGTCACCTCGTCGTTTTGACCGAATTCGTCATGGACGGTGGCGCGGAAGGTTTCCATCGCCGTCTCGCCGTCTGCCAAGGTATCCACGACGACGGGGTCAACGGTATAGGTCCAAAGGCCGTTCGCACTGATCACCATCGAACCGTAGACCGACGCTTCTTCATCGCCGCTGTCGATCCGTGTGATCGTCCAGACGGGTGGCTCCACAAAGGTATCGGGATCCCTTGCAACCAGCTGGCCTGTCAGGGTCGTCGGACCGCCTTCCGTATGGCTCTGATCGGCGACTGAGGTGACATCGTCGATCACGGGCGCGTCGTTGGTGCCGGTGATGGTGATTGTGATCACCTCCATCGCCTGGGCTCCTTCCGCGTCGGTGATGACGGCGGTCCAGCGGTCTTCGACGGTCTCGCCCTCGCGCAGGCTGTCGGACAGGGTCGGGCTGAGGAAATAGCTCCATGCTCCGGTTTCGGCGTCAATGCTCATGGTCCCGTAGGAGGGCCCGATGGCATCCACGCTCCAGCTGCCCAAGGTGTCGGGCGTCTCGTCGGGGTCCAGATGGCTGAGCTGACCGGTCGCGTCCGCCGCAATGATCGCAGGGGTGGCGGGCCCTTCCCCGCTTTCGACGGCAGTGCCTGAGGCATCCGCCAGACCGGAGGTGATGACAGGCCCGTCGTTGGTGCCTGTAACGGTGATGGTGACAGTCGAAGTGCTGGTGCCGCCCGCAGGGTCCGACAGGGTAAGGTCCAGCACCACTTCTTCGCTGTCGTCGACTGCCAGATCATCGAAATCGCCGGCGGGGAAGAAGGTAAGGGTGCCATCAAGGATACTGGCCGTGCCTTTCGGCGCGGGAACGGTCAAGGTAAAGGTCACATTGGCCGGAACGTCGGAGGCGTCGGGGTCCGTGGTGAGAAGGGTCAGGTCGATGGTGCCTGCCGTGTCCTCGTTTACCGTCAGGGCACCGGCGGTCATGACGGGGGCGTCGTTTGACCCCTCGATGGTGATGGTCAGGATCTGGGGCGCGGTGGTGGCCCCGATGGCGTCCGTGTAGGTGGCCTCGAATGTTTCGGTCACGACGTCGCCTTCGTCGAGTGCGTCGGCGTTGGCCGGGTCAAGCGTGTAGGTCCACTCGCCGCTTGCCGCGTCAATGGCGATGATGCCGTAGGTGCCTTGACCCGAAGGGGTCACCGTCCAGATGCCGGTTGTCGTTCCTTCGTCTACGTCCGAATAGGTCAACTGGCCGGTCGCCGTCAGGCTGCCGGGGTTCTCGAAGCCGGGTTCCACGACAGTCCCTTGGGCCGAGGCCGGACCCGATGTGAGGACCGGTGCATCGTTGGTTCCCGTGAGGGTGACGGTCAGGTCTGCGGTGGTGGAGGCGCCATTGCTGTCGCTGACCGCGACGGTGATGGTGGTGGTCGCGGTCTGACCCTCGGCAAGATCGGCAAAGTCCGAGCCGGTCGAATAGGTCAGGATGCGGCCTGCTTGGTCCAGCGTCGCCGTGCCTTTTGCGGGGGCGGTGAGGATGGCGAAGGTGAGCGTCCCATCCAGATCGGCGCTGTCCACGTCTGATGCAAGAGCCTCAAGATCGAAGGTCGCACTGCCCTGCTCGCCGTCGATCGGGCGACTGTCGGCTTCAAGAGTGGGGGCATCGTTCGTGCCAGTGATGGTGATCTGGACAAGCTGCGACGCAGTGGCGCCAAGCGCGTCCGTCACGGTAGCGGTAAAGGTTTCGTTGCGCACCTCGCCTGCGTTCAGGCTGTCTGCGGCGGCCTGATTCAGGCTGTAGGTCCATTGCCCGCTGATCGGGCCAATGGCCATCGCACCCAGCGCCGTTGCGGCAGGCGTGATTGTCCAGTTTCCACTGACCGAACCCTCGTCGGGATCACTGTAGAAAAGCTGGCCCGAAACTTCTACAGGGCTGGCGGGCTCAGGGGTTCCGGGTTCGATCACGCTGCCCGAGGTTTGCGAGATCGCCGAGATTTGAGGACCGTCATTCGCCCCTTCCACTGTGACGGTAACGGTCGCGGTAGCCGTTTCGCCATCAGCGTCAGTGGCCTGAAGGTCAACGCTCACGGCGCGGCTGTCCCCTTCCGCGAGGTCCTCGAAATCGGTGCCCGGATCGAAGCTCAGGACCGTACCGACAATCGTGGCCTGACCCTCTGCCGGAGCGTTAACGATGCTGTAGGTCAGGGTGCTACCATCTTCGCCGGCGTCGGGATCATCCGCGAAGGTAGCAAGGTTGAGGCTGAGGGTCGGCACCGTATCCTCGACAAGGGTCACGCTGGCATCGCTGAAGACCGGAGCGCCATTGGTGCCGATGACCGTAAGGCTGATGCTGCTGGTAGCGCTGAGCCCGTCCGCATCGGTGGCCTGAAGGTTCAGCACCACGACGGCAGTCTGCCCCTCGATGAGGCTGTTGAAGTCGCCCGCTGTCTCGAAAACCAGCTCGGTTCCCTCGATCCGCGCCTGCCCGTCGGCGGGGAAGTTGAGCAGGGTATAGGTCAGCGTGCTGCCGTCCTGGCCGTCATCCGCATCGCTGGCAAGCGCGGCAAGGTCGATACGGATTTCCGCCGTATCCTCGCTAAGGCTCCTGCTGTCGGACGACAGTACCGGCGAATCCGCGCTGCCCTGGATGGTGATCTCGACGGTGGTGGATTGGGAAGCACCAAAGGCATCGGTGGCGGTGGCGGCAAAGCGTTCCGTCACGGTCTGGCCCAGAGCGAGGCCGTCTGCCGCCAAGTCATTCAGCAGATAGGTCCATTCTCCGCTCGACCCGTCGATGGACATGAAGCCAAGAGCGGTTTCATTTCCTGCCTCGGGGGTGATCTGCCAGGTGACGTTCGTCCCGTCCTTGTCGGGATCGACTGTGGTGAGGGTGCCGCTGATACTGGAGATGCCGGGGTCGGTCGCTCCCGCCTCGCGGACCGTGCCGTCCAACCGGGCGCTGGTGATGATGGGGCCATCGTTTTCGCCCGTGATCGTGATCACGATCGTCTGGAGCGCGACGGCCCCCAGCGGGTCGGTCAGGGCGGCGGTATAGGTCTCGACGACCTGATCGCCCTCGCCCATGCTGTTGGCCAGAGCCTCGTCCAGACTGTAGGTCCAAACTCCGGTGAGAGTGTCGATCACCATCGTGCCGCGTGACGGGCCATCTGCACTGACCGACCAGGTCGAAACCTCGCCCGGGGCCGCGTCGGCATCGACAAAGGTCAGCTGACCCTGCGCGATCAACTCGCCGCCTTCCTCGACCGCGCCTGCCAGGTCTTCCGGCAAAGCGATGATCTCGCCCTCGTCGTTCGATCCGAAGACAGTGATAGTGATCACCTGAGAGGACGAGCCGCCTTCCGCATCCGTCACGGTGGCGGTAAAGGTCTCGATCCTTTCCTCGCCTTCGCTCAGTGGCTTGGCCGCTGTCTCATCCAGAAAATAGCGCCACTGACCAGTGATCTCGTCGATCACCATCGTGCCAAGAGATGCGTCAAGCGGGGCGACGGCCCAGGTGGCCTGAGCGCCGGGCTGGGCGTCGGGGTCAGTATAGCTCAGCGTGCCGGTGGCACTCGCATCGGCCAGCGTCATGAAGGCGAAGCGGGCAAACTGGAAGACAGGTTCGGGTTCCGGGTCGGGTGGCTGATATCCCTCCTCGATAACTGTGCCGGTGATATCCTCTATGGAGAATTCGATTTTCGGCGCGTCGTTGAAGCCCACGATCGTTATGGTGATGGATTGCGAGGCGGTTGCGCCGAATTCATCCGTTACAGTGGCGACATAGACTTCGGTCGCCTGCTCGCCGGTGCCCAGCACGTCAGCTGCGGACTGATCGAGATTATAGGTCCATTCGCCGCTGATCGCGTCGATGGTCGCACTTCCAAAGCTGGTCTGGTTTTCGTCTAAAGGGGCGACGGACCACTGGCCGGGGGTTACACCCTGATCCACGTCGAAGAAGGCAAGGCTGCCTGACACGCTGCCGGTGGCAAGGGTCTCGGAGGGTTCTGCCTCGGATTCTACAACACTTTCCAGAACTGCGGTGGTGAAGCCAAAGACATCTTCGCCCAAAGCTGTCTGTGCTGCAGTGGACGTAATCACAGGGCCGTCGTTGCTGCCCGTGATGGCCACCTGCACGGTGCTCGTGTCGCTGGCCCCTTCGGCGTCGGTGATCGTGGCAAGATAGGTCTCGACCACTTGCTGCCCCTCGGCCAGTCTGTCGGCTGCGCGCTGGTCAAGGTCATACTGCCAGACACCCGTGACGGGATTGATCGAGATGGTGCCCAGAGCGGTCGTATTCTGAGGTGCCGCGCTGATGCTCCAGGTGCCTGGCACCGTGCCTTGGTCAACGTCCGAATAGGTGACGGTGCCCAAAGCCGGGGTGCTTCCACCTTCGCTGTCGGTACCGATCTCGAAGGTGCTGCCAAAATTCAATTGGCTGGCGACCACGGGGGCATCGTTGACCGGATCGACAAGAACGGTGATCTCTCTTACCGTACTTTTCCCGTTCGGGCCGGTCGCCGTCACGGTAAAATTGTCAGTGCCTTCGAAATCGGCATTGGGGGTATAGGTAAAGGTACCGTCGCTCAGCAGAACCACCTGACCGTTCTGCGCACCTTGGGTCAGCGAAACCTGCGTGCCACTGCTGGCGCTGGTGACGCCGAGGTTCCCGGCAAGGGGCGTGTCCTCTAACGAGCGGATGAAGGTAACGGTGACCACCGGGTTGCTTTCGCCGCCGCTGCCAGCGGGCGTGGTGGGCTGACCATCATCAAGAAAGGCATCGTCGTCGTTGCCCGACCCTGCATCATACTCGGGAAGGGGCTCGCCCTCACCGTCCAGTTCGAGAGTGCCCCGGCCTGATTCTCTGGTGCCGCCATCATCGCCGCTCTCGTCGAGCGGTGGGACGACGGCTGGAGGTTGATAGCCTTCGCTGTCCTCTATTTCCTGCTCGCCCTGAATGTTATTCCCATCAGACAACTCGACAAAGGTCTCGCCCTGCTGGACCCGGTTCAGCGCAGATTGGAAGGCTGCCACGGCTTGGGTCAGAAGCGGGCTGTCCTGGGCAAAGTCGATATCGGTGCGCTCCACCTCGATCGGGGGCACGCCTGTGCCGGGCGGTTCGATGATCCACTTGGTATCGGTCTGGGTGACGTTGGCGATGAGGTTTCCGTTCAGATCGCGCAGTTCGATCGCGCCGGTGTCGCCGTTCGGGTCGGGGTTCAAGGAGACGGTAACAGTCGAAACGCCATCACGGGTCTGGATGTCGACCTTAACGGTTGTGCCCCGGATGCCCATGGTGGCGGCGGGAGTGTTGATCTCGATCCCGCCAGTCGATGCGACCTGGCCCGCAATAAACACGAAGCCCCCTTGGACCAGATTGAAAACCCCTTTGT
>JAGXHA010000030.1 GCA_024636475.1 Roseobacter sp. | reverse complement strand
CACCACAGTTCAGTTTGCCGCGTGCTTTTACGTCGTCAAGTGTTGCGGCAGCAGATGCACCGGCAAGAACGCCAGCCACTGTCATCGCACCAAAAAATACGGATTTATTCATAGTTACCTCTTCCTGATTTCCGCCACGTTATGGACGGTTTAACCGACACCTTTTGGGTCGGAGGTGATTTAAGTGGATTGGTCCCACTTGTGGAACAGAGTGTGGGCGGTTTTGAACCGATAGGTCAAGACTATACGCCCAAAAAACGACCAACTCGCTGGGACAAAAGCCTAGTTTTGAGGCTATGCCTCTTTACTAAGGTCAAACATTAACTTTGCGTGCAAGAAACTGCCCTTTTTGGCTGCAGCAAGCGCTTCCGCATCGTCGTCTGCCCCCCATAATTCGGACTGCCAGATCTCATCCAGACGGGACATATCCCAAAGCGAATCCATATCGCGGGCGTTCATCGTCGCCGCATAGGCCAGGACCAAAGACCCCGAAAGGCTGACAAGGTCGTGAAATGCGGCCAGTTCAAAGTCGTCCAACGCGTGTGTGCGGTCCGTCAGGCTGGCCACTGCTTCGGCAGATTGCGGCACATGCATTATCCCGGTTCGCGGCAGCAACCGCACGCCAAGAGCGTCCTGCGCCCAAGCCAGCATGGGGTCCCAAAAGGCGTTTTGCCGATCAATCAGCTCTTGCGGGCTGTCCGCGCGGTAGCACAGCAGATCGCAGTCGCCGTAGGCTGCCAGCATATCCGCAACCTCGGCGTGTTGGATCGCGACTTTATCAAGGGCCGCATTCGCAGTTTTGGTGCACGGCATGGTCAGCGGGTTGATAATTTTTTCCTGTGCTTGCCATTCGTCGGCAATGGCCTTGGCCATCTTTTCCGTTGGGACGACAAGCGGGCGCTTGGCGGGTGTTTTGATGGGACGACCGTCCAGTTCGACCGTGTGGCCGCCTTCTGCCGGCATCACAGTCGCCTCCGCCCAAAATCGTTTTGCTTTCCAGTCGCTCATTTCCAAAGGCTCCAGAGTTCATCCAAGACAGCGCGGATGCCATTGAGCAGGTGCAGAACCTGCCCGGGCAAATACGCGTTCACCCCCAATCCTCCTCAAACGGGTCAGCGGGGACATCAGAGGGGGACCATTGGAACGTATCCCAGGTCCGTAGCATGTGGTCAGGCATCGGTGCGATCAGGTTCAGCGTCGCCTTGGTCACAGGGTGCTCAAGCGTCAAAGACCGCGCATGCAGGTGCAGTTTTTTCGAAATGTCGCCCCCCAGTTGCGCGCCCCAGCCATCGCCCATGTTTTCCTGACCAGAGCCACCGTATTTGCCATCGCCAACAATCGGGTGCCCGATTTCGGCCATGTGCGCGCGCAGTTGATGCGTGCGCCCGGTGACCGGGATCAGTGCGACCCAACAGGTCCGCGTACCAGCTTGCGCCAAGGTTGCGTAATCCGTCGTCGCGCGCTTGGCCCCTTCGGTGGTGTCCATGTCCTTGGGATGGACGCAATACATCTTCTCGCCCTCGCCCCGTGCGCCATGGCCGAACGCCTTGACCAGCCCGAACTTGATCGTCCCGTTCTTGGGATGCGGCACACCGGCGACGGCGGCCCAGTAAATCTTGCGAGTCTGACGGTGCCGGAAAGACGAAGTCAGGTCCGCCGCAATCGACCGGGTTCGCGCCATGATCAGCACGCCCGATGTGTCCTTGTCCAAACGGTGGACCAGTCGCGGCTTTTCATCAAGATCGAACATCAGCGCATCGGCCAAGGCATCAACATGGCGATCGGACTGTCCCGAGCCGCCCTGAACCGGCAGGCCCGGCGGCTTGTTCAGCGCGATAATATAATCGTCGCGGTAGATCACGCAGGACCGGATGAACTTGGCATCAGCATCGGAAATACGCGTGCGTTTGGGAGGTGGCGGAGCTTCGGTGTCGGGCAGCGGCGGAATGCGAATTTCCTGGCCAACCTCCAACCGGGTCGAGGCCTTTACACGTCCACCGTCCACACGGATATCACCCTTACGGCACATCTTTTCGATGCGCCCTTGGCTGATCAGGGGGAACATGCGTTTAAACCAACGGTCCAGCCGCTGATCTCCATCGCCCTGCTCAATAATCAGGTGTTGAACCCGGCTCATGCAAATACTCCTCTGGCCACCATCAGGCCAATCATCAATCCAAGCACCGACAACCCAACGGACAGCGCCACATATATCCCTGCCAACCCGATGTTGCCGCGTTCAATCAGCGTCACCGTTTCCAGGGAAAACGCCGAAAACGTGGTAAAACCACCAAGAACGCCCGTCATCACAAAGGGGCTATAATGGGTAAGGCCTTTATGCGCCGCAGCGACCACAAAAACACCCATCAAGAACGAGCCCAATATGTTCACGCCAAGCACCGCGACAGGGAATTCCTGCGGTCCAAAGGCGCGCGTCACCGCAACGCCCGACAAGAACCGCAAAGAGGCACCAATCGCGCCACCAAAAGCAACAAGGGACAGGGTAGAAATCATCTGCGGTCTGTCACGGTTTGTGCGCCGATTGTCAAGTTTTGCGCGTTGCGCGCAGCTTTTCAAAGTAATCGAGGCGCTTTTTCAAATCCCGTTCAAAACCGCGTTCGACGGGTTGATAAAGCTGCGGCCGCGCCATGCCGTCAGGAAAGTAGTTTTGCCCCGAAAACCCATCTTCGGCATCGTGATCATAGGCATATCCCGCGCCATAGCCTTGGTCTTTCATCATGTTGGTTGCTGCATTCAGGATATGTTTCGGCGGCGGCGCAGATCCGCTTTGCTTTGCCGCATTGCGCGCCGCCTTGTAGGCCACGTAAGCCGCATTGGATTTGGGCGCGAGCGCCAGATAGGTCACGGCCTGCGCCAATGCCAACTCGCCTTCAGGCGATCCAAGGCGCTCGTAGGTTTCCCAAGATTGCAGACAGATCGCTTGGGCCTGAGGGTCTGCAAGGCCGATGTCTTCGACAGCCATCCGCGTGATCCGCCGCATCAAATAGCGCGGATCTTCCCCGCCCTCCAGCATCCGCGCCAACCAGTAAAGTGCTGCGTCCGGGTCCGATCCGCGCACGGATTTATGCAGCGCCGAGATCAGGTTGTAATGCGCATCGCCCCCCTTGTCATATTGCGCGGCCCGTCGCATCAAACGAGAGGATAGCGACTTGCCATCCAACACTCCGTCGACCTTCCATGCCGCTACCTGTTCAATCAGGTTCAGCAAAGCGCGCCCGTCGCCATCGGCCATTTCCAGAAGATTTTCGCGGGCCGGTTTATCAAGCGGCAATTCGCGTTCCAACTCGGCTTCGGCACGCTGCGCCAGCCGCTCTAGATCACCAAGCGGCAAGCGCTCAAGGACCAGAACCTGCGAACGACTAAGCACAGCGGCATTCAGCTCGAAAGAAGGGTTTTCAGTCGTGGCACCGACCAACAAAATCGTGCCGTCCTCCATATGCGGCAGAAAACCGTCCTGCTGAGCTTTGTTAAAGCGGTGGATTTCATCAACAAAAAGCAACGTGCCGCGGCCATTCTGCCGCCTGATCTTTGCCGCATCAAACACTTTGCGAAGCTCGGGAACACCGCTGAAGATCGCGCTGATCTGGACAAAATGCAGATCGGTTTCATCTGCCAACAACCGGGCAATGGTTGTCTTTCCAACGCCCGGCGGGCCCCAAAAGATCAACGATCCCATTGACCCTGATTGCAACATCACTGTCAGCGGTGCCTCAGGCCCCAGCACGTGGCTCTGGCCTATTACCTCGGCGAGCGTTTGGGGCCGCAACCTATCCGCAAGCGGGCGGTTGCCCCCTTCTACCTTGACTACTGAGCTGCCGAATAGATCCGCCAAGATTTATATCCTGAACCGCAAAGACAATCGCTGCGCGCCGCGCTGGACCACCAGTTGAGCTTGCCGCTGACCCGCAAAAGCATCCCGAACCTGCACAGGCGTCTGAACATCCTGACCATTCACGCCCAAGATCACATCGCCCGGCCGCAACCCGACACGCAGACCGAAGCGGCCCAAATCCGTCACTGCAACCCCTTCCACTTCAAGCGGCAGGTTGAGTTCGGACAGAACCGCAGGATTGATCCGCGACAACTCAAGCCCCGGCAACAAAGACCGATCACTCAATCTGATGCTATTGCGCGGGGGATCTTCCGGTGCTTCGATCAAGGCAACGGTCAGATCAGTCTGCACACCGTCGCGCAACCGCGTTACGCGGGTCTGTTTACCAAGCCCTGCGACACTCATGCGGTAGATCATTTCGGCCGGGGAATGCACCTCCCCGCCGTCGACGGCGATAATCACGTCACCAACGGAAAATCCCGCAGCAAGAAACGGGCTGACCTTGTGAAGCCCGGACAGAATGATCCCGCCGGGTCGGTCCAGCCCCAAGGGTGCTGCCATATCGGCGTCTACGGCCTGCCCACTCAGGCCAGCCCACGGTCGGGCAAAACGGGTGGCTCCGTTGCGCGCCTGTTCCATGAAGGCCGCGATCAAATTGGCGGGAATCGCAAAACCGATCCCGTTAGATCCGCCCGAGCTGGTCAGGATCGACGTGTTGATCCCGATCAGTTCGCCCTGCATGTCAATCAACGCACCACCAGAATTGCCCGGATTAATGGGGGCATCGGTCTGGATGAAATAGCCCTGCCCGCCGCCGTTCATCCCGCCCGAACGCGCCAACCCGGAAACAATTCCGCTGCTTACCGTTTGTCCAACGCCAAACGGATTTCCGATGGCCAAAGCAAGCTCGCCCACCTCGACACCCTCACTGTCGCGCAGGGCAAGGAAAGGCAGCTCCTCAACATCATCGATCTTCAGGATCGCTAGATCGCTATCAACATCACTCAAAACCACACGCGCCGAAAATTCACGGCGGTCCGCAAGAACGATACGGATATCATCTGCCATGCCAACCACGTGGTAATTCGACACCACGATCCCGTCCCCGGACAAGATCACGCCCGATCCAAGCGAATTCTGAACCCGCGCACGACCAGAATCGGGGCTTTGGAAGAACCGCTCAAAGAACGGATCAGCCTGTAGCGGCGTGCGGCTTCTTTGAACGATGGTGCGGGCATAGATGTTGACCACAGCGGGCGTGGCCTGTTTCACCAGAGGCGCAAAGCTAAGCTGCATTTGCAAAGCTGAGGTCGGGACGGTCTGCGCCAAAACGGGCATTCCGACGAGGGCAAGGATCATTAGAAAATATCTCATACCCCAGATATGCGCAGCCCTTGGCCCTTGCGCAACACCCATATTCCAAATGGTACAAAATCCTCGCCGAAGGCATAAAAGCAAAAAGCCTCCGGGTTTACCGGAGGCTTTTCAAAATCAAACTAGACTGGTCGCTTTAGTCTTCGGCAACTTCATAAGCTGCAACACGGGCTTTGTCGCCCGCACCCTTCGCGTCGCGGTCGCGATCTACAAATTCGATGATCGCCATCGGGGCCATGTCGCCATAACGGAAACCCGCTTTCAGGACGCGAACGTATCCGCCCTGACGGTCTTTGTAGCGTGGTCCAAGAATGTCGAACAATTTCGCGACATACTGGTCCTGCTTCAGCTTGCTGGCGGCCTGACGGCGCGCGTGCAGATCGCCGCGCTTTGCAAGCGTGATCATCTTTTCGATGATCGGCTTCAATTCTTTTGCTTTTGGCAAGGTTGTCTTGATTTGCTCATGTTCGATGAGCGAGCCTGCCATGTTCGAGAACAACGCTTTGCGGTGTTCATGTGTACGGTTCAGGCGGCGGTAACCACGTGCGTGACGCATTTTCTAGTCTCCAACGATATGCCCTCTACGGGCGGTTTTGCTTTGTCTGGCTGGCGTGCGTAGCGCCAACTCTCCTTGGGGCCCTCGTGGCCCAGTCT
>JAGXHA010000029.1 GCA_024636475.1 Roseobacter sp. | reverse complement strand
GGCAGCGTCAGATGTGTATAAGAGACAGATCGTGGCCTCTCTGGCCCGGCGGTGCTGCAAGCCTCAAGCTACTGGGAGGAAGGCACCCCCATTTCGCTCGACCTTTTGACGCAAAACGATCTGTTCACGAAATTGCGCGCTCAACGTCAGGAATACGGCCGGCGCAACTTTACGACCGAACTGGCCAAACACCTGCCCGCGCGCCTCGTCGATCACCTGGCAACGCAATTCGACCTCAGCGGCAATCTTGCCGATTGGTCAGACACGCGCCTGCAAACCCTATGTGACACACTCTCGAACTGGGAAATGATCCCGACAGGAACCGAAGGATACCGCACCGCCGAGGTCACCCTTGGCGGCATCGACACCGATGCGCTGTCGTCGAAAACGATGGAAACCAAAACCACCCCCGGCCTTTACTTTATTGGCGAAGCCGTCGACGTCACAGGCTGGCTGGGCGGCTATAACTTCCAATGGGCCTGGTCCTCTGCCATGGCAACTGCCCGCCATATTGCGCAAACGTCCTAAATTCCAAATGGACCAAAATCCCGGGGGAGCAGCCAAAGGCTGCGGGGGCAGCGCCCCCTGACCCATCTCACAAAAATTTCTGCACCTGAGCGATAAAATCATCTCCACGTCGCTCGAAACTGTCATATTGATCAAAGCTCGCCGCAGCAGGGGCCAGCAGCACGACATCCCCCGCCTCCGCCTCTGCCACAGCGCGCGCCACAGCAACTTCCATGGTTCCGCATACCTCGGCCTCGACGCCCAGCTTCATCGCAAACTGCGCCGCTTCGCGCCCGATGACATAGGCCTTCCGCACCGTAGCCAAAGGCCCTGTCAACGCCCCTAAACCACCGTCTTTCTCAAGCCCGCCACATACCCAACGAATATTCTCAAAGGCTGCGACAGCTTTGACAGCACTATCAACATTTGTGGCCTTGCTGTCGTTTACGAACCTGATCCCGCGCGTCTCTCCGACGATCTGACTGCGATGCGGCAAACCGCCAAAGGAATGGAACGCCGCCTCGATCACCTTGGGCGCAAAGCCCAGAGACCGGCAGGCCGCATAGGCCGCACAGGCATTTTGATGGTTATGCGCGCCGGGCAGTCCTGCCACCTTGCGCAAGTCAACCGACCCGACCTGCTTGCCCTTGCGGTACTCGGATAAAAACCCCTTGCGCGCAAACACCAGCCACCCTGGCCCGCTTAGTTTGCGGTCAACCGACACTCGGATCACCCGGTCATCTGCCGCACCCTCACTCAACTGCCCGGCCAGGAAACGCCCCTCCGCCTCATCCACGCCGATCACCGCGCGGTCCGGCCCGCCTTCGGCAAACAAACGCCGTTTTGCAGCAAAGTATCCCCCCATACCGGCATGGCGGTCCAGATGATCCGGGCTCAGGTTGGTAAAGACCGCAATGTCAGGCGTCAGATTGCGCGCCAGATCGGTCTGGTAGCTCGACAGCTCCAACACCACGACCTCTCCGTCAATCGCAGGCTCGATATCCAAGACACCGCGCCCAATATTGCCCGCCAACTGCGTCGGACGGCCTGCATGTTTCAAGACATGGTGAATCAAGGCCGAGGTGGTGGATTTCCCGTTCGAGCCGGTGATCGCAATGATCTTGGGTATCTGGTCGAAATTATCCCAATCCTGAGTCGCAAAGCTTTGGAAAAACAACCCGATGTCGTTGTCCACCGCCACGCCCGCATCCTGCGCTGCAACGATCACCGGGTTGGGTGCCGGATAGAGATGCGGAATACCGGGGCTGACAATCAACCGCGCAACCTGATCAAAGGCCCCGGACTTGAGCAAATCGGCACATTCAAACCCTTCGGCCTGCGCCTTGTCGCGGGCAGCAGGATTGTCGTCCCAACAGATCGGCTTTGCCCCGCCCGCTTGCAGCGCGCGCGCCGCAGAGAGGCCCGACCGCCCCAGACCCAAGATCGCAACTGTCGCGCCTTCCAATCCCTGAACTGGTATCATGCCTGATCTCCTGCTAGCGATGCCCCTGAAACCGTCCGGAGCTTACAATGCCCCCTCTGCCAGATATTCTGACCCAGCTCAACGACGACATGCGCTCAGGCGGCGACTGGGGCGATGTCGCGTCCTATATTCCCGAGCTTGCGCATATCGACCCCGCGCAATTTGCCATCGCGGTGACGATGGCTGACGGCGAGACGTTCACGGCAGGTGACGCCGACACGCCGTTTTCAGTGCAATCCATCACCAAGGTCTTTACGCTGGCCATCGCCTTGGGGCGGTCGGGCGATCAACTCTGGCGCCGTGTCGGCCGCGAACCGTCAGGCAGGGCGTTCAACTCCATTGTGCAGCTCGAACAGGAAGAGGGACGCCCCCGCAACCCCTTTATCAACGCCGGTGCCATCGTCACGACCGACGAAATCCTGACCGGCCGTGCGCCGCGCGAAACCCTGGCCGAGATCTTGCAGTTCATCCGCGCTGCAGCGGGCGATGATGATATTCACATAAACCATGCCGTTGCCGCGTCCGAGAAATCCCATGGCCACCGGAATTTTGCGCTGGCGCATTTTCTGGCCTCTTGCGGCAACCTCAACAACGCACCGGAAAAAACCCTCGGCACCTATTTTCACCACTGCGCGATCGAGATGTCGGCCCGTCAACTTGCCATGTCTGGCCGGTTTCTGATCGACACGCCCAAATTGCCACGTCTGATCCTGCCGCAACGCATCCGCCGTCTGAACGCCCTGATGCTGACCTGCGGACACTATGACGGATCCGGTGACTTCGCCTACCGCGTCGGCCTGCCCGCAAAATCCGGCGTCGGAGGCGGCATCCTTGCCATCGTTCCGGGGATCGCCAGTGTCGCCGTCTGGTCGCCGGGCCTCAACCGCTATGGCAATTCGCGCAAGGGCACCGAAGCCATGGCGCAGCTTGCACGTACGATGAACTGGTCGGTCTTCTAAAGCCGCTACATTTTGCCAGATAAACTCCGGGGGAATCGGCCATTTGGCCGATGGGGGCTGGCCCCCTTTCCCGCCCGCTGCAGGCGATGCCCTGGTGGTAAACCGATGGCAGGATCACCGAACTTTCAAAGTCGCCAAGCCGATCATCGCCAAGATCAGCGAAATGATCCAAAAGCGGATCACGATCTGTGGCTCGGCCCAGCCCTTTTGCTCGTAATGGTGGTGGATTGGGGCCATCAGGAACACACGTTTTCCCGTGCGTTTGAAATAAAGAACCTGAATAATGACCGACAACGCCTCGACGACGAACAAACCGCCAACAATTGCCAGCACCAATTCGTGCTTGGTTGCCACCGCAATGGCACCCAATGCACCACCAAGCGCTAACGATCCGGTATCGCCCATGAAAACGGCGGCAGGCGGCGCGTTGTACCACAAAAAGCCCAGACCCCCGCCAAAGATCCCAGCGGTAAAGATCAAAATCTCCCCCGTCCCGGGTACATAATGCACATCCAGATATTCGGTGAAATCAACCCGACCGACCGCATATGCAATGACACCAAGTGTGCCTGCCGCAATCATCACAGGCATAATCGCCAAACCGTCCAGCCCATCAGTCAGGTTCACCGCATTCGCAGACCCCACGATCACAATGATTGAAAACGGCACGAACAAATAGCCAAGGTTGATCAGCACGTCCTTGAAGACTGGCAAGGCAAGCTGGTTCTGCAGATCGACCGGATGATATTGTGCGGCCCAAAAGGCTGCGATTCCGGCAATGGCAAAGCCAAGCAAAAGTCTCAGTTTGCTGGAGACACCGGCCGTCGTTTGCTTTCTGACCTTTGCAAAATCATCGGCAAATCCGATGGCCGCAAAGCTCATCGTCACGAAAAGAACCATCCAGATAAACGGGTTATCCAACCGCGCCCAAAGCAATGTCGAGGTCAGCAGGGCCCCCACGATCAACAGGCCACCCATTGTCGGGGTGCCCGCTTTGACGAAATGCCCCTCAGGACCATCATCGCGGATCGGCTGGCCTTTACCCTGACGTTTGCGCAGCACTGCGATCAGCGGCCTGCCAAACAGAAAGCCAAAAACCAACGCCGTCAGAAAAGCGCCGCCCGCCCGAAAAGTGATGTAGCGGAAAAGGTTGAAGAAATCGCCGCCGTCTGACAGCAGTGTCAACCAATAGAGCATTCTTTGCGTCCTTACTCAAAATCTTGTGGGGTCTAACCCGCGTCTGCATTCCTGACCGGATGGCCCATTTTGCGGATCGCGTCAACGACAAGACCTAATTTCATCGACAGCGATCCTTTGGTAAGCACGACATCGCCACTGTCAAGATGGCTGGCCAAACCGGGAAGTAATTCCGCCGAAGTGGCTGCCCATTCGCCCCGCTGATGGGCCGGAAGCAGATCGTAAAGCGACCGCATCAAAGGGCCTATGCAATGGATCACATCCAGCTGTTTGGTCGCCTCAAGATGGGCAAGCCCTGCGTGCAGCGCGATCTCGTCGGTGCCCAGTTCTTTCATATCGCCCAGATAGGCAATCCGCCGACCTTTGCTGACACGTCCGATGTCATGGATGACCTCGGACGCCGCAAGCACTTCAAGTGCCGCCGCCATAGAGGTCGGGTTGGCGTTATAACTGTCGTCGATCAGGTTGAGCGTCATGTGGGTCTCGACCTCGTCCAGATAGATCACCTCGCGCACGCCGCGGCCCTTGTATGGCGTCCAGCGCCCCAACGATGCCGCAGCCAGCGCCAGATCGGCCCCCATTGCCTCGGCCAACGCCAGCGCGCCTAACGCGTTCATCGCAAAATGCCGCCCCGGCGTGCCGATCTTGAACAGCAAGGGCGTGCCATCTGCATCGGCTTGGACAATGGTGGTATCGCCCTGAACCTGCACATCTTTCAACTTGAAGTGATATGCGTTCACCCCGAACTCGATGTCGCGCAGCTTGCAATCAACCGCCTTGGCCATCAGTATTGCCGCATGCTCGATATCCGCGTTGATCACAGCCACACCGCCGGGTCTTAGCCCGTCAAAGATCGCCGCTTTCTCGACCGCAATCGCGGCCACATCATCAAACGCCTCAAGATGCACGGCAGCGACAGTGGTCACCATGGCGGCATCAGGCTTGGTCAGCATCGCGAGCGGAGAGATTTCTCCGGGGTGGTTCATGCCGATTTCGATCACGGCAAATTCGGTGTCCACAGGCATCCGCGCCAGCGTCAGCGGCACGCCCCAGTGGTTGTTGTAGCTGTCGACCGAGGCATGGGCACGGCCCTGATCGGCGAAAATCGCGAGCAGCATTTCCTTGGTCGAGGTTTTGCCGACGCTGCCCGTTACCGCCACGACCTTGGCTGACGTCCGCGCCCGCGCCGCAGCACCAAGCGCTTCGAGCCCCTTCAACACATCGTCGACAATCAACAAAGGTGCATCCTGTGCGACCCCGTCGGGAATGCGCGACACCAATGCAGCCCCTGCCTCTTTGGCCAAGGCCGCGGTAACAAAATCATGGCCGTCGCGCACGTCTTTCAAGGCCACAAACAGATCGCCTGCCGCAATCGTGCGCGTGTCAATCGACACGCCGTTGCAGGCCCAATCGCCCACCGCACGCCCGCCAGTTGCCTTTGCCGCCTCTGCTGCTGTCCACAAGCTCATGTCAACCTCCCGTCCAGCGCTGCCACCGCAAGGCTGGCCTGTTCCACAT
>JAGXHA010000028.1 GCA_024636475.1 Roseobacter sp. | reverse complement strand
GTTGACACCGTCCTGTTCGATGAACAGGAAGCGGCAACTGCTGAAGCAGCACCCGTGGAAGTGGCGTCAGCAGAAGATGTTGAAACGACCGTCTGGGATCAGCCCTCACCAATGAGGTCGAGGGCTGTTGCCGAACCAAATGATGCAGAAATCATGAGCGAAGATACCCAACACCTCGACAAGGAGGAGGAAGAAGCGGACGGTTCTGACGGTTCTGACGGTTCTGACGGTTCTGACGGTCTGACTGGCTTGGGGTTTCTGTTGGGTCTGGTACCGCTGTTGGCCCTTCTGGGGGTGGCGTGAAACCTTGAAACACCATCCTTTGCGCAGATTATTTCCAGTTGGCCGAAGTTCTTAACACGCCAACCGCTTGCCTTAAGGTCACGACGCAGGCCCTGACCGGTGCAGGGGATGGCGTTCAAGGCCAGCTAAGGGGCTGCGAAATTGAGTGATGCGATACCTCACTTCGCGGCGCGTAAGATCAATATTTATGTATCGGGACAACTCGGCCTTTCTTCCAAAAAACCATTGATTACCAAAAAATTCTCGTCTGGGAGTGCGCTTTGTTGCTGTACGAAGCTTTGGCCAAACCCTGTTCTTTTGGTCCCGGCGGATCAAACAACCAGTACTTCTTAGGACTTGCTTGATCGGAGTAAGCAGCTTGGCAAGTTTAAATAAGGCGCGCGTTTTCCAACCAGTGCAAAGATAAATCCGTTGGCCCTTGTGGTTTGTATTCCGCCCCAAGCGGCATTGCATATCCAAGCCCTTTGATCAGGCGAAAGATGTGGTCAAAGTTAACCTCACCATGATCCGGTGCGCCCCGGTCCGGGACACTTGCAAACTGGATATGGCCGATGTGGTCTTTCAGCTGCGCCAGCTTATGGGTCAGGTCGCCCTCCATGAGTTGCACATGATAGCAGTCAAACATCAGCTTCAGGTTTGGAGCGCCCACTTCTGCAATGATAGCCGTGGCCTGACCTGTTGTTTGCAGGAAGTATCCGGGCGCATCGTAGCGATTGAGCGGTTCGATCAGGACAGAAATACCCTTGGCCGCTGCCAGAGCACAGGCGTAGTGCAGATTGTCGACAAAGGTTTCATGCGCTTCGGCACCGCTTGCGAAACCTGCCATAACATGGATGTTGCGCGCGCCGATGGCCTCGGCGTAGGCCACCGCCTGATCAATTGCAGCGCGGGCCTCGGTGATACGGTCCGGCAACGCAGACAAGCCGTTGTCACCCCGAGCAACATCACCCTGCGATGTGTTCAACCCAAGCATCGGCAATTCAGTCTCCATCAAGGCCGCTTTGACCAGCGCGGGATCAAAAGCATAGGGCCAATGGCACTCAACAGCGTCAAATCCTGCGGCTTTCGCAGCTCGAATGGCATCAGGCAGCGCCAGTTCTTTCCACAAAAACCCCAAGTTCGCTGAAAATTGCATCAGTCGTCCCATTCAACATCAAAATGTGTAACCAGATCGCGCACCTGTGCCTCATTCAGCATGCGCGCGGGGACGCCACGCATCAGCATGGCAAGGCGCGCGGTATCTTCAAGTTCTTCAATGGCATTGCATGCGGCCTCCACGTCCTTGCTCGCCACAACCGGGCCGTGATTTGCCAGCATCACCGCAGACCGCTTTCCCGCAAGCCCGCGCACGGCCTCCCCCATTGCAGGATCACCAGGTCGAAAAAACGGCAACAGCTTCACCCGCCCAAGTTTCATGATCGCATAGGGCGTCACGGGCGGCAGAAAGTTATCGGCGTCCAATTCCGGCATCATCGACCACGCAACCGAATGGCACGAATGCAGATGTACAACGGCCCCCGCCGTGCTGCGGGTGTCGTAAAACGCGGCGTGCAGGGGCATTTCCTTTGTGGGCGGATCGCCCCCGATCAGCGCGCCTTTGGCGTCAAAATGTGACAGGCGGGCCGGATCGAGCCTGCCAAAACTGGTGCCCGTGGGCGAGACAAGAAGCCCTCCGTCCTCGGTGCGCGCAGAAATGTTGCCAGTGCTGCCGCCTGTCAGGCCGCGATCAAACATTGATTTTGCCAAAAGACATATCTGTTCGCGCAGGGCTGTGCTCATGTTTTGGTTCCACCCAGAATTGCGGCTGCTTTCTCAAAGTAGTCGACGCTGCCAAAGTTGCCAGACTTCAACGCCAGCACAAGCCCGTCGTTTGCGCGCAACGCAGGTACACCCGGATCAATCTCTGGTCCGATTTCAAGCTGCGTAAGTGACAATCCTTCAACCACGGCACCAGATGTTTCTCCGCCAGCTGTCAGCAATTTTCCTACGCCCGTTTTGGTGCATATTCGTGCAACGTCAGCAAAGAATTGCTCAAATTTTTCAGCACTCTCGTGGCGTCCATATTTGTCTTGCGCAGCGCCAACCGCGTCTGGATCGGCAGAGCTATATACCAGCGGCAATCCTTCCGCGCTCAGCGCCCAATCTGCGGCAGTTTGCGCGGTGATCTGTCCGTTAAACAACATATCTGCGCTCACTTCCATCGACGGATGGGATGTTTTGTGATGCGCGATCTGGCCGCGTGTCGCGATGGAACATGACCCAGAAAGAACGACACATTTCCCGTGCTCGCCCGTCCACGCAGCGCTGTCTTGTGCGGCAATGCCGAAATTCGCAGGTAATCCGAGTGCGGCACCCGATCCGCCTGTTACCAGCTTGAGCCCCTTGGCCGCCGCACCAATCTGCATCAGGTCGGCGTCCTGCAAGGCATCAACGACGATCAGCCGTTTGCCTGCTGCAGCTTCGCTCTCAAGGCGGGCGCGAATGGCCTGCGCGCCTGACAATACGGTGGCCGCATCCACATGGCCCACGGGCCCTTTTGATTGCGCTGCCAGAACGCGTCTGATGTCAGGGTCCGTCATTGGCGTGAGCGGATGGTTCTGCATCCCACTTTCGCTTAGTAAAGCATCTTTCACAAACAGATGACCCTGATAGATGGACCGACCCGTACCGGGAAAGGCGGGGCACACGATCACGGCATGCGCTTCCAAAGCGTCTGCCAAAGCCTCTGCAACAGGGCCAATGTTGCCCTGTGCCGTGCTGTCAAAGGTTGAGCAATATTTAAAATAGATTTGTACGCAGCCCTGGGCCAGCAACCAGTCAAGTGCTTTGAGCGATTGCGCAATGGCATCTGCCGCAGGAATGGAGCGCGTTTTCAGTGACACAACACCGGCTTGTATCTCTGTATCCGCAGCGCTATCCGGTACGCCACTATATTGCACCGTGCGCATGCCGGCCTTGGCCAGCGTATTTGCCAGATCGCTGGAGCCTGTAAAATCGTCCCCAATACAACCCAGCAACATCAGCTATCCCCCGGCAGGATCACGCCACCGGCGCGGGCGAAGTATTTGGCGATGGCGGCGTCGTCTTCATCGCCCAATCCCGCCTCGGATGCCGCGCGGAACTGCGCCAGCGCGTTGGAGGATATCGGGACGGGCAGGGCGGAGGATGCTGCGATGTCTGTCACGATCCCGAGGTCCTTGAGCCAGATGTCTACTTTTGAGCGGGGGGTGTAATCGGCGTCTACCACATGGGGGCCGCGGTTCTCGAACATCCACGAAGTGCCAGCCGAGACTGAGACGACCTGCATCACCTGCGCAGGCGTCAACCCTTGGGACGCGCCAAACGCCATCGCTTCGCCCATGGCGGCGATATGAACACCTGCGAGCAGCTGGTTTACTGCTTTCATGGCCGAACCCGGTCCTGCATGGTCGCCCAATCGGTGCACGGTCTCGGCCATCGCTTCCAGCGCTGGATCAGCGACTGTAAATGCGGCAGCACTGCCCGACGCCATGATCGACAGCTGCCCGGCGGCGGCTTTGATTGCTCCGCCAGAGATCGGGGCATCAAGGTAGAGCAGACCCATGTCTGCCGCCTGCGCCTCCATCTCCGCTGCAAAACTGGGCGAGACGGTTGCGCAAGAGATGATCACTCCGCCCGAACGCAGACGCTTGGCCACCCCCTGTTCGCCGAACAGGACCGCGCGCGTCTGGTCAGCATTGAGTACCGCACTAATAACAGCGTCGGCCTGTGGCGTGCCATCCCCGAACGTGGTGCCGCCTTGCGCCTCCAGCATATCGACCCGTGCGGCCGCAGGATCAAAGCCGCGAACGGTGTGCCCTGCCTTCACCAGGCTGACTGCCATTCCAAGGCCCATCGAGCCGAGGCCCACAAAATCGATCAACATAGTCTAATCTCCAAATACCCATTCGACCGGCCACAGTGTGATGGCAGGAACATATGTAATAACCATCAGCGCAGCAAACACAGTCAGCACGAACCACACCAACTGGGGAATGATCTTTTCCACCCGTAAGTTTGCCACAGCACAAGCGGCAAACAGGTTCACCCCCAGCGGCGGGGTGATCATCCCGAGCGCGAGGTTGACCACGATGATCAAGCCGAAATGCACCGGATCAACACCATAGCTCAAAGCGATGGGTGTCAGGATCGGGGCCAGTACAAGGATCGCCGCCGACGTCTCGATGAACATACCGACGATAAGCAGCAGAAAGTTCACAGCCAGCAGGAAGGCGATGCGGCTGTCGAAGATGTCTTTGAACCATGCGGCGATCTCGTTGGGAAGGCCGGAGCGGGTGATCAGGAAGGAAAACAGCGATGCCGCAGAAATGATGATCATGATCGCAGAGGTTGAGATGATCGTTTTCTTTAGGATTTCGGGCAGGTCGCTGAACTTCAGTTCTTTATAGAGCACCATTCCGACGATCAACGCGGCGGCAACGGCAGCGGCGCTGGCCTCGGTCGGGGTGAAAATACCGGAGTAGATCCCGCCAAGAATGACAACAGGCACCATCAGCGCGGGCAGTGCCGACCTGAGCGCCGCAGAGGGGGAGGCGCGGCCCATTCCGTCTTCCTTGCCAATGCCGCGCATCCTGCAGATCACAAGCACCAGCGCCATAAGGGATACAGCAACAACCAGACCTGGGCCGAGGCCCGCAACAAACAGCTTGCCGATAGAGGTGTCAGTTGAGACGCCGTAGAGGATGAGTGGAATGGATGGCGGGATCAGCACACCCAGCTCGGCGGAGGACGCCTGAATGGAGGCCGCCAGCGGCTTGGGGTAATGATGCTTGACCATTGCCGGAATAAGGATCGCACCAATGGCGAAGGTGGTCGCGACCGAAGAGCCGGAGACAGAGGCAAACAGCATACAGGTCAGCACGCAGGTACAGGCCAGCCCGCCCTGAATACCACCCACCAGCGATTTGGCCAACTCAACCAGACGGTGTGAGATGCCGCCCGCTGACATGAGATTGCCGGCAAGGATAAACAGCGGGATCGCCATGAGCGGGAAGCTGTCGATGCCGGTAAACATGCGTTGTGCCACCAGCAGCAATGGCAGGTTCCCCTGCGCCTCGATCCCGATGACAGAGGCAAGGCCGATGGCAACTGCAATGGGCACGCCAAGAATAAAGAGAATTGCAAGCGAGAGGCCAAGGGCGCTGTTCATCATGTGTCCTCCGCATTGCGCGCGATCAGCCAGTCACCTTGAACTGCCCGCACCATGGAGGCGGCGACAGCAATCAGGATAAACGCGGAGCCTACAGGCAAGGCTGAGTAGACCCAGGCAATGGATATGTCGAGCGCGGACAGGCTTTGCGGGATAACCCGCAATGTCATCAGATAGCCTTGCCACAGCAGGACCGAAAAAAAGATCAAAGAGCCGACATTGGCAAACAGATAAACGCCGATGCCCAGTCGCGGGGGCAGCGCGTTCTGGATCACATCAACTGAAATCATAGCACCGTGCCGGAACGCAACAGCGACCCCCAGAAATACCGACCAGACCATCGCAGAGCGGGTGATGACCTCTGACCAGGTTGACGGGGCACCAAAGGCAAAGCGGGTGATCACTTGATACAGCGCCAAAGCGGCTGCAAGGACCAGAAAAGCGATGGACAGGCGTTGTGCCAAGCCGGTCGTGAAGTCTTCGAGACGCAGGAAATAGCGCATGGCACGGCCTCATGTTTGGGGAGCAGGAGAAGGGCGGGGGGGCAGGCGCGACATCAGCCGCGCCTGCCGATGGTGCGATTACTCGACTGCTTGGATGCGCTCGACCAGTTCGGGGCCGTACTGATCCGTATAGATCGCATAGGACGGCTGTGCCAATTCGGCAAACGGTGCTTTGTCGATGTCGGTGATGACCTCCATGCCGTTCTCGATCAGCATTGCAACGCCGGTTTCTTCCAGACGGTTTACTTCGGCACGGGTCGCCGCAGCAGAGGCTTTGGCCGCTTCCATGAACCAGCCGCGCTGCTCATCGTTCAGACCGTCCAGCAGAATGGGCGAGCCCAGAACAACAGCTGGCGAATAGACGTGACCGGTAAGCGAGACGTGGCCCTGTACTTCCCAGAACTTGGAGGCGGTGATCACGGTGACAGGGTTTTCCTGACCGTCAACCACACCTTGCTGCAACGCGGTGAACAGCTCGGGGAAGGCCATCGGCGTCGGCGCGGCGCCCATCCCTGAGAAGGCTTCCATGTGGACCTTGTTTTCCATCGTGCGCAGCTTCAACCCCTCCAGATCGGCAGGCGTGCGCACGGGGCGCTTGGAGTTGGTCACATGGCGAAAGCCGTTCTCGGACCATGCCATGCCAACGAGCTGGTTCTCGTTGATCTTGCCCAGCAGTTCCTGACCGATATCGCCGTCCAGCACGTTGCGCGCATGGTCGTAGTCGCGAAACAGAAACGGCAGGTCGAGGGCAAAGACTTCTGGTACGAAGTTGCCAAGCGGACCGGTGGACGTGATCACCACATCCATGGAGCCGATTTGCAGGCCCTCGATCATGTCACGCTCGCCGCCCAACTGGCCTGCGGGTGCTTGTGAGCCCGTAAATTCGCCACCCGAAAGCTCGGTCAATGTGTCGATGAACGCCTGCGCACCGATGCCATAGTGTGAGGCTTCGGACAGAGCGTGGCCAACAACGACGTTGCGCTCGGCAAAGGCCGTTGTTCCGGCCAACATGGCAACCGCGGTCGCAAATACGAAGGTAGTATGTTTCATTTTGGTTCCTCCCAAGGTGATGTATTGTCTTCTTTTGCCCCGCGCTGTTGCACAGGATTTGTGCCTGTTATCAGACACTTTACAGGGCTTTTTGGCCCATCTCGTCCTCCAGATAGACCGTGATGATCTGTTGGAATGTGTTCTCGGCACGAAAGCCCAGTGACAGGGCGCGTGCGGTGTCAAAATCGCGGGGCCAGCCCGAAACGATATTTACCACGGCGGGGTCCGGCACACGGCGGATCAACGCCACAGCGGCGTCGCCAGCAACTGCGCGAAGGGCTTCAATCTGTTCGCCGACGGTGG
Source organism: Roseobacter sp. (assembly GCA_024636475.1). Classification (GTDB taxonomy): domain Bacteria; phylum Pseudomonadota; class Alphaproteobacteria; order Rhodobacterales; family Rhodobacteraceae; genus Sulfitobacter. Next base: position 9,763 of record JAGXHA010000028.1, on the reverse strand, counting down.
CACTTACGCCGGGCATGGTCATGCAGCGTTGCGCGCCCATCGTGGCAGTATCAAGCGTCGCTGCGTGATCAATGTAGCCGACAGCGGAACGCGGGCTGGCAAACCAATGCCGGACATCGTCGTCTACGGGAAGGATCGCCGCTTGTCCGTTCAATGGCTCGCGCAGGATGCCCGAAAAAAAGCCTGAGGCCGCCTTGTTCGGTGTGCCGGGCCGGATGCAGATGGTGGGAAAGCGGATGCCGATGCCGTCGATCAAGCCACGGCGGGAATAGTCGTTAACCAACATCTCTCCCATCGCCTTTTGCGTGCCATAGCTGGTGAGCGGCGTGAGGTGATAGTCATCGGGGATCTTTGGCGGGAACGGCGCGCCGAAGACAGCCAGCGAGGAGGCATAGATCACACGCGGGCAGTAGCCGTCGATTGCGGCAATCGCCTCGAGCAGCGCACGGGTGCCATCAAGATTGACGCGGTAGCCTTTCTCCATGTCTGCCTCGGCTTCACCGGAGACGATGGCGGCAAGATGAACGATCACGTCGGGGCGGTCTGCAATGATACGCGCTGCAACATCCGGCGCGGAAAGATCGGCGGAAAAGGCCTCGCGCTGTCCCGTGAAATCCTCGGCCACCTGTGGGATGATCACATCGACCAGCGTCATCGCATCGACGGATTTCCCGCCGAGCATCCCTGTCGCGGCGATACGTTCCGCCAGTTTGCGGCCAATCATGCCCGCCGCACCAGTGATCGCAACTCTCATGTGTTTACCTCGTTTTTTGAAACTGCCAGCACTGCGCGGGTGCTGTCATAAATACGGCGCTCGTGCACGCCCATCGCGCGGGCCAGCGCATCTGCATCTCGTGCAACCAGTGCCGTCAGGATCACACGGTGGTCCGCAATGCTTTGCGCAATCGCACCAGACTTGCTGACAGCACGGCGACGGTGATCTAGCTGGTAGGAATAAAGCGTCGTTGCGAGATCGGACAAAACCGCATTGCCGCACGCGTGGTAGACAATCGTGTGAAACGCCCGATCTGCAATTAAAAAGCTGACCGGATCATGCGTAGCCTTTTCCTGCGCCTTGATCAGCGCGGCAAGCGCGTCCAAAGCGCCCGCATCAATGCGGGCGGCAGCCAATGGCGAAAGACGCGCTTCGACCATCAACCGTCCCTCGTGTACATCGTCAAGCGAATAGCCCCTCACGCGCCCATTAGAGAGCGCGGACATACCCAGATCGCCCACATCCGCAGAGACAACCTTTGTGCGCGCGCCCTGCACGATTGATACAATCCCCTTGGTAGAAAGGATTAGCAGCGCGCCCCGGACCGTCTCGCGGCTTACGCCCATTGATGCTGCCAGATCGCGCTCGCTGGGTAGGGTATCGCCCACACTCAGCACGCCGGAGGCGATAAGCGTTGCAAAACGCTCGGCCACTTCATCCTTCACAGACCGGTGAGCGACCTTTTCCATGGAGCTGGAGTAGACATCGAGGTGCATCGCGTCGCCCATGTCATCCCCCTCCCCGGAAAAACGGCCGCATCTTTCCCGTAGATGCAGCGCTTTGGTAAACTGGTTTGACATCTAGACCAGTGCATCAGAACCTGTCAACGGATAAGATTGAATGGGGGGATTGAGTGACAGATCAAAGTTCGATCCGCCGGCAAACAAAGGTTTTGGTCCGGTGCCTTCCACACGGAAGTTCTCCGTCAGGCCGTTTGTCATCAGCTTGTGGGGGGGGCGTTATCTGAGCGTCCTCAAAAGGCGGGCCGGCGGGCTTGGACACCGCAGCGATACGCCGATTGCTCAAGCCCTGTCTCCCATTTACCTGCGCAGCTCAATCTGTCACGAAGGACGCCATGATCCGCCAGCCGTCCTTCATTGATCATCTGATAGACGCAGTGCCGCAGAAAGTCGCTGGTGGATTTCAGTCCGCATTCCGCAGTTCAAGCTCTCGCAGTAACCATTCTCGCAGCGTGACCCTTACCGCTTTAGGAATTTATACATGAGTAACCGTTACGACGTAATTCCGGACATTCACGCTGACATCGATCGGCTGGAGCGCACGCTCGATGCGCTCGGGGGAGGTGCCACTTTAGCCTTCCTTGGTGACTTTATAGATGCTGGAACGGCAACACGGGAAGCCGATGATGCGGCCGTGCTGACGCGCGTGCGCCAGCTTGTGGTAGAGCGGGGCGCTGTGGCCGTGATGGGCAATCACGAACTGAACGCCATCCTCTTTCATACGCTCGGCAAGGATGGCATTCCGCTCAGAACGCACAGTGACAAGAACAAAGCGCAGCACCGAAGCTTTGAAAGACAGTTTGGGATTTCCACGCCCCAAGCGAAAGTCTGGGTCGACTGGTTCACGACCCTTCCCCTGTGGCTGGATCTTGGCGGGTTGCGACTGGTTCACGCATGCTGGAGCCAGCCGGACATCGATCTGATCCGTAAACGGCGACCAGACGGATGCTTGTCTAGGGAAGATTTTCCAGAAATCGCCGCCGAGGAAACGGACTTTGCGAAAGCCGTGAAGAACCTGGTTACCGGCCCTGAGCTGCCGTTGCCCGAAGAACACCAAGCGTTCCAAGACGCAGGCGGGCATCCTCGGCGTCAGGTACGCATTGCTTGGTGGAGATCCACAGCCACGACATGGCAAGATGCCGCCCTTTCGGTGCCGACCCCAAGCGAATTGCCCGATGGTGATCTTCCGCAGAACCGAGATGTCACCTTCTATCCAGTCGATGCGAAGCCAGTTCTGACCGGGCATTACAAAATGACCGGCAAGCCGACTGTAGAGACAAGCAATGCCGCGTGTTTAGATTTTCCTGCCGACCCCTGCGCATACAGATGGAACGGAGAAACGAGGCTGACTGATGATCGACTTCTCGTCGTGTAAGCTGGGTATCCTATCCTGTTATCAGCGAAAATTGCGGCGCGTGAACAACGCCGTGATGTGCCCCCCAGGGGCTATAACCGACTTTCAGCAATATCTCGTATTGGTCTTGCAGCACCCATTCGGGCGTTAAATTGAACATTGTTCAATGCTATGCTTGATTTGATTGTTCGCTTGTTTGGCGCAGGTTTCAATTGTGGCCAAAAGCGCAAGCAGGGCCTTATCGGCGCCGGCGCTTGCCAGATCTTCAGCATCGCGCAGATGTTGACTAAGCTCCAGTAGACCCACTGCAGCGGTCGATCCGGTTGCCCTGTGCAGATGGTCGACTGCGTCAGCCTGCTGCTCCCGTATTGCCTTCAACGCTGCATCCGTATCGTCAAGCACTCCGTTCAACAATCGTATGCTGTGTGGCTTGCCGATCAGGTCGAACAGATCGCTGAAGTCATTGCCAGCCATTTCAGCTGGTGCCGGGTCAGATGGCGCGGCTCCTTTGATATTGCGGGGCGAAAACCGGCTGAGAACTTGTTGCAGTTCCAAGAGCTGGACGGGTTTATGCAAAACCCCATCCATCCCACCCATTGTCAGCGCTTTGGACGTGTCAAAGGTTTTATCTGCGGTCAGCGCCAGTATGACAGCCGTTGTCGGCGCGTTTTTCGTCGCTTCTTGGACGCGTATCTTGGAGGTGGCTTCCGTACCAGACATCCCACCGGGCATGTTCAGACCCATGAATATCACATCAAAAGCTTGTTTGGCCGCGGCTGAAACCGCTTTCTCACCACTTTCGCAAGACACAACATCACAGCCAAGCCGACGTAGCATCTGTGCCGTCAGAGCAAGGTTGACGTCGTTGTCATCCACCACAAGACAACACAGTCCAAAGCCCACGCGCTGCAAAGTGCCGGACGTCTGCAAAGACAAGCACTGATTGTCTTGCGGTGCCTTAAGTGGAATTTCAAAGGAAAAAGTACTGCCAACGCCCAATGCGCTTTCAACGTCCAGTTTTCCGCCCAATTTGTGAACACCAGCCAGAGCAATTGGCAAGCCCAGACCCGTACTTGTGCGCTGCACCATCGTCTGATCAGCGTCGGCTGTATAAAACAGATCGAATAGATGTGCCTGATCTTCTGTGGAAATACCAACGCCGTCGTCCTTGACGATGACGCGAAGTCTGGGTGTGGTTGCAAGCTGTGACGAAAAGGCGAGGCTGATCGTTACCGATCCGTTTTCTGTAAACTTCAGGGCGTTGCCGACAAGGTTGTAGATGATGCGTGCAAAGGTCTGCGGTTGGCCTATCCAGATCTCCTCCGACGAAGCGCCGGTAACATTCAAGAACACATTATTGCCTCTGTTCTGAGCCAAAGCGCGAAGTTCGTCCATTATGCCAGAAACGATGCGTGCCGGGACAAAAGGCGTCGGCGGCTCCTTGAATTCGCCAATTTGGGTCAATTCCAATACATCATTTATCTGATGCAATGTACGCAACCCGCAATTACGCGCCGTTTTCACCAACTCGAGGTTTGGGCCGTCGAGGTCATTGTCAACAATCAAATCCAGCGACGCCAGAAGGCCGTGCAGGGGCGTGCGCATTTCATGGCTCATTGTGGCGAGGAACATCGTTTTGGCAGCCGCATGGCGGCGCGCCTCGTCGCGGGCAGCGCGCAGGTTCTTTTCATAGGCGATCTGCACGGAAACATCACGGATGAACGCGATAAAGATTTCCTTACCCAGCAGATCGGTTTCTGACGTTATTGACAACTCGACCGGAAACTCTGTTCCGTCACGGCGAAGCGAAGTCACGCGTTTTATGCCCTGACCTATAGAAGCCCCCGTACCGGTCTCGCTGAAGCGTTGCATGCCTTGGTGATGACGCGGCAAACAATGGCCAGGTCCCATAATTTCTGCAATATTGCGGCCCTGAGCCTCAGCCTGAGTATAGCCAAAGGCCCGTTCCGCTGCTGAATTGATCAACTGGATTTGGCCTGTGTTGTCGGTCACGACCACAGCCTGCATCGACGCCTCATACACCAATTTCATATTGATTGTCTTGGCTTTGATTTGGACAAGTTGTTTGACCATTTTCCGGTGCAGCGTGACGGCGATATACAAAGCGGCAGCCATGATCATCACCAAGGCAAAAGAGACACGCGAGAACTTCTTCCACATCAATACTTCGTCATTTCGCAAGGCTTCGGCCTTTGATACGAAAAAGGCAAGTGCGTCCAAAACGACGCGCCTGTTCAACGTTTCCAGCGTTTCGAGTGCGGTTTCGAACTGTAAAAGGTGCGTAGGGTCAACTGGATCCATATTGTCAAACATTTCAGCCAGTCGGTCGCGTTCTTGGATCAGGGTCGTCAGGTCGGCGCGTGCGTCGTCAGAAATATCCTCCGAGCCGACAACGAACTGAAAAACGCCGATACGGCTGTAGTAAACATCAAACGCGATGGAGAGTTGACCTGCCAAATTTGCAATGTCGATGGCCGGCACAGGCTGATTGCGCACTGTCTCTTGCTTACTCTTAAGCTTGGAAACCGCCAGTAACAGGTTTTTATGTTCTACCTCTGTTTGCGCTATGGTCCAGATTCGGATGTCTGAAGGGGCGGCACGTGATTGTTCTAACTGCGCCTGGAACTGGGTTGCACTGTACGTCAGAACAATGAACGCGAGCGACAGCAATACCATGAGAACAGGCGAGAAAACCTGCCTAAAGACTGAGAGTTGAGGTGCCGAGACCCGGTTATGCCCGTTCATTTCTTATTCAGCCAAAACTGTAATCTGGACAAGCTGCCATACGCTTTTGGAAAAATAGTTTCACTTCTGAATTTTGTTGCGTGATCATATGGAAAGACGGCCCACAGCGGCCTTTTGTTCCGGCGGTCAAATGGCTGGTCATCGATCCGGTTGGAAATGATTGGTGCTTCTGATGTGATCAAATTCCGGTCAGCGGTGACGATGTAGCCGTCGATCGCGGTCAGCCGCAGATGTCCCGGCCCAGCCCCCCCGTTCACATCGCCATCGAGCAACAAGGTGATGTCCGAAGCCTGTGCGGTAAAAGCTGACGCTAACGCAGCTGCCGTGCTGCCTGTCAAAAAACCACGACTGTCCATTATTTACACCTGTTTAGTCACAAAAGAGTAACTAAAGTTATCACGGCTATCCGTTGAGGCCCATGGTATCTTAAGAGGGCGATATGTATACGAAAGTTCCATTGTACGGCGCGTCTGACTGTCGCATACCGACGTGGCGTAACGAGTGCTACAACTAAGATCAGGGTTGGTGTTTTTGACTAAGGCTGATGCTAAGTCATTACAAGACAGGCGATCTTTCAACGATCAATCTTATAAGTCTGCATTGGCGCGTAAAACCGAATGGAGCCCCATATGCAATACCTTGATACAAACATGCAACAAGACCGTGACGCAGAGATGCAAACGGCGGTTCTGATTGCAGATGACCATGCTTTGATTGCTCAGGCTATCGCAATTTCGCTTTCGAGCGGCCCGAGGCAGTTCAGAACCCAAACTGCAGGGACGTTGGATGAAACGCTAGAGGCGCTGAGGTCTGCAGGGCAGTTTGATCTGGTTTTGCTTGATATCAAAATGCCAGGTATGATGGGGCTGGCAAGCATCGGCAAAGTAATTGCCGCAGCGGCACCCGCGTCGGTTGTGCTTATGTCCGGGAATGCGGATCGCAATTTGGTCAAGTCTGCAATTGAAAAGGGGGCCTGCGGGCTGATCCCCAAGACGATGCCCCTAAAGGCGCTTCCATGCGTTATCGATCTAATTCTGTCAGGGCAGATTTTCATACCAACGGACGGATTTGAAAACGAATTAAATGACAGCATTTCCAAGTCAGCAGGTCTGAACACCAGAGAGTTGGGAATTATAAAGCTGTTGGCCGAGGGACAGACGAACAAAGAAATCGGCATGGTCTTTGATGAGACAGAGGTTAACGTTAAAATGCTGATGCGCTCCATCTGCCGCAAGCTTACCGCGCGCAACCGGGCGCATGTCGTTATGATCAGCAAACAACGCGGCCTGATCTAAAGGCCAGGGTTAGCCGGGCTGGACTTTGCGGTTAGCCCCGCAGTTTCATGTGAATTATATGAATTGCGCCGCATTTAATGCGGCGCTTTTTGGATATTCAAAATTGCGTTTCCTAAGGTGGTCTTTATCAACTTAAGAGAACGCCTGCGCTTAAGATACATCGGGCAGTCTTAAGGTGGAATTGCAATCAACAGATTTCATTGCCAATGTTCAATCGATTGTCAGGTGGATTATGCGCGCCACTGTCACCGTTATCCGCATTGAATGCGGAGCGTGTAAATCACTGCGTTAGTAGATTCTAGAGGCGTCGGAGTATCTGATATCACTTACAAATTTGATACATATCCAAAAATTGCTGGCTGACCAGGGTGATAGCTAACACTATTTTGCCCACTTTTGGCGCGCAAGATTTTGGTTTCCCGCGTTTCCGGGCGTGTGTGGGTCACAAGATAATCCAGTGTATTGGGTTTGTTAATTTACGGCTGTTGGAAGGTCTTATTGATGAGAACTAAATCAGACGAGTTGGCAATTGACACACCGGTTACCGGTTATAGAAAAATCCTGAAATTTACGTTGGATAAAGTCGATTTTCGGCTGCGTCACAGAAAAGACCTTCGGCTGTGGGATGAATATAAAACCCGTTTGAAACCGTTTGACGAAGAGGGTCCAGTGTTAATTATGGGTTTCGAGGAAACGACAAGCACGTCGCTTCTTTATATGCTTCGATGTGCCGGGGTAACTCCTTGCGTTGTTTGTGGAATAATTTCGCAAACGCATGATTTATCGCAAATAAAGGGTGATTTTTCTCATTTGATAATTAACCTGGATGCCTTTTCTGATATCGACGTAGCGATAGATTTACTGCTGTCGTTTCGCAAACAGCGTCCAGATGTAATTGTCCTGATGGCGTCAACTGACGTGATCAAAGATGATCTGGGGTCGGAAAGAATAAGCATTTGTGATGTTACATTACGGATGCCCATATCTTCACAAAGATTAATAGGTGGACTTGAGGCAGCAAAAGTAAACCATGTCGATTATATTCCCGATTTAAGGGCTTGATACATGTTTTCTGGCTAGGAGTTTCCCAGCATTTTGTGGATTGGATCAATGATGAATCCCTCGGGGGCTGAAGTCTATATCGTGCCGATGTATTTTGAAGGTGACAGCTCACTCAAGGTTTCGAACCGGCGCGAAAAACTGTAAGCTGCCATCAAGCCGGCGGTCATCTTGGCCTGCCAGCCCCAAGCCTGGATGGAGAAGCCCAAGTTCATGTGCGAGCAACTTCGTCGGCATCCGTCTCAAACTTTTTCCTGCGTGGCGTTTTACGAACGAAAATCAGACATGAAACTGATCCCAGCGGCGGACAAAAGCAAAAGCGCTTCATCATAATGCCACGATGACACAGCATGTGGGCTGTGCGAAGCGCCCTTGCAATCCAACACAACACATAGCTGTGCGCCCGGAAACCTGGCCAGAGCATTGTCTATCTGACCGTTCGCCTTCGAACGTTTAAGGCCGTCTCTATCCACGAGGAGCAGCGGAGCGTCCCCGATATCATTCGCAACGGTGCCGTAAAAGACCTCAACCCCTAGTCCCATCAACAGTCGCCGCGACTCGGAAAGCAGGTCCGGCTCCATGTCGAGCATAACCACGCTTTTTTCCATGAGCCCGAAAACCGGGTCAAATCCCTCGGCGGTATCACCATCTGCTAACCGTCTGACGCTCGCAAATATCGTCACACAAACCAACCCAACTCGGATCGGATTATCGCAACCCACATTCCAAACCCGATAAGAAAGCATGGTCCTATTTCATGGCTATAGCAGTTGTTTTGGACGAGTTTCATTGAGATCCTCATGAAATCTATTCCAAACAACTACTTTGTTTTTGCCCGAAACGTTGGTGCGCTTACGGTGATGAGGTGTATCTTTTGATAAATTCGAGCAGCGCTGTCAGAGCAAGATCAGCCAAGGCGGGCAGGGCGGTTCTATTGGCGTCGTGGGCTAGCAAAATACCCCCCTTTCGCCGCCCGCCACGCCTTGGTTCACGACCATTTCAATCAGGAGCGCCACGCCTACAGCCGATCAAATTTCAAGCTGAACCGTGCCGCCGCTCTTACCAGGGGAAGCGGCCTGACAGATCGAGCATGCTGGAGAACTCGGACTGGTTCGCATTTGTCCAACAGCGCCTTCAATCTAGGCGATTCGTTGGGCGGAAACCGCAAGCAGGAAGGAGGCAATGCCAGTTTTCCTTGAAAAATTTTGCAATCTGGCGCAATACTAAGAAATTATTTGAACCAATTTATTTAAGAGCGGGCTAATGTTGTCCAATAATTTTCATAACGTGGCCGAGGCCGCGAAACAGGCTATTGAGTTGTCCGCAAACGACGGGGGCAACTTGCAGACGCCCGAAGGGTTCGCTCTTTTCACGGCGGAATTCGGACGCGACGGTGCCGATCTGATCCTTGAGGGGGTTGACGGAACGGTTCTAAGGCTCAGCGATTATTTCAACGGCGATACCCCGCCCGACATCCTGTCGCATGATGGTGCCAGCCTTGCTGGCCGCGTGGTCGAAAGGCTGGCCGGACCTCTCTTTCCCGGACAATATGCCCAAGCGGGCGGCTTTGATCTGACACAGGCCATCGGCCAGATCGAAGCAATCTCGGGGGCGGCTTTCGTTCAGCGCACCGACGGAACGGTCGAGACGCTGGAGATCGGCATCAAGGTTTTTCAGGGCGACGTTGTGCGCACCGAGAAGGGCAGCACCCTAGGCCTCACCTTTGCCGACGGAACCATCTTTACCCTCGCAGAGGGGTCGCGGATGGTGTTGG
>JAGXHA010000027.1 GCA_024636475.1 Roseobacter sp. | reverse complement strand
GGGGTATAGTTCGGCAGGAAATTCAACGCCAGCAACAGCAGGATAATCGTCACGACTTCGACGGTAAATTGCGTCATCGCCAGATCCGGCGCGCTGAAAAAGACAAACCCGATCGAGACCATAAGGCCCACGATGCCGATAAGGATCAGCGACAAAAGCCGGTTTCGATGCATCAGCACCAGCCCGAAGGTTGCCGCCACCAGCATCGCCCACCCGGCGATGGTCACCGGACCTGCAGGTTGCAGCGCGCGTGTAGGTGCGCCGACCGTTCCAGTGGTCCAAGCGTGCACACCCGCCACCACGATAACAATGGTGCCGATGGCTGCATAGCGCGTGAACGCACCGTTGTGCAGCGGCAGGATCAACGCTCTGGACAGCCGCGCCGCCGCCTCGACGATGGCCTCAAAGATCACTTTGGCCTCTGGCCGTGGGGTTGCGTCCCACAGGCGCAGCGCGGGATTGAACAGGGCAAGCATAAGCAGACCGCCTGCCACCGCGATGCCGGACATGAACAGCGGCGGCGTTAAACCGTGCCAAATCTTGAAATGATCCTCTGGCAATTCCGCCGCTTCGCCCAGCACAGAAGCCGTCACGAGCTTTACGAAAGGTTCGGCAAGAAACGGCGCGACGCCAATCACCACCACCGGCACCATAAGCAAAGCAGGCGGCAACCACAGGCCCGCATCGGGATCGTGTGGTTTGGCGGGGTAATCGTCCCGGACAGGACCAAGAAAGACATGCCCGATCAGCCGGAAACAATATGCCGCCGAAAAAAATGACCCAAAGGTGGCGAGCGCCGGAACCAGCCATGGCGCGTTGAACAGGATCGTATGCGTGGCTTCTTCGAGCATCATCTCCTTGCTCAGAAACCCATTCAACAGCGGTATCCCCGCCATTGACAAGGCTGCCAGCGTCGCGATGAGAAAAGTCACGGGCATCAGCCTTCGCAAGCCGCCCAAACGGCGAATGTCGCGGGTATGTGCCGCGTGATCGATGATCCCGGCGGACATGAAAAGTGCGGCCTTGAAGATCGCGTGATTTAGGATGTGAAACACGGCAGCCATGGCGCCAAACGCTGTGCCTGTGCCCAGAAGCATCGTGATCAGCCCCAGATGGCTGACCGTTGAAAACGCCAACAACGCCTTCAGATCATGTTTGAAAAGCGCGATCACGGCGCCCAATACCATCGTGATCAACCCCGCTGTGGTGACGATCACAAACCATTCAGTCGTGCCGGACAGGACCGGCCACATCCGTGCCATCAGGAAAATACCGGCCTTCACCATGGTGGCTGAGTGCAGATAGGCCGATACCGGCGTGGGTGCCGCCATCGCGTGTGGCAGCCAAAAATGAAACGGGAACTGTGCCGATTTTGTGAAGCACCCCAGCAGGATCAGGATGAGGGCCGGAACATACAATGGATCCGCCTGAATGAGATCGCGGTTCAGCAAGATCACGCTCAGATCATAGCTGCCGACGATCTGGCCCAGGATCAGCATGCCACCAATCATCGCCAACCCACCCGTGCCTGTGACAATCAAGGCCATGCGCGCGCCTTGGCGGCCTTCGGGCAGATGTCGCCAGTAGCCGATAAGCAAAAAGGACGAAAGCGACGTCAGTTCCCAAAAGATCAGCAGAAGAAGAATGTTATCGCTTAGTACAATGCCCACCATCGCGCCCTGAAACAGCAGCAGATAGGTGAAAAATTCGCCCATGTTGTCATCGCGACTGAGGTAGTGGCGCGCGTAGGCGATGATCAAAAGGCCAATGCCAAGGATCAACAGGGCAAAGAAAAAACCCAGCCCGTCAAGCATCAGCGTGAAGTTGAGCCCAAGCGATGGCATCCACTCCAGCCGGGTCATCACGACCTCGCCGGCGAGCACTGTCGGCAGATTGGTCAGCAGACCAATAAAGGCGGCCAAGGAGACGGTAAACGTCACCCCGGCACAGGCCGAACGCCCTGCTGAATTCATCAGACCGGGCAAGAGAGCCCCGAAGAAGGGCAAGGCAACGATAATGAGAAGAGACACGCGAATTCCTGTTCAATTCAGTTTGCAAGACTGCACCAAATCAGACCGATTTCGCAAGAGCACGAAAGAAATTAGTCAGACATGAATGTGCCCACTGTCTTCGCCCGGACACGACATTCCTCGACCACCGCCAGATAGCAGCGACATGAGCACTTGCGGACCGGGAAGCCGCACCCGATATGTGCGCATATGACTTATCTTGGCACATCCTCTTTGTCGTCTCTTCGCACAAGAGCGGCCCATTTTGCAGACCGGCCTGCGGTGCAGAACTTTATCCTTGTCGTGATTCTGTTCAACGCCGTCATTTTGGGGCTGGAAACCTCAGACATTGTGATGGCGCGGGCAGGGGGCCTGATCGTGCTTCTGGACAATATTTGTCTGGGGATATTCGTGGTTGAAATTGCGGTCAAACTTTTTGGGCGCGGGCTGGATTTTTTCCGGCGCGGGTGGAGCATATTCGACTTTGTGATCGTCGGTATTTCGCTGATCCCTGCTGCCCAGGGGCTGAGCGTGCTGCGCGCCTTGCGCATCCTGCGGCTTTTGCGCGTCGTTTCGGTGGCGCCATCGTTGCGCCGGGTCGTTGAGGGGCTGGTCAACGCGTTGCCCGGCATGGGGTCTGTCTTTTTGCTGATGGGCGTGATCTTTTATATCGGTTCGGTCATGGCTACCAAGCTGTTTGGTGCGGCCTTTCCCGACTGGTTCGGGACTTTGGGGCGGTCTGGATATTCGCTGTTTCAGATCATGACGCTGGAAAGCTGGTCGATGGGGATCGTGCGTCCGGTGATGGAGATCTATGACTATGCGTGGATGTTCTTTATCCCCTTTATCATGGTTACAACCTTTGCTGTGGTGAACCTGCTGGTGGGCCTGATCGTCAACTCCATGCAGGACGCGCATCACGAGGAAGACAACGAAAAAACCGATAATTACCGCGATGAGGTATTGCTTCGGCTGACGGAACTGGAGACGTTGATAAAAACGCAGAACGACGCGCGCAAAGGCTGAAAGCCTCCAGATCTGTGCGGCTCAATCCGGCTCAATCTGACCCCGTCGTGCCAACGCGCGGGCCAGCAGCCAGACCGCAAGGGCCCACGCCGCCCCAAGTGACCAGCCCGCCAGGACATCTGAGGGCCAGTGAACTCCAAGATACACCCGGCTGATGCCGACAAGGATGCTGAGTATTGCAGCGCTTAGAATATAGAAGGCACGCATGTGCGCCCGCGTCTCCGTCCGCGCCAGCATGACCGCAAGGGTGAGGTACGTAACCGCAGCCATCATCGAATGACCTGACGGGAATGAGGCCGTCGCGACTTCGACGCCGTGCGGCACGAGGTCGGGCCGCGGCCGCGAAAACCCCGATTTCATCAAATGCGAAAGCACCTGACCGCCGAGGATTGCCACAGCGAGAAACAACGCCGAAGCGCGTTGCCTTTGCAGCACAAGCAGGGCCAGAACCAACACGGTAATGAGCGTCAGCACCGTAACACCGCCGAGCGCTGTGATATCGCGCATTGCGATCTCGATCTGCTTGCCACCGATTGGATTTGACGGATCGCCCGGTGTGCGCAGCGCCAGCAGCACCGTCTCATCGAAAGCGTGGAGTTCGCCCTCCAGCATTTCCGACGCCAAAGCGACAAAAGCCCATAATGCCGCCGCTATCGCCACGATGGCAACCAGCGTAACCGCCTCCACCCTGCGGAACAGATCGCCAATCGCGGCTGAAAATGACATTGAATTTCCTGTCGGCGGTTGAAGCGAAAAATGTTGCGGGATCAAGACGTTGATCGCTTTGGTGGGCGGCGTCATATCGACCGCTGGGGCCAATCACATGTCTGGAATTTATTTCCGCCGGTGCAAACCAATCTCCAGATCATCAGCGAAACATGGGTATTATCCCATAGTGGCCGCGATATCTTGCAGCGCCTTTGTAATGTGGCTGGTCGCGTATGGTTTTGCGAAGAAAATCGAGCCTTCGGGCATGGTATCTTTGCCGACTTCAACAATCCCCGACGCAATCACGATGGCCACGGGCGGCCAGCGGTCCCGCACGTACGCGGCCAGTTTCAGGCCATCCATTGAGCCGGGCATATCTATGTCGGTAAAGATGATGCCGATATCGCTGTGCTGTTCCAGAAGTGCGATGGCTGCATCGGCTGACGCGGCCTCGTAAACTTTAAAGCCCGCATCTTCAATCATATCGACGGCGTCCATGCGTATCAGAGGCTCGTCTTCGACAACCAGAACGGAAGGCAGCCGACTTTTTTCTGCGGTCATAAGCTGCCCTCTCTCTGCATTTCGGATTTCAAAGCGTAAGGCCCGACAGCGGCGCGCTTAAACTAAAAGTCAAACCGTCTGAGTTGTAGTTGAGTTCCGCCTTGCCGCTAAAATATCCCGCAAGCGCCTGTTCGATCATGCGGCTGCCAAAACCACGCCGGGTTGGCTGCGCCACTTTTGGTCCATTGCTTTCGGTCCAGTGGAACTGAAATTCATCGACATCGGACTGCTCCACGTTCCAGGTGATCCGAATATTGCCGGTCTTTGTCGACAGCGCGCCATATTTGGAAGCATTGGTAGCAAGTTCGTGCAGGGCCATTGTCAACGCGAGGGCCTGTTTGGACCCGATTGGCAAATCTGGGCCGGAAAATGAAAATCGTCCTTCACCGGTTCTGTGGGGGGCCAGTGCTGCTTCGATGACTTCAAGCAGACGGGTTTCCTTCCAGCTTGATTGAATGAGACGGTCATGGGCCTGTGCCATCATCCCAATCCGGGACTGGATCGAAGCTTGGGCATCGTGCAGGTTGTCCGCTTGCCGCAAGGTTTGCGACACCATTACATTTACCATCGCAAGCGTGTTTTTAACCCGGTGGTTCATCTCTGCCAGCATCAGTTGCCGTTGTTCCTGCGCCAGTTTGATCGCGTGAATGTCGGTACAGCTTCCATACCAGCGCACGATCTCGCCGGCTTCGTTATGCACCGGCTGGGCGCGCCCCAACACCCAGCGATAGTCGCCCGAGCGATGCCGCAGGCGGTACTCTACCTCGTATGGTTCACCTGTTTTCAGGCTGTGCCGCCACAGCCCCCACGCAATTTCCTGATCGTCTTTGTGGAACATACCGTTCCAGGCTTCGCCATCGGTTGACCCTTCCGGCACGCCGGTGAATTCGTACCAGCGGTGGTTGTAGTAGTCATGATAGCCGTCGGGCAATGCGGACCAGATCATCTGGTCAACGGAATCAGTGATGGCGTGAAACTTTGCCTCGCTTTCAAAAAGCTGCTGCTCACGCAGGTGCAACTCTTCCATGCGTTTGCGGGCTTCGTGTTGGCGGCCGCGGGCCGTAAGGGCGGACCGCACCGCGCGGATCAGTTCCTCGGCGTGAAGCGGGCGCGAAAGGAGTACCGCATTGCGCAGTGCATCCATCCGCCGCGCCGCAATGTCGGATCGGTTTGTCGCCGCGTCGTTTGCCAAAACGATAAACGGCACATCAGACCATGATGGTTGCACGGCAAGCGCTTCGCTCAGCGCGTCGGCGCCATCCCCGCTTAATGCCTCTTCGGTGATTACGACCGCGCCTGCGCGACGCTCAATCAGCTTGGCCAAGTCTTTGAGCGTGGCCACGGGCATTGCCGCAATCCCGTCGTTTTGCAAAAGCTGGCCGGCAACGGCAGCATCACGCCCGCGCGGCGCCAAAATGGCGACCGACGTAGATATTTCCGCAGATGCGCTGTCTTCCGAAAGGGGGTCGGATGATCCTTCGCTCACTTCGCCTCGGCCTTACCTCGGGATCAAGCGACAGCAGGTTCGCCTTTGTCGGCGTATAGACCGGAGATCCTGACAGGATACCGGAGAAACTGTTGATAGGGGCGCCGATCGTCAGGCCGTTTCGGTCGATCACAAATTCCCGTATGCTGCGCTCATGATCCGAGGTCCGTGTCTTGATGACGGCAATAGACTTGCGAACTTCGCCCGCGGCTTCGAAAAACCGCAACATCATAACGGTATCCGCAAGATAGCTTATGTCTATGTCCGATTTAAGGTCACCGGTTACCCCGTGCTGCCCAAGGATCATCAGCGTCACAACGCCTTGCTGGCCAAGATAGCTCAGCAATTCGTGCATCTGAAGCAGAAGGAAATTATCGCTTGGCATGGCGTGCAGGTACGCATTGAGGCTGTCGATCATGACAACGCTCACATCATCGTCTTCCACGGCGGAGCGCACAGCACTTGCGAATTCCCCCGGCGACAGTTCCGCCGGATCGATCTGCCGAATATCAAGAAGACCGTCATCAATGAAGGGTTGCAGATCCATGTCGAGCGCCTTTGACCGGATCATCAACGTCGACAGCCGTTCATCGAACAGAAAATATGCCGCCTTCTGACCGCGTTTCAACGCAGCAATCATGCAGCGCACGGCGGTTGTGGTTTTGCCCACACCAGCAGGCCCCGCAAGCAGGGTGTTGGTGCCGGGAAACAGCCCGTCACCCAAAAGCAAATCAAGCTCATTCAGCCCGGTTGTTACCGGTTCGCTGGAAAAACTGCGGTGATGATTTGCGGCGACAAGTCGGGGATAGACGCAGATGCCGCCGCGCTCGATTGTAAAATCGTGGTAGCCACCGTGATATTTCAGCCCGCGCATCTTGATCACCCGCAGGCGCCGACGCTCTGATCCGAAATCATTTGCCAACTGCTCCAGTGAAATCACCCCATGCGCAATTGAGTGAAGTTGCAGGTCGCCGGGTTCTGCCGTCCGGTCGTCGAGCATGAGAACTGTACATTTTCTTCGGGCAAAATAGTGCTTGAGCGCAAGTATCTGGCGACGGTAACGCAAAGGATTTTGCGCCAGAAGCCGCAGTTCGGACAGGCTGTCGAGCACAACGCAGGCTGGGTCGATTTTTTCCACCAGTTCGATAATCCCGCGCACAGTTTCGCCCAGTTCGACTTCGCTTGGATGCAACAAGGATTGTTCGTGATCCGCACCGAATTCGTCTTCCGAGACCATCTCAAACAACTCTATCTGATCAAGGGTCCACCCGTGTGAACTGGCAACGGCCGTGAGTTCATTGACGGTTTCAGACAGGGTAATGTAAAGCCCGCGGTGACCATCTTCGCGCCCCTGCATCAAAAATCTGAGCGCGAGCGTGGTCTTGCCGGACCCCGGCGAGCCTTCCACCAGATAAAGCCGCTGCGGAGTTATGCCGCCTCGCAGGATTTCGTCCAGACCGCGCGTTCCGGTCGTAATCTTCAGCTGTGGATCAACCCCGGTTCTAACCTGCATAATATGCCCTCTGTTTTCTTTAAGCTCGGCCCGGACCAGTTTAGGGGCCGTGAACCCCAATTTAAACTGCAATATTTTGGGTGATATAGGTCTTGGATACATCTGCGCCACAATTTTAAGGGGGATGGCGCAGCTTTTTCATGCAGCGGTACAGTTGCACGCAGCAATTGCCAATGGTTGCGCGCCTGAGCGAAGGATGCGACACTTTTTCAGTGCTAAGCGGCTTTGATTGATCAATTCGCTCTTTTGATTAATACAAGAATATGTTTAGTTGCGGAATATGCACAAACAAGATTTGCCTCCAACTTCGAAGGTGCTGCGGGACAGTGGGCTGCGGGTCACCGCAGCGCGTTGTGCGGTGCTGGACTGGCTGGTGGGGCATCCTCACGCGACGGTCGATGAGACCTGTGTGGCGGTGCGTGAGCAGATTGGCACAATCTCAAAGCAGGCTGTGTATGGCGTCTTGAGCGCCTGTTCGGATGCCGGATTGGTGCGTCAGATCAGGCCCGATGGTCATCCGACCCGTTTCGAGCGCCGCATCGGTGATAATCACCATCATCTTATCTGTCGCAACTGCGGTCGGATCGAAGATACTGACTGCAAGGTGGAACTGCGCCCCTGTCTGACCCCGGACCGGGATCACGGATTTGATATAGACGAGGCCGAAGTGCTTTTTTGGGGCCATTGTTCCGCTTGCAAGAATAACCCAATCAACGTCGGCGCGGCTGTCTAGCCGCGCGCAATTTACGAAAAAGGAGAACGATCATGACGTCTGACAAGAGTAAACCGACCACGACCGACGCGGGCATCCCCGTTGCCAGTGATGAACATTCGCTGACCATCGGTGCGGATGGCCCCATCGTTTTGAACGATCATTATCTGATCGAACAGATGGCCAATTTTAACCGCGAGCGCATCCAGGAGCGCCAGCCCCACGCCAAGGGCGCGGGTGCATTCGGGCGTTTCGAGGTCACGCAGGACGTCAGCAAATATACCCGCGCCGCCGTGTTCCAGCCCGGCACCAAGACCGACACACTTATCCGGTTCTCGACAGTGGCCGGCGAAAGCGGCAGCCCCGATACCTGGCGCGATCCGCGTGGCTTTTCGCTGAAGTTTTACACCAGTGAAGGCAACTACGATATGGTCGGCAACAATACGCCGGTGTTCTTCGTGCGCGACCCGATGAAGTTCCAGCATTTCATCCGCTCCCAGAAGCGCCGTGCCGACAGTGGTCTGCGCGATCATGACATGCAGTGGGATTTCTGGACGCTTTCGCCGGAATCCGCGCATCAGGTCACCTGGCTCATGGGGGATCGTGGCATCCCGAAAACCTGGCGCAATATGGATGGCTTTTCCAGCCACACATATATGTGGATCAATGCAGATGGTGAAAAATTCTGGGTCAAATACCATTTTCTGACCGATCAGGGCAATGAGTTCATGACCCAGGCCGAAGCGGACAAGATGGCCGGTGAAGATGCCGATTACCACCGTCGCGATCTTTTCAACTCGATCAAGACTGGCGATTTCCCAAGCTGGACGTTGCATATGCAGGTAATGCCATTCGAAGAGGCACGCACGTACCGCTTCAACCCGTTCGATCTGACGAAGGTCTGGCCGCATGCCGATTATCCGCTGATTGAGGTTGGCAAGCTGACGCTTGATCGCAATCCGACCGATTTCCATACCGAGATTGAACAGGCCGCGTTCGAGCCGAACAATCTGGTGCGCGGTATTGGCCTCAGCCCTGACAAGATGCTGCTGGCCCGCGGCTTTTCATATTCCGATGCACACCGGGCGCGTCTTGGGGTCAACTACAAGCAGGTGCCTGTGAACCGGCCGATATCGCCGGTCAACAGCTATAGCAAAGACGGCGCAATGCGGGTCGATAACGTGTCTGACCCGGTCTATGCGCCAAATTCCTATGGCGGGCCTAAGGCCGACCCGTCGCTCTCGGATGATAGCGGCGTGTGGTATGCCGACGGTGACATGGTGCGCAAGGCCTATACCCTGCGCGAGGACGACGATGATTGGGGCCAGGCAGGCACATTGGTGCGCGACGTCCTGGATGATGCCGCGCGTGACCGGCTGGTCAACAACATCGTTGGGCACCTGAAGGGCGGCGTGTCGGAGGCAATCCAGCAACGCGCATTTGAGTATTGGCGCAATGTCGACAAGACTTTGGGTGATCGGGTGGAAAAAGGCGTGCGCCAAGCCTGACTGCCTGCCGATTGTCCCGCCTGACCTTGGGCGGGACAATCATCATTCGCGTCGCACAGGGATCAACCGTGACGGCATGATTTTCTTTATGCTGTCGTGGTTGGTTCCGGCTTGTGTGGACCTTTAGCAAAATAGATCCTTGAAGCACGGCAAAGGCCTGCTGGAAATGGCTCCTGACGATGGTCGGATGACATGGCGGTATCTGTGCGAAGATCAGTGACGCAAATTCGGCTGTGAAAAAGCCAGGTCAGGCAAAGCCTTCACCGTTGCAATTTCTGCACCGCATCATTTTAAGGCCGAAACACGCGCTGCACCGAGCGTACTTAATGGCGCCCTTGGCGTCACGCCCCACGTTGATTTCACCTCTTCCGCCGCAAAACTCACACGGGATACGCC
>JAGXHA010000026.1 GCA_024636475.1 Roseobacter sp. | reverse complement strand
CGGATGCCCCCCGCAGACGGTGAAGCCACCACAGCGGAGTATCCGCAGCCAAAGCGCCCCTCGCGCCCTGAACAGGGTGATCACTTTGGCAGGTCTCCTGACTTGCGGGTCAAAGCTGAACCGGACCTTCCCATCATGCATGCATGACAGTGGTTTATACCGGTGTCGCTCGCCGCCTACAGTTGCGGGGGCAGTTGTGGAATTGGCCAAAAGCCGCACCACATTCCCTATTATCCGACCGGCGAACCGCCCGGACCAAAGTGAGTCTGTTGCTACATCTCGTCGCAGCATTTGTGAAGCGTTATCTTGACTATTTTCTACCCGTGGAATGCGGCAACGGTCTTGAGCGTGGAAAACCCGTACAGCGCCTCAAAGCCCTTTTCGCGGCCGTGCCCTGACAGACCCGTCCCCCCGAAGGGCAGCTCCACACCACCCCCGGCACCATAGTTGTTCAAGAAAACCTGCCCTGCGCGCAACTGCTTGGCCAGCCGCATCTGGCGCGCACCGTTTTGCGACCACACCGCAGCCACCAGGCCAAAGTCGGTGCCATTGGCGATCTGAACTGCTTCTTCTTCTGTATCAAACGGGATGATGACCTGAACGGGGCCGAAGATCTCTTCCTGCGCCAGAACGTGATCCGCGCGAACGCCTGCAAAAAGCGTTGGCGCGACATAGGCACCGTTTGTGGGGGCATCCGCGACGATGCGGCCCTTACCGACGACCTCAAGACCGTCTGCCTGCGCCAGATACCCCTCAACGATGGATTTTTGACGCGCCGAGATCAGGGGGCCCAGATCCAGATCCTCCAAAGCAGGTCCGACGCGGAACCCGTCATAGCGTTTGCCCATCTGTGCAACGACACGGGCGTAGACGCCGCGCTGTACCAGAATACGCGATGCCGCCGAGCAGGTCTGGCCAGCGTTTTGAATGCCCGCATTGACCAAAAACGGCAAAGCAGCGTCGATGTCGGCATCATCAAAAACCAGTTGCGGCGACTTCCCCCCCAGCTCAAGCGTGACGGGCACCACGTTGCGCGCTGTGGTTTCCTGAATAAGCTTACCCACACCAACGGACCCCGTGAAGCTCACATGATGCACACCGGGATGGCGCGTCAATGCGGCCCCTGCCTCGGCTCCCAGTCCCGGCACCACATTCAAGGCTCCGTCAGGCAGCCCGGCCCGGCGCGCAATTTCCGCAAAGGCGAGTGCGGTCAGGCACGCCTCCTCTGCGGGTTTCAAGACGGTGGCATTGCCCATCGCCAAAGCCGCACCGACAGAACGCCCAATGATCTGCATCGGATAGTTCCACGGGATGATATGCCCCGTGACCCCGTGCGGTTCGCGCAAGGTGTAAACGGTATACCCCTCAAGATAGGGGATCGTTTCGCCATGCACCTTGTCACAGGCACCCGCGTAAAACTCCATGTACCGCGCAAGTGCGATCACATCGGCGCGGGCCTGCTTGAGCGGCTTGCCAACGTCCATTGCTTCCAGCTGGGTCAACTCTTCGACATTGGCCAACACACCCTGCCCGATCTTTGCCAACACACGCCCCCGCTCGGCGGCGGTGGCCTTGCCCCATTCACCTTGCAAGGCAGAAGTTGCGGCTTGAACCGCGCGGTCCACATCGTTTTCGGAGCCGCACGCAATCTCGCATAGCGCTGATCCATCTGACGGGTTGATCAAAGCCAGACATGTGGACGCCGATGAGCGAACCCAAGCCCCTCCAATGAAACAAAGCGTTGGGTCAAGGCCGAGGGGAGTGAGGGTCATTGTTGAAGTCTCCGTCCAATGTGTTTGCAACAGATCAACACAGTTCACGCGGCACCGCGAGCGGGTTTTGGCTGCGTTGGCAGAAAACTCTTACAACACCGTGAACCTTTCTGGCAGTTCGCGCGTTCAGTCCGTTATCCGAATGCATGGAGCTTTGCGTGGAACACCTTCCCTCGATCCGGCGCTCTTTGCAGATGCTGGTATTAATTTCTTTGTTTGTCACAGCTTATTTCGCCAAAGATCTGATTTTGCCCATCTTGCTGGGGTTTTTGCTTGCCCTGACCCTTAGTCCAGTCGGGCGCGCGCTATACCGGATCGGGGTGCCACATGCCGTTTCGGGGTTCATGCTTGTCTCCGCAACTGCCTTGGTGATTTTAGCGGTTGTTTTGCTGTCCGCCGGGACCGTGGCACTTTGGGGCGATAAAATCCCGCAGATGGGGATGGAGATCCAACGAAAGCTGAGCGGTGTCAGCGACGCGGTCGAGACGATGCGCTCGGCCAGTGACGAGGTCGAGAAACTTGGCAATGGTGGTGCCGCCCCCCAGCAAGAGGTCGTGGTACGTCAACCCGGATTGCTGGATATTGCGATGGATACGGTCAGCAAAACCGGGGCATCGCTGGTTGTGATCCTGATCCTCGCGCTGTTTTTGCTATCTTCTGGCGAGATGTTTTACCTCAAGCTGGTGCAGTCCATGCCGACGATGACTGGGAAAAAGCGCGCGCTGCAAACGGTCTATGACGTTGAAAAACGCGTGTCGCGCTATCTGCTGACGATCACCTCGATCAACGCCGGACTTGGCATTTGCGTGGGGCTTTATCTGACGGTGTTGGGCCTGCCCTCAGCTTACATCTGGGGCATCGCCGCGTTCATGTTCAATTTCCTTCCTTATATCGGTGGGTTTGGCGGGGTTCTTTTGGTCACAGGTTTTTCAATCGTGACCTTTGACAGTCTTGGCTACGCCTTGCTGGCCCCGTTGGGGTATCTTGCCTTGACGATGCTTGAGGGCCAGTTTGTCACCCCTTGGCTGGTGGGCCGCAGACTAGAGATGAACACCGTAGCGGTGTTCTTGACTGTGGTCTTCTGGGGATGGCTATGGGGCATTGCCGGTGCCTTGGTTGCCGTGCCGTTTCTTGTCGTTTTCAAAGTGATCTGCGAGAACTTTGAGCCGTTACACACCATCGGGAATTTCCTGTCCGCTGAAAAGGTCAGACCCGATGATGTGAAGGTGCCCCAGACGTCAGCCAGCGAGTGACGGCAGCCAAAGCACAATGGCCGGAAAGCTAACCAAAAGCGCGATAGTGACAGCATCAGCCACAAAGAACGGCATCACGCCCTTGAACACATCCTGAACGCTCAGATCGGGGCGTACGCCCGCCACGACAAAGCAATTCAGACCGATGGGGGGCGTGATCAGACAGAACTCAGCCATTTTGACCACCAAGATGCCGAACCAGATGGCACACATCGGGCCGGACATCCCAAAGGCGGAATCTGCTGCGGATACGAACTCTCCTCCATTCAACGCCATAACGGCAGGATAGACCACAGGGAGTGTCAAAAGCAGCATTCCGATGGCGTCCATAAACATGCCCAAAACGGCATAGGCCAACAGGATGCAGACCAAGATCAACGTCGGTGACGCCTCAAGCCCGGAAATCCAGTCGGCAAAGGCACCAGGCAGATCGGCAAAGCCTAAGAAACGCACATAGATCAAAACGCCCCAGATGATGGTGAAGATCATCACCGTCAGCTTGGCCGTTTCCAAAAGCGCGTCCTTCAACTCGCGCCACCGCATCCCGCGGTACAGCGCCATCAGGAAGACGATGAACGCGCCAACGGCCCCGCCTTCGGTAGGGGTGCCCCATGCGTCGCCAAAAGGGTTGTACACAAAGAAGATGATGATGATCACAACCGCAAAGATCGGCAAAGCGGCAGGCAGGGATTCAAAGCGCTGCCTCCACGTAAAGCCGCCGACCGGAGGGCCGACATTCTTCCAGATTGTCGCGATGCCCACGATTAGAATCGCATAGATGATTGCTGAAAATGCGCCTGGAATGAAGCCTGCCAACAGCAATTTGCCAACATCTTGTTCAACGATGATTGCGTAAATCACCAAAATCGCAGAGGGCGGAATAAGCGAAGCGAGCGTGCCGCCAGCAGCCACGACGCCTGCTGCGAATTTCTTGTTATAGCCAATTGCCAGCATTTCAGGAATGGCAATCCGCGCAAACACCGCAGCCGTTGCGACCGACGCACCGGACACCGCAGCAAACCCCGCTGTCGCAAACACGGTTGATACGGCCAACCCCCCCGGCAGCCATGCGATCCAGCGTTTTGCGGCCTCAAACAGCGCCCGTGTCAGGCCTGCGTAATAGGCCAGAAAACCAATCAGGATGAACGTCGGGATCAAGCTAAGGGTTTGGCTAGATACTTTGGAATGGGGGACCTGCCCCGCTGTTTTGATCGCAACGGTCAGCGCCCAGTCCAGTTCGGACCATTGCATGCCCTTCTTGGCCCAGAAAATCCACACAAGGCCAACCAGCCCCGCCATGGCTGCGGCAAAGGCCACACGCATGCCAAGCACCACCATAAGCAGCATGCCGCCCGAGACCCAAAGGCCGATATCAATTGGATCCATATTCAGTCCCGCCCATCAAGATGTTCAGCTTCGGCCATTGCCTGCTCGGCGGCCGATTGTACCAACGGCACAGCGATTGGGCGTTCCAGCCCCAAAATACACGCACGCCCGTAGCCCCAGATCTGCAGCAACAAACGCAAAGCCAGCACGCCAAAGGCAAGTGGTACGATCAGTTTGGCAGGCCAGATCGGCAGGCCGATATCGATCGAGCTGTCTCGGCTCCAGAGCGGTGAAGAAAAATCAAAACTGCGCTGGAAATGCGCCCATGAGCCCCAGATCAGCGCCACCATCAGGATAAAGATCAACACCACTGAAAATGTCTCGGCTGCCCACAGGGCACGGCCCTTGAGTTGGCCGATCAGGATGTCCATGCGCACGTGACCGCCGTTTCGCTGGGTGTACGAAACCCCCATGATCGCAATCAGCGGCATGGCAGACTCGATCCAGTCCACGTAGCCCGCCAAAGGGCTCGCGAAAAACTTGCGCCCGCCCACCGACCACACGGCCAGCACCATCAGCATGAAAACCGCAATACCGGAAACCAGCGCAAAGGCAGTCTCGAGCCGCAGCAAAGCTTTGTCGAGGCGGCTTAGCAAGCTGCCATCTTCAAGCACGGCGGAAGATCCGGCCATGACACTATCCTTTCAAGAAGAGGGAGTAAAAAATGAAAAAAGGGCCGCGCTTATGCACAGCCCTTTGAAACGCCTTAGTTCGAGGCGCGTTCTTTTTCCAAAGTGGTTACCACAAGGTCATACAATTCCTGACCCGGAATACCTTGGGCTTCCATGTCCTTGATCCACTCTTCACGGGCAGGATCGGCAGCCTTGGTTTTGAATTCAGCGATGACTTCTGGTGTAAACATGACTTTTTCAACGCCTTTTTCTGCCAGAACCGAATCCCAACGTGCCAGCAGTTCGGCATAGTTGGCAAGGTAGTGATCAAGCGCCTCGTCGACCGAGCTGTCGAGCGCGGTTTTCTCGGCATCCGATAGGGCATCATAGGCGTCGATGTTCACGACAACAGGGCAGTTCACGGTGCCAGGGTTCAGGTTCGCTGTCCACCAATCCGCCTTGTTGATCGTCCCAAAGCTAAGATGCGCATGCTGTGCGAAAGCGACCGTATCCACAACACCGGATTCCATCGCGTTATACGCTTCGGACGAGGTCACGGATGTAGGCACGCCCCCCACTGCTTCGAATGCTTTGCCCAGACCGCCTGTGGCGCGCACACGCATGCCCTCGAACTTGTCAAGAGTGTCGCGCGGCTCGCCTGTTCCGACAAGGTTGTATTGCGGCATCGGCGACGTCATCAGCATTCTGGCGTTCCACTGTGCCATCTCTTTGGCCACGGCAGGATGCGCATAAACGGCGCGCGATACGGCGACTTCCTCTTTCAGGGTGTCAACGCCCAGGAATGGCAACTCAAGCACTGTGATCGCGCGGTTTTTGTCGGCGTGGTAGCCGGCGCAAAACTGAGCCATCTCGAACGCGCCGATGGAAATGCCATCAAGGTTGTCAGTGTTCTTGGACAGGCCGCCATAGCTGACGTTGATGGTGAATTCGCCACCGGTTTTTTCGGATACCAGCTCGGCGATTTTTTCGACATGCTCGGTAAAGGCGCGGCGCTTGCCCCAGACCGATGCGTTCCATTCTGTCGCGGCAGCTTGCGACGCAAATGCCAAAGAAATTGCGCAGACAGCTGCGCCGTTCATCATATTTTTCATGTAATCTCTCCCTAGTTGCGGACATTTTTGCTCCGCTTGCCGTAAGACTAGCCCGCAACAACAGTCCTGCCAACCCCAGAAGACACAGCCAGGCCGGGCGCGCGGACTGCCTTCGGCGAGGATATTTGAAAGCCAGAGAAGCAAGGGGCTGCACCCAGTGATCGCCGTTGACATGTAATAAGCGGCAAAAGCAAATAAAATTATGCGACTATGTGAAAAATTTACAAACAGTGACAGATTTCGGAAAAATATTTACAGGCAAAGACTGCCTTTCCAGATGCTTATTCCTTTCTTTTCAATTGACGCTATGATCCGCCGAGGGAGGGCCGGACAGCCTGCGGGCACCGGACGGCCAGTTACATGATCAGAACTCTGAGGGAGGAACCAATGTCCGACGCCGCAAAGACCTATCCACCATCCGAAAAGATGGCCGCGGGTGCCCATATTGACGCCGCCAAATATGATGCGATGTACGCGTCTTCAATCAAGGATGCAGACGGGTTCTGGCGCGACCATGCGCAGCGCATTGACTGGATGAAACCTTTTACGACAGTCAAGGATGTAGATTTCACATTTGGTCAGGTCAAGATCAACTGGTTTGCCGATGGCGAATTGAACGTCAGCGCCAATTGCATCGACCGCCATCTTGAAACCCGTGGCGACCAGACCGCAATCATCTGGGAGCCCGATAGCCCGGATGAGGCAGCACAGCACATCACTTACAAAGAATTGCACACTCAGACCTGCAAGATGGCCAACATCCTGCGCGATCTTGGCGTAGGCAAAAGCGACCGGGTTGTGATCTACATGCCGATGATCCCCGAGGCCGCCTATGCCATGCTGGCCTGTGCGCGGATCGGTGCGATCCATTCGATTGTTTTTGCAGGCTTTTCCCCAGACGCTTTGGCGTCCCGCGTCAACGGCTCAGAGGCAAAGGTCGTGATTACCGCAGACTACGCACCGCGCGGGGGAAAGGCGACGCCGCTGAAATCCAACGCGGATCAGGCACTTTTGCATTGCTCTGACAGCGTGAAATGTTTGGTAGTCAAGCGCACCGGCGGTCAGACAACATGGACCGAAGGCCGCGATTTCGACTACAAGGCGTTGGCTGAAGACGCCGCTGACACCTGCGCACCAGAGGCGATGAACGCAGAAGACCCGCTGTTCATCCTCTATACCTCCGGCTCTACCGGCCAGCCCAAGGGCGTGGTCCATTCCACCGGCGGCTATCTGGTCTATGCGGCGCTGACCCACGAGCTTACCTTTGATTACCACGATGGCGACATCTACTGGTGTACCGCAGATGTGGGCTGGGTCACCGGTCACAGCTATATCGTCTATGGTCCGCTGGCCAATGGCGCGACCACGCTGATGTTTGAGGGCGTGCCCACCTACCCCGACGCCAGCCGCTTTTGGCAGATCTGCGAAAAGCACAAGGTCAACCAATTCTATACCGCACCCACCGCGATCCGGGCGCTGATGGGCAAGGGCCGCGAATTTGTTGACAAGTGCGACCTGAGCAGCCTGAAACTGCTGGGCACCGTTGGCGAACCGATCAACCCCGAGGCGTGGAACTGGTACAACGAGGTCGTAGGTCAGGGCAATTGCCCCATCGTCGACACGTGGTGGCAAACGGAAACAGGCGGTCACCTGATGACGCCCCTGCCCGGTGCGCACGCGACGAAACCCGGTGCTGCGATGAAACCGTTCTTTGGCATCAAGCCCGTCGTGCTTGAACCGACCTCAGGCGAAGTCGTTGAAGGCAACGGCGTTGACGGAGTGCTTTCCATTGCCGACAGCTGGCCGGGTCAGATGCGCACGGTCTGGGGCGATCACGAACGCTTTGAGCAGACGTATTTCAGCGATTATAAAGGCTACTACTTTACCGGAGACGGTTGCCGCCGCGACGAAGACGGCGATTATTGGATTACCGGCCGCGTCGATGACGTGATCAACGTTTCAGGTCACCGCATGGGAACAGCCGAGGTCGAAAGCGCACTGGTTGCCCATCCGAAGGTCGCTGAAGCCGCGGTCGTGGGCTACCCCCACAACATCAAGGGCCAGGGCATCTATTGCTATGTCTCACTGATGTCAGGCGAAGAGCCCTCGGATGAATTGCGCACGGAACTGCGAAGCTGGGTCCGCAACGAGATCGGCCCAATCGCCTCGCCTGATTTGATCCAATGGGCCCCCGGCCTGCCGAAAACCCGCTCGGGCAAGATCATGCGCCGAATCTTGCGCAAGATCGCCGAAAACGACTTTGGCGCGCTTGGCGATATCTCGACCTTGGCCGAACCAGAGGTCGTGGACGATCTGATCGCAAACCGCATGAATCGTTAAAGCTGCCAGACTGACTGAAAAAGGGGCATCCGGTGGGGTGCCCCTTTGCTTTTGCGACAAGACGCCGCGGCCAACCCGTCAGTGGTGTTTTGCCGTCTGGACAATCAGGCCCCTCCATGGCACCGCTGCGCCATGAGAAAAAGCAATCACCCCTTCTATCCTAATTCTGCAGATACAACAGATTTGCGCCGTGCCTTCGGGCGTTTTGCAACGGGCGTGACAGTGGTTACGGTGCAGACGCCGCATGGCCCGATGGGCATGACCGCAAATTCGTTCTCCTCGGTCTCGCTTGATCCTGCACTGGTGCTGTGGTCGCCGGGGATTGCGTCAAAGCGGCACGACGCTTTTGCGGATGCCACCCAGTTTGCGGTGCATATCCTTGGGACAGATCAACAGGCGCTGGCCGATCACTTTGCCTCCAATGGCGACGGGTTCGACCAGTTTGAATGGGGCACAGGCACCAACGGCGCACCAACGCTGGCGGGTTGCCTTGCGACATTTCATTGCGACACCTTTGCCGTGCATCCAGCAGGCGATCACTCCATCATTCTGGGTCAGGTCACGGAAGCCTCGTTTGACCCAGACAAGGATGCGCCTGCACTTTTGTTCGAGCAAAGCAGATACGGCAGGTTCAGCCCAACCCGGGTCTGAACTCAATAATCTTTTTCAAAGAAAATCCCGATACCGGTGTTGCCATCCGATCCTACCGTGCCTTTCGCCGTCAGGTTCTGACTAAGATCTAGGTTGATTGAAATATCGGCTGTGCCATCTGACGCGGCAGTGACATCGGTATATATGTTTTCCGAGATATACTTGCCCGCGCGCACCGCCGTCGCACCGCTATCGGTCGTGGTGACATCCAGATCGTCGAGGCCAAAGCCGGACCGCAGGTTCGAAATAACACCGACACCGCCACGCCCCGCGAGGGTCGCCACTGCATTGGCAAGTTGCAGCGCCTGAAACGCCGAAATTTCGGAAATGTTGCGCCCGAACAGAAGCTGCGCAAGAACTTCGTCCTGTGGCGCATCCGGGGTGGATTCAAACGATACCTTTGGCGCGTTTGCCGGACCTTCGATGATGATGCGGATCTCGCCTGTTTGGGTTGAAGTTGCTGTCACAAAACGCAGATACGGCACCAGATCGCCCTGAAACTGCACGGAGCCTTCGTTCAGATCGAACCGTTTGCCCAAGATATCGAGGCGCCCGCGCACAAGATCGAACCTTCCGGTCGAGATAATGCGCCGCGTTGATCCGGTCAGCAAAAGATCGCCGCCCAGTTCTGCATCAATGCCACGGCCGCGGACGAAAATACGGTTCGGCGCATTGATCCGGATGTTCATGTCATAGCCCGGCCCGCTGGACGATTGCTCTGCCTCTGTGGCAGACGTAGTCCCATCCAGGCCCGCTTTGCGTCGGGTCGCGATAACATCGGCAGGGGCACCAATAAACTCGATCTCGGGGATATCACCGATACTGGTCAGCCCGGTCGACGGCACCGTCACGGTGGTTTCGCCAACGTCGATTTGCCCCTCGATGCGGGCACCCCCTGTCAGAGGGCCTGCGATCCGCAGGCTTCCGTTCAAGGAGGTCCGATAAAGCGAGGGGTCAATCAGCACCAGATTGTTCAACCCGATTTGCAGTTCAGCAGGCAACGCGCCCGTCAAGGTGACCGCGCCACCAGCCGTCAGTTGGCCACCATCAGCGCTGTTGGCAGACAAGTCGATCTGCGCGCGGTTGTTGCCCAGATTGATGCTAGCAGCGATGTTTTGCAGCGCGATCCGAAGGTTCGGGGCCGACAAAGACGCATCAGAGGTTTGGATGCTTCCCGTCAAAGATCCAAGTTGCGGCGGGCCGTTGACGCTCAGGTCAAATGCCGCCTGCCCTTGCAGGATGCGCGGCGCAATAAAGGGTGCCGACAGGCCCAGTGGCACGTTGCCGTTGATGTCAAGATTGAGGTTGCCATCGGTCCCGACCAGCCCCGCAATGGTTGCGCGTGTTCCCGATGGACCCGTGGCGTTGGTATCCAACCGCCAGCCCGCCGTTTCCTGACGCGCACTGCCTGTAACATTGAGCGGCCCCGCAAGTTTGGGCACCAAGGCTGCCAGATTAGGAACAGTCACATCATAGTTCAGCGCAGGATTGGCCCCTGTCACGACGCCTTGCACTGATGCGCGCGACGCGTACGGCCCCGTTGCGTTTGTATCAACCGCAATGCCCGCAGGTGTTTGGCTGACAGAGCCCTTGGCGGCCAGCGGTCCTGAAACCCCGGGTACGAGCGGCTGCACATTGGGCACAGACACGTCAAAGGTCAGCGACATCTCAGGTCCGGTCGCCAACCCCTCGACAAGCGCGCGGGCTCCGTACGGACCCGTCGCTGAGGTATCAACGAAAAAGCCCTTTTCTGTCTGGCGCACGGTGCCTGTGGCGCTCAACGGCCCGTCTACCTGCGTCACAAGCCGGTTCACATTGGGCACTGATGCATCAAAGGCGATATCGATCTGGGGCGTAAGCGCACCCTGAACGGCAACCTGCGCGGCGTAAGGACCAGAGGCTTTTGCATCGATCACAAAACCCTCTTCGGTTTGGCGCAGATTTCCCGACGCATTGAGCGGCCCTGTCACCTGAGGCGCGAACGCCTGCACGCGAGGAACAGAGGCTTCAAAATCGATGTTCAGCGGGGTCAGCAAACCCTTTACGCTCGCTTCGACACCTTCGGGGGCTGTGGCCTTTGTATCGACCTGCCACCCTTCGGAGGTCTGGCGCAGCATCCCGTCCAGCGCGACTTGGCCCGAAACGGGGGCCTCGGGTACGAAATCTGTGATCTCGGGTACTTCAGCGGTAAAGCTCAGGGCGGCGTTCGGCCCTGTCGCCAATCCCTTTGCGGTCAGCGCTGCATTATAGGGGCCGTCGGTCACAGCATCAACCGTCCAGCCGCGCGTGTCTTGATCAGCGGTGGCGCTAATGGTCACAGGGCCTGTGTATTGTGGCACAATCAACCCGATGTCAGCCAGCCTGGCCTCGAAGCGCGCTTGCGACTTATCGCTGCGCAACTCTGCCCCACCAGACGCAGTAAGAGCGGCGTTTTCCAATTCAAGATTGCGAACAAACGTGCCAGTCTCGTCGCGCATAGCATCCAAGCTGAGCGTTGTTTCCCCAGCCAGCAGCGTATCGGCCTGAGCGATCCCAACCTTGATATCGCGCGTCAGACCCGCAATGTTCAGATCGAATGTTCCATCCAGCGGGATCACCTGCCCTGCGATGTCGACATTTGCGGCACCGTCCAGCTCGCGCCCTGCAAGTGCAGAAAAGCGGCTGATGTCCGTGGCTTCCAGACGTGCCTTAAGTTGGGTCAGAAAATTCTCTGCAGGCCCGTTGATGGTAACATCGCCGGTTAACCCATAATCTGCACCAGACAGATCCAACCCGCTGATCTGAACCGCCTCCCCTGCGGTATAGGCGATATTCGTCCGTCCGCTCAGCGCTTGGCCCAAGGCTTCGGACACGGCGGCATTGGTCAGGGTCAGGCCGCTCGCGTCAAAGACAAGATCGCCGTTGAAAGCACCCACAGTGCCCTCGCGCCCCGCCAGTGTTCCGTTCAAGTTCAGCTGCGTGGTGTCGATGGCCAGCGCATCAGTCGCCAGCCCCTCAATATCAAACCGCGCTGTAATCGCATCGCCATCCGCAACATCGTAGTTCACGTCCAGCTCCACGCGCCGCACGAATGTGTCGCCGCCCGCGACCGGAAGCAAAACCCGCTCTGCATCCGATGACACCACGGTGCCGGTTATATCGATCAGGCTTGGCCACTTGTCCTTGTTCAGCGTGATTTTTCCCTGCAAATCAGCCGATTTGGCATTAAGCGCAAAATCACTGACATCCACACCGCCGTCTGCTTGGACCAGCGCGTCCAGCGTCAGCGCCACGTCGGGGCCGAAAAATTCGCGGTATTGCGACAGGATCAGGGCGGTTACATCGCCGCGCAAATTGGCCTGGATGCGGCGATCAGGATTGTCCGAGGCACCCAGTTCTGAGAAAGTCACCTGCCCCGATAGCCGCTTCTCGCCATCGGTGGAAAGATTGATACCGGTGATAAACTCCGACAACGGCCCTTCGCCTGCGACCGTCAGATCGACCGAAGGTTCGCCCGGAATGTTCAATGTTCGCGAGATGATGCCTTTTTGCTCTTCGGACAGATTAACCAACAGATCCAACAGGTTCTCACCGCGATCCAAATTCGCTGTGATCTGAAAGCTGCCGCGCTTGTCGTCGGTCCGGCTGGCCTCGATATCAAGGTCAAGCGCATCGTCGTTCAACTGCGCCACAGCCTTGAGGGTCAGCGTCGCCGGTTCTCCCAAGACTGGCGCACCAAGTGCAATTTCTTCTACAGCAAAATTTGCGATATTGATCGCGACGGGCAGATCGGGGATGGTCGGAAAAGTAAACGGTTTCGCTTCTGGATCCGGCAGCGTGTCTTCTTGGGCGACAGGCAACCGTGGCACGGACAGACGTTTGGCCGTCAGGGCCTGCACCTCAAGACGTCCGCGCAGCAAAGCAGACCGGTTCCAATCCAGTTCGACCTCTTCAAGCGTGAGCCAAGCCCCCTGATCGTCAGAGATCGTCATCCGGTCGAACGAGGCACGCGAACTCAGCGCGCCCTCAAAACCGTCAATACTGACCACACGACCCGCCCCGCTCAGCGCGTTCTGGATGGTCCGGGTCAGAAAACCTTTGTCGTCCTCCTCCTGCGCGGCCACGCCGGACGCCAGAACGATCAAACATGAAAAAAGAACGCTGCGCAAAAAATGGATCAAAACGACTGTCCAATACCGATATAAACCTGAAAATTCTCGCCTGTTTCCGGCCCTGATGTGGGCACAGCGATGTCAAAACGGATCGGGCCGATGCCTGTGGCATAGCGCAGACCAAGGCCTGCCCCCGAATGCCATTGCCCCGAACCGTCAAAGAACTCCTCTGCGCCGATGTAACCTGCGTCCGCAAATGCAACGACGCCGATCTTGTCACGTACGGCAATCCGTGCCTCGCCAGACAGGCCCACAAAGCTGCGCCCGCCTACCGTGTTGCCACCGCCCAAATCGACACCCAATGTCTGATAGGGTTGCCCCCTGACAGTGCCGCCACCGCCCGAATAGAACAGATAATCCGCAGGTGCCTGCGCCAACGTCGGCCCGTAAACCGATCCAAGCTGGCCGCGCAGTGCAAAGGTCACAGGCCGCGTTGTGCCAAATGTCTTGTAGCCGCGTACATCGAAATAGGTCCGCAACCCGTTTGCCGCGCCCGAAACTGCGACGAACGGGGTAAGGCTCGCCTTGGCATAATAGCCGTCTTTCGCGTCCAGCCGGTTGTC
This sequence comes from Roseobacter sp., assembly GCA_024636475.1. GTDB lineage: Bacteria > Pseudomonadota > Alphaproteobacteria > Rhodobacterales > Rhodobacteraceae > Sulfitobacter. The sequence goes on along the minus strand of JAGXHA010000026.1, from coordinate 22,260 downwards.
GCGATAATCATGTTCGGCGCTCAGTGGCAGGGTCAACAGCGTGTATTTATTGGTGCCAAACGCATCGCGCGTTTCGGCGGTGCGCAGACCCACACCCAAAGAATAAGTGCGCTCTTCACTGGCGATACGCTCGATCCCGCTTTCGATATCAAGCTGGCGCGAAAAGAAATTGACCTCGTCAAGCTGTTCGATCTCGGCGAAAGCGTAGAAATTGGTGTCAGCGTTGAACGTGGCAGGGCGTTTGAAACGCGCGGACAGCCGGTAATCCGTACCACCAGAGCTGCCACCGATGCCGGCAACCTCGCCCTCGATCCGCAGGCTTTCGGCCCCGCCAAGAAGATTGCGATGCAGCCAATAGCTGCTTAAGGTCACCCCTTCGAGCGACGATAGCTCTGCACCAAAGCCGAAACGCCGGGGCGGCACATCGGCAATCTGCGCCGTGATCGGCAAGACGTCAGGTGCTACGATCTGATCCGCCTCGATCATCGCAACCGAGCTGAACGCCCCAGTGCGGCGCAAACGTGTCGCAGACAGATCAAGCTCTTCTTGGGAGTAAACCTCGCCAGTCGGCAGACCCGCAATTTCGATGATCCGCGCCCTCCGCACAGCGCTTTCGCCCTGTACGCCAAGTTCGCCAAAACGCAGGCGTGGACCGGGATTCAGGGTCAAAGTGGCGCTGATTGTGCCGTCAGGCACCCGGGCTGTAAGTTGTTGGCTGTCAAGTGCGGCCTTTGCGTGGCCTTGATCACGCCACCCCGTTATGCCTACTGCGACCGTCTCCTTGAGGACCCCAAGGCGCGCAGGTTGGCCTGCTGCAAAACCTTCGGGAAGCTCGGTTTCTGGCGCAACAGGCGCAATTTCTGCCTTGGCAAAGCTGAATTTCTTGCCCGGCATGATGTTAATCACGGCTTTATCGATTTGAGACGGTGGAGAGACTGGTGCTATGGCTGAGGCATCTACCCCATCCACCGTGATTTTGATAACGGATGCGAAATAGCCCTGATCATAAAGGACCGCCAGCAATCTGGCGTAATCCGCCTGCGCTGCGGCCAAAAGCTCTTGCGTAGAAGGAGTTGCGTCCTCTGCCGTCTGTTCGCGCAACAAAGATCCGCCTAAAACAGCTTCGTAGAGGTCAGAGCCTTCTTCGACGCCCGTAATCTCTAACGACGCAGCAAACCCAGCCGTCCCAGAAACCACAATTGCGACCGCGGCAGTGGTGATGCGCAAAAAACCCATTAAACTATCTGTCGCAGAACGCACCATGCGGCACTCCCTCTTCACCAAAAACGAAACCCGTTTTATCCAAGCTAGACCGCTTTGGCGTTTCGTCAGTACTGAACTCGTTATTTTAGATTACATAGCGGAAACAATTTGCTTTCTGCAAACAGTCTGTTGCGCAAAATCGCAAACGTGAACACTAAATCTGGTATTTGCAGCCAATTATCAGACTTTGAGCGGAAGAACGCTCTTTCTGAGGTCTGTTCAACGCAAAACGCCTGCCAAGACACGGCTTGGCAGGCGTTAGATTTGAATATGGCGTTAGATCAGGCAGATTTCGCCAGATCACGCAGAACGTAATGCAGTACGCCACCATGTTCGATATATTCAATCTCGATCGCGGTATCGATGCGGCACTTGATCGTGATCTCTTTGACCGAACCATCGGCCATCGTGATCGTGCACGGCACTTCTTGCAGTGGCTTGATGGTATCAAGACCCGAGATTGACACAGTTTCTTCGCCCGTCAGACCAAGACTTTTGCGCGTATCACCGTTGGTGAATTCGAACGGAATGACGCCCATGCCAACAAGGTTTGAACGGTGGATACGCTCAAAGCTTTCTGCGATCACGGCTTTGACACCCAAAAGCGCTGTGCCCTTGGCCGCCCAATCGCGCGAGGATCCGGCACCATATTGTTCGCCGCCAAAGATCACCAACGGTGTGCCTTCTTCCTGATGCGCCATAGCCGCGTCAAAAATCGAGGTCTGGTTGCCGTCAGGGCCCTTGGTATAGCCGCCTTCGACCCCGTCAAGCATCTCGTTCTTGATGCGGATGTTGGCGAAGGTACCGCGCATCATCACCTCGTGGTTGCCACGACGGCTGCCGTACGAGTTGAATTCGCGCACAGGCACCTGACGTTCGACCAGATATTGGCCGGCAGGGGTGGTTTCCTTGAACGAACCGGCGGGGCTGATGTGGTCTGTGGTGATCATATCACCCAAGATCGCCAACACTTTCGCGTTCTCGATATTGGTGATCACGCCCGGCTCTGCCGACATCCCTTGGAAGTAGGGCGGGTTTTGCACATAGGTCGACGCTGGTGGCCAGTCATAGGTCTTGGCATCTGTCGTCTCGACGCTTTGCCACTTTTCGTCACCTTTGAACACGTCGGCATATTTCTCCTGAAAGGCTGCGCGCGTCACGGTCTGCTCGACCAGTTCCGCAACTTCCTGTGTCGTCGGCCAGATGTCTTTCAGATAGACGTCGTTGCCGTCCTGATCCTGACCCAGTGGGCTGTTTGCCACATCGACGTTCATGTCACCGACCAACGCATAGGCAACGACCAGTGGTGGCGAGGCCAGATAGTTGGCGCGCACATCAGGGCTGATCCGCCCTTCAAAGTTGCGGTTGCCCGACAGGATCGAGGTGCCGATCAGATCATAGTCGTTGATTGCCTTGCTGATCGCAGGCTCAAGCGGGCCAGAGTTGCCGATACAGGTCGTGCAACCATAGCCAACAAGGTTAAAGCCAATGGCGTCCAGATCTTCTTGCAGGTTTGCAGCCTCAAGATAGGCCGAAACCACCTGAGAGCCGGGTGCAAGCGATGTCTTGACCCAAGGCTTGCGTGTCAGGCCAAGGGCACGCGCCTTGCGCGCAACAAGGCCGGCACCGATCATCACGTATGGGTTCGAAGTGTTGGTGCACGATGTGATCGACGCAATCACGATCGAGCCGTCATGTAGTTGGTAGTTGCCATCTTCGGTCTGCACAAAGCCGCGCCTGTGGTTGCCCGTATCGCCCGGAATCTGACGAGGTTCCGGCATGCCGCCCTCACCTTCCCACCGCACTTCGGCAGCGGCTGTCACGTCTGTACCGTTGCGAACACCTTTTACGTATTCGGCAAATGCCGTGTGCGCCGAGGTCAGCGCGATGTAGTCCTGCGGACGCTTTGGCCCGGAGATCGCAGGCACAATCGTGCCCATATCAAGGCTCAACGTATCAGTGTAGATTGGGGCATATCCGTCGTCGCGCCACATGCCGTTTTCCTTGGCATAAGCTTCGACCAAGGCAATGCGGTCTTCGTCACGGCCCGTGGTGCGCATGTAACGCAGGGTTTCGCCGTCAATCGGGAAGAAACCACAGGTCGCACCGTATTCAGGTGCCATGTTGGCGATGGTCGCGCGGTCTGCCAGCGGCAGATGGTCCAACCCCTCGCCGTAGAATTCGACGAACTTGTTGACCACACCTTTGGCGCGCAGCATTTCAACGACTTTCAGCACAAGGTCGGTACCGGTGGTGCCTTCCATCATGCGGCCCGTCATCTCAAAGCCCACAACTTCGGGGATCAGCATGGAAATAGGCTGGCCCAGCATCGCGGCTTCAGCTTCGATCCCGCCAACGCCCCAACCCAAAACGGCCATCCCGTTAACCATGGTGGTGTGGCTGTCGGTGCCGACCAGCGTGTCTGGGTATGCAACTTCGACGCCGTTTTGGTCTTTGTCGGTCCAGACAGTCTGGGCCAGATATTCCAGGTTGACCTGGTGGCAGATACCGGTGCCGGGGGGTACGACGCGGAAGTTGTTAAACGCCTTCTGACCCCACTTGAGGAAAGTGTAGCGCTCGATGTTACGCTCGTATTCGCGGTCAACATTCATCTGGAACGCGCGCGGATTGCCGAACTCGTCGATCATGACCGAGTGGTCAATGACCAGATCAACAGGGTTCAGCGGGTTGATCTTGTCAGCGTCGCCCCCCAAGGCCACCAGACCGTCGCGCATTGCCGCAAGGTCAACAACCGCAGGCACGCCGGTGAAATCCTGCATCAGGACGCGCGCAGGACGATAGGCAATCTCGCGGGGGTTCTTGCCACCCTTGGCACCCCATTCGGCAAATGCCTTGATATCGTCGACTGTCACGGTCTTGCCGTCTTCAAACCGCAGCATGTTTTCCAGCACCACTTTCAGCGCCGCCGGCAGGTTTGAGAAATCCCCAAGCCCGGCCTCTTGAGCGGCGGGAATCGAATAATATGCAATGGATTGATCGCCCGACGTCAGTGTCTTGCGGGTCTTTGTGGTGTCCTGGCCAACAAAAATGGTCATGGAAAGCTCCCTCTATGGGTTGAAACAGTACTGAGACTTGAGGCTTAAATGCAGCATTGTGCGCGGTGTTTCAACTGTATTCCACCCTATGCTGCGCTTTTGTATACCATTGTGTACTGAAATTGATGCAAATCAAGGCAGTTCATGACGTTACAATGAATCAAGAAAGGTTGAGTGGTAATCGGGCAAAGCCCGGTCTACAAAAATCACACCTTGTGAAAGTTGGCCTGCCCATGAAACGCCTAGTCTCGTCCATCCTAGCCGCAGGCTTTTTTTGCGCGTCGCCAGTGCTGGCCCAAGACCGTGTCGTGGTTGTTGAGCTGTTCACCTCGCAAGGGTGTTCGTCTTGTCCACCTGCAGATGAAATCCTTTCGGAATTGTCCAAGCGCGATGATGTGATCGCCTTGGCGCTGCATGTCGATTACTGGGATTATATCGGCTGGAAGGATCGGTTTGCGAACCCAAATCATGCCGCGCGCCAACGCGCCTATGCCGCTGCAAGCGGTCGCAAATCCATCTATACCCCCGAGATGATCATCAATGGCAAGACTGACGTGGTCGGCGCAAAGCCGATGGCCGTTTCGCAGGCCATCGCCAAACACAAAAGCGATCCCGTGATCGTGGACTTGAACCTTGAGCGGGCTGGTGCGAAATTGCAAATATCAGCAAAAGCACGTGAAGGGGCAAAAGGCCCGTACACAGTGCACATGCTGCGCTATCGGCCGATGGCATCCACTGAGATCAAACGCGGTGAAAACGCGGGGCACACGCTTGAATATAGCAACATTGCCGAAAACTGGGCTGTTTTGGGAAATTGGGATACGTCCACGCCGCTGTCGCTGTCAGCCCAGTTGCCGGGCGATTTGTCCGTAGTCGTACTCATCCAGCAAATTGGATCGGGGCCAATCGTGGCGGCGGCGCGGCTAAGATAGCCAAACGGGCGCGGTCAGATCAGGCGCTTTTTTGCTATATCTGGGCGACACCAAACCAGTAATTTGCGGTTTGACACAACGGTTTTGGCACGGCCATTTTAATTGTCGTAGATGCGCCAGCGGCGGTGAACCCAGAACCATTGTTCGGGATGGCGTTTGATCCGCGAAGCAAGACTATCGTTCAAGGCCTGTGTCATTGTCATCGCATCCGAATGCGGCACAGGCGCTTCAAGGACCGCGTCAAACGAAACGCCATCGGACTGCCTGATGCCATAAAACGGGATCAACAACGCATCATATCGCAAGGCAAGCTCGGCTGCGGAAATCGCCGTATTCGCCGGCTCTCCCAAAAAATCAAGCTGCGGCGCGCCAAACACATGTTGATCGAACAACAAGACAAGCTGCCCGCCGTTTTTCAGATGGCGCACGAATCCTGCTGTCCCACGGCGTCCTTGGGGGAAAACCGGTCCTCCAAAAGCTTCCATCGTTTTGACGTAATGGGCATTGAAATATGGGTTCTTCATATCGCGGTAAAGCCCGCCGATGTCGTACCCGCGCGCCACAAGGCAGGCGCGTGTGGCCTCGTAATTTCCGAAATGGCCCGTAACTAAAATCACCGCCTGGCCTTTGGCCGCGGCGTCCTCAAGGGCTGCCATGCCCGGCCCTCGCGGCGTGTTTTGCGCCATCCGGGCAGGGAAATCCCTGGCGGAGTAGTTTTCGATGAAACTGCGCCCGACATTGTTTAAACACCCGGCCACAATCTCGTTTTTGCGTTTTTCCGTCATATCCGGCCAAATCATCGCAAGGTTTTCAAGCGCACGGGTCCGGTAGCCTGCCAAAGGCGCAATCAGATGCTGAATGACCCAACCCACAAAGCCAAGCCGGGCGCGGTAGGGAATCAACAGAGCAAAACGGATCAACCCAACAATCAGCGCGTTGGTCAGATAGTGGCCTGCACGCCTTGTGAACGGGACTTTGGGCGGAGCGTTCTGATCGGACATATGCCTCTGGAAGGTGGCTGCAATGACCGGATGCTTACCGTGCATGGATGTCAGCAACAAGCGTGATCAGGTTTCCTCTTCCTCGACGATCAACTGCAAATCGCCATCCGCCTCCATCTCGCGGATCACCGCGACGACGGCTGACATTGCATCCTCGGCTTCCGAAGGTTTGATCGGGCCTGCTTCGCCCATCTCTTCGCGCAGTTGATCGGCCATGCGACCCGACATATTTTCAAGAATGAATTCAACGACGTTTTTCAGTCCCGCAGGTTCTGCACCAGCAAGCGCCAAAACCAGTTGTGCCTGATCTGCACGACGCAGAATACCGGGAATATCGCGTGGCGAAACGCGTGCAGGAATGTTTGCAAAGGTGAAAATTGCCTTGCGCACCGCGTTGGCAAACCCCTGATCTGTCTCATCAAGGCCCACCAACATATCATCACGGGTCAGGGATGTGGACGAATTGAGGATCGCGCCCACGCGTTCAACCGGCCCGTTGTCAAATGCCCTGATTGGAACGGTGTCAAGTTGGCTGGCAAGGGACATGCCGATGCGTTCCACGGCGTCTGGCGTAACCGTGCTGGTGAGGGAAACCGCATATGTAATCTGGCGGGCTTTGGGACCGGGCAGCATCCCCAGCAATTCAGCCGCCAAAGAAACCTTGAGCTTGGACAAGACAACAGCGGCAACTTCGGTGCTTTCGTTTTCGATCATTGGCAAAAGCTGCTGTGCATCAAGGCCGCGCAGACGTTCCCAAGGGTCGCCAAATTCACGCACGCCAGCCTCCTTGCGCAACCGCTCGGCTGTTTGCTTGCTGATTTTACCATCAAGCGACGTGATCGCACCCACGATACCGCCTGAAAATGAAAGGCCGATGCTGTTTAATTCATGCGCAAATTCATCGACGACTGCCGCCAGCGTGTGACGGTCGACAGTCCGCATCGCGCCCATCTGTTGGGTCAGACTTGCCTGAAGCTCTTCAGGAAGTTCTTCGAGCGGAATGTCGGCCCCTTCGTTCAGCAGCAGGCGCACAACGATGGCGGCCTTTGCCTTCCGACTTAACGGCACCGGAACGGCATGCGCCGGTGACATTTGAATTTGCCTTAACGTTGCGACTTCATTCATTTAATTTCATCTTTTACTGCGGCGGTGCTGTGCAGGGTTCTGGCAGTCAAAGATGAACAAAAATCGAACGGTCGGATGATCAATAGTTAAAAGTTTGGCCAGTTGCGATGGCTGTGCGCAAAGACGCTTCTGCCCATGTGCCGGTGCCACCGTAAGACCGGATCGCCCGTAATTGCGCCATCGCATCTGCGATATGACCCTGTTCCACCATACCTTGGCCCATGTAGGAGCGTGCCAAAATGTTGGCTGGGTTCACTTGCAAGGCACGGCTGTAGAAAACCTCACTGGCCTTGATGTTACCCATCTTGCGGTTGGTGTACCCCATATAGGTCAAGGTACGATCGTCATCCTGAGGCATGGCCGCCAGAACGATCTGTGCGTCCTCATAGGCCCCGGAATAAGCCAGTTCACGTACAGTTTGATACAAATCATCCGGGGTCAGGCGATGGTTCGTCGCTGACAAACATTTCTTTGTTTTCTTGTCGTAAACCATACCACTTTCGCAAGATACGACAGGCTTAGGCGGGGAGCTTTCACCCCCGGCGGCAAAGGCCGTGGATGGCAAACTCAAAGCAAGGGCTACCGCAAGAATTACACGCATAAGCAAACTCTCCTGAAAAAAATACAGGGGTAACGGTAGTACGCCCGCATCACTTGTAAAGCGATACGGGCGTCATCTGGATCACTTTATCTTGCGTATCAGGACGTGGTTGCGACACAAGTTGCCGATGCAGCATCATAGACACTGCCTTCGGCGCAAGACATCGCATGCTTTTGCGAGTCGCACATCGCAAAACTCAGCGATGGAAGCGCCACAAGGGCCAAAGTTGATAGTGCAATTCCAAGTTTCATCATACTACTCCTCTGAGATGCAAAACCAGCGTACAACGGCCTTTTGCATTCTCAAAGGAATAATAGACGTCAAGGTGTCGCAGGCGTTAAGGTGCCTAAAAATCAGTCTTTAAACACGCGGGCAAAGATCGTGTCGACATGCTTGGTATGATAGCCAAGGTCGAATTTTTCTTCGATTTCCTCAACGCTGAGGGCCGCGACGACTTCCGCGTCAGCCAACAATTCGGTTTTGAAATCCTTGCCTTCTTCCCAAACCTTCATCGCGTTGCGCTGCACCATCTTATAGCTGTCCTCGCGGCTGACGCCTGCCTGGGTCAACGCCAGCAACACGCGCTGCGACATGACCAAACCACTGAACTTATTCATATTGGCCAGCATGTTGTCAGGATAGATCAGCATTTTGTCGATGACCCCTGTCAACCGGTGAAGGGCGAAATCAAGGGTGATCGTTGTGTCAGGGCCAATCGCGCGCTCTACGCTGGAATGCGAGATGTCGCGCTCGTGCCACATGGTTACGTTTTCCATCGCAGGAATCACGGCCATACGGATCGTGCGTGCCAGACCGGTCAGGTTTTCGGTCAGCACAGGGTTTTTCTTGTGCGGCATCGCGGACGAGCCTTTTTGACCGGCCGAGAAGAATTCAGCCCCTTCCAGTACTTCGGTGCGCTGCATGTGCCGAACTTCGGTAGCAACGTTTTCGATGGAGCTGGCGACCACGCCGAGGGCCGCAAAGAACGCTGCGTGGCGGTCGCGGGGAATCACCTGGGTGCTGATCGGCTCAGGCATTAGGCCCAGCTTTTCGCAGACATGCTCTTCTACGCGCGGATCGATATTGGCGAAGGTGCCTACCGCACCCGAGATCGCCCCGGTGGCAATTTCCTCGCGCGCGGTTTTCAGACGGCGCAGGTTGCGGTCCATCTCGGCATAAAAGCGGGCAAAGGTCAGGCCCATTGTCGTGGGCTCGGCGTGGATGCCGTGGCTGCGGCCGACACGCAACGTGTCTTTGTGTTCGATCGCCCGCCGCTTGAGGGCGGCCAAAAGCAAGTTCATATCGGCAATCAGGATATCGGCAGCACGGGTCAACTGCACGTTAAAGCATGTGTCCAAAACATCCGATGACGTCATGCCCTGATGCACGAACCGCGCCTCGTCACTGCCCACATGTTCGGCCAGATGCGTCAGAAAGGCGATTACGTCGTGTTTGGTGACGGCTTCGATCTCGTCAATACGGGCGACGTCGAATGCCACATCCTTGGCCTTCCAGACCGCATCGGCATTCGCCTGCGGGATCACGCCAAGTTTCGCCATTGCGTCACAGGCATGGGCCTCAATCTCGAACCAGATGCGGAATTTGGTTTCAGGCGACCAGATTGCAACCATATCAGGGCGGGAATAGCGGGGAATCATGTGGTGATACCTTTATCTAGGGGCATATGGATTTGAGCGCGGGATAGCCCGAGAGGGGGTAAAGAACAAGCAGGATCGGGGTCTGACCCATGCAGGCGTTGGTGCAATGGTACAGATCGCGGATGCCTCCGGCGGGAGTTTACCTGGCAAAATGAATGAGATCAGGCGGTTTTATCATTTCCAATCTGGCGGTTTGCTTGAGCAACAGAGTAAGTGTAGGCAATTGAAAAACGAGCGACTTTTAAGGAAGGGCAGCGCATATGACTGATACGTCTCGGTTGAACCCCGCCACCATTGCAGCACAGGCAGCCGGTGCCGTTGATCCGCAAAGTGGCGGCGTTGTGCCCCCCTTGCAAATGGCCACCACCTATTTGCGCGACGCGCAGTATCAGCCGCTGCGCCCTGACAATATCTACCTGCGCGATCAAAGCGACATCGTCCGCGTGGCCGAGACGGTGCTGGCGCAATTGGAAGGTGCCGCAGAGGCGTTGCTGTTTCCGTCGGGCATGGCCGCGATTGCTGCTGCGTTCCGCACCGTGCCAAACGGAGGCCATGTTCTGGTGCAGTCTCAGATCTATTGGGGCACCACAAAATGGCTGCGCGATTTTTGCACCCGGCGCGGGATTGAACTGCGCGAGGTCGACGCCTCTGACAGTGCCGCTTTTGCTGCCGCCTGCGCGGATTTCCGACCATCGCTGGTGTTGATTGAAACACCTTCGAACCCGTGGCTGCGCGTCACGGATATAGAAGCCGCGGCGAAAGCAGTTCATGCGGCGGGCGGGTTGCTGATGGTTGACAGCACCGCCGCGACACCTGTTTTGCAAAAGCCGCTTGGGCACGGCGCGGACCTGGTCATGCACTCTGCCACCAAAGGGATAAACGGTCACTCTGATGTGCTTGCCGGGGTGTTGGCGACCAATGATGCCAATGCTGCAATCTGGACAGATATCAAGGTAGACCGCCACGACGCAGGCGCTGTGATCGGCCCGTTCGAGGCGTGGCTGTTGGTACGCGGGATGCGCACCCTGCCCCTGCGGATGCGGGAAATGTCACGCAACGCCCAAGCAATTGCCGAGTTTCTGACCAACCACCCCCAAGTCGAAGAAGTGCTTTATCCCGGCCTGCCCAGCCATCCCGCCCATGATCTGGCGCAGCGCCAGATGAACGGCGGCTTCGGGCCGCTGCTGTCTTTTATCGTGAAAGGCGGTGCCAAGGCCGCTTTGCACGCGACGGGCAAGCTGGCCTTGTTTCATCGCGCCACATCGCTGGGCGGTGTCGAGAGCCTTGTCGAGCACCGTCATACGATCGAGCCGCATACAGGGATCCCCGAAGGCTTATTGCGCTTGTCCGTTGGCATTGAGGACGTGGAAGACCTGAAGGCCGATTTGCGTCAAGCGTTGGAAGGCTGATCGCTGGTTTGGGCCAGTCGGTTGGTGGGCTCAGGCGGGGGGCCTCAATCCTTCACCGCCGCCACAAGGGGATTTCATCCGGTCCTGCCCTTGCCTATGAGCGGAGCAGATCCTACTGCTAGCGCTTGGAGGTTCCAGATGATTATTGGTATGATGCAAAACAGATGACCATTGCCCCCCCTTCTCAAGCTCTGGGCTATGCTGCGGCATGGTCAATCGTCTTTGTCTGGTCTTTTTGGCTGATCGTCAGCCGGGTTGCGAGCGGCAGTGGTCTTACGGTCTATGATCTGGCCGCGATGCGGTACGGGCTCGCTTCGATTGTGGCTTTGCCGCTGTGCCTTTACTACAAACCCTGGAAGGGGCTTCGCCTGGGCCAGATTGCCGTCCTCTCCTTCATCTTGGGCCCGGTCTATATCCTGTGTGTGTTTTCCGGCTTTCTATTTGCGCCTGCCGCCCACGGGGGGATTTTCATGAACGGGATGCTGCCCTTGATCAGCATCCTTTTCGCTATTTTCCTTTTGCGCACGCGACCCAGCTTTCGGCAGAGTATCGGTGCGGGGTTGGTTCTGCTGTCTGCGGTCGTGCTGGCATGGGATGGCAGCGCCACCAGTGTTGCGGGCGCATGGCGGGGTGATCTGCTTTTCCTGATCGGAGCCGTTTTCTTTTCATCCTATGTCATTCTTGCAGAGCGGTGGCAGCTTAGTGCGATGCAGATCATTTTCTGTGGCACGATCGTCAACGCCGCTTTGTATCTGCCCGTCTGGGCGCTGTGGCTTCCCTCTGGAATTGCAGATGCGCCGATGGGCCCGCTTTTGCTGCAGGCCGTTTATCAAGGCTTTGTGCCCAACCTGATTGGACTGCTTTTTATCGCCTATGCCTCGCGCACGATTGGCAACGGAAACACCTCGTCTATCCTGGCTGCTGTGCCAGGGGTTGGCGGTATATTGGGGATGCTGGTTCTGGGCGAGACCCTGAGCCCGATCAGTATGGTTGCGCTGGCCATCTTGACCATCGGGTTGCTGATCAGCGTCCGCAGAAGGGTCGTGCTTCCGGCGTGATCGGTCCGGCATGTGCAGCGTCCGCCACTGCTTGGATAAGACCGGGGCAAGCGCAAAGACCAGCATCGATCCGCCATCACAGCGGGATCACCCCAGTGGCACAGCGCATATTCATTGCGGCCTTATTGGCTCTCAACCAAGTGCCGCGCCACACCGCCAACTCGGCAATTGCAACTCCACAAAGCAACGGCCATTTTCATGACCACTCAGGAGCACGCCGCCATGAAGTTCGGCAATCTTCTTTGCCAGAGGCAAGCCTAAGCCAAGCCCGCTTACGCTGCGTGTGTTCAGGTCTGCGCTCACTGTAAAAGAGCGATCCGCTTTTTCGATATGATCTTGATCGATACCATCGCCTTCATCATAGACCGACAGGCGAAGTGTACCATCGCTGCCGCGCTTGGCCGCGACCTCCACCGTCCCTTTCCTTGGCGGGCATCTCACGTGGTTCGACGTCAATCGCGCAGACACTTCCAACCCGAAAACCAGAGGACAGGACAATCGGTGCCCCAGCATAAAATCGCACTTTTGGTTCAAGCATGACACTCGGATGTGTTGCAAACTCGTGATGCTCGCGCGCATCGGCAAGAAGCAAAGGTTGATCAGACATGATTGTGCGCGAGCAAATCGCGTAGTCACGTGGCGTTGCTTCCAAATCAATGCCGACATTTGCAAGAAACCACTGATGGTCTGACTCGACCACAGAGATCACCGCCGACTGGCTGCCAAAGAGAAGACGGGCCCGCTCGGCTATTTGTTGCAGGAAAGGGTCTTTATCTCTGCGCGGGCCGATGACTTCGCGCACTTCTCTAAGACGGGCGTGCTCGTTTGAGGCAAAAGGGAATTTGATAGGTGAGCGGTCCATTTTCTACTTTTCGAGTTCAGGAGTTCGTGTAGCACCCCCTCAGAAAATTCACGGGCATCAGTTCTCAGGCACATTCCGTCCCGACCTGCTTGGTAGCTATGTCCACATTCCATTTTATTTTAAGGGGAAAGCATTATCTTTTTCGTGATTTTTCTGCAAGCTATCACCGGAAAACTTGGAATTTTGGCAACTATCCGCCTCCACCAAGGTCGAGATATGCTCATGAGCATCCATGCCTATCGGTAGAACGAAAGCAGCGCTTGAAGCGACCGTCAGGTTTGGCCGAAGAGCTATCTTGGCTTGAGACCGAGCAAACGGCAGGCACCCTGTGATTATAGCAGGAAGAACAGCCACGCTGAAACATCTGTCTGATTTTGTGTACCATTTAGGCCTCCAAGCGAAAGTTAACACTTGGACACAAAAGGATTTTTCAGGAAAAATTGGTGCGGTCGGAGAGACTCGAACTCGGCCTTGCACCATATAAATCAATGGCTTACGTGGAATTTTGTAACCATGTAACCGCCGTTGGAATGGACCAAATTACGTAAGGTAAGCTGAGATAACGCTAGATTGTCAGAAATAGTTCTGCGCACTCAAGGTGTGATTGGAACATTATAAGAACATTCGGCTATCCGAGGCCATGCCCTATGAACCCATGATCCTTGGCTTAAAGTTCGAGATTCGGATCGCCGATCTCACGGCGCGAGACGTTTTAATCGTCACCTGCCCTGCCTGTCGTTGGACCGCAAACGTCGCGCCGCACGTCCTTCACTCACGCTACCACGAAATGCGCAAGCTGATCCACGTGCAGGCCGACATGAAGTGCAAGCGCTGCGGTGCGCAAGGGATTTTGCATTCGCGCATAAAACGTGCTGTCGGGCCAGAGTATCCGAGGTCAGCATAGTAGCCCGCCGATTTGATCCGGCGGGCTACTGACTATCAAATGGAAGCGCCACGCCACCAATTCTGGAATGTCTCAGGGTTTTCAAGCCAAGACTTCAATTCGGCATCTTCACCTTCGGCAGCAATGCGAACCAGATACGCAAGCGCACCTTGAGCCGATTGCTGAGAAACTTCGGCTGTGTCGGGGGTTACTATTATCTTATCGATCAAGTCTTCGAGCTGTTCGTGGTTCTTTGCAGTTAACTTCATGCTGCAACCTCACACCCAAGTGCGATCTCTTTCGCTTCGTTAGGACGGATGACCCAAACCCGATCCTTCCCTTCAATCGCACCGATGATCAGACCGAGCTTTGTATTGTAAAATTCGAGTTTAAGCGACTTGTCGGCAGAAATACCAATAGCCTCTTCGTCTCCACCGTCGATCATTTTTCCGAATGCCTCTAAAATGAGAGCGCCCTGTGAGCGGCGCGTCATGTAATGCACATTGTATTCCAGTGCACCGGATTTCTTGCCTTTGAGCGGTTCTACGATGTTGCGGTTGCTCAAAATGCTTTTGCTAATCGAAGTTGGATGAATGCCGTCTACTTGACCAGCAATCGTGTCACGATGGGCGAACACGATCAAACCTTCTGGCGAATTGAAGTATTCGATTGTTTTATACCTCGCGATCAAGACAAGTATCGGATCAGCGTTTTTGTTGTCAGTTTTCGCACTCACAAGCGATTTGAACGCGGCAAGAGTGACGATTTCATGGGTAAAAGTTGTAACTGTCGATTGGATTGTGCTATCGTCAGACATATTGTCTTTCCTTTTGTTTGGGACGATTTCAGTAAGGTGCGGGGTGTCTTCGTTGGTAGCTTTGCCACCCCGTCCCTTTTTGGGCTTACTCGCTCTTTACCTTCCACTGTGGGATAGGCATTCTGACCTGCTTTTCTAGCTGGTTCAGAATCTTGTTGAGACGCACCGCGTCTTTCATTGCTGTTGCTCGATCTACGTCGGTAGACTTTTCAAGTTCGGCAAGCCGAGCATTAATCTCGTTCTGTTTGTAGAGATTTACTGAACTGGCCAAAGTCAAAGCCGTATCCAGCAATAAAGAGACTACCCGCTCTGCACGCGCGAGCGCTCCCTTCGCGCCACCGAACACATCTTCATCACCGAATGCGGGACGGTCAAAGACAAACTCTTCGGGATCACGTTCGTCGTCGAAGGATGGGAACTCCATTCCCGCCATAGCCATATACATGTCACACGAGCCAATATCTGGATCACGTTCTGCCCACTGTGAAAATGGCATCAGGTAAAACTGCGAACCTTCATCAACGATCTTTAGTTTCTGTTCTTCCGCTCGCTGTTGGTCGCGCTCGCGCTGCTTTCTCTTACGTTCCGCAGGTGTCATTGCCACGATGATGCCTCCTATGTGACCGTGACTATTATAATGTCACGGTCACATAGGTTTGTCAACGAAATTCAATAGAATGATCAGGGTCAACGTCGCCAGAGTAAAACCTAGCAGCCTTTGATTGGTGGACCTTCGGCTGAACTTTCTAAGCCGCCTGCTCTAACCTTACAGATGCAGGCCAGATGCTACTTACCTCCCCAAGCACCTCTGCGATCCGATCTCGCATTGGCTCTGGGTGCGCCGGGTCGCGGTCCAGCCCCGTTAATGCGTCCAGCAGACGGTGATAGGAGACCGTCCCCCAAGTTTTTGTGATCGGCTGGGCCTTGAACGTGGCGGGATGACAAAGCATAAAGCCCTGATCGGAGGATAGATCATGCCCACATTGACCCGCCGCAGCCTGCTTATCGGCACTGTAAGCCTCGCCGCGCTCGCGCCAAAGTTAAGCCTCGCGCAAGTTGCGCCTACCATCCATGTTCTGAAAGACCGGAACTGCGGCTGCTGCGAAGCTTGGGTGCGCATCCTGCGTGCCGATGGCATGACGGTCACGACTGAGAACAGCTTCGGCGCGCTACTAATCCGCCACAAGCTCGACAATGGGATTCCGCAAGAACTGATCTCCTGCCACACGGGCGAGACTGACGGCTATTTCATCGAAGGTCATGTCCCGCCCGCGGATATACGCAAGCTGCTGTCCGAACGCCCTGATGCTGTCGGTCTAGCCGTGCCAGGCATGCCTTACGGTTCCCCCGGCATGGGGCCGGAAGATCGGCGTGAAGCCTACAACGTGTTCCTGATCCACCGCGACGGCAGAACCGAAGTGTTCACGAGCTACGAGGCAGCTGCCTGAGATTGTTCGGCTTCGGATAATAGACATACGATGCGTCTGTGTGCATTGGCATGATTTCGTCCGCACCGCCGCCATCCTGGATGTCGACTTTCGGCCCTTCTCGTCGGCCATCAGCCTTTCCTTGGAGAATATAGGCAAGGACTGCGGCCACATATGGTGATACTCACATTCTGCGCTGAGAGCCGACCATCGCTGCGGTCAGGACCAAATTCCGCTATGCGGGACAAAGTTGCCCTTCGCTGCGCCTGCGCCAGTGACCGGTTTAAGCAACAATAGCGAAACACCCAACTGAACTGAATTACGCCGGTGCCTCTTTCGCCCCAGTCATAAACGCCACCGCATCCGACATTGTGTAGTCTTTCGGATCGATCACACACAGTCGTTTGCCAAGGCGATGAACGTGGATACGGTCCGCGACCTCGAACACATGGGGCATGTTGTGGCTGATCAGAATGATTGGGATGCCCCGTGAACGGACATCAAGGATCATTTCCAATACGCGGCGAGACTCTTTGACACCTAAAGCCGCCGTGGGCTCGTCCAGAATGATGACCTTGGACCCGAAGGCAGCAGCACGGGCCACAGCCACACCTTGTCGCTGACCACCTGACAATGTCTCGACAGCTTGGTTGATGTTCTGGATCGTCATAAGCCCAAGCTCCGACAGCTTGTCACGGGCGAACTGCTCCATGCGGGGGCGGTCTAATTGTCGTAACCACTTTCCGCGGAACCCAGGTTTGCGAATTTCGCGCCCCATGAACATGTTGTCGGCGATGGATAAGGCGGGCGACATTGCAAGGGTCTGGTAGACTGTTTCAATCCCTTCCTTCCGGGCGTCCGTGGGTGAGGTAAACCTGACCTTCTGACCCTCAAGAAAGACGTCACCTTCGTCTGGGATGACAGCCCCTGAAATTGCTTTAATCAATGATGACTTACCGGCACCGTTGTCCCCGATTACAGCGAGAATTTCACCTGGGTAGAGGTCGAAGTCGCAATGGTCGAGTGCCGTGACCCTGCCATAGCGTTTGACCAAACCACGGCCTTTGAGGATGGGTTCAATGGACCCATTTGCGATGTTTTCCATCAAAGTCATGCTGAGACCTTTCTGATCCACTGATCTACTCCGACAGCGCCGATGATCAGCACGCCGATGAGAAGGAATGTCCATTGTGCGTCTGCGCCTGCGAGGCGAAGGCCGAGAGTGAAGACACCTACGATGAGGGCACCAAAGAGCGGCCCCATGATCGACCCACGTCCACCGAACAACGAAATACCGCCGATCACCACAGCGGTGATGCTTTCTATGTTCAGCAATTGACCAGAGGTTGGACTGACGGAACCGATCCGGCCAATCAATGCCCAGCCTGCGATAGCGCAGATGAAGCCAGTAACCGCGTAGACCGAAATCAGTGTCCGCTTAACGTTCACACCCGAAAGCTGTGCCGCTTCGGGGTCGTCGCCCACTGCGTATATGTGGCGGCCCCAAGCCGTGTGTTTAAGGGCATAGGCAAGGAAGGCAAAGATCAGGACCATGGCAATCACACCAAAGGTGAATGTCGCACCGCCTCGTCCGTCTGCATCTGCACCTATTTTGAATGTGGACCCAAGAAACTGTAACAACGGCGCATTTTGCTCAATGTCCTGACTACGGATCGTTTCGTTTCCGGAATATAGGAAGTTCGCAGCTAAAACGATCTGCCACATGCCAAGGGTCACGATGAAGGGGGGCAGCTTCATCACGGCGATCAACCAGCCGTTGATCGAGCCAATGAGTGTTCCGAATGCGAGGCCCGCCGCCACTGCAATTTCAACCGGGACGCCATAACGAAAGGTGAACTGCCCCATGATGACGCTTGATAATACCGCAATGGCACCCACGCTCAGATCGATACCTGCGGTGAGGATCACGAGACTTTGGGCCGCGGCAACGATACCGACGATCTGCACTTGTTGCAGGATTAATGTCAGCGCGAATGGTGAGAAGAATTTTGATCCTAACAAAGCTCCAAACAAGACAATTGAGGCCAAGAGGACGAACAGCGGCACGAGTGCGGGGTTCACATGCAACGCATGCTGAAACTTTGCCAGAAAACCTTTGCGTGTCGTGAACGTCGCCACGGAATCCGATGCAGTTGGTTTGATGGCGGTTTCAAATTCGTCGGCTTTGCCAGTCATTGTGCGATCCCCTCATGGTAAAAAAAGACGTTTGGGGAAGCATACCCCGATTTGGGAAAAGGGGCGGAAAAACGTCCCGCCCCTTCAGGTGCATCCTAGTTTAGATGCGGGAGGTATGGTTTAGCCCCAGCAAAGCTCTGTGCCTTCAGCGACAGAAATGCTGTCCACGCCTTCGACTGGCTGGTCGGTGACCAAGGCGACACCTGTGTCAAAGAAATCTTTACCTGGCGTGTTTTCGGGCAGCGTGCCGTCGGCGCTATAGGCCGCAATTGCCTTGATGCCCAACGATGCCATTTGCAATGGATACTGCTGCGCCGTTGCGCCAATCACGCCGTCCGCAATGTTTTGGACACCGGGACAACCCCCATCCACAGACACGATTAGCACATCGTTCTCACGACCGATGGATTTCAGCGCCTCATAAGCACCGGCGGCGGCCGGTTCGTTGATAGTATAGACCACGTTGATCATTGGATCGACTGCAAGCAGGTTTTCCATACCGGTCCGACCGCCTTCTTCATTGCCCTCAGAAATGTCGTGCCCAACAATACGAGGGTCTTCTTCGTCACCCCAACGGGTCGGGTCGCCAAGGTCAATGCCAAAGCCCTGCAGGAAACCTTGGTTGCGAAGAACCCCAACTGTTGGTTGCGATACGTTAATGTTCAATAGGCCAATCTTTGCATCGGCAGCAGCATCCCCCATCTGGCGCGCAGCCCACTCTCCGATCAGAACACCCGCCTGAAAGTTGTCTGTCGCAAAGGTTGAATCTGCCGCATCGATTGGATCAAGGGGCGTATCCAGCGCAATGACTAACAGGCCCGCTTCCCGCGCCTGTTGCACTGCGCCTACGATGGAAGACGTATCAGACGCCGTAAGCAGGATGCCAGACGCGCCGTCGACGATGCAGGTTTCGATGGCTGCAACTTGTGTTTCGTGGTCGCCATCAACGCGCCCTGCATAAGAACGAAGCGTAATGCCCGCTTCAGCAGCCGCCGCTTCCGCGCCTTCACGCATCTTGACGAAGAATGGGTTAGTGTCTGTTTTCGTGATCAAGCACGCGGAAGCAGTGTGACCGTCCGCCATAACAGAACCAGCAGATGTGATAGCGGCAAGTGCAGTGCCGATGAAAAACTTTTTCATAATGTCCTCCCAGACAATTAATTCGTCAGAGCCTCCACTCCGACATTGATGCGGCAAGCTTTTGACCGCCGCTTGACCTTAAGAAACGTGATTCTCAGGCGTCTGTCAATTAATTAGTTAAGTTTTCTTATTAATAGGTTTACCTGTTTTATGTGGATGCCTATGGTATTTTCATGGAACACGGACTCATCAGATCAATCAGCACTGGGCTAAGCCAGAAGGGCGTTCGTGATCATAACGAACGGCTTTTACTATCGCTGCTTCAGCGCAATGGTCCGATGCCAGGAAGCGATCTGTCACGACTGGCCAAGCTTTCCCTCCCCACTGTTTCAAGCATTCTACGCCGCCTCGAAGGAGAAGGCATCCTTGAACGTGGCGAACCTGTCCGAGGCAAAGTCGGGAAGCCATCTATCCCAATGCGACTGGCGTCAGACGGTGTGTTCTCGTTCGGATTCAAGATTGGCCGCAGGTCCGCCGATCTGGTGCTGATCGACCTAAACGGTGAGTTGCGCGAAGAACGGCAACTGACCTACCCCGCCCCTATCACCGAAGACATCTTGGGATTTCTTGCAGATGGTGTTCGCAAGATCACTGAAGGCATGGATCCCGCTCAGGCTGCACGCATTTGCGGCATCGGTATCGCAGCACCCTTTGAGATGTGGAACCGTCCAGATAAGTCTATGGATCTGTCTGCCGCCTTTGCCCCATGGGAAGGCATCGACATAAGGCAGGAAGCACAGTTGCGAACGGGATTACCTGTATCCCTCTTGAACGACGCAACCGCCGCTTGCCAAGCCGAACATACCTACGGTCGCGGTAAAGAGTTCCGTGACTACGCTTATTTCTTCATCGGTGCATTCATCGGCGGTGGGGTCGTGTTGAACAACTCGGTTTTTGAAGGTCGCCAGGGTAATGCAGGTGCGCTTGGATCATTACCAAGCATCGGACCCCAAGGCGAAAGTATGCAGTTGGTCGATATGGCGTCGATACACCAGTTGGAACTGCGCCTGCGTGAAGTTGATCTCGATCCGCAGCAACTTTGGTCTAAACCGGAAAGTTGGCATTCCCTGTCGCGCTACGTCGACCCTTGGCTCGGGCAGACCGCCCAAGAACTTGCCAAGGCTGCTCTTTCCGCCTGCTCTGTCATCGACTTCGAGGCAATCCTAATTGATGGTGCTTTCCCTGCCAGCGTCCGTGACGACCTAGTGAACCGTGTTCGCCGCTACGTGGTCACACAAGACACCCGTGGCCTGATCCAACCCCGCATCGAGAGTGGGAGCATTGGCGGCAAGGCACGTGCAATTGGTGCCGCAACACGGCCAATAGGGGCGCAGTTCATGATGCAAGCCAGTATTGGGATGACGATCTGATTGTTGGGCTTCAAAAAAGCAGACATTTGTTGTTTTTGAAGCTTCGGTCACACTTGGCTCGTTGCGACCTCGGATGCAGCGCAGCATTTCAAGAATGACCCGTCTGGGCCGACCTGTCCGCAATGCTGAGCTTCCTCGACCTTGCATGGGACTGAGGACGATTTGCGTCCGTCAGGCTTGCGACCACACGATGATCGGCCTGAGCAAAAATCTCGCAACAAGTGCAGGTCATGCGCGGACGCACAATCCGTTTCACCACAAAATGGCCGGGAACGTATTCCAGTTCTTCGGTCACGTCTTCACCGAGCTGCTTGAGCGCGCCACCGCAATCGCCGCAGGCATCACCAGGTGACAGGATTTCTTCCTGTCGCTCAAGATGATCGGGCAGCGGTGCACGATTATGGGTGCGCTTATCTTACATCTTTTTGATAACCATAGTTATTTCCGTTTCACATTTTTACGTTTTGAGCCGTTGAGCTTGACCATACGCTCTCATGAGCGTTTTCAGGTTTTCTGACACGAGAAGACTACCCCGCTGACACGGGTTAGTCAAAGATGTAGCCTGTACAGGCGCTGGAGACGGTAGGCCGAACCGATGGTTATCATGCTCTCATCCGCGGATTGGTTACCGCCTGACCTGGTTCGATACGGGAGTGCCTCTCTCTACAAACGGATATGTTTCCCAACGTATTCCGAGGATTTCCCTATCATTGGCCGCCATCTCCAGCGTACTGCACAGGCAGTCTGGACAGTTACGTCACGCTGATAGTGGCGTCTTGCGGGCGATGTCCCATACGAAGCCAGCGAGCTCTCTTGCGATGGCGGCAAGCACACGGGGCTGTGGTTTGCCGGTGTTCGAGAGGTGGCGGAACCGCTTGCAAAGACGGGTCTGCGCCTTCCAGCCGATATCCTTGATTTCCTGCGGCAGGTGCGCGGATCGTTTGAGATATGGCTGCCCTTCCTTGGGCGGGTGGCGATAGGACCAGCCTGCTTCGACCAGCATCGTTCGGGCCAAAGCATTCCCGGTCTTCGTCAGGCGGCCACGCCGCGTCGTGCTGCCACTGGAATGCTCACTTGGCACAAGCCCGAGCCACGCCATCAGCTGGCGCGGGTTCTCAAAGCGGGTGATGTCGCCAATCTCGGCCACTACAGTCGCCGCAATGATCGTGTTCACGCCACGCAGCGCACGCAGGGCATCAACTACAGGGGCAAAACGCCAGGTCTGAACCGCTTCGTCAATCGCCTCATCTAGAGTGGCCACTCGGGCCTCGGCCTGATCGACAGCGCGTTTCAATTCCTCGAAGGCCAGTTGCTGGTGGGCAAACCGGAAGCGGCGCAATTCAGCCAGCCACCGACGATGTCGTTTTGTCCAATAGCTGCCATTCTCGTATCGGAGTCCGTGCCGTAGAAGGAAGCTGAGCAGTTGCTGCTTGCCAACCTTCACTGCATCCATCGCTTGTTT
>JAGXHA010000004.1 GCA_024636475.1 Roseobacter sp. | reverse complement strand
GCGTCACCCTGCGGCAGGCCAAGGCCAAGCCGGTCTTCGACGCGTTGGAACTCTGGCTGCAGGCGCAGCTGCGCAAGATCTCCGGAAAAACCAAGCTGGCTGAAGCGATCCGCTATGCACTAAACCGCATGCCAAAAGCCCGCGGCTATCTCAGCGACGGGCGTCTCGAGCTGGACAACAATACCTGTGAGTATCCGTCTTGATCAAGCGGTTTTTAGCGTCCACATCCGATCAGCTTTGACCAGCGCGTTTGCCATTTCGATGAGCTTACGCATGACGACAACGATGGCGACCTTTGCGGGTTTTCCGACTGTGCGGAGGGCTTCATATTTAGCCTTGAGTTCCGGGTTGAACCGCATTGCGACCAGTGCGGGCATGTACAGGGCGTCGCGCAGGGGTTTGCGCCCGCCTCCGATGAATGACTTTCCCTGCCATTGACCGGATTGTCGGGTGATGGGTGCAAGACCGGTCAGGCTGGCCACCTGTTTGCGCTGCAACGTACCGATCTCGGGCAACAGGGTCAGCATTGCGGCGGCCGTGACTGCACCGATCCCAGGCATTGAACAGAGAATATCGCGGTTGCGTGCAGTGGCCCCATGCGCCTCAATCAGCGCAGCTATTTCAGCGTCCAGCTCGGCAATCTGCCGTTCTACCTGCGTGAGCCGCGCCTTGGTTTGACGTTTTAGCAGAGCAATACTCTGGGTCTGGGCACGGTTGCGCAGTCTCGTGCGGTCCTTGATCAGCCCAGAACGCGCAACGTGTAAATCCCTGAGAACAAGGGTTTCCTTGGAACACGGCGCTTGAGGCTCAAGGTTGAATGCAGCCCCCATCTGGGCCAACATTCGGGCATCCACAGCATCGGTCTTGGCCCTGGTCCCGCGTGCTTCAGCAAACCGGCGTGCTTGCAACGGGTTCACTTTGACCAAACGAAATGTCTTGCTGAACGCCGCCTCGAAGGCCTTGTGATATGGACCAGTCGGCTCAAACACGATCCGCGCTATTGGCGCCCTGCCCAGCCATTTTTGCAAAGCGCGAAACCCCGCTGCCGAGTTCTCGAAGCGATGCGCCGCTCCGTCTTCCAGTCTGAATGCGTCCAAATGGGCTTTGGAAATATCCACGCCAATGGTATGTTGTGTCATCTTCGCCATGTCCTATGCTTGTCATGCGTGACTTGTCACACGCGTATCCGTTCAGGCCCTGTGGTGAAGACGGCGGTTGATCAAACTCCACTACGGTCCTTACCGACCAAGCTCTTTACGATCCAACCGCCGCCACTGCCCACCATAAATGGTGTGGTGGGCAGTGGCTCCTTTATACCTCAGGAGCCAAGTTCAGGATAAGACAAGCATATGATGGTCAACCAAGGTGTACAGGCCATCGTGGGGCGGCCACGCATGGAGGGCGAGGTAGTATTGAAAAGTAACACCATCCCCGTGCAAAGTATTTTCATTGATCTTTAGGACATTCGACAAATATCGCACGATTCCGCAATCTGTGCTCAGCTACCAATCCGATGAGGGAAACATGCAAGATAATGATACACTGACGGACTATGAGCGCATCTTAAATTTGGAGACGCAATTAAAGAAACAAGAAGCTCGGATCGAAGGACTAATTAGCTCAATGGCGCTGCTAGTCATGGCACAAGTTGTTTGCAACAATGACGCTAGAGTCCCAGCTAGGCTCGCTGAGCACCGCGATTATGACTTACGACGTGTACTTGATGGCGGAACCAAGCGCATCGATGCAGTGTTTTTTGAATCTCGCGGAGGTCTCGTCCAAGATTTACTGAATGAAATTCGCGAATCTGACTTCCTCAATAGGTATTGGATTCGAAGCATGTTCGATTGGCGTGACGAAAAAAGGAAGAAGAAGATAGAACATATCGAAGCCCGCTTAGCCCAATATGCGGACAATCAATGAAGATGCATGAAGCACCAGATGCACTGCTAAATCAAAGCGCACTAGCCTACCGTGCAAATCCCCTGCGGTGCGCGGCTGGCAGGTGTGCCGGATGCACGGCGCGGGCGGTGGCGCACCAACTGGCCCTTCCAATGGCGCTTGGCTACATGGTGAACGGTCGCAAGCTACAGAGCAAAACAGGCGCGCCCTAATGGCAATGATAAAGCTGGCAAAGGATGCCACAAACGCATTGGCTACGCCATAAATACTATCCAGAGCTTCAGAGATGCGCTCAGATGCTTTGCAATAGCTATGGCTAAATCTGCCGTCATACTGGACATTCGGCCCATAAAAAGGTTGCGATGCCTAGATTGTTCCAAGGAGTTTTCATGAGAGAGCTATTTCAGGCTGTAGCGGTTGGGTTGATGTTGTTGCCGACATGCGCACTGGCTCAGGATTTTGAAAAAGGTGTGAGTGCATATGATGCAGGAGATTACGAAGCCGCACTTCGAGAACTGAGGCCAATTGCAGAAGAAGGCTTCGACGGCGCACAATTCTATTTGGGCCAAATGTACATTGCTGGGCAAGGGGTAGTGCGAGACGAAGTTGAGGCAGAACGCTGGCTCAGGCTGGCCGCTGAGCAGGACGATGCATTGTCGCAAGTTATGCTGGGCCTAATTTTGAGCAAGGGAGAGGTAATTGAGCAGAATGAAGCGGAAGCAGTTTATTGGTTCAGGCGAGCAGCCAAGCAAGACTTGCCTTTGGCGCAGCTTGTTCTTGGTGGGCGGTATGAAAAGGGTAACGTAGTTCCGCAGGATTACACTGAGGCAACGAGGTTATACCAACTTGCCGCCAAACAGGGTTTGGCGCGCGCGCAACTTCAACTTGGCTGGTCTTATGAGGTTGGTCATGGCGTGTTACAGGACAACGAAACCGCACACATGTGGTACAATATCAGCGCGGCTAGCGAAGGTGGGGATTCCGCGAAGTATCGGGATCGAATAGCTGAAAGAATGACTCCAGCCAATATCAATGAAGCACAGCGCCGCGCCCGCGTTTGCATGGCGTCTGATTATCAGGACTGCGACTGGAGGAAACACTGCATGAGAAAGCTCTTTCAATCTTCAGCCTTCGCGCTGATGCTGCTTCCGTCAGGTGGGTTCGCGCAAGAGCTTAAGCCGATTTCGGAATACTTGTCTCTTCCTGAAGTTCGGAGAGAACCAGCGTACCACATTTTGCGCTGCATGGGCCTCTTCAGAGGAATGTTTTACTACGGCGGCGTGAACTTTTCTGAAGAAGTGACCCTCAGAAACCAGCTAAGCATTGATTCGATGGGACTTCTTGCTTTGCTCCTGCGGCAAGACAAATATCCTGAAATAGTCTTAAACGAATTGGCATCGCAGATTGGCAAGGAGGTCGAGGAAATATCAGTGATTTATTCCGAAAGAATGAAAAAAAATTATTCACTGACTGGTGAGGCTTGGGGGTCTGACGTAACAATAATCGATGACTTCGAAACATGCGGTCCGATTGCACAGCAATCTGTAGATACTGTCTCAAAGATTAGCGGCTGATTTCAGTGCTAATACACGAATAGCTGCTCCTTGGCCCAATCCGTCGCCAATTTGAGGAAAAGCTGTTGGAAGCGCTACCAAGCCTTTGCTGAAGGCACACGGTTTAAGCGTTTTTTCTATGTGGGGTATTATGTGGGATAAATTCCATAAATCACTAAATTTTACAATGATTTCAAATGGTAATGGCGGAGAGACAGGGATTCGAACCCTGGGAACCCTTTAGAGGCTCAACGGTTTTCGAAACCGTCCCGTTCGACCACTCCGGCACCTCTCCGCATCGTAGTGGTGCGCCCGTTTAGTATTGATTGCGCAGCCTGACAAGGGGGCGGATGCAGATTTCATGGTCACGGGGATTTTCATTGCTGCCCGGTGCTTTTGGCCTAAGATCAAAGGCAGAAAATATGATAGGATATCGCCACATGCGCTCAGTTTTTCGATTGCCACGAACCTTAATAATGGCCGCGACACTTGCTATGATGGGCCTTTTCAGCACCGCTCATGCTGCCGACCCGGCCCGTGTTGATGCCTTTTTGGAAGTGACCGGGTTTGATGTGGCGCTTGAAAGCATAAGGTTGTCGGCGGATACCGCGCCGCAGATGCTGGGGATCGATGCGGCTGCCTTCGGCTCGGAATGGTCGCGGCTGGTGCGCGAGGTGTTTGAGACGGATGTGATGCTACAAATGGGGTCCGAGATCTTGACTGAGACCCTCAGTGATGATGCGCTTGAGCACGCGGCCGCATTTTACGCGACCGATCTGGGGCAACGTTTGGTCGCCGCTGAAAATGCGTCGCATATGAAAGAAGACGACGCAGCCAAATCCGAAGCAGGCACCGCGATTGTCGAAGGGCTGGAACGTATCGGATCGCCGCGCATCGACATCTTGAAACGGCTCAACGCGGCAAGCGATGTCGAAGACAGCTCTATCCGGGCAATCCAAGAGGTGCAGATCAGATTTTTGCTGGCAGCCGCCAATGCGGGCGTGATCAAACTGCAAATGGAGGAACCAGATCTGCGT
Organism: Roseobacter sp.; assembly: GCA_024636475.1. Taxonomy (GTDB): domain Bacteria; phylum Pseudomonadota; class Alphaproteobacteria; order Rhodobacterales; family Rhodobacteraceae; genus Sulfitobacter. The sequence goes on along the minus strand of JAGXHA010000004.1, from coordinate 72,955 downwards.
GAATCCGTGCGCGGTCAATCGGCACAGATGCGAGAGGCGATCAAGCAAAATGCCGTGACCAGCGCCGCGTATACCTATCAGGCGTTTTCCGATGACGAGGTATTGGAATATGCCATCGCACTGGAGCACCCCAAGATGCAGCATGTTTACGCCCTGATGAACGCCGTCCAATACGAAATCATGGCCAACCGCTTTGAAGCCGTTGCACAGCGGCTGGGGGGCATGCAGCCCAGCCAGGATCTGTGATGCGCCTGTTCGTTCTTATACCGTTTTTGTGGCTGCTGGCGGCACCGCTTTGGGCTGATGCGCGCGCTCAGGTGTTGATGGATGTCCTCAAGACCAACGAGGTTGCACTGATCTTGCAAGCCGAAGGGCTGGAATATGCCGAGACGCTGAACCAGGATATGCTGAACGGGCAGGGCGGGCCCGGTTGGGACCTTCAGGTAGGAGCGATCTATAGCCCGCAACGCCTCACGGAAACATTGCGCAGTTTTCTTGAAGTTGAGGTTCAGGGGGCGCTGCGCGAACAGACGATCAACTTCTTTGCTTCCGATCTTGGGGCGCAAATCATAACGCTGGAAAATGCCGCGCGCGCCGCCATCAGCGATCAGGATATCGAAGATGCGGCACGGTCCCGCTATGCCGAATTGGAAGCCAACGATGATACCCGCTTGGCACAGATCAAAAGACTGGTCCAAAGTGGCGACATGATCGACCGCAACGTGACCGCCGCGATGAACTCAAACTTTCAGTTCATGCGCGGTTTGGCAGAAGGCGGCTCTGTCGACATGACCGAAAGCCAGATGTTGGCCGAAATAGCAGACCAGCACGCGGAAATTACCGAAGATACGACCGGCTGGCTTTATGGGTTCTTGTTGCTGGCCTATTCGCCACTGGATGATGCGGCGCTGGATCACTATATTGCGTTTGCGGAAACCGAGGCTGGAAACGCCTTGAATCGTGCGCTTTTTGAGGGCTATGGCGCGGCCTATGCCGAGATATCCTATGCTTTGGGTCGCGCGGTCGCGCTGAACATGGTCGCTGAAGAACTTTAGGCTGCAAATCTCGTCGTACGGTGCTTGACATTAAGGCGGCTGTCGTGCATTTCGCAAATCTCAATCAAAGGGTATCCGCTTAGGATGCCTTTATTATTTTATGATCATCCCGAAATGGGGTGCGCTGTCCGAGGTGGGCCAAGGCCCGAGAACACCCGATACTGGGGACCACAGGATGCGGAAACAGTAAAGGAAGACGCATGTTTGCGGTCATCAAGACAGGCGGCAAGCAGTACAAGGTTCAATCCGGCGATATGCTCCGGGTAGAACGACTGGCTGCTGATGCTGGCGATACAGTTCTATTCAACGAAGTTCTGATGCTCGGTGGCGAGAGCCCCGTTCTCGGTGCTCCTTTGGTCGAAGATGCAGGCGTACAGGCCGAAGTCGTTGACCAGATCAAGGGCGAGAAGGTCATCCACTTCGTCAAGCGCCGCCGGAAGCACTCTTCCAAGCGCACCAAAGGCCACCGTCAGAAGCTGACGCTGGTTCGCATCGGCGACATCATGCCGTCGGGCGCTGGCAAGGCTGACTTCAAGGTTGCCATCGGCACCGGTTCCGTAAGCGCGTCCGTCGTGACCGCCATGGAAGAGCGCTATACCATGAACAAGGCCGATCAGGCCGAAATGGCCAAGCGCGTCAAGAACGGTCAGGCCGCAGAGAAATCTGCCGCGCCAAAGACAGCCGACACGCCCATCGAGGCAGAGAAGGCCGAAGCGAAAGCAAAGCCCGCAAAGAAAGCCAAAAAGTCTGACGGCGACGATCTGAGCGAAATCTCCGGCGTCGGTCCCGTCATCGTTGGCAAGCTCCATGATGCAGGCATCACAACATTTGCGCAAATCGCAGCATGGTCTGATGCAGATGTCGAAGAGATCGAAGAAAAACTGTCGTTCAAGGGTCGCGTAGAGCGCGAAGACTGGATCGCACAGGCAAAAGAACTGTCAAAAGGCTAAGGAGAGACACCAATGGCACATAAAAAAGCAGGCGGTTCATCCCGTAACGGTCGCGACTCCGCTGGACGTCGTCTTGGCGTCAAGAAATATGGCGGCGAAGCTGTTATTCCTGGCAACATTCTGGTGCGTCAGCGCGGCACAAAGTTTTGGCCAGCTGAAGGCGTTGGCATGGGCAAGGATCACACGATCTTCGCAAAAGTCGACGGCAAGGTTTTGTTCCACAAAGGCCTTAAAAACCGCACATTTATCTCGGTTATGCAAGAAGCAGAAGCCGCAGAGTAAGCCGCACCCCACAGGGTTTTCAAAAATTCAGGGATCGGTGGAAACACCGGTCCTTTTTTCTGTTTATTAATTTCTAACTTCTACCCATCTAAACCTGACTGCTACCCATCTAGAAAGGAAGGGCTAGAATGACACAGCAACCGCGGCCCGTTTTGAAAGATGGTGCCATGCGCCTTGGGGTGCAAGAATTTTGCAGCAACGGCAGGGTTTCAACATGAGCGTCGCCGTCGCCTCGCTCGCTGTTTTCGCGGTTAGCCAGATCGGCACGCCCGGTCCTGCCAATATGGCCATGATGGCCACAGGGGCGCGTTTTGGCTTTCGTGCGGCCCTGCCATTCGTGGCTGGTGTGGCGCTTGGCAAACAGCTGATCATCTGGCCTATCGGCTTTGGCCTGATGCAACTGGCTCAAAAAGCACCGCTTTTGTTTACGATGCTTAAATTCGCCTCCGCCGCCTATATCATCTGGCTGGCATGGAAAGTTGCGAATTTACGGTTGGGGCAGGGGCACCAGGCGGAAAAACCTCCGGGCTTTGCGGCGGGTTTGATCGTGCATCCGCTCAACCCCAAAGCATGGGCAATGATCGTGGGCAGTTTCACCGCCTTTGTGGCACCCGGCACATCTACGCTGGTCGCGACAGCGACCGTTGCTGCGGTCTTGCTAAGCTGCCAAATTGTCCTGCATCCGCTGTGGACCCTTGCGGGGGCTGGGATTGCAAAGACCGTTGCGGACACAATTTGGGAAAAATACCTGATGTGGACTTTGGCCGCCTTGACGGTCGCAAGCGTTCTATTCGTATTGTTCGGAGGAGGATTATGACGATGGAAGTTCTAAAAATACCAACCCAGTCTGTGGTCGAAACAGATCGCTTTGTGCTGCGTCCCGTGCGCAAAAGCGATCTTGGCCTGATCGAGCTTTACGCAAGTGACGCACGCGTCGCCATGAACACCGTATCCATCCCGCATCCGCTGCCTCCCGGTGTGATCGAAGCGTATATTGCGCGTGCCACAAAAGATGAGCGCAGCGAAGATGTTTGGGTCATGGATGGCCTTAAAACCGGTGGCGCAGAGGTCATGGGACTGATTTCACTTGTGAAACTGGACCGCGATCAGTCTGAAGTCGGCTATTGGGTGGCGCCTGCCTTTTGGAACACCCATCTTGCGTCCGAAGCCGTGCAAGCTTTGGTAAAGGCCAACCCGCTGGGCAACACGAACATGTTCGCATCGGTTTTTCGGGATAATCCTGCCTCTGCCAAAGTGCTGACAAATGCAGGGTTTCGCTATCTTGGGATCGCCGAAACCTATTGTCTGGCACGCGAGACCTGCGTACCTACGTGGACTTATAGTACCAAGCTGTGACCAGCTGCGCCCCGGAAAGGCCAATAAAATGAAATTTCTCGACCTGTGCAAAGTCTATATCCGCTCTGGCGCAGGCGGGGGCGGCTGCGTGTCGTTCCGCCGCGAGAAATACATCGAATATGGCGGTCCCGACGGCGGTGACGGCGGCGGTGGCGGATCTGTCTGGGCCGAGGCTGTGGATGGATTGAACACGCTGATTGATTTCCGTTACCAGCAGCATTTCTTTGCCAGAAACGGCCAGCCCGGCATGGGCAAGCAACGCACCGGCAAAGACGGCGATGATATTGTTTTGCGCGTCCCTGTCGGCACCGAACTTCTGGACGAAGACCAAGAGACGGTGATCGCGGACATGACCGAATTAGGTCAACGGGTTGAGCTGGCGCGCGGCGGCAACGGCGGTTGGGGTAACCTGCACTTCAAATCCGCCACGAACCAGGCACCGCGCCGTGCCAACCCCGGACAGGAGGGCGTCGAACGCACCTTGTGGCTGCGACTCAAGCTGATTGCGGATGTGGGCCTGCTGGGTCTGCCGAACGCAGGGAAATCTACGTTTCTGGCTGCGACATCCAATGCGCGTCCGAAAATAGCGGATTATCCTTTTACCACCCTGCACCCGAATTTGGGCGTGGTGGGCGTGGACAACACTGAATTTGTCGTCGCAGACATCCCCGGCCTGATCGAAGGTGCCTCTGAGGGGCGCGGCTTGGGCGATCTGTTCCTTGGCCATGTGGAGCGTTGCGCTGTTTTGCTGCATTTGATCGACGGCACCTCGGCAACCATTGCCGAAGACTACCAGACGATCATCACCGAGCTTGAAAAATACGGTGGTGATCTGGCGGACAAGCCCCGCGTTACGGTATTGAACAAGATAGATGCTTTGGATGAAGAAGAGCGCGCAACCGCCCGTTCTGAATTGGAAAAAGCCTGCGGTGATGAGGTGATGATGATGTCTGGCGTCGCACGCGAAGGTGTGACTGACGTGCTGCGCGCTTTGCGCGGCCAGATCGATGACGACCGCCTGCGCTTTCGTGTGGTCGAGGAAGAGGCACCGTGGCAACCCTGACCGAAGGCAAGCGCATTGTCGTCAAGATTGGCTCGGCGCTGTTGGTGGACCGTCGCACCGGCAATCTGCGCAGTGAATGGCTGCACTCGCTTGCACAAGATGTGGCCTGGCTGAAAGAGCAGGGCAAGGATGTCGTGCTGGTCTCGTCCGGCTCCATCGCTTTGGGGCGTGGGGTGCTGGGACTGCCTGCAACCACGTTGCCGTTGGAACAATCCCAGGCCGCCGCTGCCGTGGGTCAGATCCGTCTTGCGCGTGCCTATGAGGAAGCGCTTGAGCCCTACGGCATCACCACCGCGCAGGTCTTGGTCACGCTTGAGGATAGCGCAGATCGCCGCCGCTATCTTAACAGCCGCGCCACGATGGAGCAGTTGCTGTCTTTTGGTGCGGTGCCCATCGTGAATGAAAACGACACGGTCGCCACAGATGAAATCCGCTTTGGCGACAACGACCGGCTTGCCGCACAGATTGCCGTGACAGTGGGCGCGGATCAATTGATCTTGTTGTCAGACGTGGACGGATTTTATTCGGCCAACCCCAACGACGATCCCTCCGCGATCCGCTACGAGACTGTGACGACGATCACGCCCGAGATAGAGGCGCAGGCCGGCGATGCGGGGTCGGGGTTGTCCAAAGGCGGGATGAAAACCAAACTGATGGCTGCAAAGACTGCAACTGCGGCAGGCTGCGCGATGGCGATTTCCGAAGGCTCGCCCCTGCGCCCCCTGTTCGCGCTGCAAAACGGCGCAAACGCCACTTGGTTCACGGCGCACTCTGATCCTCAGACGGCCCGAAAGCGGTGGATCACCGCGATGAAACCACGCGGCAGTGTGACCCTTGATGCAGGGGCCGTGACAGCGATGAACAGTGGAAAATCCTTGCTGCCTGCAGGGGTCACATCAGTGCAAGGCGCGTTTCAACGCGGCGACAGCATTGCGATACTGACGCCAACAGGGCACCCTTTTGGCTATGGCCTCACGCGCTATTCCGCCAAAGAGACCGAGACGATCAAGGGGCACCAAAGCTCTGAAATTGAAGCGCTTTTAGGATATCCGGGCCGTGCGGCCTTGATCCACCGGGATGATCTGGCGCTATCTTGATTTCCAAGTGGTTTAAAATCCTCGCCGAAGGCTTTAGGTAGTGCGTCAACCGGAAACAAGAAAAGTAGAATTTAGACAATGACTTTGGACATGACCCAGACATCCGACATCCCCGCTTTGATGGCAGACATCGGAGCGCGCGCCAAGGCCGCCGCTGCAACCTTGGGCTTTGCCAGCGCCGAGCAGAAACAGACCGCGCTCGAAAAGGCCGCGGACGCCCTTTGGGAGGCGCGCGCCAAGATACTGGAAGCCAACCAGCAAGATATGGCATTTGGTCGTGAGAAAGGCCTGTCGGACGCCATGATGGATCGACTGCTGCTGGATGAAGACCGCATTCAGGCGATCACAGACAGCTTGCGCAGCATCGCCGGGCAGGCCGATCCTGTCGGCGAGGTTCTGACCGAATGGGATCAGCCATCGGGTTTGCACATTCAACGGGTGCGCACGCCTTTGGGTGTGATTGGCGTGATCTACGAATCCCGCCCCAATGTGACCGCCGACGCGGGCGCGTTGTGTTTGAAAGCCGGTAATGCGGTAATCTTGCGCGGCGGCTCGGAAAGCTTTCATTCATCCCGCGCTATTCATGCCGCTTTGCAAGACGGGCTGAAGGCTGCGGGCCTGCCAGTTGACGCGATCCAATTGGTCCCAACGCGGGATCGTGCGGCGGTCAGCGAAATGCTGACCATGACCGATACGATCGACGTGATTGTCCCGCGCGGTGGCAAAGGATTGGTGGGGCTGGTCCAGCGCGAGGCGCGTGTGCCTGTCTTTGCCCATCTTGAAGGTATCGTTCATATTTACATCGACGAAGCTGCCGATCCGGAAAAAGTTCTTAAGATCGTGCTGAACGCCAAGACGCGCCGCACGGGCATTTGCGGGTCTGCCGAGTGCCTGCTGATCCACGAGAAAGTCGCACGCACCATGGGCAAGGGCGTGATCAAAGCGCTGATCGATGCCGGCGTTGAAGTAAGGGCCGATGCAGCGTTGTCGTCGGTCGAAGGCACCGTGCCTGCAACCGACGAGGATTGGGGCCGTGAATATCTTGACATGATCATCGCGGCAAAAACTGTGCCTGATATCGATGGGGCCATCGCGCATATTCGCCAACACGGCTCAAATCACACCGACTGCATCATTACCGAAGACGACGCAGCGGCTACCAAGTTCATGACGCGGCTGGACTCTGCCATCCTGATGCACAACGCCTCGACCCAGTTCGCAGATGGCGGCGAATTTGGTATGGGTGCAGAGATCGGGATTGCCACAGGCAAGATGCACGCCCGTGGCCCCGTCGGAGCAGAACAGCTGACCAGCTTTAAATATCTTGTGCGTGGCGATGGGGCCGTGCGGGGCTGATGGTTTAAAACGAGAGGGAAATCTCGTTCTCGATAATCTTTGATGTGATCTGGCGCCCGTCGTCGCGAGCGATGGCGGGCAACAAGCCGAACTGAACCTGCGCAGGTCTTAACTTGAGTGCGGGTGTTTGCGTGGCCAAGACAGCCCAAAGGTCGGGATCAATCTTCAATTTGTCCGCGTGAGCGGTCAAATTCCATCGTGACCCGGTTTTTTCAAGCCGAATTTTCCCACCATAGGGCATACCTGTCTCAAGACAAAGCAGTCCCAACAGGCACAGACGGACGTCAGCACGCGGTTGTGGGTTGCAAGGTGCCCAGTCGATTTCCCACCGCGACCGCTGATAGTACCCGCGTAGAATTTCGTTAATTTCCGGAAAGCCCATCATTTGCTGGTCAGCCGCGCCAAAGGCCACGCGGAAAAACTGGATACGGGCAGAGGCACTTGCTACGCTATCGTTAACCAGATCCATTTCGGGGCCAATCCCCAGACCTGTGATGGAAAGCAGCTCCAGCCCATTGTTGACAGCGCCGATGGGCGATATCAGGTCATGACAGATGCGGCTGCCGATCAAGGTCGCGAAATCAATCTCTGAACTAGGCAATTTTTGCCACCTTTGTGAAAGAACAGCCCATGGATGATCTGAACGCAATCTTGGCCCCCGGCATGTTGGTGCGCCACCCGCAAAACCCCGATTGGGGTGTTGGCCAAGTCCAGAGCAATATTGACGGTAAAGTCACCGTTAACTTTCGCAGCGAAGGGAAAATGGTCATAGACAGCTCCCGGGTCGGGTTGACCCCCGTCTTCGATGATCGATCTTCGTTAGCAAATGGTTAACACTCGCGTATTTATTTTCGAAACGTTGCGCGGTGGCAGCTAAAGGCCTATCTGCCGATCACGTAACGGCCAAGGATCGATCCCCAATGACCATCGGAAATGCGTCAGATTTTGAGGTCAGACTGGCCGCCACAGCAGCAGAATTATACGCGGCCCAACGGTTGCGCTATGATGTGTTTGTGACCGAACTGGGTGCCAGTGGTGCCCTGGTTGACCATGATCAGATGCTTGAAAAAGATGCCTATGATCCCTTTGTGGACCATTTGGTTTTGTATTACAAAAAATCCGGCCAAGCTGTTGGTGTATATCGACTTTTGCGCTCTGACATGGCGCAGCAGGCAGGGGGATTTTATTCTGAAAACGAATATGACCTGTCCCGGCTCAAACAATCGGGCCGGAAGATTTTGGAATTGGGGCGCTCGTGCTTGCATCCTGAGTATCGCGGCGGCGCGGCAATGCATCATTTGTGGGCAGGGCTGGCCGCCTATGTTGCCACGCACAAGATCGAAATCCTGTTCGGCGTCGCCAGCTTTCACGGCACAGATGTTTCTGCCCTCGCAGAGCCGCTGTCTTTGTTGCACCAAAACCATCTGGCGCCGCCAGACTTGAGGGTCGAGGCGCGCAAAGAAGCCTACCGGGACATGAATATCATTCCCGCCGCCGAGCTTGACCGGCGCCGTGCGATGGTTCAAATTCCCAGCCTGATCAAGGCATACCTGCGTCTTGGCGGTTGCGTCGGAGACGGAGCATTTGTTGATCACGCCTTTAACACGACCGATGTCTGTCTGATCATGGATACATCCCAGCTTAGCGAACGCCGCGCCAAACTTTACCGCGAAGCTTCCAAGTGAGCGCCCCCTGGAACGAAAGCGAAGCGCCGGCCCATCACAGTTTCGGGGTCATGGGCTGGGCAAGGATCATCTTGCGCGGCACCGTGCTGGGGGTCTTTGTGGTCTGCGGGCTGGTGGTGTTATTGCTGATCCGGTTGTTTGAACGTCCTTTATGCGGGCAGGGCAGGCCGGTCACACCGCATATCACGCAAGTCGTCTGCAGGACGGCCTTTTGGATTATCGGTTTGCGGCGCCAGCGTATCGGCACCCCGATGCATCACCCCGGTGCTGTTGTGGCAAATCACGCAAGCTGGCTTGATATATTTTCGCTCAACGCCAGCCAGCGCATCTATTTCGTGGCAAAGTCCGAAGTCGCAGGCTGGCCCGGCATCGGTTTGCTGGCGCGCGCCACGGGCACGGTCTTTATCGAGCGGAACGCCAAGCGCGCGCGCGAACAGACGCAGGTGTTCCAGCAGCGACTTTTGCACAACCACAGGCTGTTGTTCTTTCCAGAGGGTACCAGCACGGACGGACAACAGGTGATATCCTTTAAAACCACTCTTTTTCAGGCGTTTTTTGCGCCTGAGTTAAAGGATGTGATCTGGATTCAACCCGTCAGCGTAACCTATAAGACGCCAAACGGGTCCGATGAACGGTTCTATGGCTGGTGGGGTGATATGACTTTCGGCGCGCATCTGCTGGCGACACTTGCTTCACGGCGCCATGGCAGGGTGATCACCCGCTATCATCCGCCGCTCAGGGTCGCCGCGTTTTCGGACCGCAAAAAGCTTGCCCTCGCGTGCGAACGACTGGTCAGGGAGGGGCACCAGCAAGATCTGCTGCCCGGCTAGGCAGGACAGCCGCGGGAAACTATATCCGCAAAGGCAAATTGCGCATTTGGGGATGCGTCAAAACACAGTTGATGCTTGCAGCCAATCGCACAGTGTTTTATAGACGCGTTACTTAAACCCGCAGTCGGGGTTGGGCCTTTGGGGGAGAAATCCTCAAATGTCCGCCGGTTGGTCCCAAAAACGGGATCGAGACCCCCGACGAGGCAAAACCGGAAAGGTAGTACCACATGGCTCTTCCAGAGTTCTCCATGCGCCAATTGCTTGAAGCAGGCGTACACTTCGGCCACCAGACGCAGCGTTGGAACCCACGTATGGGTCCATACATCTATGGCGCGCGTAACGGCATTCACATCATGGACCTTACACAGACTGTTCCAATGTTGGACCAGGCCCTGCAAGTCATCCGTGACACCGTCGCCAAAGGCGGCAGCATTCTTTTCGTCGGTACAAAGCGTCAGGCTGCACAGCCAATCGCAGATGCCGCAGAAAAATGCGCACAGTATTACATGAACCACCGCTGGTTGGGTGGCACATTGACCAACTGGCAGACTGTTTCCAAGTCGATCCAGCGCCTGAAATCCATCGACGAACAATCCGAGCGCGGCTTTGGTGGTCTCACCAAGAAAGAGCGTCTTGGCATGGAGCGTGACCAGTTCAAACTGCAATCGTCTTTGGGCGGTATCCGCGAAATGGGCGGCCGTCCTGATCTGATCTTTGTGATCGACGTGAAAAAAGAAGCACTGGCCGTCGCCGAAGCCAACAAGCTGGGCATCCCGGTTATTGCCGTTGTCGACACCAACTGTTCGCCGGATGGCATCGACTATATCATCCCAGGCAACGATGACGCGGCACGCGCCATCGGCTTGTACTGCGACCTTGCAGCCCGCGCGGCTCTCGACGGCATGTCCGCTCAGTTGGGCGCTGCAGGTGTTGATATTGGTGCGATGGAAGAAGCGCCTGTCGAAGAAGCTTTGATAGAAGGCGGCGTTGAAGTTGGCGCAGCATCGACAGAAACCGTTTCCAACGACGCAATGAGCGCAGACGCACCATTGGATATCGAATCCAAGCAGGAAACTGTTGACGCGGCAAAGTCCTAAGCGACACTTGCGGATCGGCGGGCAGGGGTGATTTCCCTGCCTGTCATATATCAATTACATTTATGAGACATGAGAGCAGACAGGGTCTGCCCCACGTATCATCCCAATTCAAGGAGAACCAAAGCGATGGCAATCACAGCATCCATGGTCAAGGAACTGCGCGACACGACAGGCGCAGGCATGATGGACGCCAAAAAGGCGCTGACAGAAACAGACGGTGACATGGAAGCCGCCGTTGACTGGCTGCGCACCAAGGGTCTGGCCAAAGCGGCCAAGAAATCCGGTCGTACCGCTGCCGAAGGTCTGGTCGCAGTCAAGGTCGAAGGCGGCCACGGTGTCGCAGTCGAAGTGAACTCCGAAACCGACTTCGTTGGCAAAAACTCCGACTTCCAGAAAATGGTTGCCGGTATTGCCGGTGCTGCGGTCACAGTATCCGACCTTGATGCGCTGAACGCGGCTGAAATCAACGGCAAGCCCGTTTCAACCATCATTACCGACGCAATCGCCACCATCGGCGAAAACATGTCCGTGCGCCGCATGCAGTCCATCGACGGCGACACAGTTGTCTCCTACGTGCACAATGCAGCTGCACCTGACATGGGCAAAATCGGTGTTCTGGTCGCGATGACCGGCGGCGACGAAGCGCTTGGCAAGCAGATCGCGATGCACATCGCTGCTGTAAACCCAGCAGCCTTGTCCGAAGATGATCTTGACCCAGCCGTGGTCGAGAAAGAAAAGCAGGTCCAGATGGATATCGCGCGCGAATCCGGCAAGCCTGACGCTGTGATCGAAAAGATGATCGTTGGCCGCATGCAGAAATATATGTCTGAAGTGACGTTGCTGAACCAAGCCTTTGTTGTGAACCCTGACCTGACAGTTGGTGCCGCAGCCAAGGAAGCCGGCGCGACAATCACTGGCTTCGTGCGTCTTGAAGTGGGCGAAGGCATCGAAGTTGTGAAAGAAGATTTCGCAGCAGAAGTTGCAAAAGCCGCCAAAGGCTAAGCCATAACAAAATGCTTATTTAGGGGCGGGGGCGCATATGTGCCCTCGCCCTTTTCCATTCTATATCAAGCTTCTAGTGCGACAGGTGCCGTTTGAGCGCATCCATCGCCAGCAGATAGCCTTGGGCACCAAAACCGCAGATCTGACCCAAAGCGACAGGCGCGATGAAGGATTTGTGCCGAAATGTTTCGCGCGCATGGATGTTGCTTAGATGCACCTCGACCAACGGCAGTCCGACCGACGCAATCGCATCCATCATGGCAATAGAGGTGTGGGTATAGGCTCCGGCATTCAGGATAATGCCCGCATGTACGCCCTTGGCCGCATGGATATGGTCTATCAACACACCTTCATGGTTGGACTGCTCAAAGCTTAGCTCAAAGCCTGTGCCATGCGCGCGGCACATCGCCTCGACATCGGCCAGTGTTGTCGACCCGTAGACTTCGGGCTGGCGGGTGCCAAGCAGATTCAAATTCGGGCCGTTCAGGATCAGGATCGACGTCATGCGTTGTGCCTTTTATCGTTTTCCAAAAAGGCTTAACACACCCGCGATTTCCTGTTTAGTCTTTCTTTTCAGGGAATTCGACAGGTCCACCTTGCTTTTCCCACGTCGAAAACCCTTCTCGCAGGTGAGACGCACCAAATCCCATATCTTGCAGGGTCGCCGTGGTCAGCGCAGACCGCCAGCCAGAAGCACAGTGAAACACAAACCTCTTGTCCTCACCGAAAACGGGCTTGAAATAGGGGCTGTCCGGATCAACCCAGAACTCGATCATCCCACGGGGCGCGTGAAAGCTTCCCGGAATATGGCCACTTCGCTGTCTTTCCCGAATATCGCGCAAATCAACAATCACCACATCGGGATCGTCCAGCATCGCGATCAGATCCGGGGTCTCGACCTCGGTAATCCGAGCGCGCGCTGCTTGCACCATATCGGCGGAAGAAACTTTAAGCTTGGTCATTTAACATCCTTAAAATACGCCGAAACATGACCGGGCCGATGCCTTTGCATCTTCCAAAACATCCACCGCGGCACGTGATACACGGTATGACAGCTGACAACATGACGTAAAGAGGGAGATGGGAACCTTCCAAGCAAAGAGTTGATCCGACCTGTGCGGGGCGATCAAGAAAACACCATGACGTGCAGCACCGACTATGCATCTACGCTACATCTAAACAATTGATTTAAGGATGCTTTTAATGGTGGGTCGTGAGAGACTCGAACTCCCGACATCTTCGGTGTAAACGAAGCGCTCTACCAACTGAGCTAACGACCCGTGAGCGATCTACTACCCAAGGGGCAAAGGTGTTTCAAGCCCATTATTGCGCTGTGCAGGAATTATTCTTAATTACTTCCTTATGAAAGCCGCGGCTGCGAACTTTTGCCCAGTCGTTCCATGACAAGGCGTTACGCATTGCTGCGGGGCAGGCGGTCGGGTAAAGGACAACCTCCAACGTCCAGACACTGTCGGACTGTTGCAAATTTTCAAACGTCTCATCCCACTTCAGAAAGCCAGGCCCATGATCCTAGATATCGACGTTCAGTTTGAATACCAGATCACCTCGCCAACAGACGTGATCTTGCAGATTCAGGCCCCAAATTTCGCGGATCAAAAGGTTCTGAATGACAGCTTTGTATTAAGTCCGACGTTACACAAAGCCACAATTGCAGGCGAGGCCGGGATGGGAGAGCGGATGATGATCCGGACCGATGGCAATCTCAACTGCAGCTATCAGGCGCGTTTCGATGTGAACAGACCGTCGTTGCAGATTGAAGGTATGTCCGCCGTGCCACCACATCGCTTGCCCAGCGACGCAGTGCGCTATCTTATGCCATCGCGTTATTGCCAGTCAGACGAGCTTCAGAACTTCATCGCAGCCGAATATGGTCACCTCAGCGGAGGACAACTGATCGCAGCTTTGCGCGACTGGATTTTTGAGCGCTATCAATATGTTCCAGGCTCAAGCAACGGCATGACAACGGCCTTGGATACCTTTGTGCAGCGCCAGGGCGTGTGCCGTGACTTTGCCCATGTGATGATTGCGCTGTCGCGCGCCGCAGCCATTCCGGCGCGCTTTGCCAGCGTCTATGCGCCTTATGTGACACCTCAGGACTTTCATGCCGTGGCCGAGGTATTTCTGGACGGCACATGGCATCTTGTGGATGCGACAGGCATGGCCGCCGCCAATCAGATCGTGCGCATCGGCGTTGGCCTTGACGCGGCAGAGGTGCCATTCCTTAGCAGCTTTGGACCTGCGATGATGCTGTACCAGTCTGTCAGTGTGCGGGTCGTGAATAACAGCTAGGGGACAGCAAGGAGTACATGAAGAGCGTCGCACAAGAGGCTGTTAATGATTGAAATTGTGTAATTAAGCCATCCATCATGTGCGATATACTTTAATTCTTATAATCAGTATTATGTAATATGAATGCCTGTATAAACTGCTTCGTCTGGTCCAAACCGTTCACACCCAGACATTGCACAAATGTACGCAGCTACCGCCCAGCCAACCCCTCGGCCAGTAAACGCCGGACGGTTTCGCGTGGCACATCGCCCGTCACAAAGGCGTCGCCGATACTGCGCGCCAGAACAAAGCGCAATTGTCCGTCCACAACCTTCTTATCCTGTCCCATGAGGTCAAGCAGCGCATCGGCGTCGGGCAAATCGCCCTCGATATCGCTTAGGTCCGTTTTCATGCCCATCGCTTTGAGATGAGCACGCACGCGGCTCGGGTCTTCTTGCGCACACAAACCAAGACGCGCGGACAGCTCGAACGCCAAGGCGCAGCCAATAGCGACGCCTTCGCCATGCAACAAACGGTTCGAATACTGGGTCGCAGATTCTAACGCATGGCAAAAGGTGTGGCCCAGATTCAGCAAGGCGCGTTCGCCCTGCTCGGTTTCGTCGCGCGTCACGATATCGGCTTTCATCTGAACCGACCAGCGCACCGCTTCGACCCTCGCTGCCATGTCACCCGCCGCAAGTGCAGGCCCTTGCTGTTCCAACCATTCAAAGAACGCGGCATCGCCAAGCAGACCGTATTTCACGACCTCGCCATATCCTGCCAGAAAATCCCGAGGCTCAAGCGTGCCCAGAACTGCCGTATCGGCCAGCACCAGTGTCGGCTGGTGGAAGGCACCGACCAGGTTTTTACCTTGGGACACGTTGATTCCGGTCTTGCCGCCGACCGAGCTGTCGACCTGCGCCAGCAGCGATGTGGGGACTTGCACAAACCGCACCCCGCGCCGCAAAATTGCAGCAGCGAACCCGACCAGATCGCCGATGACCCCGCCACCAAAGGCGATGACCACATCGTTGCGTTCGACCTTTTGATCCAGAAGCCAATCTACACAGCGGTTCAATTGCGCCCAACATTTCGTGGCTTCTCCGGGAGGCAGGCTGAGCGCTTCGACCGAGATGCCATTGGCTGCCAATCCCGCGCGCAGACCGTCCAGATGCAACGCCGAAACGGTTTCGTCGCTGATCACGACAACCCTTGGACGCGCAAGAAACGGTGCGATGTATGTGCCGGCCTCGGCCAGCAGGCCCGGACCGATCTGGATATCATATTCGCGGCCCGGCAGGCCCACATGTACAGTGTCACGCATCTGTCTTTTCCAATACATCAGGGCGCGTAAGCAGCGCATCAATCACCCGGTCTGCCATTTTGTCGATAGACAAGGACGGCACGCAAGTAACTGAAAGATTTGCAAGTTTATAGATTGGCACCCTTGCTTTGAACAAAGTTTCAAGGGTCGCCCGGGGGTTGCTGGTGCGCAGCAAAGGCCGCGTATTCTTATAGCGGATGCGATTCCAGACCAGGTCGATATCGGCATTAAGCCACAGCGAAACCCCCGTGTCCGAGATATTGCTGCGGTTGATCTCGGCCAGAAACGCGCCCCCGCCTGTCGAAAGGATGCCTGGCTCGGCCTCTAAAAGCCGCGCAATGACTTCGGTTTCCCGTTTGCGAAAGAACGGCTCTCCATCACGCTCGAAAATTTCGGGAACGGTCAAATTGGCCGCCGTTTCGATCTCTTGATCGCTGTCTCGGAACGGAACGCCCAGTTTCGCGGCCAACGCGCGACCAACTGCGGTTTTTCCAGCCCCCATCATGCCCACCATAACCACCGTTTTTTTCAGGTGGTAGCGGGACAGTTTTGGGGCCGCATCGGCTGGTGATTGCTCAAATTCGCTCATTTGTCTTTGAATGACGTGATCTTACCGAAAAGGCCATATATAGATGACCAAATTGTTCGAAAGAAAGCAGGCAGTATCTATGGGCAAGCTTATCAAGTTGTTGATTTTCCTTTTGGTCTTCGGATTCATCGGGCTTGCGGCCTATGCTTATCTAGGTCCTTTTTTTGGCGCTGATTTTGCGCCCGATCAAGTCGAAGTGCGCGAGCCAGTGGAGCTTCCGGCGGAATGATGCGCGTGTTCAGGCAGATTTCCGCGCTTTGTCTGATCGGCTGGTCAGTGCTGGGACAGGCACAAACATCAGCGCAGGCCCAAAACGCGGCACCTTTATCGGTCATTGAATGGCTGGGCCAGCAGCCCAAAGTCGAGATCCCCAAATCCAGACCTCCCTTGAAACCGGATGAAGCACCCGTGGCCAAAACGGCGCTTCCGCCAGCCGTCACCGTGACCACCTTGGGCGAAGGCGGCCCGCGTGCCATCGGTCTGGTGCCCACCAATGTCACAGGACTGCCGCTTGATCTGTGGGCGGGCAGTTCTGTGGCCGAAATCACCACCCTGTTTGATCGCCTGCCCGACTTGCATTTACCTGCCGCGCGCGCCCTGTTTTATACGTTGCTTCTTGCCGAAGCTACCGCACCCAAAGGCAATGCCAGCGAAGGTGACGCGCTTGCACTGGCGCGGGTATCGGCCTTGATCGATGCAGGTGCGCTTGATCCCGCCTTATCCTTGATCGAACAGGCGGGTGTTGCGACATCGCCGGATCATTTCGATCTGTGGATGCAGGTCAGCCTGTTGTTGGGCACCGAAGATCGGGCTTGCACTCTGCTGGGGCAAAAGCCATTCCTAACAAGCGATTACAGCGTCCGCATCCTATGTGCTGCACGGGCTGGCAACTGGGACATGGCCGCACTGACCTTTGGATCAGCGCAGGCTTTGCAGTTGTTGCCGCCCGAGCGTCTGGCACTGTTGGACCGTTTCCTTAATCCTGATCTTTTTGAGGGCGAGCCCCTCTTGCCGACCCCGCGCACGATGGACGCGATCGGATTTCGGATGTTTGAGGCCATCGGGGAAAGACCGCAAACCCGCATGCTGCCCCCGGCCTTTGCGGTGGCCGATCTGCGGGATGTGGCAGGATGGAAAGCACAGCTTGAAGCCGCAGAACGGCTGACGCGGATCGGAGCACTTCCCGACAATCGTTTCCTCGGGATTTACACCCACCGAGAACCGGCAGCCTCTGGCGGGATCTGGGACCGCGTCGAAGCGCTGCAGCGGTTTGAGACAGCCTTGCGCACTCAAAGCGCCGATGCCGTCAGCAAAACACTGCGTCCGGCTTGGCAGGCCATGCAAGAGGCAGAACTCGAAGTAAGCTTTGCGACACTTTACGCCGACGCCCTCAAACCGATCGACCTTCAGGGGAGCGTGGCTGCTTTACGCGACCGTATTTTATTGCTGTCGCCGATCTACGAAAGCGTTGGCGCCGGCGAACCCCCTTCCCCGGAGATCGTATTTCTCGCCGCCATCGCATCTGGTGAAGCGCCAAGCACCCGTCCCGACATCCGTCAAGCGGATGCCATCGCGAGTGCGTTTTCAACCCCTACGCCCCGTCAGGCCTTGATTGATCAGGCCCAAAACAGCAATTTGGGCATGGCGATCCTGCACACAATTGCACTACTTGAAGAAGGGGCCAATGGCGATACCGCCGCCCTGCGCGATGCCCTGTCAACCTTGCGTGCGCTAGGGTTGGAAGACTTCGCCCGCCGTGCAGCGCTGCAAGTGTCGTTGTTGGAGCGCAACTGATGCAAACAGACACGTTTCACTGGATATCGACGTTTCTTGAGGCCCAGGCCGCCGAACTCGGGGCCGCCACAAACACGTTGCTGGCCTATGGGCGCGACCTGAAAGACTTTGACAGCTATCTGGCCCAACGTGACCGAGATTTCACGTCTGCCACACGGAATGACGTGGAAAGCTATATGGTGTGGTGCGATGCGCAGGGTCTTGCGAAGTCAACCCGTGCGCGCAGGCTTTCCGCGATCAAGCAGCTGTACCGTTTTGCCTTCGAGGAAGGGCTGCGCACCGATAACCCCGCGATCCAGATTTCCGGTCCCGGACAAGACAAGCGCCTGCCCAAGATCCTGTCACCGCAAGAAGTAGACCGCTTGCTGGACGCTGCGCGCAATTCAGGCCGCAGCCTGCAAGACCGACTGCGCAACACATGCCTGATGGAACTGTTATATGCCACAGGCATGCGCGTGAGCGAGCTTGTCAGCCTGCCCGTCAGCGCCACCCGCGGCGACCCGCGTTTGCTGCTGATCATGGGCAAGGGCGGCAAGGAAAGACTGGTGCCCCTGTCCCCACCTGCCCGTGTGGCATTGAGCGAATGGCTGCTGGTGCGCGACAAGATCGACGCGGAGGCGCAGGAAAGAAAACTTCCCGCGTCGCGGTTTTTGTTTCCGTCACGCGGTGCCTCAGGCTATCTGACCCGGCACCGCTTCTATTTGATGATCAAGGAATTCTCGGTCACAGCCGGGGTTGATCCGACAAAAGTCACGCCGCACACTTTGCGACACGCCTTTGCCACACATCTTTTGGCGAATGGAGCCGATTTACGGTCGATCCAGACCATGCTCGGCCACGCCGATGTCGCCACGACTGAAATCTACACCCATGTGCTTGAAGCCCGCCTGTCCGAGTTGGTGTTGGAAAATCACCCGCTGGCCAAGGCGGCCCGCCGCAAATCAGGTGGCAGCACGTCCTCAGATGGCCAGTAACCGCTTTGCAGGGCGCGGTGATAGCCTTGGGTCAGGCCGGCGCGTTCCATTGATTGCACAGCAGCGTTGACGTCATAGGCAAGGGCGTGAAAACTCACCCTCCCTTGGTCAAGCACCGCGAAACGTGTTTCAGGCCCGCCGTCATGGGGCGGCATGCCGATGACGCCCGCGTTGATCCACGCCCCCTTGGGCGTTTGCTTGACGAACGGCAAGCCGCTATGGCCCGCGACAATCCCGTCAACCGGTCCGATTGCCGCCTCGACCGCAGCCCATTCTTCGGCGAACACATCATTGCCAGATGTCTTCCAAATGAAGCGCGCAATATCGCGAAACCCGCCATGGATCACAGCGTAGCGTAAACCGGCATGCGAAAAACTGATGATATCAGGAGCGTTTGCCATCCACGCGCGCTGCTCTGCCGAGACTTGGCTATTGGCAAATGAAAACAAACCCGCCGACAGCAAATCACAAACGGTGCCCTCTTCAAACCCGCAGCCGCAGTCCTGCGCGCCGACGGCCAACTGCTTTTCACAATTGCCCGCCACAAGCGGCATGCCCTCCCGTCGCATCGCGTTCAGCGTTGCAGACGGATCACCGCAATAGGCAATCACATCGCCTGTACAAATCATCTGCTCGCCCGTCATTCCTCGGGCCCGAGCCTGCGCTATCAGCGCCTCAAAGGCCTGCAAGTTCGAATAAGGGCCGCCAAACAACAGCACAGGGCCTTCAAGTACACCCAAATCTTGATGCTTCATCATGCTCATCCCTTGAATGAAACCGCCCGCGCGCCCATAACCATACCAGCACTCACAAAAGGTATATTCTCAAATGGACACGGCCCCCGCAATGCTTGACGGCGCATTCTGGATCAGCATCAGTATCATCCTGTTTCTTTTGGTGCTCTCGGGGTTCTTTTCAGGCTCAGAAACCGCATTGACGGCTGCCTCGCGCGGCAAGCTACGGGCGCAGGCTGACAAGGGGTCTAAGGGCGCGCAACGGGCACTGCTGATCACCGAAGACAATGAGCGTCTGATCGGGTCGGTTCTGCTCGGCAACAACCTCGTGAATATTCTTGCAGCGTCGCTTGCGACCGCTCTTTTCACGCGGCTCTTTGGCGAATCCGGGGTGGCGCTGGCAACTTTGGTGATGACGCTTCTGGTGCTGATCTTTGCCGAGGTGCTGCCAAAGACCTATGCGATCACCAATGCGGAAACCGCAGCCGGCCTGGTGTCGCGCCCGATCTCGGTTGTCGTTTTGGTGTTCAACCCGATCGTGAGCGCCGTGCGCTTTCTGGTCCGTGGCATGTTGCGCGTGTTTGGCGTCACGATTGACCCCAACAGCAACATTCTCGCCGTCCGCGAGGAGATTGCAGGCGCGCTTCAACTGGGTCATTCCGAAGGTGTTGTCGAAAAAGAAGACCGCGACCGTATCCTCGGCGCGCTTGATCTGCGCGAACGCGTGGTAGAAGAGGTGATGCTGCATCGCTCGGGCATCGAGATGATTGACGCCGGACTGGAACCCACCAAGATATTGGAACAATGCCTCGAATCCAATCACACCCGCCTGCCCGTTTACCGTGACGATCCTGAAAACATCATCGGCGTGATCCACGCCAAAGACCTGTTGCGCGCCATGTACAAGCGGATCGTGACAGCCCAGGCAGATGCGGAACCGTTCAAGGATTTCAACATCGCCGACGTGGCGATGAAACCCTATTTCGTGCCTGAAACCTCGACACTCGATGAACAGATGCGTCAGTTCCTTCGCCGCCGGACCCATTTTGCGCTGGTGGTGGATGAATACGGCTCCTTGCAAGGGCTGATCACGCTCGAAGACATCCTCGAAGAAATCGTCGGCGAGATCACAGATGAATTCGATGCAGAGGCCGACACAGGCGTGACCAAGGCCGAAGACGGTCAGTATTTCGTTGATGGTGCCATGACCATCCGCGACATCAACCGTGCGACCGACTGGAACCTGCCCGATGACGAGGCCAACACGATTGCGGGCCTCGTGATCCACGAAGCGCAGATGATCCCGACCCCAGGGCAGGTATTTTTATTCCATGGCTTCAGGTTCGAAGTCACCGCGCGCGATGGCAACCGCATCACCCAATTCAAGATACGCCCGCTCTGAACCCTTTCTCTGGCTTGAAAATATCCCGGGGGTTTGGGGGCTGGCCCCCAACTGGGCGACGGGTGTACCCGGCGCAAACCCTTATCCGCGCAGCCGCACCCCTTGCGGATCAAATGGTGGCCGATCCAGAACCACCGCGCCGTGCGGCAGCCCCAGCACCATCACTTCGAGGCGTTCGCCCGCTTCGACACCTCTGACAAAGCCAAGGGCCAACGATTTGCCAACGCTATAGCCATAAGCCCCGGACGTAACCCGCCCGACGGCCACACCCTGCCTGAAAATAGGCTCGCCGCCGGTTGCATCCGCGTTTGACGCATCGGTTGCACCGGCATCCAAAGCCAGCACAACCAAGCGCTCGCGCGCCGGTTTGGTCAAAACATCAACCAACGCGGCCTTGTTCAGGAATTCCTTGTCCAACTTGCACAGACGCTCAAGCCCGACTTCTTGGGGCCAGTATTCAGGACTATACTCGCGCCCCCACGACCCATAGCCTTTCTCGATCCGCAACGACATCAGGGCACGCGAGCCGACAGGCCCTGCCCCCAGATCCGACCCGGCCTCAAGCAAAGCTGTGTAAAGTGCGGCCTGATCGGCTGCGGCGCAATGCAACTCCCAGCCCAGATCACCAGTAAACGACACTCGCAGCGCGAGCACGCGCACGCCTGCAAGATCCACCCATTTTGACTGCATGAAGGGGAAATCCGCCGTTTCAAACGAAGTATTTGTGAGCCGTTGCAACAAGTCCCTGGATTTTGGCCCCGCAACGTTGAAACCGCACATGGCAACGGTCCGGCTTTCAAACACGGTCCCCTCCGGCACCGGCACGGCCTTAAAGAAACGCTGATGATAGCGCTCTGCCATGCCCGACCCGATGATCCAGAACTCATCCTCCGCCAACCGCGTCACGGTGAAATCCCCCGCGATCCCGCCGCGCACCCCGATCAGCGGCGTCAAACAAGACCGACCGACAGCCTTGGGCATGGTATTGGCGAAAAGACTGTTCAGCCATTTTTCTGCGCCCGGCCCTGCGCAGCGGTATTTCGCAAAATTCGAGATGTCGATGATCCCGGCATGCGTGCGCAGCATCCGGCATTCATCGCCCACCGGTCCCCACCAGTTTTGCCGGGTAAAGCCGTCGGTATCTTGCGCACCGGGCTGATCCGCAAACCACAAAGGATGCTCCCAACCGTAGTTGAGGCCAAACACCGCGCCCATCTGCTTTTGCGTCTCATACACCGGCCGTGTGCGGACCGGGCGGCCAGCGCTGCGTTCCTCATTGGGAAAGTGGATCTTGAAGCGGTTGGCATATTGGTCGCCGACCCGCGCTTTGGTAAAAGCTGCATCCGCCCAGTCACCAAACCGCGCCATGTCCCAGGCGAACATGTCATAGCGCGACTCTCCGGTTACGATCCAATCGGCAGCGAGCAAGCCCATGCCGCCCGACTGCGAAAACCCCGGAATGATACCGTTGCAGCAAAAGTAATTGCGCAGCTCCGGCACCGGACCGAACAGAACATTGGCATCGGGCGACCAGATCATCGGGCCGTTGATCACCCGCTTGATCCCGGCTGTGCCCACAGCAGGCACGCGGTCGATGGCGCGCATCATGTTGGGCTCGATCCGTTCCAGATCATCGGCAAAAAGCTCGTGACCAAATCCCAGCGGTGTGCCCTCTTCAGCCCAGAACCGCAGGTCTTTTTCATAGGCACCGACCAGCAGGCCCTTGCCCTCCTGGCGCAGGTAATATTCGCCGTCGCGGTCGGCTACTGACGGCAGGCGGCGATCCAGACTTGCGATTTCCGCTATGGTCTCGGTCACGAAATACTGATGCTCTGTGGGCTGCAGGGGCAAGGTCAGCCCCGCCATCGCGGCCACTTCGCGCCCCCACAGGCCTGCGGCATTTACGATCCACTGCGTTGCGATATCCCCCTTTTCCGTGCGCACAATCCAACTGCCATCAGCCTGCTGTTCGGTACCGGTGACGGGGCAAAAGCGGATGATCTCGGCCCCGTTTTGCCGCGCGCCGGCGGCATAGGCGTTGGTGACGCCGGACGGATCGACATTGCCACCCGACGGCTCGAACATGATGCAGCGGATGCCATCATAGTCGACCAGCGGGTGCAGACGCTCGGCTTCGTCGCGGGTGACCTCGTGGAAATTCAGACCGTAGTATTTCGCCTTTGCCGCCTGCAGGCGCAGCTGATGCTCGCGTGCCTCGGTTTGGGCCAGATACAAGCTGCCCGGTTGGAACACGCCGCAGCTTTGACCGGTTTCGGCTTCAAGCGCGTTATACAGATCCATCGTATAGTTCTGAATCCGGGTAATATTGTTGTTGTCATGAAGCCCGTGAATATTAGCCGCTGCATGCCAGGTGCTACCTGATGTCAGCTCTGAACGTTCCAGCAGCACCACATCCGTCCATCCCATTTTGGTCAGGTGATACAGGATAGAGCAGCCGATAACCCCGCCCCCGATGACAACTGCCGACGCGTGCGTGCGCATGATGAGGATTCCGCCTATCTGTTACATTGCCCCAAGATTGGCCCGCACGACTTGGGCATTGTTGCCCAAAACCGACAGAAGGCGTCGCCATCAAGACAAGGCTCCGGAATAGGCTCGGCGGCTAGGGATTTACGCCAGCGTGTCTGTCACGGCCTTGCGCACGTCAGGGCTGGCGCTGGCCAGAAGTTGTTCGCGATCCGGTTCGAATTCAATGACCGACAACGCGCGGCGCAAGTGCTTTTGCGCGGCAGTGCTTGCAGCTTTGCAAAGTCCCTTATCGGGGTGGTGCATCAATCCCGCCAGCGTCTTTTGCAGCCACTGTTGAACTTCCAGAACGGATCGACCGTCGCGCGCCAAAGCGCCGAACGCATCCTCTATAAGGTCATGGGGATCTAGTGGTGTGACATAGATATGATCCAGCACCTCATCACGGTCGCGATCCACCTCGTCCTCGTAGTCGTTCAGGATGCGCCCGATGCGCCCTATGACATCAATCGCTGTACCGGGATCATTCACCCCCGGTGACATCGCTTTTGACGCGACCTCTCCCATGACTATCAGACCGAAACGCGGGTCTTGGTCAAAGGTACGGACATCGCCCAAAACGATGCTGCTTTCGATGCCTTTCCGCAGGGTTTTTTCGTCATGTTCATCGTCCACAGGATCGCCAAAACGCACGATTTTGACCAACGGTTCATTTATCGAAATAAAGCCGCCGACGTTGCGCAGCATGTAGATGTCGGCCCGGTGCTTTTTGGCGACAGCGTTCAGTGATTCTGGATAAATATGCTGGATATAGCCTGTTTCCCTGGCCAAAACGACCTCGGCGCTGTCGGGAATATCATCGACCAGCGCGTTGGCCCCAAGGCAGGGGTTGGCCAAGCGTTCCTTGAAGGTTTGGCGGGTCTGCTCTTCGACCTGGCGCGAGGTGTCGATCAGGCTGCCAAAGGTTTGCAAATGTAAAACCCAACGGATCAGGCTGAACACGATCAGAACAAGCACCAGCACGGTCATAATGAACAAGACAAAGGCGCGCTTGTCGTTGAAAATCTCTAATTCGCGAAGGATAATCGCGATCAGCGCATAAACATAGGCTCCGATGAACACGGCCAAGGTGTTTTGCGTGGTCGGATCCTGAACGATCAGACGGTGAATGCGCGGCGTCCATTGCGTGGATGTGCTGCGATAGACAGTTACCATGACGCTGAGCGAAAAAGTGGTCACGGCCAACATCGCATTGGCGATGATCGACAACAGACGGTCTGCGGCGCTGCCCGTCAGCAAACTGGCAAGATCATCCGGAATAAAGCGCTCAATCAACATGCTGAAGCCCAGCGAGACCACCGCCAACATGCCCATGAACAAAACCCGGACCCATAGTTTTTTGCTATATTCCCGCGCAATGCGGATCAAGGTCGAGGGGATCAGGGTACCAAATGTCATGCGATCTTTATCCAACTTGGCCCTGACCTTGTCCAGCGGTGGTTTATGCCTTTCCGCTTGGTTTTAGGGTTCAAATCCGACAAAATCTGTCGCAATGCTACTTGCCACGGCGATGGCCTCTTGCGACGGTCAGTTCAAGGATATTTGCCGGAGGCGCCCCATGAAAACCACCACCCGAGTTGTCGTGATTGGAGGCGGCGTTGTCGGCGCGTCTGTCTTGTACCATCTGACAAAGCTGGGCTGGAAAGACGTGATGCTGTTGGAACGGTCCGAGCTGACGTCTGGATCCACATGGCATGCGGCTGGCGGGTTTCATACCTTGAACGGCGACACGAACATGGCCGCATTGCAGGGCTATACCATTCGTCTTTACAAGGAGTTAGAGGAAATCACCGGCATGTCCTGTGGGCTGCACCATGTCGGCGGCGTCACCCTTGCTGACACGCAAGAACGCTTTGACATGCTGCTTGCGGAACGCGCCAAGCATCGCTTTATGGGGCTGGATACAGAGATCGTCGGACCACAGGAAATCGCCAAGATCGCGCCGATCACCAACCTTGATGGCATCATCGGCGGGCTTTACGATCCTCTCGACGGTCATTTGGACCCCTCTGGCACGACCCACGCCTATGCACGTGCCGCGCGGATGGGCGGTGCCACGATCGAGACCCATTGCATGGTCCAAGAGACCAACCAGCGGCCCGACGGTACGTGGGATGTGGTCACCGACAAGGGCACGGTCCATACCGAACATCTGGTGAATGCCGGTGGCCTTTGGGCGCGCGAGGTCGGCGCGATGGCGGGCGTCTATTTCCCCCTGCATCCGATGGAACATCAATATATCGTCACCGACGACATCCCCGAAATCTACGAGCGTGCGTCCGAGCACCCCCATGTGATGGATCCCGCCGGAGAAAGCTATCTGCGGCAAGAAGGGCGCGGCCTGTGCATTGGATTTTACGAACAAGCGGCGCGACCGTGGGCGGTGGAGGGCACACCTTGGAGTTTCGGGCATGAATTACTGCCCGATGACTTTGACAAGATCGAGCAAAGCATTGATTTTGCATATAAACGCTTTCCAGTCTTGGCGACTGCTGGTGTGAAATCGGTGATCCACGGGCCGTTCACCTTTGCCCCCGACGGCAATCCTTTGGTCGGCCCTGTGCCGGGTCTGCGCAATTACTGGTCCGCTTGCGGGGTCATGGCGGGGTTCTCTCAGGGTGGTGGCGTCGGTCTGACGCTGGCGCAATGGATGATCAACGGCGAGCCAGAGCGGGACGTGATGGCGATGGATGTGGCGCGGTTTGGCGACTGGATCAGCCCCGGATACACCCTGCCGAAAGTGATCGAAAACTACCAAAAACGGTTCTCGGTCTCCTATCCGAACGAAGAACTGCCCGCCGCGCGCCCGCATCGTACCACACCGTTGTACGACATTTTCAGCCAGATGGGTGCGGTTTGGGGCCAGCAATACGGCCTTGAGGTGGTGAATTATTTTGCCCAAGTGAATGAGCCGACCTACGAGACGCCGTCCTTCCGCCGCTCGGACGCATTTGGTGCTGTGGCGCGAGAGGTTGCAGGCGTGCGGGGCGCGGTTGGCATCAACGAGGTCCAGAACTTTGGTAAATATCTGGTCACTGGCCCTGATGCGTGGGCTTGGTTGGACCGGATCATGGCGGGCCGTGTGCCACTGCCGGGGCGCTTGTCGCTGACGCCCATGCTTTCGGAAAAAGGTAAGCTGATCGGGGATTTCACCATCTCCTGTCTGGATGAAACACGCTTTCAACTTACAGCATCATATGGTGCGCAAGCGTATCATACGCGCTGGTTTACCCAGCATTTACAAGGCGATGTTCAGGTCGAAAACATCTCGGACAAGCGCACGGGTTTCCAGATTGCAGGGCCACATGCCGCGGCAGTTCTGGCGGCTTGCACCCTTGGTGATATCAGCACGATCAAGTTTCTGGATGTCCGCCCGATGACCGTCGGCATGGTGAATTGTCTGGTTCAACGGGTCAGCTATACCGGCGATCTGGGATTCGAGATTTACTGCAATCCTATGGACCAGCGCAGCCTGTGGGCAACCTTGTGGGAGGCCGGAAAAGCCTTTGATATGGTGCCTTTCGGGATGCGCGCCATGATGTCGCTGCGGCTGGATAAGTTCTTTGGCAGTTGGATGTCGGAATTTTCACCCGACTACACCGCTGCCGAAACCGGGCTTGATCGGTTCATCAGCTTTAAAAAGAACGTCGATTTCATCGGGCGCACCGCAGCCGAGGCAGAAAGAACCAACGGTCCGGCCCGCGCGCTATGTGCTTTTGACGTGGATAGCATTGACGCTGACGTGCATGGGTATGAACCCATCTGGCATGACGGTCAGGTCGTCGGGTTCTGCACCTCGGGCGGGTATTCGCATTTTGCAGGTAAATCCATCGCGCTTGGCTTTGTCCCGACAGGCAGTGTCCGGGACGGTTTGCGGGTCGAAATCGAGATTCTGGGCAAGATGTGCCCTGCCCGCTTGATCACCACGCCACTGTTTGACGCGGACGGTTCAAGGATGCGCGGCTGATCTTACAGCGGTCCCAAAAGCGCGCTAGAATAGGCGAATGAGCAGTTCAGACATACCGATCATCATTCTCGCAGCGGGGCAATCCTCGCGCATGCGCGGGCGCGATAAGTTGCTGGAAATCGTCGACGGCAAGCCGCTCTTGCGGCGTCAGGCCCAAATGGCCCGATCCGTGACCACAGGACCGGTTCTGGTCGCCTTGCCGCCGCCGCCCCATGCCCGCTATGATGTGATCCGCGATCTTGCCGTGACGCAAATCCCTGTCGCCAACGCAACCGAGGGGATGAACGCATCGCTTCGCAGCGCCTTTGCAGCTTTGCCGAAGGACACGAATGCGGCGATGTTGCTGCTGGCCGACCTGTCTGATCTGACCGAAAACGACTTGAAGACATGCCTTCAGGCCGTTGATTTAAAATCAGATAAAACGATTTGGCGCGGTGTGACGCTGGATGGAAAACCGGGCCATCCGATCATTTTCGCCGCCCTGCATTTCCCAAGCTTTGCCAAGTTGTCCGGTGACAGCGGCGGGCGCGACATTGTCGCTGCTGCACGCAACGACACCCAGCTTGTTCCGCTGCCCAATCAACATGCAAGCCGTGATCTCGACACGCCCGAAGACTGGGCGGACTGGCGCGCAAAAAACCCGTTTCGTTAGCGCCAAGCGCACATCGCTTTGCGTGAACAAGCCGTTATCTCGTAAAGGCTATGACGTCACTTTTAGAAAGGATTCTGCGCGCAGGCGGATAGGCGTTCGCCCCTTCAGGTCTCGCCAGTTCTGGGAAGATCTCTTGTATCTCGATGCGTTGCGCGTTTCCAATCCCCGCCAGACTTTGCTGGCTCGGCTGAAAACTCTCTGTCCAGATACCATCAGACAAGATCACTTCGTGCTGGTCAAACATCAGGTGAATATAGGTCAATCCAACACTTGGCATGACATCAACACCCAGCACGCCCGTCAGATGCTTGGCCGCAACCAGCACTTCGCGTTCGTCAAAATGCAATGCGGTTTTGTCGTTGGCCACCAAGACGCGGTGGTTGGGGCTGACCATCATATCACGCTCTGGCAAGTTGCTGCCCAATGTTCCCTGACGGATCATGATCGGATGCAGATGCGTCGCCCGTGAAAACTGCTCAGCTGTAATTTTGCGTGCTCCGATCCAGCGAATGGCCTGAATGCCGTTGTCTCGGGTAATCACAAGATCACCAACCTGCAGGTCTTGGACGGGACGTTCGCCTTTCGGAGTGGCGATCATTGTGCCGATGGTAAAGCACGGCGTGATCTGTTCAAGAAGGCTCGGCAAATTCAATTTCCTAGTCCAGATAGATGTTGAACCGCGTGTCTTCCTATCAGATCGGCAGTCTTGGTGGGCTTGTCTGTGGTACCTCTGCCCCTCAAAAACTTAAAGAAAAAAGACGCGGAAAACACGGGCCAATGGCAGGTCCTGACGCGCTGGACGGCGCAGCATTGGCAATCGCACCGTCAAGATAATCCGATTGTTTCCGATGCTGCCGGATCGGTTCTGCAAACGCCTCATGTGCAGGGCGCTTGCGCCCGTCACACGCAGATGCACGGCAAAGCGGCGGGATTTGTCGTTTCGGTTTTGGAAACGGCACGCAGGTTCAGATTAATTGCGGTCCTGTGATCCGGCACTGAACGATTATCCCAAAAACTGGAACCAATCGCATTGCTGTGGAAAACATTGTTCTAAAAAGACCTGAGGGTCACCCTATTCGATTCGAATAAAAGCGACCCTCAGTCTTGTTCACGAACACCAGCGACTTCGTCGCATTGGTTCGTGTGGCATGACCTGAAAAGGTCATTGGTACCCGAGGCCGGACTCGAACCGGCACACCTCGCGGCGGGGGATTTTGAATCCCCTGCGTCTACCATTCCGCCACTCGGGCACTGACGCGCTGATACCGTGCGACAATCAGTTCGGCAAGTGCAAATTTGCGGGTTTCCCTTGACCCCGGCACATTGCCGTGGTGTTGCCTTTAACGGTCCTTTATTCGTCGCCTATTACCGGAGCGCCACGCATGATCCGCCGGCTTTATGACTGGGTTCTCAGCCTTGCAAACCATCCATATGCCCTTTTTGCCTTGGCAATTGTCGCATTTCTGGAAAGCTCGGTTTTCCCGATTCCACCCGACATCATGATGATTCCAATGATCCTGGCGCGGCCCAAGCGGGCGTGGTTGATTGCAGGTGTGGCCTTGGTCGCCTCGGTCTTGGGCGGCGTGCTGGGCTATGCAATCGGGGCACTGGCCTTTGAGACGATTGGCGCGCCGATCCTTGCCAGCTTGGGCAAGGCAGATGCGATGGCCGAGTTTTCGACCCGCTTCAACGATATGGGTTTCTGGGCGGTCCTGGTCGCAGGTGTCACGCCGTTTCCCTACAAAGTGATCACCATCATGTCAGGTTGGACGGGCATGCCGATTGCGACATTCATACTGACATCGATTCTCGCCCGCGCCTTGCGCTTTTTCATCGTGGCAGCCCTGCTGTGGAAATTTGGCGCGCCGATCCGCAACTTTATTGAACGCAGACTGCCGCTGGTATTTACCGTCGGTGTGGTTCTGCTGATCGGTGGGTTTTTAGCCGTGAGGTATTTGTGATGACGCGCAATACGTTTGTTTTGCTTGCGACGCTGGGCTCTGCCGCCTTGCTTTTGGGTGCATACGGGTTTCAACATCTAGGCGGGATGGCCCCATGCAAGCTGTGTTTATGGCAACGTTGGCCCCATGGTGCGGCGATTGTCATTGGGGTGATCGTTCTACTGGGCGCGCCGCGTGCGCTGATCTGGCTGGGTGCTGTGGCCGTCACGGCGACAGGCATCATCGGCGCGTATCACGCAGGTGTGGAGTGGAAGTTTTGGCCGGGCCCGTCGTCTTGCAGCGGCGGGGGCATGGATCTGGGCGCGCTCAGCGGCAGTGATCTTTTGTCAACCGATGCGCCATCGGGGCTGGTTATGTGCGACGAGATCGTCTGGCAGTTGTTCGGCCTGTCCATGGCAGGTTGGAACGCGCTGATCTGCGTTGTGCTTTTGGCGCTTTGGGTCTCGGCCGCACGCGCAAAAAGCTAGGCCTGACCCGCACCCTGACCTGTCTTGCGGGTCTTCAACAGCAAACTTGTCTCGCTCGCGACGACACCGTCCAGCTTGCGGATGCGCGCCAGCACCGCATCAAACTCCTCCAGGGTTTGAGTGCCGATTTCCACGATGACGTCCCAACGGCCATTGGTCGAATGCACGGCGCGCAGTTGCGTCATCCCCATAAGCGTGCGGGTGATGCGGTCCGCCCCCCGGCCTTCGATCTCGATCATCATCAGGCCGCGCACCGGGTCGGTCAAAACGTCCGAGCGCGTGATCACGGTAAACCCCAATATCTCGCCGCTTGCCTCAAGCCGGGCAAGGCGCGCACGCACGGTGGTGCGCGACAGGTTAAGCCGAAGGGCCAGTTCAGAGATCGACGCGCGCGCATCCTCGCGCAACGCTGCAATCAAAGTTTCGTCCGATATGTTCACTCTATCTATCCATATTGATCAAATAATCTCCGATTTGATCACTTTATTGGATTGTTGGTTATCATACTACCCAGTTATGACAAATCCAACGCAAGCAAAGGAATATCTTCATGACCCCACAAAACTGTATTCTTCTGGGCGCACCTATGGACAGCGGCAAACGCCGCCTTGGTTGCTTGATGGGGCCTGACGCCTACCGCACCGCGGGCCTCGCGACAGCACTTGGCGATCTTGGCCACACCGTGACCGACCGTGGCAACGTGCCCCCCGCGCCCTATATCCCAGGCCAACATGCCAAGTTGCACGCGCTTGAGGAAACCGTCGCCTGGACCCAAAGCCTCGCTGACGCGGCAGAGGCTGCGCTGAACGACGGCACCCCGATCTTCATGGGGGGCGATCATGCGCTGGCGTCCGGCACCGTCTTGGGCGCGATGCGCCATGCGCAGGCGCAAAAGCGGCCCTTGTTCGTTCTGTGGCTGGATGCTCATAGCGATTTTCACACCCCCGAAAGCACCGACAGCGGCAATTTGCATGGCACGCCGTTGGGCTATGTCACCGGACGGGAAGGCTTTGATGCATTCCCCGCGCTGCCCTACCCCCTGCCCCATGACAACATCGCCATCATCGGGTTGCGGTCGGTTGACGCCGCCGAGCGGGCGGCTTTGCAGGAAACCACGATCCAGCGTGTCGATATGCGCGAGATTGACGAGACCGGGATCGCCACACCCTTGAATGCGTTCCTTGCAAAGGTCGCCGCGGCAAACGGCATGCTGCATGTCTCGTTGGATGTTGATTTTCTTGACCCTTCGGTCGCCCCTGCTGTCGGGACCACGGTTCCGGGCGGTGCCACCGTGCGCGAAGGCCATCTGGTGATGGAGATGCTGCATGATAGCGGGCTGATGACCTCGCTTGATCTGGTCGAGTTGAACCCGTTTCTGGACGAACGCGGGCGCACCGCCCGCCTGATGGTCGACCTTGCCGCCTCTGCCTTTGGCCGACGCGTGTTCGACCGCCCCACCCGCGCTTATTGATCCTTCGAAAGGACCCTACCCATGACCCAAATGAACCCGTCGGACAAAGCACTGGTACCCTTCGTTTCGGTGCACAATATGATGAAGCTGATCCACCATGTCGGTATCGAACAGATGCTGATCGGTTTGGGCGACTATATAGAGGCGGATTTCCGGCGGTGGGAGTTGTTCGACAAAACACCCCGCGTAGCTAGCCACTCCGAGACGGGCGTGATCGAATTGATGCCCACGTCTGATGGCGAGGTCTACGGCTTTAAATATGTAAACGGGCATCCCTCGAACACGGCGGATGGGCTGCAAACAGTCACGGCGTTCGGGTTGCTGGCAAATGTTGCCAATGGCTATCCGGTTTTACTGTCTGAAATGACGATACTGACGGCGCTGCGCACGGCAGCAACTTCGGCGGTTGTTGCGCGGTTGCTGGCCCCCAAGGGCGCGCATGTCATGGCGATGATCGGCAATGGTGCCCAGTCTGAATTCCAGACGCTTGCGATGAAGGCGATTGTTGGCATCGACGAGGTGCGTCTGTTTGATATTGACCCCGCAGCGACCGCCAAATGCGCGGCCAACCTTGCCGGACAAGGCATCAAGGTGGTTTCATGCGCAACAGCAGAAGAAGCGATCCTTGGCGCGCAAATCGTCACCACCTGCACCGCAGACAAGCAATATGCGACGATCCTGACCGATAACATGGTGGGCGCAGGGATCCACATCAACGCCATCGGAGGTGATTGCCCCGGCAAGACCGAATTGGCACCTGCGATCCTGCACCGTGCCAGTATTTTTGTTGAATATCCCGAACAGACACGGATCGAAGGCGAGATACAGCAGCTTGCGGCGGATCATCCTGTCACAGAAATCTGGCAGGTTCTGGCGGGTCAGGCAGTCGGTCGCACTGACGACAAGCAAATCACGCTTTTTGACAGCGTCGGCTTTGCAATCGAGGATTTCTCGGCGCTGCGCTTTGTGCGCGACCAGATCAAGACGACCGGCCTGTTCGATCCGCTGGATCTGCTGGCCGATCCAGAAGATCCGCGTGACCTGTTCGGGATGCTGCAGCGCGCGGGCTGAGGCCTATTTCTTGGCTGTAACGTCGTGATGGTACAGCCAGTTGAACGCGCCGATCATCGCACCCGGTGCCACTTTGCTGGCGATCAGCAACCCGGTGTGGGCTGCTAACCGTTTGACCCCATGGTGCAGGTGGTACCGTGCCGCGTTGCCTTCGGCAGCCTTGATCACACGTGTTGTGCGGGGTTTGCGAATGTCTTGATAGCGCTGCAACGCCGCGTCCAACGGCTGGTTGAGCACGCAATCCGCCAGCGTCCACGCGTCTTCAAGCGCCATATTGGCCCCTTGCGCCAGAAAGGGCAGCGTCGGGTGGGCGGCATCGCCCACCAGTGCAACCCCGTTTTTGTGCCAAACGCGGGCGACGGGATGCAGGTGCAGCCCCCAAAGCGTACAGGTCTCAACGGCTGCGATCATCTCGGCGGCGCGACCACCAAAGCCTGAAAAGGCCCTGCGCAAAAAGGCAGGATCATCTGCAATCGACCACCCTTCCGGGGCCCAGGTCGGGCGTTCTTCGACAGCGACCAGATTGACCAGCGTGCCACCGCGCAAGGGATAGCTGACCAGATGACGGCCCGGCCCCATCGTCACGTGCACCTCGTCGGGGTGGTTGAAGCGGTTTGGCACCACCGCCCGCCACGCCACCTGACCGCTAAAGCGCGACGCATCTGCGCTATTGAATGATGCGCGGGTTTCGGAGTGGATTCCACTGGCATCAACGATCAACTCGCCGCGCCGAAGCGATCCGTCTCTAAGGCGTAGCTGTGGCAGCTTGCCCGGAATAGCAGAGCCCACCGAAACCCCTAGCTCAATCGAGACATTATTCCGCTTGGCCGCCCCGTACAGCAGATCGATCAGATCAGCACGGTGCACAAACATGTATGGGTAATTTGCCTCACCACGCAAAAGGTCAAGCCGGGCAACCTGCTTACCAACCCTGTAATCACGCAAAACAACTGCTTGGGCGCGCACCGCACCTTTGGCTGCCAGCTTTGTATCAAGGCCCATGGCACGCAAAACGGCCATGCCGTTGGGACTGACTTGCAGGCCCGCCCCCACTTCACCGATCGCGGCAGCCTCTTCCAGCAATGTCACAGCCATGCCGCGCTGCGATAGCGACGCGGCCGTAGCAAGCCCGCCGATCCCCCCGCCGATCACGATTGCATTGCTGGTTGCCATGCCTTGCCCTCACATGAAAAAACGTCAGGGCTTTCGCCCCGACGCTTTTAAGATTTTCAATTGCGGTGGCGGTCAGTCATCGCGGTGTACTTTTTCCCGACGCTCGTGACGCTCCTGCGCCTCAAGGCTCATCGTGGCAATCGGACGGGCGTCCAGACGCTTGAGCGAAATCGGCTCTCCCGTGACCGAGCAATAGCCAAACTCGCCTTCGTCAATGCGCCGCAATGCACCGTCGATCTTGCTGACCAGTTTGCGCGCACGGTCCCTTGTGCGCAGTTCCAAGGCGCGGTCTGTTTCTTCGGATGCGCGGTCGTTCACGTCTGGTATATTGCGTGTGCCATCCTGCAAACCCTCAATGGTGTCACGGCTGCCCGCCAGCAGTTCCGCTTTCCAGTTGAGTAGCTTTCTTCTGAAATATTCAACTTGCCGATCATTCATGAAAGGCTCGTCCTCGGCAGGGCTGTAACCGTCTGCCAGAAAAACTTCCTGCTTCATATCGTTCCCCATCATGGTCTTAAGTCCAGTCATTGAGATATGCTTTCTGACTATCGTCTTCTTGCAGGCATGTAACGCAGCCTTCGCAGATTGTCACTACACAATGGTTAGCTTTCTTGGTTTAATGCCGATGAAAAATTGCGTCAAAGAGGTTGATATTAAGATGAAATTCGAAGGCACCGAAGACTATGTCGCGACAGACGATCTGACGATTGCGGTGAATGCCGCTGTCACACTGGAGCGCCCCTTGCTCGTAAAGGGGGAACCCGGCACCGGAAAGACCGAATTGGCGCGTCAGATATCCAACGCTCTTGGGTTGCCGATGATCGAATGGAACATCAAGTCGACCACCCGCGCCCAGCAGGGTCTTTACGAGTATGACGCCGTCAGCCGTCTGCGCGACAGCCAGTTGGGCGAAGAGCGCGTACACGACGTGAAAAACTACATCCGCAAAGGCAAGCTGTGGCAGGCGTTCGAGGCCGAAGGCAAGACGGTTCTGCTGATCGACGAAATTGACAAAGCCGATATCGAGTTTCCAAACGATCTGCTGCAAGAACTCGATAAGATGGAGTTCTTCGTCTATGAGACGGGCGAGACAATAAAGGCCGTGAACCGCCCGATTGTCATCATCACATCGAACAATGAAAAAGAACTGCCAGACGCCTTTTTGCGCCGCTGCTTTTTCCACTACATCCGTTTCCCCGAGATGGACACATTGCGCAAGATTGTCGAAGTGCACCATCCGGGCATCAAGCAAACCCTGTTGACCACCGCGCTGACCCAGTTTTACGAAATCCGCGAACAACAGGGACTTAAAAAGAAACCATCGACATCCGAAGTGCTGGACTGGCTTAAATTGCTGCTGGCCGAGGACATGGACGCGGCTGATCTTAGGAAAGATGGCAAAACAGCGCTGCCCAAATTGCACGGTGCCTTGCTCAAAAACGAGCAGGACGTGCATTTGTTCGAGCGGCTTGCATTCATGGCCCGCGCGCAGAAATAGCACTGCAAACAACATCTTGTGGTTGGACCCGAGCAATACCATAAACTCTTGTGGCGAGTATGACACGCGCGCCACAAGCCTGCCGTCTTTGTTAATATTTTCCTCACTTTTGACAGAATTGCTCCCTAGAAAGGTCTCGTTAGTGGGCGACTAAATCCCTGTAATCAGCTCAAAAGGGCAGCAGGCAAATGGTAGATATGATTTTGGCACGGTTGGTGCGTAGCGTTCGCTGTGATTTTGCGAATAAACTTTGGCGTTCGGGATCTGTGCTGTCGGGTGACCACACGTGAGAGGGCGTTTCCTGTTCCCGGTGATGCTGTTCGTGAACGCGTGTGTTCCCGGCTCCCATCCCGATGTCGTAACGCGCGCCGCCTTCGAGCCGACATCCTCTTCCTTACCTGCAATGAAAAGCTTCACAACCCATCATCCGAAATCCGCCCCACGCTCAAACAACGACCTGTCGCTTGATTTCATGGAACTGACGTTTCGCATGGAAAGTGGCAAGGATTTGCCGGTCCTGACGCGCTTTGAAGGGCCTGTGACATTGCGTGTCATTGGTGCGCCGCCTCCGACCCTTGGGCCTGATCTGTCGCGGCTGATCTCGCGGTTGCGGTCCGAAGCGCGCATTGATATCAGCCCGACCACGTCGCCAGAGGCCAACATCACGATTGAGGCGGTAAGCCGCTCCAAGATCCGTCAGGTCTTGCCCCAAGCGGCCTGTTTTGTAGCCCCCAACGTCAGCAGCATCGCCGAATACAAAAAAGTCCGGCGCACGGCACAGACCAACTGGTCCTTGATGACAACGCGCAAACGCGTGGCGATTTTTCTACCCAATGATGCCAGCCCCCAGGAAATACGCGATTGCCTGCACGAGGAAGTCGCCCAAGCCCTTGGGCCGCTGAACGATCTCTACCGCCTCCCCGATTCTGTCTTTAACGACGACAACGTGCACACGATCCTGACTGCGTTTGATATGATGATCCTGCGCGCCTATTACGACCCAGCCTTGCGGTCCGGAATGACAAAAGGTCAGGTCTCTGCGGCGCTGCCTGCAATTTTTGCACGGATCAACCCACGTGGCACATCCACCAACGCCCGGTTCGCAACCCGAACACCGCGCGAATGGAAGGCCGCCGTTCAAGGGGCACTCGGGCCCGGTCGCTCGGACGGTCAGCGTCAGGATGCCGCCTATAGCGCCATCAAGATTGCCCAAAGCCTGGGCTGGCAAGATCACCGGCGCGCCTTTGCGCATTATGCCATGGGACGGGCACTGCAAAGTGGCGATCAGGAAGCGGCGCATAAACAATATCAGATGGCCGAGCTGTTTTATGCACGCAATCCCGGAACCGGTTTGCACCGCGCCTATGTCGCAACCCAACTGGCTGCCTATGCGATTTCAAAGGCTGAAGGTGCCGAAGCGCTGCGGCTTATTGGCCCACATGTCGAAACCGCCCGCCAAAGTGAAAACGCCGCATTGCTCAGCACCCTTCTTTTGTTGCGTGCAGAAGCGCTCGAGCTTGAAAACCGCGCCGCAGAGGCCCGCCTTGTGAGGGTGGACAGTCTTGGCTGGGCGCGATACGGATTTGGCTCTGATTGGGCTGTGCGGGCCAAGATGCGCGAGATTGCGTCGTTGAACCCGCTCAAATAACACGCAAAGCGGGCTGCAATGATCGTAATAATTTTCGCCATTATCGGCGCATTGCTGGGCGGATATACTGCCAGCAAACGCAAGGGCAATCGCAAGGACATCGCGCAATATGCGGCAGGCTACGCTATGGCTTTTATTATCGTGGGCATGATCCTCACAGTTGTCATCGACCGCGTCCTCTCCGGAGCTTGATCGATGTTTCTGCCTTTCTTCGACCAGCTAAGACGTCACAAGGTTCCCGTTTCCATGCGGGAGTTTCTGGCGTTTCTGGACGGAGTGGCGGCAGGGCTTGCGACCTATGACGTCGATGCGTTCTACTATCTTGCCCGCGTCAGCATGGTCAAAGATGAACGCAACATCGATAAGTTCGACCAGGCTTTCTCTGCATCATTTAAAGGCTTGGAAAACATCAGCTTGGACGACGTTCTTGAAGCTGTGGACATCCCCGGTGACTGGCTGGAAAAGATGGCTGAAAAGCATCTGAGCGCCGAGGAAAAGGCACAGATCGAAGCCGCGGGCGGTTTCGACAAGTTGATGGAAACCCTGCGCAAGCGGCTTGAAGAGCAAAAAGGCCGTCATCAGGGCGGCAACAAATGGGTCGGCACTGCGGGTACCTCGCCCTTCGGTGCATATGGCTACAACCCCGAAGGCGTCCGCGTCGGCCAGGAAGGGTCGCGCCACCAACGCGCGGTCAAGGTCTGGGACAAGCGCGAATTCAAGAACTTAGACGACACAGTTGAACTGGGCACCCGCAACATAAAGGTCGCGTTGAAGCGCCTGCGTCGCTGGGCGCGCGATGGCGCGCAAGAGGAACTTGATCTCGGCGGTACGATCCGCGCCACCGCCGAGCACGGCTATCTTGATGTCAAAACCCGACCGGAGCGGCGCAATGCTGTCAAAGTCCTGCTGTTTTTGGATGTTGGCGGCTCCATGGACCCGCATATCAAAACCGTCGAGGAATTGTTCAGTGCCGCAAAGGCTGAATTCAAACATCTTGAGTATTTCTACTTCCACAATTGCCTGTACGAAGGCGTGTGGCGCGACAACCGCCGCCGCTGGGCCGAACAGCTCTCGACGCACGAAGTCCTGCGCACCTACGGCCCTGATTACAAATGTATTTTCGTAGGCGATGCGTCGATGTCCCCCTACGAGATAGCCTATCCCGGCGGCGCGAATGAGCATTGGAACCCGGAGGCCGGATCGGTCTGGCTGGCGCGTGCTCGCGACCAGTGGAACAGCAGTCTCTGGATCAACCCGATCCCCGAAAAATACTGGCCCTACACACAGTCCATCAAGATGGTCCAAGAAATCTTCGACGGCGAAGCGATGGTGCCCATGACGCTCGAAGGTCTCAGCCGCGGCATGAAGGCCCTGACCCGTTAAGGTGCAGCCACTTTCGCTTCACCCTTTCGCAAATACTCATCTGCGCTTGCCCTTCTTCTCAGACCGCCCATATTAAGGGTATGATACGCGTCATCCCCATACTCCTCGCCGTGCTCTACGGCCTCGCCATGTACCGGTTTTCCGCTTGGCGCACCGCCAAAGAGCTGGACGAGAGATCCAGCGAACTGGTCGATCCCGCCTTGGGCGAAATGAGCAAGAAGATGGCGCAGGCCCTCGATCTGCCCCGGATCAAGGTGCATATCTACGAGGTTGAACCCGTCAACGGGCTTGCCGCCCCAGACGGGCGCATCTTCATCACCCGTGGGTTCTACAATAAATTCAGGGCGGGCGAGGTCTCGGCCGAGGAACTCGCCAGCGTGATTGCGCACGAACTGGGCCACGTTGCGTTGGGTCATTCGCGCCGCAGGATGATTGATTTCTCGGGCCAGAATGCAATGCGCGCAGCGCTCGGGATGATTTTGGGCCGGCTTATTCCCGGAGTTGGCATCTGGATTGCGAACATGATCGCCAGCCTGCTGGCCGCGCGCCTGTCGCGCAGTGATGAATACGAGGCCGACGCCTATGCCGCCGCTTTGTTAACCAAGGCAGGGATCGGTGTCGCGCCACAGATTTCGCTTTTCAAAAAGCTCGAGGCGCTGACCCAAAGCAATCATGGCAGGGCACCAGCCTGGCTGATGAGCCACCCCAAAACGGATGACCGCATCGCGGCCCTCACCAGCTTGCAAAGACGTTGGACGCGCTAGCCAAGCGCCTTGGCAAGCCGGGGCAACCGCGCCTTCTTCAACAAGCTGCGCATGGTCCATTCTTGTCCTGAGAGCCGCTGCGCCTGACCCAGAACGCCTTGTGCAACGCTTTCCATCCTCTCGGGGTGGGCCAGCCAGATACCGTGCAGATAGCTGTCGGGATCAACGCGGGTCAGCCCTTCCTCGGCAAGGGTGCTGCGCGGGAAGTCCTTTGCATTCAAGGTCATGATGATATCCGCATGGCCTGCAATCGCGGATGCCAAGACATGAATGTCGTTTTCATCAGGCAAATACAGTCGACGTTCCAGGCCAGGATTCGGTGCCACTTCGGCGCGAGGCCAGGCCGCACGCAGCAAAGCAATCTCGGCGCGGGCCTGCGGCGCGCCGGCAGGTCCGATTTTGACAGCAGCACGTGCCCATTCTTCCAGAATACGCGCAGACCACAGCGGTTCGAATGCACCCAGTCGGGCCGAACCCAGAACCACTTCGCGCATCACCGTCGGGTACAGGACGCACGCGTCAATCAGTACCCGAACAGTCATTTACAGGCGGAAAAACAGTGACTTAAGGTATCCGGTCTCTGCCAGCTGCGGCAATTGGGGATGGTCCGGCCCTGCAAATCCCGTATGTAACATCGCAGCGCGCCGCCCTGCCCGACCGATGCCGCGGATGGACGATGTGCGAAACTGGTTCAGGTCGGCAGCGTGCGAACACGAACACAGCCCCAGAATACCATTCTCGGAGACAAGCGGTGCGGCAAGACGAGCAAGCCGCTCGTACGCCCGCAGGCCCGCTTCCAGCGCGGGCTTGCCCGGTGCAAAAGCAGGTGGATCGCAGATGATCACATCAAATTCAGCGCCTTCGGCGCGCAAAGTTGTCAACACATCAAAGGCATCACCCTGACGGGTTGCAAACTGCTCGGCAACGCCCATCGCTTCGGCACCTTTTTGAGCCAGCTCAAGCGCCGGGGCAGACCCGTCCACAGCCAAGACGGAAGTTGCACCATTGGCAAGTGCGGCAAGGCCAAAGCCGCCGACATGGGCAAAGACATCCAGCACCCGTTTGCCTTTGGAAAGGTTCGCGGCAAACGCATGGTTGGGACGTTGATCGTAGAAAATACCGGTTTTCTGACCACCGGTCAGATCGGCCATGTACATCGCGCCGTTCATCGGCACCTGGATCGGGCCGTCGGGCGCGGTACCATGCAAGACGGTGCTGACGTCATCCAGCCCTTCAAGTGTGCGCGTCCGTCCAGCAGCATTTTTCAGCACATGCTTGATGCCCGTCTGCTCCATCAGCGCGGCGGTCAGTGCGTCCAGATGAACGTCTGCCCAAGCCGCATTCGGTTGGATCACGGCAGTATCGCCAAAGCGGTCGATGACCACACCGGGCAAGCCGTCGGCTTCAGCGTGGATCAACCGGTAAAACGGCGCATCATAAAGCTGCTCACGCAGCTGCAAAGCGCGCGAAATATGGTCGGAAAACCACGTCTGATCGACCACAGCTTGCGCATTCTGGTCCAACATCCGGCAAAATATCTTGGAAAGCGGGTTGACCGCGACGACGCCCATAACCTGGCGTTCACTGTCTTCCAGAATGGCCAGACTACCGGGCGCAAGTCCCTTGGTGCGGCGGTCGGTGACCATTTCATTGGCGTAAACCCACGGAAAACCGTGACGGATGGCGCGGGCATTGGCCTTGGGCAGCAGGCGAACCACTGGCAAGTCAAGGGCGGAGGTCGGGGCGGATGCAAAAGGGGGCGTTGTCATAACGCCCCCTCTAGTAGGTTCTGATCGAATGGGAAAGCTCAGAGTTTGTTGAGCGCCTGAAACATTCCTAATTTTGCGTTCTTGTGGCTGCCGGGATTTGAAAGCTCTTTGCGCACGACATTCGCAAGGTGACCTGTGATGCGCACTTTCTGGGTTTGCCCCCTAAGGTCAGCATCAATCGCTTGTTGCCCCCCATAGCCGTCAAGGTCGGCCTTGACCTCGTGTGGTGTGGCCAGAAGCTGGCCGGTTCTTGTATCGCGCAGCGTCAGCAGGAATGTAATCGAATGCACACCGCCTGTTGTATAGCGGGCTTTTTCGGTCAGCGCGTGAAAACGCAGAACTTCGATTTCCACAAGCGTGGGAATGCCGCCGGGCCCTATGGATCCGGCAGACTGCATCAAGGCGGCCTCGAAGATCGCCTTGACCTGCGCATGCCGGTCGCCAACAGGGTCGCCGCGCCAGACGATGTCGCCGTGCGGATAATAACGGTTGGCTTCAGACACCTTCAAATGTTCAGGCACTGCGACAGTGAACTTTTCGATCAGAAGATTGGGAAATGAAATCGATTGTTCCAACGCATCTGGCGCTGCGTTCAGCATCATTTTTGGCCCAACCGGGTTGTACATCGCATTTCGCGTTGCCGTATCACTTACACTATCGATCGAAGCACAAGCAGACATCAAAGTGCCAATGGCCAGTGCCGCAAATAACTTAAAAGGTTTCATCGTGGTCTCCCGCCGCCGGATATCGGCCTCTCTCAGGAGTGTTCTGCCCATCAATTAAGGCGGGTTTACGGCATAAATGGACGGGTCTCGTGACGATTTCATGATTTCTTAATCAAAAGCGCAATGTCCTAGTGACGGGGACGACCCTTCCAACCGCCACGCCTGCGCGGCGCGGCCATGCCCTGCAATCCCTCGTGCATCACTTCGGTCATCGGATGATCAGCAGCATCTTGCCCGTACCGCTCAAGCATCAACCGGATCGTGGGGCCCGTGTCCGTGTCCAGCGGCAGGCTAAGCGCCCAATCCAGAAAGATGGTCCGGCATTCGGACTTGGTGATGCCGTCAATCTGATAGGCCTCAAAGATCAGCCCTTTGGGGTCGTGTTCGTCACCCTTTTTCATGGTGTCTCCTTTGGCGCGTTATCCGCATCATCAGCAAATGCAGCGGTGATAATGTTGGCCGCAGAATCATATGTCTGGGCCAAATGCGCCTCAAGATCCTGAAGGGTGTCGCAGCCAAGGCTTCTGGTCAAGAAACTCTGCCCCGCCTGCCCCAATTTCTCACTTTGCAACACCGAGGCCGACAAAAGCCGTGTCGCGGATTGCAGCGACCAGCAGGTTGCATAGGCCTGTTTCAGCACCTCGGCTTGCTGCGCGTCAATGATCTGTTCTTGCGCTGCGGCGTCCAGTCCGGAAGGGATCAGAACCGCAGTTTCGCCTTTCAGCAGCGCGCCTGCCTGAGCGAGCAATTCGATATCTTGCAACCTTCCGGGCCCGTTCTTGGCATCCCAAGGGCCGTCCGGCGCCTTGGCCGCGGCAAGCCGCGCGCGCATTCGGGCAACTTCATGCAAGGTTTCAGTGCGGTTGCGGGATTTTCCCAGCACCTTGCCGCGTGCAACCTCGAAATCACGGGCCAAATCCTGCGGACCTGCCACAATGTCAGCGCGGGTCAGGGCCAGATGCTCCCACACCCACGCCTCGCCCATCTGATAGCTTTCAAAACTGGCAAAGCTGGTGGCAACAGGCCCCTGACTGCCCGAAGGGCGCAGCCGCATGTCGACTTCATATAGTCTGCCTTGCGACATCGGCGCTGTCATTGCCGTGATCATGGCCTGGGTCAGACGCGCGTGATAGACCCTTGAGGCAAGAGGCCGCTTGCCATCCGACGCCTCGATCCCATCCGCATCATAGATCACGATCATATCCAGATCCGAGGTCGCCGTCAGGCGGCGCGCACCAAGTGACCCCATGCCCACCAAGACCGCTCCACGTCCGGGCGGAACACCGTGTTTGCGGGCGAATTCATCAATCACCACAGACCACAGCGCTTGCAGTACCGCGCGGGCCAGATCGGCATATTGCGCGCCTGCGGTCATGGCGTCGGTCAGTCCGCGCAAATGATGCACCCCGACACGAAAATGCCACTCACGCGCCCAGCGTCTTGTGGCATCCAGCCGCGCCTCGTAATCCCCCTCAAGCTTGAGCGTGGCGGACAGGGTATCGGTCAACGCCGCCTCGCCCGGCCAATCGCTAAAGAAGTCCCCTCCGATCACCGCGTCCAGCACCGCCGCATTGCGCGACAAATACTCGGCCAGTTCGGGCGACGTGCTCACGATATCGATCAGCAGGTCTGACAGCTGCGGATTGATCTTGAGCAGTGAAAACAGTTGCACACCCGCCGGCAGACGCGACAAGAAGCCATCAAAGGCGCGCAGGGCCTCGTCTGGTTTGTCTGCACGCGAAAGCCGAAGTAAAAGCGCAGGCCTGAGTTCCGCAAACAAATCCGCCGCACGTTGGCTGCGCAAGGCGGGATAGCTAAGCCAGCGGTCGATT
The DNA here is from genome assembly GCA_024636475.1 of Roseobacter sp. Taxonomy (GTDB): domain Bacteria; phylum Pseudomonadota; class Alphaproteobacteria; order Rhodobacterales; family Rhodobacteraceae; genus Sulfitobacter. The sequence continues at coordinate 29,148 of JAGXHA010000004.1, read as the reverse complement.
ACGGCCCCGTCGAACACATGGGCGTCGGGCTGCGCTGCATCCGAAGAACGCACATCCGAGCCGGCAAAGAATCCCTCAGTCAGGTGGTGCACCTCGGCCAAGCGGCGGTGCAAAGCTGCCTGCAAATCGCCTACGTCCTGATCCATCATAGCCGCCAGACGGGCAAACCCTTCGTCGGATTTGGGCAACGTGTGGGTCTGCGCATCCCGGATCATCTGAACGCGGTGCTCTACCGTACGGTGCGCACGGTAGTGATCGGTCAATGTCTCAGCTACCTCTGCGGGCAGCCAGCCCTTGTCCGACAACACAGCCAACCCCGCACAGGTGCCGCGCACCCGCAGATCAGGATCACGCCCCCCCGCGATCAACTGGCGGGTCTGGGTGAAAAATTCGATCTCGCGGATTCCGCCGCGCCCCAGTTTCATATTGTGACCGGGCAAGGTGATCGGCCCGCCAAGCCCTTTGTGCTCGCGGATCGCAAGGCGCATGTCATGAGCGTCTTGAATCGCCGCAAAATCCAGATGTCGTCGCCACACGAAAGGCCGCAGCGCCTTGAGAAACGTATTTCCTGCAGCCAGATCGCCCGCCGCTGGCCGCGCCTTGATATAGGCCGCGCGTTCCCATGTGCGCCCAAGGCTTTCATAATACCGCTCCGCCGCCTCCATCGCCATGCAAACAGGGGTGACGGCAGGGTCTGGGCGCAAGCGCAGGTCGGTGCGAAAAACATATCCCTCGCCCGTCAGATCGCTCAGCGTGCCGCTCATCATACGTGTGGCCCGGATGAATGCCGTCCGGGCATCGTGGAAATCATCCGGATCAAAGCGGGTTTCGTCAAACAGGCAAATCAGATCGATGTCAGAAGAATAATTCAGCTCTTTCGCGCCCATCTTCCCCATTGCAAGCACGACCATGCCTGCTCCGGTTTGTGCGTCTTCCACGTTCATGCCGGGCAGCTTACCGCGTTTTATCTGTGCCTCAAGCGCGCTTTTGAGGGCTGCCTGACAGGCGGCATCGGCAAAATCGCTCAGCGCGGCGGTGACCTGTTCCAGCGGCCATGCGCCGGAAAGATCGGCCAGACCGGTCATCAATGCAACGCGCCGCTTGCCCTGGCGCAAATGGCTGCCAAGCTGGTCCGGGCTTGCGTCGCCTGCCCCGTCGATCACCGCCCTTATCGCCGCTGCCGGATCATCGAATGCCTCCGCACACCATTCTGATTCTTTTTGCATCAGGCCCAGCAGATAGGGCGATACAGATCCCGCGCCCGCAACCAATTGTGCAAGCTCTGGCGGAAGGTCGGGCAGGCAATCGCGTGCATCCTGGGCCTGATCGGCAGCGAAAACACGGGGGACGCGGGTCATGTGACGGGCAAGTGAAGTCATAATCCCAGCATTCGCGATTTCTTTGGGGCAGGTCAATGGATGGTTTTATGCCGTAAAATCAAACTGATCAAAAGAAACGACGAAAATAATGTAAAAAAGATTTACATCACCTCTTGCGCAATGATGTCAAAAGCACAATCTATCGTAATGTGAAAGGCATTCACATAGCATTCACACCAACAGGCCCACAGTGTTCAGGGCCACCACACTCTGACCGAAAGGTACTTTGATGACACAAACATATGCACCCGCCTACACCGCACAACGCAATTGGTTTGGCCTCGCCGAGGATTTCCTCGACGAAAAAGGGAAAGCCGCCTGGATCGCTGCGATGGTTGTCGGCTTTATCGTCTTCTGGCCTGTTGGCCTTGCCCTTCTTGCCTATATGATCTGGAGCAAACGCATGTTTAAATCTTCGTCTTTCGCCAAGCGCACATCGCACCGCAGCATGACCAGCCGGTCAACAGGCAACGCAGCATTTGACGCCTACAAGGCAGACACACTGGCACGGCTTGAAGAAGAACAAACCAACTTCGAGGCCTTCCTGACCCGCCTGCGCGAAGCCAAAGACAAAGCCGAGTTCGACGAGTTCATGGCAGAACGCTCGACAAAAAGAAACGACGCACAAACCGCCTGAGCTTGACCAATTGCCCGCGCCCCCCGAAATTGGGGGGCGATATTCCATCTTTGTCAAGGACATCCCAATGAGCATGACCCCTGATCCCGACAACCAGCCAGAGTTCTACGCCGGCGTGGCGACCAAACGTCTGCTGGCTTGGGTCGTTGATGCGATCATCATCATCATCACCTGTTTGATCATCCTGCCCTTTACCGCTTTCACAGGCATATTTTTCTTTCCGCTCATGATGCTTGTCGTGGGGTTCTTTTATCGCATCGCAACCTTGGCCAACGGGTCGGCCACATGGGGCATGCGCCTTTTCGGGATGGAATTGCGCACAAGTCAAGATCAACCGCTTGATGGTGGCACGGCAGTTTTGCACACGCTGGGCTACACGGTCAGTATCGGGATGATGCCTGTGCAGCTTATTTCCATGGTCCTGATGGGCACAACTGCACGCTGTCAGGGGCTAAGCGATCTGGTCTTGGGAACTGTTGCGATGAACCGTCGCAAGGAAATCTAGACAAACCCGCAACTTGGGCTTGGCGCGGCTATGACCTATTGTTATTCTTTCCACAACAACGACGGATTAACATGCGCCATACCCTTCCTATTGCCCCTCAGTTCTATGTAACAGCGCCCCAGCCTTGCCCCTATCTTGAGGGTCGGATGGAGCGGAAATTATTCACGGCTCTTCAAGGTGAAGCGGCCACCAAACTGAATGACAGCCTATCCGGGCAAGGGTTCCGGCGGTCGCAAAATGTGCTGTACCGCCCGTCCTGTGCAGAATGCAGCGCCTGCCTGTCTGCGCGGATCAGTGTCGCTGATTTCACGCCTAGCAAAAGCCAAAAGCGCACCATCAAGCGTAACGCGAACCTAAGCCGCCGCGCCACCTCGCCGTGGGCCACCGAAGATCAATACGAGCTGTTCCGCCAATATCTGGACAGCCGGCACGCCGAAGGTGGCATGGCCGACATGGACGTCTTTGAATTTGCCGCCATGATCGAAGAGACACCGATCCGCAGCCGCTTCGTGGAATATAAAGACAACAAAACCCGCGATCTGATCGGGGTTTGTCTGACCGATATCCTGGGCGACGGGGTGAGCATGGTGTATTCCTTCTATACCCCCGATCTGCCTCAAAACGGTTTGGGCACCTATATCATCCTTGATCACATCGAGATCGCCCGCGCAGCGGGCCTGCCCTATGTCTATCTGGGCTATTGGGTGCCGGGCAGTCAAAAGATGGGCTACAAGGCAAAGTTTTCCGGTCTTGAAGTCTACATCGGCGGGAAATGGCAACAGATGAAGGACCCTGCGGCCTTCCATCCCGATCAACATCCGTTGAACACAGACCCCATCGCCGAACAGGTCGCCAATATTGCCCTGCCCGATCTGACATCGCAAAAAACTTGATTGGCAGCCTGGCGTTCATGCTCTCGCAATTTCAGCAGATGCCTTTGCAAAAACCCGTTAAAGTCAGGCACGTGTCAGTCAATCGCCGCGCCAATTTTGATGACCTGTGCGGAGGACGGCCGTGGAGTTTGATTTTGTAATTGTCGGGGGTGGATCAGCTGGATCGACCCTTGCGGCGCGGCTTAGTGAAGATCCCCAAGTCAGCGTCTGTCTGCTGGATGCCGGTGGCAAAGGAACAAGTCTCGTGTTGCGTGCGCCCGCCGGGGCGGTTGCCGCACTGCCCGGCTATGGCAAGCTGTTCAACTGGGCTTTCAAGACCGTGCCACAACCCGGACTGAACGGGCGGCAAGGGTATCAGCCGCGCGGACGTGCGCTTGGTGGGTCTTCCGCCATTAATGCCATGTTATACGTGCGCGGGCACAAATCCGACTATGACGATTGGGCCGCAGGGGGCTGTGACGGCTGGTCTTGGGAAGACTGCCTGCCCTATTTCAAAAAATCCGAAAACAATGAACGCGGTTCGGATGATCTGCATGGCGACACGGGGCCGTTACAGGTGTCAAACCAGAAAAGCCCGCGCCCGATCACCCTTGCTTTCATAGAAGCCGCCACGCAACAGCAATTTCGCCACAGCGAAGATTTCAACACCGGCGACAACGAAGGGGTCGGCCTCTATCAGGTCACCCAGTTTCACGATCCCGCCAGAAATGGAGAGCGCTGCTCGGCTGCTGCGGGCTATCTGCATCCGGTGATGGACCGCGCCAACCTGACCGTGATCACCAAGGCTCGCGCCACCAAAATCCTGTTTGAAGGCAAATGCGCCGTGGGCGTTGCCTACCGTCAGGGACGGACAACCAAGGAAGTCCGCGCCAACAAAGAGGTTATTCTGTCAGGGGGTGCATTCCAGTCACCGCAGCTTTTGCAATTGTCAGGTGTAGGACGGCCCGAAGACATCACCCGCCACGGCATCGAGATGGTGCATGAATTACGCGGTGTCGGGCAAAACTTGCAGGACCATCTGGATTTCACGCTGTCCTACAAAACCAATGACACCAATAATTTCGGCATCGGATTGACCGGAACAGCGCGCCTGGCCGCTGCGATCATCGAATGGTGGCGCAAAGGCACTGGCATGATCGCGACGCCCTTTGCCGAAGGTGGTGCATTTCTGAAAACAGATCCGGCGCTGGCCCGGCCCGACATCCAGTTGCATTTTGTCATCTCGGTGGTGGATGATCATGCGCGGCGCTTGCATTTGGGGTATGGCTATGGCTGCCATATCTGTACGTTACGGCCCAAAAGCCGGGGCTCGGTTTTTCTGCAAAGCGCCGATCCAGACGCAGACCCAGCCATCGACCCCAAGTTCTTGTCAGATCGGCACGATCTGGAAACCACGATCAAAGGGGCCAAGATCACCCGTGAAATCCTGCAATCTCAAGCGATGGCAGGCTATATCAAGAAAGAGCTTTTCGGCGTTAAAGACAACATGACCGATGCCGAATGGGAAAGCCATATTCGCGCCCGCGCCGATACGATCTACCATCCCGTCGGCACCTGCAAGATGGGTATCGATGACATGGCAGTTGTCGATCCGCAATTAAAGGTCCATGGCGTGAAAGGCCTGCGGGTCGTGGATGCCTCGGTTATGCCAACGCTGATCGGCGGAAACACAAATGCCCCAACCATCATGATTGCAGAAAAATGCGCCGACATGATCAAGGCGGAACATGCTTCCAGATAGCACTGCGTGAGGGTCAAGGTTGACGCGCAGACCAAAAACCCGGTTTTTTTAGGGCAGTCATTGCTTCATGCACAAGCTTGATCTCCTCACGGATAGGTGTTGAGGAACAATCGCAAAAAGTGCAAAATAAACGGGTCGCCGCACAGCCGACCTGACCTGACTGGGGAGCCTTTTCAAATGCTTGTTTTCTTTAAGGAACGGCTTGCTTTTTTGTCTGTCCCCAAAACCGGGACCACGGCCTACCAGACCGCATTGGCACACCGGGCTGACATGGTGATCACCGAACCACCGATGCTCAAGCATGCGCCTGTCTATCGCTACAACCGGTTTGTCCGGCCGATGTTTCTGAAGGTCTGCGATGCCGAGATGGAGTTGATGGCCGTCATGCGTGAACCGATCAGCTGGCTGGGAAGTTGGTACCGTTACCGCCGCCGCCCCTTCATGCAGGGCAAACCCAATGCCACGTTTGATGTCAGCTTTGACGAATTCATCCTGGCTTACATGAAAGGCAATAAACCGCGTTTTGCGGATGTCGGCAGCCAGCTTAACTTTATGGCGCCCCAGCCAAACGGAACCGGGATCACGCATTACTTCCGCTATGAAGATCAGCACCGGCTGAAGACGTTCCTGCAAGACCGCCTTGAAGTCAGTTTCGATCTGAAGCGTGAAAATGTCTCGCCTCAGATGGATCTGACATTGTCGCCCGACATTGAAGAACGGTTTCGCCGTAAGTTTGCAGAGGAATTCGCCCTGTATGAGTCGATCCAATGATCAGCGCATCTGGCGGTGGACCGTGTTGGTCAGATCCGTCAGTGAAAACGGTTTGGGTAAAAAGACAGAGTTCGGGATCGACATCTGCGCGGCACCAAAGCTGTCCTCCGCATAGCCAGATACAAAGACGACCGGCACGCCTGGACGGTCCTTCAGCGCCTCTCGCACCCAACTGGGGCCATCCATGCCCGGCATGATGACGTCCGTTACAAAAACGTCGATATTGAGCGTCTCATCTTCCAGCGTTTTCAGGGCAACCTCGGCTGATTCAGCCTCCAGAACGGTATACCCACGCAGGCGTAATGCACGGCTTGCAAATGCCCGCACGGGTGCCTCGTCCTCGACCAAAAGGACGATACCATCGTCGAAATTGACAATGGGGGCAGCAGGCGCAATCGGCTTTTCGGGTGTTGATGCAGCTATTTGCGCCATGACTGGAAAATAAAGGGTAAAGATGGTCCCCACGCCGACCTTGCTGTCGATAAAGATAAAGCCCCCCGATTGCTTGATGATGCCATAGGCAGTCGACAGCCCAAGGCCGGTACCCTCGCCCGTGCGCTTGGTCGTGAAAAACGGCTCGAACACTTTTTGCAGTTTGTCTGCCGGTATACCGCACCCCGCATCTGCCACCTGGAGCGTGACATATTCGCCAGGCGGCACGGTGACGCGGTCGCGCCGCAACGGGCTGGCAAGGCCGAGGCATTCTGTCGTGATCTTGATCTCTCCCCCCTCAGGCATTGCGTCGCGTGCGTTCACCACCAGGTTCATAAGCACCTGTTCCAACTGGCGTTTATCTGCCCTTATAGGTTTCAACAGGGGGTCGTGACACACGCTTAAGACCACCTTTTCCCCGACAAGCCGGTTCAACAGATGGGTCAGATCCGCCAAGGTATCGCGCAGGTTCAACGTTTCAGGGCGCAAGGTCTGCTTGCGCGAGAAGGCCAGCAACTGCCCTACCAAGGCCGCGGCCCGGTTCGCATTCTGGTTGATCTGGATAAGATCGCTATAGTCTGGGTCGCCCTGATCATGGCGCAACAAAAGCAGATCGCAATGGCCCGAGATTGCGGTCAGCAAATTGTTGAAATCATGCGCTACGCCGCCTGCAAGCTGCCCGATGGCCTGCATTTTCTGACTTTGAACGAATTGCGCTTCCAGCGTTTTCAGCTCTGTCGCGTCGTTCAGGACGGCAATCAGCGCAGGCTTGCCCTGATCTGACACGAGATTAAGGGTCACCTGAACGAAGACTTCCCGCTCGTCCCGCTTGAGGCGCAAGAACTCGGACTTTTGAACCAATCTGCCCTCTAGCGTGTCGGTCAGCCAGTCGTTGATCGAGCGTCCCAACCCCTCCATCAAGTTCGTAAGCGGCGCGTCAGGTTGCAATGCGTTGCCCACCAACCTGGAAGCCATCTGATTATACATCAAGACCGCACCATCCGGGGCAATCCTGATCAGCGGGATCGGCAGATCCTGAAACACCTGCCAACTGCTATTATTCGATCGCCCCGGACTATTTGGCAATAAATACATTGCCTTGCGCCCTGCGCCTGCATCCATTTTGGCGACCAACATCAATTCGCCCCCTTGCGCCGTCGTCACCTCCGCCACATCGCCATGGGATACCGGCAAGGTTTCAAAGACACGATCAAGACTTTTGATCCGCGACCCCAAAAGCACACAGGCTGCATCGTTCATGAACAATATTGTGCCTGACCGCCCGATCATGAGCATAGGCAGGCCCTTCTCATGGCTGCGCGGGCCAAGCGCCCCTTTGTGCTGAATGGTTTCCAGGCGCCACAAATATCCGTCAGATACGCGATGTGCCGACAACCGCATCTGCCCTGACCGCGTCAGGATATCCTCGCGCGCTGCACCTGTTCCTTCTGCGCGGGCCTGCAACCGACAGACGATTGAGGACGGGTTTGCAAATTGAGGGGCCAAAAACGCGGCCACTGTCAGGACCGCATTGTCCTGGTTTAGCGTTTTTGCGGCCATGTTCATGGCTGTCACACCACCGTCTTCGGTCGCGAACACGCTGGGGCTTGCGTCATGAACAATGAAATCAGTGATCGCCTGCTGATCTTTGCGAGACCGGTTTTTTCGAATGATATCAGCCGCAACCACCAAAATGGCAACGCTGGAAAAGGCACTGCCCGCCGATATCAATATGACGGTAAGCGCATAGTACGTTGACAGATAAGCAGCAATCAAAGCCACCAATGCAGCAGCCACCAAAAACAGCACCCGACTGCGTCTGGATAAGGTATTCTTGCCTGTCCGGTTTGACAACGATGCCACCTTTTCAAATAGACTCCGGTATACGTCTACGTGAAGGGGGTTAATCAGTTGTTAAAGTCAGCTGGTATCAACCCGAAAACACGCATAGGTTGATAATGCACATCATTAGTCCCGGTGCAAGTGTGTCGTAAAAAAGCCGTCGCCGTCAGCATCCGCATCAAACCGCTTTTGCAATCCGACAGACCAGTCCGGATGGCGCTCAAGAAACGCTTTAACCCGATCTTCATTTTCGCATGCAAGTACCGAGCAGGTTGCGTAAACTAGGCATCCGTCTTGTTTTGTCAGCTTGGCGGCTGCATCCAGAATGCCGTCTTGTATTGCCATCAATTCTTGCAAACGCTTTGGCGTCAGCGTCCATTTCCCTTCAGGAGAGCGCCGCCATGCGCCACTGCCTGAACAAGGGGCGTCGCATAAAACAACGTCGAAAGGGGATTCTTTCGCAAGATCTTCGGTTTCGACCTGGCGTACCTCGCGGCCAGCGCGCTCGGCCCGAGCGGGAAGATCGTGCATGCGGCGCGGATCGATATCATGCGCGACCACATTTGCCTGTCCGTCCATCGCAATTGCCAAAGCCTTGCCGCCCCCACCAGCGCAATAATCCAGCACACGGCCCGCCTTGGGCATTGCGGCGACAACTGCCTGACTGGCTGCATCCTGAAGCTCAACTTCGCCCTGCAAGTAGCTGGCAGAGTTACGTATTTTACGCTCTCCCTCAAGAACCGTCAAAGCGCTTGGTGCCAGCGGGTTCGGGCGTGTTTCGATCCCTTCTGCGGCAAGTGCGCGCGTGGCGGAGCCAACATTTGTCTTACCCAAGTTCACCCGAAGCGTAATGGGCGCGCGATTCTGAAGCGCCTGCGCAACATCCTGTGCACGCGACCCAAGCGACGCCTTGAATTCCGGAATGATCCAGTCCGGCAAATTCCAAAGGACAGCTTCGTCAGCACTGGTTTCGGGTGCAGGTTGTTCCGCCTCGGTCAGGGGCAAAGGGGCATGGCCGATACCATTGAAAAGCTCTTCCAGATCAACGCCTTGCGACCGAAAGCTGCCAATCAGCAACGCGCGGCCGTTGTCCCCGCCGCCCAGATGCGCTGCCGTCCGGCGTTGCCGCAAGACGTCGAACACGTGATCGCGCACGGCGGCACGGTCTTTTGATCCTGCAAATCGACTGCCCCGCGCCCAGCGGGTCATCGCCTGCTCGGCTGGCAGCCCCTCGGCCATTGCGTCAAAGATTTCAATCGCAGCTTGAACGCGTGCGCCGGGGGTCATGTGAGTACCACGTATATTCGCCTTTATTACAGTAACTTGGCCGACTTACCCAATGTGGTAATTGCGGCTCTTGCGGGGATCTGCAAGTCGTGCAGGTGGCTTACCTTTGACTGATGCATCCATGTTTTTACAGTCATCATTTACTCCACTGCATCAGCGCGCATCAACTGTACCACGCCAGAGCTCAAGTCTACACTCGTAAATCGCCAAATAGAAGGCCACCAATCGCGCACGGCGGCGGCCTTACCTAATCGTCCAGCCAATCTATAAGTGTGCTGAGGGAAAATAGCAGTTAGCTCCTACCTCACCCCTTTTCAGTTCCTTATCGATATCTGACTTCTTCTCAAAACGCCGTATCATATGTGCCCAGTCTCGGGAACCAACTGCGCGCGCTTCGTTTGAAGATCGGATAGTTATCGCACCTTACGGTACATCAATTATGCCACGCCAAAGACCGGTCAGTTATCGCAGTAACATGGCCGCTTTCACCTAAGAACACCCACGTCAAAATGCGAATCGACTGCTGAAATTGGGTAAGAAGACCGCGGAAAAGCGGTTGTTCGCGGTTCTTGCGTCCAGATCGCTTCACCTGTCTCAGCTGAAAGTGCCACAAAAAGCAGCATGTCCACCCTGCCGCACTGACTATATTTTAATCTAAAATTGCCAATATGGACCTTTTTAAAATCTTGCATATAGATGTGGGCGTTATCAACGGCCTGCGATCCGACATATCCTGAAAAACACGACAAAGAACGCTTGTATACTTCGAAAAGTCGAATAGCTTGGGAAAATTGTAAAACAAAAAAACCACTCTCGGGAGGAGACACTATGGAACGACGCAAGTTTTTGAAGGGTGCCGCACTTGGCGCAGGGGCAGTCACACTGGCGACACCCGCATTGGCACAAGGTGCCAAGCAGCTGACAATCGTATCGACATGGCCACGGGATTTCCCTGGTTTGGGTACGTCGGCACAGCGTCTGGCAGAGCGTATTGCCATCATTTCGGATGGCCGTTTCAACGTTGAATATTTCGCTGCCGGCGAGCGCGTAGGCGCTTTTGACAGCTTTGACGAAGTAGCCGCAGGCAACAGCCAGGCTTATATCGGCGCTGACTATTACTGGGGCGGCAAACACCCGGGTTTCAACTATTTCACGTCCGTGCCATTCGGCATGTCCACACCTGAATGGAACGCGTGGATCGAGTTCGGTGGCGGACAGGAGCTTTGGGACGAACTGTCCGGCAGCTTTGGCGTCAAGGCGCTGATGTGCGGATCAACCGGCACACAGGCCGGTGGCTGGTTCAACAAGGAAATCGAATCGCCTGACGACTTCAAAGGTCTGAAAATGCGTATTCCGGGCCTTGGCGGTCAGGTTCTTACCAAGATGGGCGCATCCACCGTGTCCCTGCCAGGCGGCCAGATCTATGAAAACTTGGTTTCCGGATCCATCGACGCAACTGAATGGGTTGGTCCTTACAACGACTACTTCATGAAGTTCTACGAAGCGGCCAAGTTCTACTATACTGCCGGTATGCACGAGCCAGGCGGCGGTCTTGCGTTTGGTATGAACCTCGATTTCTGGAATGGTCTGACCGACTATGAAAAGTCCATCATTCAGGCAGCCTGTACAGAAGAGCACCAGACGGCACACAACGAAGTTGTTGCCAAGAACGGTGAGTACCTGACCAAGCTGAAAGAAGAGCATGGGGTCGAGATCCGCAACTTCAACGACGAGATCTGGGATGCCTTCGGTGTCGCAGCAGCGGAAGTCTTTGAAGAAGTGCGCGGTCACTCTGACCTTGCCGCACGTATTGACGACAGCTATCAGTCTTCGCTGCGCGAAATCGGGACGATGATGTCGCTTTTCGAAGGTCGCTATGTCAACCAGCGTAACCGCGTCTTGGGCCTTTCCTAAGACTTAGGTCATGACAAACGGAGCGGGGCCCGCAGGGTCCCGCTTTTTACCTATTTTACACATGACCCTCCTGCCCCAAGGGCAGTCGAGGGGTGTGTTTTGCGCCAGGGGATTATCATGAACGCAACGCGTGATCCGCAACTGACAGCACCGGGGCAACCTGCCCCGATTGTGCGGTTTCTCGGCTGGGGTATGCTGGCCATTCTGACCGCGTTCTCGATCAACAACGTTTTAATCGTGGGTTGGGGATATCCAGGGGTCTTTTCCGCATTTTCGGGGGGCGGTGCGGCTGCGATGCTGAATGTGGCCATCTATGTGGTCTGCCTTGTACTGGCGGGCGTGTTCGTTGTGATGACACCTTACCGCCGTCTGCGCCTTGATGCGCTGAAAATTCATAATTTCAACGCCTACATCATCCGTGCCGCCTTCTGGATCGTTCTGATGGTCGGGGTTGTCGACGCTCTTTTGGCTTTGGCCCGCGTTGAAAGCATGCTGGCCCCTTTTATGAGCTCGGATATGGTCAATAACCTTGGGCGCGCCTCCTATGTAGGGACTTACGTTCACATGCCTTTGGTTGTTTTGGGTATGGTTATCGCCCTGTTCACCCGGACCCTTGGCTTTCCCTGGCTGGCGCTGATGATCGTCGCGTCCGAGCTTGCAATCGTGATCTCTCGGTTCGTTTTCTCTTACGAACAGGCAATGATGGGCGATCTTGTGCGCTACTGGTACGCGGCACTGTTCTTGTTCGCCTCGGCCTATACGCTGTTTGAAGACGGGCACGTCCGCGTTGACGTGCTTTATGCGGGTCTGGGCAAAACCACCAAGGGGTTCCTGAACGCATGGGGCTCTTTGCTGCTGGGGATGACGACAGCCTGGGTGATCATCTGGATCGGCTTTAACGGCAAGACATCAATCATCAACAGCCCCGTGCTGAACTTCGAAGTGACCCAATCGGGCACGACCGGCATGTATGTAAAATACCAGATGGCCGCGTTCCTGGGCATCTTCGCCATCACCATGCTGATTCAATTTGTCAGCTATTTCTTGGAATCCGTTGCCGACTGGCGCGACGAAGAGGGCGCGCGCAAAGCGACGCCCATTGCCCACTAAGTAGGAGCAACGGACATGGAACTATTATTTCTCGCCCTTCTGGTCGTTATCATGGCCTCGGCCCTGATATCTGGCTATCCGGTGGCCTTTGCGCTGCCCGGATCAGCGATCATCGCCATCGGTCTGGCAGCCATCAGCGGGCACTTCTTTGCCGGCAGCACAGACGCCTATTTCCATTCGGGCGGCCCCCAGCAATGGCTGTCAGCGGGGGTCACAAACCTGCGCGGCATCTATTGGGAGGTCGAGAGGGATACGCTGATCGCCATCCCGCTCTTCATTTTCATGGGCATCATGTTGCAACGCTCCAAGATCGCCGAAGACCTGTTGGTCACCATGGCCCAGCTTTTTGGGCCTGTACCGGGCGGCTTGGGCATCTCGGTGGTGTTTGTGGGCGCGCTATTGGCGGCGACAACAGGTATCGTGGGCGCGACCGTGGTGGCAATGGGCCTGATCTCCCTGCCCGCGATGCTGCGCAATAATTACTCACCGTCACTTGCGACAGGAACAATCGCCGCGTCCGGCACATTGGGGCAGATCATTCCGCCTTCTATCGTTTTGATCATTCTGGCCGACCAGCTGGCATCTGCCACCGATCAAGCCAGCACAGCACGCAAGGCGCTTTACAAGGAAGCGACGGGCGAAATCAGCATGCCATCGGCCTTTGGCGTCGCATCGACCTCGGCAGGTGAAATGTTCCTTGGCGCGTTGATTCCGGGCCTCCTGCTTGTCGCGCTTTATATGCTTTATATCCTGATCTACGCCATGCTGAACCCAAAAGCGGCACCAGCCGTGCGCATGGGTGGCAAGTTTGACGCGGCATTCTGGGGCAAGGTCATTATAACCCTCGTTCCGCCGCTGACGCTGATCTTCCTTGTTTTGGGTTCCATCCTGACAGGTGTTGCGACCGTGAACCAAGCCGGTGCAATCGGTGCCGCAGGCGCGCTGATGATGGCCGGATACCGCCTGAACGATGACGGCGGCAAGCTGAAATTCGCGCCCGCCATCCTTGGCATACTGGCACTTTTACTGCTGACCTTCTGTATCTCGAACTACGAGATGAACCTGAAATTCATCGACACGCCACAGGACATGTTCGGCATCCAACTTGGTCTGGTGGGCACAGCGATGCTGCTTGTCTCCATTGTCTGGAGTGGCATTCGCGTTTTGCGTATTGAGCGGACCCTGCAAGGCGTCATGCTGGAAACGGCCAAAACGACATCGCTGGTGTTCATCATCCTTCTGGGTGCTGCCATGTTGACCGCCGCCTTCCGTGCCTTTGGTGGCGAAGAGCTGGTGCGTGACTTCCTGGTTGGTCTGCCGGGCGGTTTCTGGACACAGTTCATCATCGTGATGGCTGTGATCTTTATCCTGGGCTTCTTTCTGGATTTCATCGAAATCGCCGTGGTCGTGGTGCCGATTGTCGCCCCGATCCTGTTGGCCGATCCATCTGCGAACATCACCGCAGTCTGGTTGGGCGTCATGATTGGTCTGAACATACAGACATCGTTCCTGACACCACCCTTCGGCTTTGCCTTGTTCTATCTGCGCGGGGTCGCCCCTGCCGTGGTCAAAACCGTGTCGATGTACAAGGGTGTGGTCGTTTTCATCGGCCTGCAACTCTCGGCGCTGGCCGTCGTCGGCTTCTATCCGCCGTTGGTAAACTACCTGCCCAACCGCATGTCGTTCCTTGGCGAAACAGCCCCGCCGCCACGTAACCCCAAACTGCAATACTGCATCGAGGAATACGTGGGGTCGAAAATCTCTGACGGTGGACCGCTGGTCATGGCACTGGCAGATGCACGCGCATTGGACCTTTCATCCCTGCCCGCAGACCTATCCAAAGAACTGACCGAAGGGATCGAAAGCGGCACCCAAGCCGTCGCCCTGCTGCAATCTGCGTTTGACGCCGAAGAAGCCGTAAACGCGGCATCGCGGGTATACCGGCCGCAACAGATCGTTGTGCGTGCTCTTGAAAAGCAGATCCGCCAGATCCAAGAAGAAGCCGACGATCTGAAGTTGCGCATCAGCCGCTTGCGGTCCGAAGCCGAAGCGAAAGCCAAAGCGCGTCTTGAAAAGCGGCGTGACGCCTTGCTGGCTGACGTCGAAGCATTGCGCGCAGATATCCCAGCAGGCTGGGAGGCAGTTCACACCGAATTTGCCAAGCTGACGGACACCGAGCAAAAGGCGCGGACCTCCTATCAACGTCAGGCAGATGCTGCATGGGATGCCCCACTGGAAGTTCTTGCCGTGTTGAACTCAAACGATGCTTTTGCCGAGCTTGAACAGCCCCTGCGCGATCTGAGGACTGTTATTGCAACCCAGCCAGAGGCTGAATCGCATACGACAGTTGACGCACTGAAAGACAGGTTCAGCGACGTCGAAGGTGCCAGCGATATCAGATCGGCCCTTGGAAAGGCTGAAAGCGCGCTTAAGGACAAGAACAACCCTGATCGCGTCAAGGCACTGGCCGAATATGACAAGGCGTTGGCCGAGTACGAAGACCAGGCCGTCTGGCGCGCGCAGGCCGATACTGAGCTGCGTCCACAGCTTGCGGTCTACCTTGAAAGTATCCGCAACACTCTGGGTCTGCGCAGCCAGGACCGTTTGAACCGTGAACAGGCGCTGTTTATGGCGCGCTGTAATGCCAACCATCGCGACATCTCTCTGAACTTCTAAGTGATGGGACGATGGCCAATATAGCTTGCCTGAAACGCGACTTAGACGATCAGGAACGAAAAAAGAGGGCAGCGCCGGTGCGCTGCCCTCTTGTCTGTTGCACCGCTGTCATTTTGCGCTCGATTGACTAAGCCCACCGACCTGTGACTATCAAAAGACATGGTATCTCAATCGGAAGATGCCGCTTCAGCAAAGGGTCGCCGCACCATGAGATCATTTATTTTCCCAGTCGCCGCTATCTTGTTCATCGGCGTCCAAAGCGCAGTCGCGCAGCCCGTTGGCGTATACGATGTTAGCGGCGTAAATCCGGGCGACGGGTCGACTTATAAAGGGGCTGTCGCAATCAAGACGAACGGGGCCACCTATTCCGTACTGTGGCGGATCGACGGTGAAGAGTTTGAAGGCACCGCAATCGGGGCAGCAAACGTCAACGGCTCGATTATCTTCGGTGAGGCTGCCCAAAACGACACAGCCCTCGCTGTGTCCTACGGGGCTGGCGACAACTTTGGCTTGGCCCTGTTTGTTCAGCAGGAAAACGGACAGTGGACAGGAATATGGACCTACGGCGGGTCAGATACAATCGGATCCGAAACATGGACCCCACAGTAAGGCGGATCGTTTTTCGAAACGGATGATTAGAAGACTGCAGAAAACGCCACCGGGTGGATCCGACAGTGCAGGGATGTTCGAGAATTCTGGCGGTTAATATTCATCTGGGGTCAGATGCGCATCGCGCGTCTGTGCCAAGCGACCCCCCCAAAGCTTTGCAAAAGCGTAATATGGGATCAACGTCTTCTCCTTTGACTGATGCGTCCATATTTTTGCAGTCATCACTTAATCCACTGCATCAGTACGCCAATCTCTTCAAAACTGGTGTAGCGCCCCTTCGGCTCTCGGTCTTCGGGTGCGCTCAGCCCATCAATTTATGGGATTTTCGGTGGATTGTGAATCGTGGCACCATCACTTTTCGCAAGAACACAAACTTCCGCTGCATTTCCTATGATATCAGCAATGGTGTCGGGATGCGGGCGTGGCGTGCCGTTTCAATCAGACCGCGCAAGGCAGAGGAGACGACTGCCCGGTTAATGCGCAGCGTTTTCGCGCCAAACGCCTTTCCTTCATCAATATCGGCAAGGAACTTGCGCATGCGCTTTGGCAATTCTGCTTCTGTCACAGTATATTTCTTCATTTCTTGGCTCCTTTTTCCAGTGTCGCGTTCACCCCCTTGAGGCCTTCCATGCCGCGCAGAACGCCCTTCGCCCGGTCAAAAAAAGGCATACGTTTTGAGGACCGTCCCGGGCGAGTTGTTCAAAATGGACGCAATGCCGTGGCGGACCTGATGCAGCGTCATGTAGATGTCCTGATCTGCGGTGGCATACCGCTAGCCAGTCGCCAGATAGTGATACTTTGCCCCGCCGAGTAATTTCGTGGGATCAGGCGTCTGGATCTGTTTCATCACGAGCGGTCGTGCCTTGCGCATCCACAACTCCAAGATCTTTCGGGGGTCTACCTTCCCGCGGCGGCCAAATTCGGCGACCATCGATTTTTGGTTCTTCATCATTTTCTTAGGAATGCTCAAAGCCACGTCTTTCGAATTCTGCGGCAAGAATATATTGGCATCGGTTCCAGTTACCGACAGATTAACCAAGGTGTTGGCACGCAAAGGCAAGAACATCAGGATGGCGGCCGCAGCCGTGGCAACGGCAAGTTTCAGCGCGTTGGTTTTTTGACCCTCAGTTAAGCTGTCAAATCGCTTGCCATTTCTGATGACCGCCTCAGGGCACTGACCAGTCGCCGTGATCGATCCGCATGATCCGCACCGGTGCGTCGAATTGTGCGGGGTCTGCACGCAGATTAAAGACAACCGATTGAGGTTGCCCGAAATTTGTGAACTCTGCCCGCACCGTGATCATGCCACGCAGCATCGGATGGTTGGGGTCGGCAAAAATGCGCAGGTTGCCAATATCTGTGTCCTGCGCATCGTAGAGCGGGTCTGCCTGCCAGTGTCGCTGTCCCAGATCGTCAGCCATGTCTGCCATGAAGAAATCCCGCGCACGCGACGCGCCGAGCGGTGACAAAGCCTCGCCGCGCATGGCCTGATAGTGGCGCGCATAGAGCCGTTTCACCAGAAGAACCGCGTCGGCGATCATCTTTTCGCTGCTCTGGTCCTGCGAGACGGCGGCAGTCGCCTCCATGAGGAAACGAGCGGCGACCCAGCCGTGGGTCCGACCGTTGCTCATCAGGCACCAGCGCGGCGGCAGATCAAGCAGGGTGCGTTCAGCCTGTGACAGCATGATCCCTTGCCCTTCGGTCATGAAGGGAACGCATGTGGTCATCGTCAAACCGGTTGCACCGGACGGAAACGATCCGATGATTGCGTAGTCAGTGCCCGGCCCCATGCGCAGGTTCAGCCAGTCGTCGGTGGCAACCCCCGTCACCTGCCATGCGTCAGGGCCATGTCCATCGAATTGTGCGGTTGCTTCAACCGGGGCGAAGGCTGCGAAAAGTGAAAAAATGGCTGTACCTGTACTTGATTTGAAACCGTTTGGCATGCGCCGATCCTTTCTTTTGGTCCATGTTGTAAAGTGCTGCTGGCTTTGTGCTTATTGGAACCCCTTAAGCTCATTGCGGGCAGTGCGGTTGAAATCTGGGTCATCCAGATCAACGGCGCGCTGCAAAAGCGTGACCCAGTCTGCCTGCGCCTCTGTTCCGATCGCGGCTGGCCTTCGCACCTGCCGTTTGATGATTGTCGGTGACATCGGCGATCCGGGTTTCGGGCACTGGCTTAAGGGCTGCTGCGTCAGGATCGGGAGGCGTGTAAGTCTGGGCAGCAAGGGATGCAGGTAAGCACAGGCAGGCAAAAAGCGCCGTCACGATCAGACTGTTGGTCCAGTAAGTTGACAAGGTCATCTGAGTCTCCAATCAGGAATTCTGTCAGCAAACCGTAAATGCGAGGAAGATTGCGGCGCGTAATGTCGTACCGCCCACCATCAATTGGATGTCGGCGTCTTTGACATGTCCGCCGCCTCTTCGCCAAGTTCTGTCTCAAACTGACCGGCGAGCAGAATGCAAACCTCTGGATCGGGCACATTGTTGATCAGGGCAGAAATCGGGCAAAGGGTCGCCTCGAAGGTCCCAGCGGCAAACCCGCCGCCATCGACGATTTCCAGCCTGTCGAAAGCCACTGTGGCTGTCGTTCCGACGTCATGCGAGGATGCATAAAAACCGGTGCCTTCTCCAAAGTTCTTGTGATAGGAAATCTCGGCTTCGTTGCGTCCGCTCAGTATCTGGTCTGTGCTATCAGCCGAAAACGGCGGCAATTCGATGGTCAGGCCGCCCTGCAGCAAGACAGGTTCGGCTTCGGGGTCGACGCCCATAATCCGCAACTGGACCTGATCATCGCTTCCGCCACCAAACATCTGGGTGAGCGGATTGTCGGCCCCCTCGCCCATCATCTCAGACATCAGTTTCATGCGCTCTTCCATCTGCGTGCGTACCGTATCGCTCATTCCGGCGAATGCCCCTTCCATCATGTTTGGCATTGAATAAGGGCGCCATGCGGCGGACGACATGGGTTCGCCTTTGACCTCGCCCGCAATGGTCAACCATGCACGTTCCGTGCCGTCCGCCGTTCCTTGAATTGAGCCGAGCACTGTCATCGTGCGTATGCCTTGCGCGTCGGCAGGTTTTGCGATGAGGATTGTCATGCCGCTGGACAGCAGCAGTCCGGAGCAGAGATTCATAAAAAAGCGGGTGGTTCGCATGGCGGGATTCCTCGTAAACTTGATATTTTACTGATTAAGTCGCCAGCTTTTTCTAAGCTGTTAATGCTGAAACTCTAACTCAATTAGGGCTCTGAGTCACGCTTTGCAAAAATAGGTGGGGATGTCACAAAGCTATTCAGGCATGTCACAGACCTATTCGGGCAGTGCATATTTCAGATAAAGTAGCGGCGTATTTCCCCAGCTGTTCTTTATGGTCGCGGTGACTGATTTCACTTGAACGGCACCTGCATTACCCCAACAGCCGGCGGTGCGGGAAAACATCTGAAATCCTTGGGCTGGTCGAGAAGACAGGTTCGACAGCGCTGTCGTGGGTTCTCGGGCTCGCGCGGGATCTGATTGCACGAGCCCATTGCCACGCAACACAGGATTGCGTTTTATAGCCAATCTGGGTGACGTGCGGCGTTGCTTTAAGTCGCTGACAGCGCGGACTAAACAAGTCCTGACCGGGAACCCGTTCGCCATTTATCTGCGTGAGCCGCCAACCTTGCATCAGTCAATCTGTATCGGTTGACGAACCAGAACCTCCTGCTCAACCAGATCCAGTACGCGCAACTCGTAGCTGCCCGGCTCCTCGGGCAGGGTAATTTCCAGCGGCGACGGTGTGTCCAGCTTGACGGCCACGACCCAGGTAAAGATCGCCTGATCCGCGCGGGCGAAGGTGATGCGCTGATCGGCACTCTCGTTTTCGACCGTCCAGCCGACCGTGATTGTCGATCCCGCAGCCGCCGTTTCCGGCGCGTCGAGACTGGCACCCCGTTCAAGGGTGGCATCCTCTGCCAGAACCTCGATGGGCTGCATGGCCAGCGTGCGGCGACCTTCTTCCAGCACGTAGCGGATCTCGTAGAACCCCGTCTCTGTTGGGGCGGTCAGATCGTTTTCGGTGTCGTCGCGCACCCGGAAATGGGTCTCGCGCGCGCCAGCGTTGGCACCCATGGGCACGATGGTGATGTAGTCGCTGCGCGATACCGTGCCGGTCCAGGTCACCGGAAAGGCAGAGCCAGCGCGAATCTCGTTGGGCGCGGCAAGCGTGACCTCCGGTTCGGTAACCTCGATGCGTTGTGAGGCAAGAGTACGGCGGCCTTCTTCCAGCACGTAGCGCACCTCGTAAAGTCCGGTCTGTCCCGGCGCGCGAAGGTCGTTCTCGTTGTCGTCACGGACACGGAAGTGGTTCTCGCGTGCGCCATCATCGGAACCTACGGGCACGATCGTGACATAGTCACTGCCGCTGACCGCGCCGGTCCAACTGACCTCGAAGGCCGATCCGGCCAGAGCGGTGTCGGGCGCGGCAAGCGTGACCTCCGGTTCGGTAACCTCGATCGGGCTGGATGCGAGCGTCCTGCGGCCTTGCCCCAGGACGTAACGCACCTCGTAGAGCCCCGGTTCTCCGGGGGCGCGAAGGGTGTCACCGGAATTCTCTCTTGCGCGGACGTGGCCCTCGACAGTGCCTTCGTCGGTGCCTGCGGGAACCACGGTGATGAAGTCACTGCTGCTGACCGCGCCGGTCCAGCTGACCTCGAATGCCGATCCGGCCAGCGCGGTGTCGGGCGCGGTCAGCGTGACTTCCGGCTCGGTCAACTCGATCGGGCTGGAGGCGAGCGTCCTGCGGCCTTTCCCCAGGACGTAACGGACCTCGTAGAGCCCCGGTTCCCCCGGTGCGCGAAGGGTGTCACCGGAATTGTCTCTTGTACGGACGTGGCCTTCGACAGTGCCTTCGTCGCTGCCTGCGGGAACCACGGTGATGAAATCACTGCTGCTGACCGCGCCGGTCCAACTGACCTCGAAGGCCGATCCGGCCAGAGCGGTGTCGGGCGTGGCAAGCGTGACCTCGTATTTCGGTTCAGGCTCTGGTTCGGGGACGGGCTCCGGTTCAGGGGCTGCGGCCACAGCAGTCCCAACAGCGCTGAGCGCCGCGCCAAGTTCATCGGCATTCCCCGCCGACAGATATTGCCCACCGGTGTTTTCCGCGATGCAGGACAGCGCACCGGCGTCCGCGTCGCTCCGTCCGAAACCTACCACATGCGCGGTAAAGCCGATCCCAGCCTGTTCCAAGGCCTGCGAAACGGCACAGGGGTCCCTTTCGCAGCTTTCCAGACCATCCGAGATCAGGACGACAGTGGCGGGCGTATCTGTATAAGACAACGTTGTGGCGGCCTGTTCGATGGCGCTGGTCAGCGGCGTCTTGCCCGTCGGTGTGATCGCGCCGATCCTGTCAAGTATCCCTGCGCGCGTATCGGCACCGGGCTGCACAAGGATCTCAATGTCCGAGCAGTCACCGCGGCGCCGATGGCCATAGGCCATGAGCCCGACATTGCGGGTCTCGGCCCAGTCACCCAGAAGGTTGTCCATCACGTTGCGGGCAATTTCGATCTTGGCCGTCCCGTCGATCTGGCCCCACATCGAATTCGATCCATCGAACACGACCATGACGTTTTCATCCTGGGCCGAGGCCGGCACTGCGCCTATCAGGCCCCCCCCAAGCGTCAATGCGGTAAGTGATTTCGTGATGCGTGTCATGTCGTGACCTTCCCTGTTTGCTCAAGCGGGATTTTCCCCGCATGTCTCAGTTCTCCCGCGTTTGCCACACCCGGACTGGGTGAAGGCTGCTATCTAGACGTTAAACCATCCGGCGTGGGAAATCAAAATCCGGCCTTTTTGAAAACTTGCAACGCCATGACATCGTGCATCGTAGCTTGTTCCCCAAAACCCATTTTCAGCAGAATTGAACGGAAAAGATCTATGGGGGAAGAAAAGATTTCTACGCTTTCGAAGCGTGTTGTCTCTAATAAGTGCCCAGCCACGTCTCAGGCAAAGGTCAGCAGTTCAACGGTGCAACACGACCGGTCGCCGTTCCATGACAGCCTGAGCACGCGCGACTCCATGCACCTGTTGGAAGCCATAAAGCAGATCTTGGTTCACAACGATAAGCGGCAGGGTAAAGGTCATCGACACGCCATTGGTCATGATGCTGGCCGCGCCGACGAGGCGTGGCAGGTCATTCACGGCACAGCCCGTGAGTACTTCGAGCTCGTTGTCGTCAATTTCCAGATCGGGCACGTTCGTCGCCGTCATGCCATCAGGCAGCGATGGCTCTGCGTCAAAGCTCCAATCGACACCCGTTTCCCAGTCAAGGGCGAGATCGACACCCTCCGGGTTGTCGGGAACGATGGTCAGACGCCCGTTGCGCAATTCAAGACGCCCAGTCTCTGCTGGCCCGGCACCGTGGGGTATCACCATCGGCCCCGCGACCACGTATCCCGCCTTGAACTCGGTGACCCACTCGCCTTCGAGATGGTTTGAAACCGCCTCAAGCGCCGCAGCACCAGAAACTCCGCAAAGCGTTTCGCTATCCTGTGCGCTGGCGGGTGCCGCCAAAGCGGTGACGAGCCCGACTGCCGCCGGGGCATACTTTCTGATTGGCATGTGTCTCTCCATTGGTTGGCGGGTGGGATCGCGTCACCGTATGGTACGGTCATCCATAGGCCATGAGGCCCTTCGCAGATGCCCGCCTTGAACCTGCGTGGCACCCAGCACCCTTACATCCAGAAAAAGTGTCGTATTTTTTCGTTGTTTTTTCAACAGCGTCTTTCCACTTCTTTCAGGTGATGCGTGCGAATGCCAAGATTGGCCACCGCGGGCACCACATCAAGATCACCAGAAAAACCTGCGATATCTGTGCTCTCCATGGGGGCACAGACATCCATGTCGGTCATGAGCGCTGCGGATAACAAGCCTAACTTCCAAGAAAGGTAGCCGTTCTTGTCTGGTACCAAATTGGGTTCATCGTAAAATTGGCCGCTGTCGCCTGCCTCACTGAGCCAGGCCTTCGGCCACACTTCTTCTTCGATGGTCGGCTTGGTTGTGACCGTCGGGTACGGCTGGAATTTCGCGGCTTTTAAGGAGCTGGTCAAACGGACTGTGGTGAACAAGAGCCACCGGAAAAGGCCGTCGCAGTAGGTTGTATATGCTGGAAAAAAGCAGTCTATTTCCATCCGAACCGGCAGTCCGCTTAGGCTTGCACAATCGTCACTTATCGGTCAATTTTTGAACACAACCATGTGATGTCATCCACCGACAAGCAAGAGGCTGCGGAAAGACAATTATGACGTGCTTTGATGGATTGGTAGCGGCGCCCACCTTGTGGATGGTCATCGGGGTCAGTGCAGTCGCGTGTCTTGTTTTGTTCTGGATGATGAAATTTCAGAGTTTTCAAGGTAAAAGCTACTACGCGCTTACCTTCCTTGCCATGATCTGGACATTGTTGATGATTGGCTTGGAGGCTGCATCGCGCACTTTCTCCTGTCAGTTGCAATGGGCAACTCTGGCATGGTTGGGCAATGCCCTTTTGCCAGTTGCCTGGTGTTTCTTCGTCTTCGCTTACATCGACAATGCAGCCTGGCTTAAAAAGCGCAGAGTCGGCACGGTGTTGATCGTCGTCCCCTTAGCCATCTTTGCTTTTGCCGCCACCAACCAATGGCACCACCTTTTTTATACAAATTCCTCGTTCATTCCGCCGGGTGAGGTCTACGTAAGCTATGCTCATGGGCCAGGGTTCTATGGGATTATTGCAACCATGTATGCGTTTGTGCTTGCGACACTCTTCTGTCTGGTGAAGGCTTTCATCCGAGCCAAGCGGGTTGCATGGCCACTGCTGACGATGCTGGTTGTGATTACGTTAACCCCTTTGATTGCGAATGGCGCCTATGTTGGCTTTGGCTTTACCGTCTTTGGTCTCGATCCGACCGCTTTTATGTTCGCTCTTGGGCTCCTCCCCTTTACGTGGATGCTTCTGACCAACAAAACACTTGATATGGCCTCTGTCGGCCAGTCCATACTTTTCAACACGATGAGTGAACCCGTCGTTCTGATCGATAGACATCGAAATGCAGTCAAAATGAACACGGCAGCGAAACAGATTGAACGGCATCAAGGCGCTGGTCGTTTGCTGAGCGACCTCCTCGCAAATAACGAGAATCTGAACGCGACCGAAGACGCCACCCAACTGAGAGTTGGACAGCGGGTTTATGAACCCAGAATCCGAGAAATCGAGAACCCACTTGATCCATCAGAGACCATTCTCGGATGGAGCGTCACATTCGTCGACATTACAGATCGGCTGTCTATTACGTTGGCCCTGGAGGATGCACTTCAACGGGCAGACGACGCCAACCGGGCGAAAGACGACTTCATCTCCGTTGTCAGTCATGAATTGCGGACCCCCCTGACCTCGCTCACCGGGGGGCTGACGCTCGCACTTAGCGGTCGCCTTGGAGATGTAGCTGATCCTATTCGTTCGCTTCTGAACATTGCCCACCGAAACGGGGCTCGCCTATCACGACTGGTCGACAACATTCTGTTGGCGCAAAAGATCGACATCGATGCGCTGACTTTGGAAAGCAAGCCGGTCGATCTTGGCCATCTGCTTGAAGAGAGCTTCGAGGAGAACAAAATGTTCGCAGCAGAATGCGGCATTCGGCTTGCCCTGGCTGATGTCATGCAATTTGCAGTTGTCACTGGGGACGCTTTTGCCATCCGTCAGATCATTGATAACCTGATATCGAATGCCATCAAGTTTTCGGAGGAACGTGGCGTCGTCGAGGGCGCGCTCACGACTTCGAATGGGCAGGTGAAACTGTCAATTAAGAACGCTGGCCGAGGAATCCCCGACGGCATGGAAAGCCAGGTCTTCGGTCGCTTCGAGCAGTTGGAAAATAGTGGACAATCCTCGACCCAGGGATCCGGGCTTGGCCTGCACATCTCGAAGAAGCTGGCCAAGCAGATGTCGGGCGATATCTTCTATGAAAGCCAAGTGGGCATCGGTACGACGTTTCATGTTGAGTTTCAGTTGGTCGACCAACAAACAATCGAGCCCGCACAACTCGCAGGGTAAGGGGTGTTGCGGCCTCGTGCATTTGGCCGTCGGAAACCGCTATAAATCTGTACTTTGAAAAGCCAACGTCCTGCGCAAAGCCGACCTTCGTGCAACCATTCCGGATGCTACGGTGCGGCCCGTCAAAGCGGCCGTTGGTGCAGGGTGCAGCATTTTTGTCGACTGAAACGTAGGTGTTCGAGACAAAAGAGCCGTTCGCTGTACATCAGCACCCGAAGGCCGGTGTACTCTCTATTGTGCGGACTAAGCAGTTGTTTTGGCCATGACTTTAGGCATTTGAAACGAAGACCTTAGAGCGAAGGTGCCCACTTCTTCAAAACACTTCCGGTGGCCTGGCCAATGGGCCCCAGCTTTCGGGATCAGGCAACCCGACACTCGCCCACGCTTCCTGCAAAACCTTGGAATCGGCGGACCGGGTTCGTGGCAGATCATCCAGGATATCGAACCAGGATATCTTGCTCTCAATGCCCGAATGAACTGATGGCGCAAAGTTTTCCGGTTCATCAAGGCTTGATGTATGCACAACCAGATAGGCTGTTTTCCCCGGCCGAACCAGTTTGTAGGTAAGGCTTGCACCACATTTGGGACCGAATCCGCGCTCCGCTATAGGCGAGGACGCGACATAGCTTGGTTCTTCATGCAAAAACCGAAATGCAGATAGCGGAAAAGCCGTCCATGCGTTTACCACTGATCCGGAGAATTTCCGACAGCAGCTGCAATGGCAGTACCCCGTGCTAATCGGCGGCGCTTGGACTGCGTATCGGACGGCTCCGCACAGACAGCCGCCCTGAATGACCATGTTTGCCAAATCGTCTTCGTCAAAATCCAGAAACCCCCCCACTTTTCCGGGTTTTGACCGGGTCATGTAGACATGAATTTGGGCATCCGAATTCTTGAGGCGCTTGTAGCCGCAGTCCTCCAGCGGCAGGTCGACCTTGCCTTTGATCTGGGCCATTACGTCGCCTGACACGGCGATGCCACCCGGTTCTGCGATCGCCTCAAGCCTCGCGGCAATATTCACTCCGTCGCCCAGCAAATCGTCCCCCTGCACCACCACGTCTCCGACAGACACACCGACCCGAAGCACAAGAGCCTCTTTGTCACCCGACTGACGCGCCGCGAGCGCTGATGCCCGTTGAATTCCAACAGCACAACTCACCGCTTCCATCGTGCTTGAGAACTCAGCAAGGAAACCGTCTCCCGTGGATTTGAAAACCCGGCCTCTATGCGCCCCGACCAGCATTTCGATCACGTCGCATTTGAGCCGTTCCAACCGCTCCAGAGTTCCACTTTCATCGCGCGAGACAAGCCCTGCAAAACCGACGATATCCGTAGCCAAAATCGCCGCCAACTTGCGTTCCATGTCCACCCCCTCAGATCAGTTGGACCCGCGTGAGCCCTCGGCCTCATAGTATCATGAAACGTCGATGCAGGGAAATTTGGTCATGATGTGCGTCTTATTCCAGCGATTTATGTGAAGCCCTATGTGAAACGGGGCAAATCCGATGCGGTTGATGCCGCCGCCATCTGCGAGGCGGTGACGCATCCAACAATGCGATTTGTCGCGATTAAGTCAGCAGAGCAACAGGGCGTTCTCTTCCTCCACCGAGCCCGTGATCTGATCGTCCGGCAAAGAACCCAACTCAGTAATATGCTGCGTGGCTTGCTGGGCGAATTCGGTATCGTGATTGCGCAGGGGATCGGCAGCGCGATCAAGTTTGCAAAGAGTGTGCTGGATGGCGATAAGTCAGGCATTCCGGAAGTTGCTACTGATGTGCTTGGCAATCTGAGCAACCAACTTGTTGCTTTGCACCTCCGCGTGCGATGGTATGAAATGCGTCTACGGCTTCAAGCCAAGCAGGACCCCCGCGTGACGTTACTTCGGTCGGTCCCGGGTGTTGGGCCTGTGACCGCGTCAGCCATTGTAGCAACAGCGGGTGATGCCAGTCAGTTCAAGAACGGTCGCGAATTTGCCGCCTGGCCGGGGCTGACGCCGCTCAACCGATCAAGTGGTGGCAAGGAGAAACTTGGACGTATCACAAAGATGGGGGATCGATATATCAGACGCCTGCTGGTCACTGGGATGACTTCTCGGCTGAGGCAGATGAAAACACATCCCGAACGCGTTGATCCGTGGTCCCGAGCGTTGCTTGAACGCAAACCAACCCGCCTTGCCACCGTGGCAGTGGCGAACAAGACGGCGCGGATCATCCGGGCCGTTTTGGGCAAGAACGAATACGACAGACCGCACAGGATCTAAACTGAGGAGAACAGAACACACGAGATAGCATGACCATTGAAATGATGGAGCACAGTCAGCCCGTCAGCCAAAAAAACCCATCGAATGTCAGAGACATCACTTGTCCGCAAACCGGTTTGGGACTTGGTTTGCGGAAACCATCCACTGCCCGGCAAGACATTGCGAAGCAATGTTCCGAGAGGGAGGGCCAGCGGCCACATGTGCCGCGCAAACAGGCCGGACACACGTCTGCTTCTGACCAGTGCAAAACGAACTTCAAACATGTCTTGCTTTGCAGCAGCTATCCACACAGGCCATTCGTCGATCCTGCAGCATTTTCGAAGGGTGAAGATCGCCAACGCGGACAAATCCGACCATGCCCAATTCCTAACCAACGGCTGGTTTAGATGGATCACGGGTCTTCTGGTTCAGAAGTGTCAGGGATGAACGGCCCTTAGCCGCCTTCCATCACTCCTTCATCATGGAACGGATGTGCGTCGCTACATTCCGGGCGTCCACGACAGCCTCGCGCACAAGCCAGTCAAAATGACCTGAGAGAGATTTTACGCGTTCGAGTTCGCGAAAAGCGAGATAGCATTGCCCGACATAAACGACAGCCAAATTGGGGCCAAATATCGTGACGGGCGAGCTGAACACGTGATGCGCGTCAAAAAGAAAGATGCGCAACCTTGGAAACATCTGATCGCACTGATCGGCAATGAAATTCAGTTGTTCGTACCTGATGCTTTCATCCACGCCCTTGTAGTAAGCGGTTCCCGCTGCGCAGGCCTCGATTTCGTGAAGGGGGATGGCAATTTCATAGTCGGAAACACCTGAGGACAACCATTCAAGTTGGTCGTGCATTGCGTCGAATGCTGCTGGCAAACGCTGATCTGCAACCGATGCATATTCCCACTCCAGTATGCGTTTGGTTTTTAGAATATCCGGCAAGGTCGCAGGAACATGGCGCACCTTATAGCCTGCGGCCTCATGGTGCCATGCGAGCAACTGTGCGTCCGCCGAGGTGCGCTCGGCCGGGCTGAGCGACAGCGCCGCCGCTACGATATCGCCAGGAGTCTCGGGTCTGTTGGTGAGCCCAAGGAGCCAATCCGTGCTGACCCGTAGGGCCACGGCAACATCGGCTGCCAATTGCGCATTAGGGAGCCGGGGTTGGTCGTCTTTAAGGAGTTGACCAATGGTTGAGCGATCCACCTGTGTGGCTCTGGATAACGCACTACGGGTCGTGCCGGTATGCGTCATCGCCTCGGAGAGACGTTTTCGGAATAAGTCAGCTCGATCACGCTTGTCCATTAGAAACCACCTTGTAGATAAAAAGCAACAGACAGGGATTAACGCAGCAAATTCACATAATGTCCACGCTGACTGTGGGGCGATATACAGACCCTAACGCAAAGTATGTGGAGAGACCCCTATGGACAGTAAAACCAGACTTCTCGCGAAAGCCGTCACCTGGCAAGTTTCGGGGTTCATCACAATGATGTTGATCGGGTTCCTTTTCACAGGTTCAGTCGCGGCAGGTGGTGGGATTGCCATCGTCGGGTGTATCGTAGGCTTTATCGCGTATTTTATTCACGAGATCGCTTGGGCGAAAGTTGCGTGGGGGCGCGTCCTGGTGCCAGCGGCAACGCGTTTTCACATGGGGACCAAGACTTAAAGAGCTTCCTTGTGAGGGTTAGTCTCTCTGACGCAAACGCCGCTTGCCGGATACGTACATGATACCGATCAATCAGGTTGTGAAAAGCGATGTTTTGCACCTGTTGATCGGACAGTGTGCCGCTTGCGTCCCTTACGGCAAAACGCAAGAATGATTGCCAACGCCTACCGAAAGGTCGGGGCCGAGGTCAAGGACACAGTTGCCATTCGCCGCGATCAACACCGGTGACTGCTTCGGTGTAGGTTTCTCGGACGCCACGCGCGACATTTGTGTGACGCGGATCTTTGCCTGGCGTCGGAGAAGCGCTCAAGCGGGAAATCGCGGGGTTTTGCTTGGTGGGGCGTTTGTTGCTATGGGGATTTGGGTAGTGTGCTT
>JAGXHA010000025.1 GCA_024636475.1 Roseobacter sp. | reverse complement strand
TGCAGTAAATGCTATCAAAGGAGCGGCATCAAACCGCGACAGGTCCACTCCGCGTTCATGTTTGGGTTTGCACCGAAGGCTTATGCGCCTAAAAGGCTATTGACTGTTCAGAGAGCCAGCGGGATCAACCACATGAAAATCAGCATTGTCATTCCCTCCCGGGAGCGGGGAAAATATCTTGAATACTCGCTGCAGACGGCTTTAGAAATTGATGATCCCGATATCGAGGTCGTAGTCAGTGACAATGCAAGTTCGGACAATACCGCAGAGATCGTAGCACGCTTTGATGATCCGCGCCTTGTCTATGTGAATACGGGTGCGCGGGTGTCGATGCGCGAGAACTTCAACCGGGCGTTTCTGGCGTCCACTGGAGACTACCTGATCTACTTTGGTGATGATGATGGCATCTTACCAAAACAGTTTCCGATGCTTCGCTCCCTGCTGGAAAAGCACCAACCCGATGGCATAAGTTGGGAACGCATGACTTATGGCTGGCCGGTCAAAGGCTTTGGCAAGAAAACTGGAGGTGTACGGACTTTTAAATCGCGCAGTTATGGATCCGTCACGGCTTACGACGGCGCTCAACGGCGTGAAAATTTGCTTGCCTGCCGTCTGCACGAAATGCAGCCTCTGCCAGAGCTTTATCACGGTTGTTTTTCACGCGATTATCTGATCCGCACCGCGACCCGACCGGACCTGATCTTTGACAGTGCCATTCCTGATTTCAACATTGCCTATCGTGCTGTCTTAAAGGGGGGGCGTTTCCTTCATGTCGAGCACCCCTTTTCGATCAATGGCCACAGCCCTGCCAGCACGGGCGGGGGGCATTCTGCGGGGCAATCCAAGACAGGCGACACAGGCACCAGCATGGTGTTTGAGGCGGAAAACAAGATCGATCCGGTTACTGATGTGGTTGGTCATGCAAGTTCGGTACCGCTGGCCTTTTTTTCGACGATCGAAACGGTACGCGAACGGCACGGTCTGCAAAACCTGAAACCTGAGTATCAGGCATGGTACAGATATGTGCTAAGTTCGGGACGTAAAAACCCCAACCTGAAGGCGCAATTGGTGGAAATTCTTGCGAAACGTGCTTCCGAAACTGGTTCGGAAGGCGCACTTCAGGCAGCGATTGCAATGCCCCCGCAGCCAAAACGGACATGGGGCGAAAAACTGTCCCGCTGGCGGGATACTGCACGAAGCGTCCGCGTGTCGGGTGAATTGGATGGTGAAAATACGATCCTGTCGACTGCGCATGTGCTTGACGTGATTTTGGGGGACGACTTAGCACTCGTAATGGCGGGTAAAAAGTCAAAGACCGACGCGTGGTCTGGGGCAATCAAGCGTTGCAAGCAGTTTAAGCGAGAGCTTTAACCAGTCCGTTTGAGAAACCCGTCGTGGGCGACGGTGATCAGAAGCTTGCCTGCGATGGATTTGTCGATCTCGAATTCTGGGTGCGTCTTGAGGTAATCCCAGACAGCGGTTTTCGGATTGTTTCCCGGTCCCCATGAACGGTTGGGGTATTCATCGGCGGGCATGTCTTCAATAAGTGTATCGAAAACCACGCAATAGCTGCCTTTGGAGGTCATTGGCGCGTAAAGTTCAAGCTCGGCACGGACGTGATCGTGGGTGTGGTTGGAGTCTAGGCAAACCAAAACGCGTTCATATCCTTCGGCGGCTTTCTGGACCTGTGCAAAGATATCCTTATCGATACTGGACCCTTGGATCATCTGGATTCGGGAAGCCATCGGATGCGCCTCGATCGCAACGCGGTTGTGTTCGCGAATGTCGATATCCACACCGATCACTTTGCGCTTGGATTTCGAGGGGTCCATTGTTTGTCCGGCCTCAATCGCTTCGCACATATCAAGCAACGCGAGGATTGACGCGCTAAAGATCAGCGATCCGCCATGGGCGATGCCCGTCTCGATGATCAGGTCCGGTCTGACCTCCCAGATCAGCTCCTGCATGGCCATGATGTCTTGGGGGTACTGGATGATAGGCCGGTCCTGCCAGTGGAAGTTATAAGAATACTGCGGACCAGTCGACGCCTGAAGAAAGGTAAGCGCGGCATGCTGCAAAGGCGAGTTGTCGTTCATCTTTGCAATGCGGGCTTTGATATCGTCTTTGAAGTCAGTCATTTGGCACCTGAATGTAAGTGAATGTGTTGTTCGACATTTGCCGGATTTCCTGTAAGTAGTTCGGGTTCATGACAAGGATGCGGGCAGTGTCGGGCAGGGTTGGCAGCACCTGATCGGGTGATTGCACGCGAATGCCGGTTGCGGCCAGATAACGCCCCTGCTTTGCGGGGTTGATGTCGATCACATGGGCAACCGGCACCCCGGCCCGCGCGCGCAGCAGCGCATAGATCACGCCTTTTGACGCGCCGCCCCAGACAACGTCTGACGTTCCGGCCCGTGCGGCACCTTTTGTCGCGGCTGCAGCAAGGTCGGCAGGGAAGCGCGCGCCGTCGGCAGGATCATACTGCGGCGGCCGCAAGCTGGCCAAATCCGCCACGACATAAAGATATTGCCCCCCGAAACAGGTGCCGCTTGCGACAACGCGGCCAAACATCCGGTGGAAATCCGCAAGGCGGAAATAGTTGACGTGTTCGTAGAAGATGTCGAACCACGCGCGGTTGTCACAGATCCAGTCCAGGCAGGGCACTTCAATGTAGATCAACCCCTGACCGCCATTCGCCTCAGCAAGGTTCTGCAGGAAGCTATAGGGGGATGGGATGTGCTCAAGCACATGGCGCAGGATCAGCCCACGCGCCTCCAGACCAAGGCCTGGCCCGAAGTAATGCCGCTCGATCAACGGGTTGTTCCCCTCATAGGTGGGATCGAACCCCGTGATCGACGCGCCTTGATCCGCAAGCATCTCGAGGAATGTGCCTTTGCCGCACCCCACTTCGATCAGCTCTTCGAGACCCATGGTCGAGCTGATCAGAGATGCAACCCAATCCAGATGTGCGCGAAACGGCGCGCTGTTGGCCTGCTCGTTCTGGTAGTTCCGGTCGTAGTCGACCAAAGCCGGATCAAAGTCGGCATTGTGGACCAGCCCACTTTCAAGGTCTTCGACCAGCCGGATATCGCCGCGCGGGCAGGCCATGGCCTCTGCCTGCGTGTCATACATCCGGTTTTGAAAAATCGGAAATCTGTCCTGCCGATACAACTCGCGCATGTTGGTTCTAGGGTTCATTCTGTCTCCTGGGGCCGGATGCCCACCACCACCGGCGGGTCGGTCAGGTTGTCCGGCCTTGCGCCAAAATTCAGCAGGTCCCGCCGACCATACTGATCGGCGATCCTCTCGGCCAGTGCGCGAATGGTGGTGCCGGTACCGCTGCAGATGTTCGTGGCCCCCTGTCGCCCGCCAACCGCGTCGCCCACCAGTTGGGCGGCGGCCTCCTGCACGTCCATGTAATCCTTGAGGCCTGTGCCGCTGGTCAGGTTGGCGGCTTCCCCCTTGGCCATCTGCGCGTGCAGATAGGGGACCAACCTGCGGGCATCTTCCCGCGCGCCGTAGAGGTAGAACAGCCGTGCCCAGAGAAATTCGGTGTTGTTCTGCGCAAACCATGCCCGTAGCATTGTATAGGTCGCGACCTTGGCCGCCGCGTAGGGCGTCTTGGGATCAAGGGGCGTGTCCACAGACAGATGGCCCGCCGTCAGGTCATACTCGAAACAGGTGCCAATGCCGACGAAACGGCGCACAGCGGCGCGCACCGCCCCCTGTGCGATGGCAAGCGTGCCGGAAAGGCAGGCGAGGTTCTTGTCCGAGGTGAGGTACTTCCCGGGCTCAGCATACCACGCAAGGTGGATGACCATGTCGACGCCGCCACAGGCCCGCGCCCACCACTCGGGCGTCTCGGCAAACAGGTCGGGGCTGGGAATGACCTGCGCGTTAAGCCCTTCCAGCGCCTCCTCGCGCCCGGTCCGGATGACGCAGCTTACATCATGCCCCGCCTCGACCAGCTGTTTTGCTACTGGCAATCCGACAAAGCCGGTCGCGCCTGTCATCAGGATGCGGCTCACTCGGTGATCTCCAGTGCCGGGACGGCGGTGACAAATTTCGTCCCCGCCGCGGATAGGTCCGAAAGCTGGTTCTTCACCTCAGCCGCGATGTTCCACGGCAGGATAACGACGTAATCCGGGCGCTGCTGACGCAGGGCGTCAGGGGCCATGATCGGGATATGACTGCCGGGCATAAATTTTCCGATCTTGGCGTCGGCGGCGTCACAAACGAAAGGCAACAGATCCGGTTTGACCCCTGCGTAGTTCATGATCGTGTTGCCTTTGGCCGCCGCGCCATAAGCCGCAACGGTTTTACCTTGGGCCTTTGCATCCAGCAGAAAGTGCAGGAAGCCATCCTTGACTGCGTCAGCCTCGGCCTGAAAGGCGAGGTAATAGGCGTCGGTATCCATCCCGCGCGCCTGCTCTTGCGCGCGAAGAGCGACGACGGCGGGGGTCTCGGTATGACTTGCCGCCGCGTGACACCCGAAAATCCGCAGGCTGCCACCATGGGTGGGCAGTTCTTCGACATCAAAGACGCGCAGGCCGGCAGCTGCAAAGATCCGTTCCACTGCAAAAAGCGAGAGATAAGAAAAATGTTCGTGATAAACGGTGTCGAATTGACGGAATTCCACCAAACGCATGAGGTGGGGGAATTCCAGCGTAATAACGCCCTCGTCTTTCAGGGCGATGCACAGCCCCTCGGTAAAGTCGTTGATGTCAGGGACATGGGCATAGACGTTATTGCCGGCGATCAGATCTGCCTTTTCCAGCGTTTCGCCGAATTCTGCGCCAAAGAATTCTTGCTTCACCGGAATGCCGATGGCACGCGCAGTCTCGGCGGTGCTTTTTGTTGGCTCGATCCCAAGGCATGGGATGCCCTTGGCGACAAAATTCTTCAACAGATAACCGTCGTTTGAGGCGACCTCGATCACGTGGCTGTCGGCCCCCAGATCGAAACGGTTGATCACCATGTCCGAATATTCGGCTGCATGTGTAAGCCAGCCCTTCGAGGTTGAGGAAAAATAGGCGTAGTCTTCTGTAAACAGCGCATCAGCGCCGGCAAAGTATGCGGTCTGGAGCAGACGGCACGCGCTGCAAGCCAGCAGCCGAAGTGGGAATGTTACTTCGGGGCGCGATAGATCTTTTGACGCAAGGTACGCATTGGAGGGCGGGGCGAAACCCAAATCAAGGAAGCGCAAGGAAAGCGGCGTTGCGCAGTGGCGGCAGGTCGGTGTCATAGGGGCTGTACCTCGGAGAAGGGGGGCAATGATAGATCGCGCTCCGACATTTGTGCCGCTGTCAGTGGCCATGGGATAGCAAGATCCGGATCCATCATGTTGACGCCGCCCTCAAAGCCGGGGCCATAACGCGTTGAGTGCAGGTACTGGAGCTCAACGTCATCTTGCAGCGTCTGGAACCCGTGGGCAAACCCCTTGGGGATGTAGATCGCATTGCGCTTTTCAGCGTCAAGAACAACTGTCGCATGCTGGCCGAATGTATCTGATCCTGAGCGCAGATCAACGATGACATCATGGGCCTTGCCCCTGAGGCAGCGCACCAGCTTGATCTCTGCCCCTTCGCCACGCTGGAAATGTAGGCCGCGCATGGTGCCCGCGTCGCGCGAGAACGAGATGTTCATCTGGGGCCAGTCGGTGTTGAGCCTGTGCGCCGCGAATTCGTCATCGCAGTAAAAACGGGCAAAGAACCCTCTGGGGTCTTTGCGGGGCTCAATCTTGATCTCGAACGCGCCAGACAGGTGTAGGGGAATAAACTTCATGCGGCACAGAACCCGGCAATCTGCCTTATGCTCAGCTGAAGTGGGTCCGCCCCTCCGTGAACGGATTTGTACCAGTTGATCGTCTGTTCCACGGCTTTTTCGAACGACCAGCGGGGCGTGACGCCCAGGATATCTCGCGCTTTCTTGGGATCAAGGCTCAACAGTCCGGCCTCATGGCGTGCGTTGGGTTGCGAAGTGTCGGACCAGTCGCCCGGCCAATGGGTCAGCGCGTTCAGAACGAGGTCGCGCACCGGGCGCACTTCTTGAGGCGAGGGGCCGAAATTGAAGCTGGACTGCAGGGCGGGATCATCGCTTTGCCAAAGCCGTTCAGCCAATGTCATATAACCCGAAAGGGGCTCAAGCACATGTTGCCAAGGGCGCACGGAGTTCGGATTGCGCACGCCGATCCTGGCGCGGGCTCCGAGTGCACGGGCGATATCCGGCACGATGCGGTTCTCGGCCCAATCACCGCCGCCAATGACGTTGCCCGCGCGGGCCGAGGCCATGCGAATATCCGTGTCGCCCAGAAAGGACCGTCTCCAGCTGGATATGGCAATCTCCATCCCCGCCTTGCTGGCACTATAGGGGTCATGACCACCCAAGGCGTCGTCTTCCCGGTAGGCGCGCCCGTCCTCGCGGTTTTCATAGACCTTGTCCGTTGTGACCATAACGGCAGCGCAGCGTTTGTCCTGTTTGCGCAGGGCTTCGATTAGATGGGCGGTCCCCATCACGTTGGTCTGCCATGTCTCGACGGGGCTCTCATATCCTTCCAGTACGAGGGACTGCGCGGCCAGATGAAAAACAACATCGGGTTGCACGTCAGCCACGCGTGCAGCGACGGCCGAAGCATCCCGGATGTCGCCGATGTGGTGGTCGATCCGGTCCGAAAGGCCAAGCTGGTCAAAAAGGTTGATTTCCATTTTCGGCGCAAGCGCAAAGCCTGCAACCTGCGCGCCCAGTTCTTCAAGCCACAGCGACAGCCAGCTTCCTTTGAAACCGGTGTGACCAGTTACAAGAACGGTTTTGCCGGTCCAGAACTCTGTCATGACCAGGTTTTCCAAGGCGCGCTGCCTGTGGCCCAAAGATCTTCGAGAGCGTTACGGTCTCGGAGCGTGTCCATTGCCTGCCAGAACCCGTCATGCTTCCAGACGGAAAGCTCTCCGTCTGCGGCGAGACCTTCAAGCGGTGCCTTCTCGAATACAGTGTCATCGCCGGAGATGCGGTCAAAGACTGACGGTTCGCATACGAAGAACCCGCCACTGATCCAGCGGCCATCGCCATCGGGCTTTTCTTCGAACCTTGAGATCTTGTCCCCATCGATCACCAATGCGCCAAAACGCCCCGCAGGCTGCATGGCCGTTACCGTCGCCTCGCGACCTTGGGTCTGATGATGTTCTATAAGGTTAGTGATGTTAATATTGCCGACGCCGTCGCCGTAAGTCAGGCAGAAGGTGCCGTCGATGTGATCTGCGACGCGTTTAATCCGCCCGCCCGTTTGAGTTCTCTCACCGGTATTGATCAGTGTCACTTTCCACTTCTCGGCACGGCCGGAATGTACGTGTGTCTGATTGTTTTCAAGATCAATTGTTACATCGGACATGTGCAGGAAGTAATTCGCGAAATACTCCTTGATCATGTACCCTTTGTAGCCGCAGCAGATGATGAATTCGTCAATGCCATGCTGGCTGTAGTGCTTCATTATGTGCCAGATGATCGGACGTCCTCCAATCTCGATCATTGGCTTGGGCCGCAGATGCGATTCCTCGCTGATCCGGGTTCCAAGACCTCCCGCCAGAATAACCGCTTTCATGCCCGTCTATCCCCATCCTTGCTTACGCTTGCAAACGACCGAAGCGTTCAAGATTTTGTGAGAGAGTGGCGCAAGGTCTAGGGGTAAAGCAACCTGCTTTTTTTCGATCAGGGCTCGACGTGGCGCTGAATGTTTCAATCCAAGCATATTGTCCCACTGGCAGATACTAATCGCTAATCCCATTGTGCGGTTCAAGGTATCGATGTGCCACCGATTTGAGCGCAATCCTGCAAGCCTCTTCCACATTCCGATACCCGCTCAGATCCGGACGCCAAGCTGCCAGTAATCTGATTAATTGCATGCGTGTCATATTGCGCAAAAGATCACCTAGAGGGTCATCCGTGCAGATCGCCCGCCCGATTGGAGACAGCGCATGCGTAAGGGCCGCGTGCAGCTCCTCTTGCAGGACAGTGTCTGTTGCACGGCGATCCAAAACTATCCGTGCCGATGCCGCGCCGACGTTGGGGGTTTTCAATAATCGAAACCTGCATAAACTTTGGGAGTAGAGGGTCCTCTACTGCCAGTTTGTGCGCGTCACTCTGCAAGTCTGCCCAGATGTCCTCTGTCATGGGGTATCTGTCCACGATCTTTCCCCTCAGACAAAAAAGGCTTGGATTACGGATCCGACCAGCAACAAAGCCACAATCCGGTTGAACCAGGCGATGCGCGTTGGCGTATTCAGTATCCCGCGGATCGATCCCCCGGCAACCATCCAGGTCCCGACGCAAGGCAGCGAAATCACAACAAAAACAGCTGACAAAATCAGCCCGTTGACGAGCTGGCTGTCAGAGAGGAAGGAAAACGATGAAACAGCGCTGATCGCTACGATCCATGATTTCGGATTGACCCATTGGAATGCTGCCCCGTGCAGAAAGCCAAGTGGCGCATCGACTTCAGTAACTTCGCCCAGACTGCTGATATTGAAAATCTTGTAGGCAAGATGCAAAAGATAGGCAGATCCGATAACCCGCAGATACAGGAGGAAATCCGGCACGTACTGTAGTACAACGTCCAGACCTGCCGACACCGTCAGCAAAAGCGCCGGAAATCCCAGGCACATCCCAAACAGCAAGGGGAGGGACCGGAGAACGCCGAAATTGAAAGCGGACCCCATTACCAGCGCATTGTTCGGCCCGGGGGGTCAGTGTCGCGCTGATGGCGAAAAGTATAACAGGCACGAGAAACATCTTGATGACCTCTGATGTAGACAACCTTTAAGTGCG
The DNA here is from genome assembly GCA_024636475.1 of Roseobacter sp. Taxonomy (GTDB): domain Bacteria; phylum Pseudomonadota; class Alphaproteobacteria; order Rhodobacterales; family Rhodobacteraceae; genus Sulfitobacter. The sequence continues at coordinate 4,407 of JAGXHA010000025.1, read as the reverse complement.
ATATTTTTTTGTTCGGCAGCTGCCTACCCGACGGACAGGACGGCAAATCCGCATCGATTTGCGAGCGTGTCGGACGCCGCTGCTCCCTGTAGTCGTTCTATGAGGGTGGACTTGCGTTTGCGGATAACGACGAGGTCCGCGTCCTGCGCCCGCGCGGCATTACAAACTGCCATTACTTCATCGCCACTTTCTATCAAACGCTCGGCGCCCGAGATGCCCATCTTCGCCGCGATTGACATGGCCTGCTCGAGACAGGCATGTGTGTTGCCCTTAAGAAACGGGGGTATTGGTTGCGAAACGCCTTCAATCTGCGCGTAGACTTCGAAACCCTCATCGCGACCTATTCGAGCACCAACTGCAACGTAGCTCAGTTTTGCCCCCAGACTTTGGGCCAGATAGGCGGCAAGTTCGGCTGCCCGGCATGCTTCATCTGATCCATCAACCCAGCATAGGATGTGCGCGAAGGGCTCGCCTTGGGACAGGTCGATCATAGTCCGACCCAAGCCTGAAACAGTAGACCACTTACCAGCGACCCCGACAAAGCGAATGCGATGTATAGAAAGAAAACAGAACGTTTGGCGAGCGCCCAGACCGCAATGGCGGCAGGAAGCGACGTGACCCCGCCCGCGACGAGAAAGGCGAGCCCCGCGCCGGGTGCCATGCCCTGCTCTACAAGGCCCGAGACGAGCGGAAGTGCTGCATAGCCATTGAGGTAGGCCGGTACGCCCACCAATGTGGCCGTCAGGATCGAGCCGATACCCTCGCCTCCGACCGCGCGGGCTACGAGGTCGGCGGGTACGAAAGCAATCATCAGGGACTCGAGCACGAAGGCGAGCGTAAGCCATTTGGCAAGAAAAAGCGTGGTGGTCGACGCTGTGCGAGCGAACTTCTTACGCCGCTCGGCATCGCGCCAGAAAGCCCAGACGGGCGGCTTTGGATTTCGAACACTGGACGCGCCGCAACCGCCGTTACCGACCCCCTCGCGGAGCGGATCTGCAAAAGCCCCAGAGCGGGTGAGCGCAAGAGTGACGTAGCCGCCAAACAGACCCAGACCGATCGCCGCCAGCGTTTTTGCCACCGCAAATTCAAAGCCCAGCACGCCCACAGTGAGGGCAAACATGGACGGATCGATGACCGGCGATGCCAGCCAGAAGGCCATGACGGCCGACAAAGGTACACCCATGGCAAGCAGCGCAGCGATCAGCGGAATGACCCCGCAAGAACAGAACGGCGACAGCCCTCCAAATGCTGCGGCTATGAGGATCATCATGACAGGCGCACCGGTAAAGGCCCGCGCGATCAGACCATCTGCTCCGGTCGCGCCCGCATATGCGGCAAGGCCAATGGACAGAAACAGGTAAGGGGCTGTCTCAAGGAGCGCTCGTGCTGTGAAGCCGATGCTCTGTGCACCTTGCGCGGGATTGAAGAGTGTCAAAGTCGTAACAATAGCAGCCGTTGCAAACCACACGCGGTGGTCTGACCAGAGGCGACGGAGAAATGCCGATCGCCGCAAGGCTGACGGATGGGTGGTTGTAGTCATGGCTATATATCCAGTTTTATAGTTATATTTGATATAAAGAAAATGGTGTGGACTATCATGCTGCGTCCTCCCGAATAAGGGCGACGCCTTGGCAACATTCTGCGGTAAGAAATGAAAGAGCCGCACTCATGGCTGCAAAGTCAGCACGGTTTATGACTTCGCGCCCGCGACGCTCCTGCGTAATCAGGCCAGCCATAACCAAAGCTCGAAGGTGATGGGCAAGCGTCGACAAGGGCAGCTTCGTGTGGTCTGCAATGTCACCAACAATAAGACCATCGTCACCCGAGCGAACGAGCAGGCGGTAGACGTCAAGGCGGGCTTCATGGCCGAGGGCTGCAAGCGCGCGAGCGGTGATGGCGGTTTTATTCATGATTCCAGAATAACCGGTTTAATAGTTATTTGCAAGAGGGTGTCATACATGCGCATTCCGTAGGATCCTGTGCGGTCGTCTTTTCGATCGTTTAACCCAGCAGAACCCGGCTTTCCAAAATCCGCCAAGCGGCGGGTTCAGAGACAAAAGGAGTGCTTTGCTGGAAAAGATCGCCAACGCCGAAGCGGCCGTTCGTGCGTTAAGCTGCATCTGGAAATACGGGCTCAGAACCATTTAACAAATGGTGGTTTGAAATTCTTTATGGCTCACGTAAGAACCTCGACATCCTTACCTAATTTTTGGTGGCTCCGGATTGGCTTGTTAAAACAGCAACGGTAAAAAAAATCGGAATGCCCATCTCACCGACCTCTTCGAAAACATAGGCAAATTGCTCCATCTGCTGTGATATATTGATGCCAAAATCAGCCAACTTTCGTCCAAGGCCATCTACAGTTTTGCTTGTGCAGATAAGTATTAAACCAAACATTATAGCGAGCTCACTTGGCCTAAGAGAAGATATTCCAGCCAAAAACCTATTCGTTTCTTTCGCAAAAATATAAAATATAACCGTAAGTATCAAAATGATAATTAGGAGTGAGATAACCTTCTCTGGTAGAGCGACTAAATCTCCCATGTATTGTCGAGACTTCAAAAGACCTACCGTAAATCGGCTTTTGTCAAAATCAAGTTCGCGCATCGTAAATAAGACTAGCAGTGCTACAAAATACCAACGTGCCCATATTTTTTTCCACGTAAACCGATGCAAAATTAGAAAAATGCATGTAGCATATCCTATAATAGTAAGGGTCTCGAAGACTCCCCCTTCGACAAGGAGATAATTTTGGTCATCAACAGGCAAAAAGTGCAAACATACAAGAATTACAAGTATTGAAAAGACTGCCACTATAAGTGGAACATAGCTCACACGCTTTGAATTTGAATTCTCTTCTTTCATATCTACTGTCTGTACCACTTCGGTTTACTCTGGACGCTTTCGAAAATTTACCAACACAAGCGATATGCTAAGCTTAAAAATATCATATGGTTTTCAAAGCTTGAACGTGATCACCTTCATATAAAGGACAAGGATAGAATGCGTATTTGGTGATGTGTGAATTTGATGAATGTGCAAGATAAAAGGTGGCCCTGCTTATTCGATCACATTGCTGCCCAGTTAAGGCGCATTAGGTTTCATGCCAAGCTGCCGTTCTCATCGGTTCTATTTTGCTGGCATAGACCTTATTAGGGATCAATATACCGTGCACCGAATGCGGGCGTTTAGACGACAGATCTGAGACAGTTTCAGTCCCAATTACCTCCAAAGAGCGGTGCCACCGGATGGCGTGACTTGACCATGCGAAGCCGCCTGATCGTGTCGGCGTTCTCGTAATCGGGTGCTTCCTCGGCCTCGAGATCGATATCATACGCGCGCTCAGGGTCACGCCTTGCACATACGAGCACAAACTCAGCGCCCTCGTAATCCAGAAGTTTAAGGTTCTCACTGTCGAACCGCCGATCACGAAACTCCTCCTGTAGGCTTTTGGGATATTCCGCTTTGTCCTCATCCTGTAGCCCCGCGTATTCGGGGGAGCCTTTGTCCGGGTTTTTGACGGAAATCGCGTAACTTGCCTCTCGCGGAATGCGCAGCGCCTTCTGGACGTCGCCACGTCTCTTGGGCAACTCAAGCGCGTAGGAAAGGTGCATCTGTCCGTCCTCCAGCGAGATAACGTAGCGGCCTTCTCCCGCCGGGCGGGCCGCTGGCTGCTTTTGTTCACCACGCGTCTTGGTATCGTAGTGGTCCTCGCGCAAGCTGGGTTCAATTTCCTTCGCGGAGTCCAAGACAGCGTCAACCATGCCCCAGTGACGTTCGTGTTCATCGGTATCAGGCATGCGCTTGCGCCCCACGAGCATCAACCGGACATTTGAGCCCCCGTCCGCCCTTAGCACAAATCCAAAGTTCTGGACGTCGCTAAGTGCGTCCGGATCATCCTCGTTCACCGTGGGGCGAAAAAAGAAGAAGATATCGCCTTGCTCAAGCAATTCGTGCGTGTGTTCATCAGGAGCGGCCATCAGAGGCATTCCTTTCAATATCAAATAGTCGGGGTTCCAAAGAATTGGCCGTTCTCACGCGACGACTGCCGATTGGCCGATGTCCATACGCTGCAAAGCGCCTTGGGCGGACCCAAGTTGATTTGTTCTGCCAAATGCACTTGCAGATGATTACCAACCCGCCCAGTAGGGGCGATAGCCATAATGTGTGTAAACGCGCTCTTCATACTCGCGGTCGATGGTCATAGATGGATCGAACTCGGGACTCGCCTTGACCTTGTCACGCGTCACATCGACCAAGACCTTCTCGTCGCCCCAGACAATGTCGTTCAACCAATCCGGCGAGATCAGAACCATCTTGCCAGGCCACCAGTTTTTGGTGTCAATCATCAGATAACGAATGGCCCATTCAGTCTCGTCGATTACGAAATCTTCAATATGGCCGATA
>JAGXHA010000024.1 GCA_024636475.1 Roseobacter sp. | reverse complement strand
TGACCGTGCTGGCCCGGGCCATATTCACGACGGTTTACTGGGGATTTTGGACGGCCCCAGATGTTTTCACCCATGCGGCGGTCAATTTTGTGCTTGGCAGCTGTGCGTTTGGTCACGGCTGTTCTCCTTTTAGTGGCCCCGGCAGAATTGCGAAGGGGCAGTAAAGGGCGTTGTCCTCTGGCATAAAGCCCGACAGGGTTCCGCTTGCACGGTCCACCAACACCAATGAAGCCGCGCTTATACGAGCGTGGCGGCGACTGTCAATGCGGGAATCCCTGACGGGCGTGGAATATTCGGTGTCATCCAAAAATCACCGTCACCAAAGCGCAGGCTTATTCAGGGGGTCAACGCATCTAGATGGCCCGATCACTGGAAGCGTCTTGGTTTGCGAAAGAGATTGCCCCTACCAACCGTCCGGTTGGCTTAACTTTAGCGGGGCCTTGGCGATAGTTTCGCTAATCTGCCGGAAGCCGACTTTGCTGTACTAATTCGGGTCGCCATAAGTAAGGACCACATCAACGCCAGCCCTGCGCAATTCGGCCACCCCGTAAGAGATCAGCGTTTGCCCGATATCCTGTTTCTGGCGATCGGATTTCACCGCAACCGGGGACAGGATGAAGACAGTTTTGTCGTCCTGTTCAAAGGTCAGACGGGAAAACATGATACACCCGACAAGGACCGCCCCCTCATAGCCAGAGAACACAAACAATTTATCTGTCGGCGTTTCCTCCATCAGGTTTGTGACCAGCGCTCCGATAAGCGCGGCCTATGCTGCACCTTCCGCGTCCGCGAAGGGTGCGGCAAAAAGGGTGTAAATCGCGTGTTTGCACCCAGTATGGCCTGAAGAAAACAGCACGATGTCGTTCCAATACAACGCTCGTTTTTTAACAATACCAATAGGACGCCCCCACGACAGAACATGAATCAAGGAGGCGGCCCCACCGTCGCAACAATGCCCTTGGTCGCGTCAAACTGTAGCGCAAGACCGGGCACCAAGTTTTAAACATTGTTTAACTGAAACATTCGTTTATCAAGATGCCGAGTAAAAATAAGAAAAGCAGGCATATGAAGCAGACCCCCGAAGCATTTGGGCACACATCGGGCGCGATTCCGGCGCGCGAGTGGATCAAAGTCTTGTCCGACTACCGTGATCCTGATGCTGTACGAAGCACAGTCGAACTTGTCGTCACTTTGGTGCCGTTCGTCGCATTGTGGTCGTTGGCGTGGGTTTCGCTGTCCATCACTCCTTGGTTGACGCTTGCAATTTCTGTGTGCAACGCGGCCTTCTTGTTGCGTCTGTTCGCCATCCAGCACGACTGCGGGCATTACGCATTTTATTCAAACAGATCTCTGAGCGATTGGCTGGGCCGCGCAATTGGGGTGTTGACCCTAACGCCCTATGACGTCTGGAAGCGGTCCCACGCCATGCACCATGGCACGTCCGGCAATCTTACCCGCCGTGGCATTGGTGACATCGACACCTTTACTGTCGCGGAATATCGCGCCCTTACACCCTTGCGACGCCTGCTTTACCGGCTCTATCGCCATCCGCTTGTGCTGTTCGGTCTGGGCCCGCTCTACCTTTTCTTCGTCCAGCAGCGCATTCCGCTGGGTCTGACAAAGCACGCGCGATATTGGGTCAGTGCAATGTGCACGAACGCCGCGATCCTTTTGGCTTTGACGGTCGTGTTTTACTTTGGCGGCATCAAACCGATCTTGCTGATTTTCCTGCCAACCACGCTTTTGGCAGCAACCGCAGGTGTATGGCTGTTTTATGTACAGCACCAGTTCGAGACAACGCTTTGGGATTCCGACCCTGATTGGGACATCCACGAAGCAGCTTTGAACGGCAGTTCGCATTACAAATTGCCTGCTCCCCTCCAATGGTTGAGCGCCAATATCGGCATTCACCATGTCCACCACCTGTACAGTCGCATCCCGTTTTACCGCCTGCCAGACGTGCTGCGCGATCACACAGCCTTGGCCCAGATCAATACCTTGACGCTGAGACAAAGCTTTTCCAACGCGCGTCTGCATCTGTGGGATGAAAGCAGCAAGAAGTTGCTGTCATTTGCACAGGCCAAGAAAGCGAAATAGCCAAGGCTGGGCGTTCAAGTGTCGCCCTGCCCTGCTCGCTTGGTCATCCCTGCCACCACATCATGGCGGTGACAGGTCACCAGATGATCATTCACCATCCCGACCGCCTCCATAAACGCATAAACGATGGTCGGTCCGCAGAACTTGAAGCCCTGCTTCTTGAGATCCTTGGAGATCTGCGTGGACAGGGCGGTTGACGGTGGCACCTCAGCCTGCGTGGCATAGCGGTTCTGAAGGGGGGCACCCCCGACGTACTTCCACAGATAGCGATCAAACCCCTCGCGTGCCTCGATCTCTTGCCAAACGCGTGCATTGGTAATGGTCGCTTCGATCTTGCCGCGATGACGGATGATGCCGGGGTTTTGCAGCAGTGTTTCAACCTCTGCCTCGCCCCATGTTGCGATCAAGTTGGGGTCAAACCCGGCAAAAGCCTCGCGAAAATTCTCTCGCTTTTTAAGGATCGTGATCCAGCTTAGCCCGGCCTGAAAGCCGTCAAGGATCAGCTTTTCCCATAGCGCATGACTGCTATATTCGGGAACGCCCCAATCCGTATCATGATAATCCAGATAAATCTGTTCCGGTCCGGCCCAATCGCAGCGCTGCATCTATACCCCTTCAAAGCCCGCATTACGGCGTGCTTGGTTTATCTCAAAATGATCATTCATTGGATGTTTAACCTGCTCTTATCAAAAGACCATGCATTAACGCAGGGCGCCTAATGACAAGAAGAAGTCCTACCGTGAAAGAGCACTACCAAACATCGCTTTGCCAATCTGCCCGAAGGGGGCGAAAACCCGCTGAGCTATGCTATCGCGCAACGGGATCGATCCACAATTTCAATGGTGCAAGATGCAATCGCCCACAAGCAAACACTGATGGCGTATCAACCTGTTTTGCGGGACCTGCCCGGCCATAAGACGGCATTTCACGAAGGGCTGATCCGGGTTCTTGATCCGACTGGTCGCGTGATACCTGCCCGCGAATTTATGAACGTTGTTGAAAACACCCAACTTGGCCGCGAAATCGATGTAGTGTCCTTGCGTGCAGGACTGATGGCGCTGAACGACAATCCCGATTTGCGCCTCTCAATCAACATGTCGGCGCGCTCCATCGGCTTCAAAGCCTGGACAACCATGCTGAACCGTTGGCTGGGCCGTGATGCGACGATTGGCGAACGTCTGATTCTAGAGATCAGTGAGCAATCCACCATGCTGATGCCAGAACTTGTTTCCAGTTTTATGGAGCAGCTACAAAACAAGGGGGTGTGCTTTGCATTGGATAATTTTGGCTCCGGCTACACCGCGATCCGGTACTTCAAAGACCTGTATTTCGACATTCTAAAGATTGATGGTCAATTTACGCGCGGTATCGCAAAAGACCCCGACAACCGCGCGTTGGTTTGCGTAATGGTATCGATTGCTAATAATTTTGACATGGTGACGGTTGCCGAACAGGTTGAAAACGATGAAGATTCAGCAGTGCTGACCAGCTTGGGAATTGATTGCCAGCAAGGCTTCTTGTTTGGCGGCCCAACGACCCGGCCGTCTTGGACACTCAATTCAGAAAAGGTCAGATCAGGGTAGATGCACGCCGTGATTGCCGCGTCTGCATCAATGCGATATGTCCGGTTCCCAGAGGGCCAGGGGATCGTGGATTTTTTGCGATAAAGACACCTTGGTCAGAAAATTGAGGGAATGAACTATGACCAATGTTGTCATCGCATCCGCAGCACGCACAGCAGTGGGCAGCTTTAGTGGATCTTTTGCAAACACACCCGCGCATGATTTGGGTGCTGCAGTCTTGAAAGAGATCGTAGCGCGCGCTGGTATTGATGCGTCAGAAGTGTCGGAAACCATTCTTGGTCAAGTCCTGACAGCCGCTCAGGGCCAAAACCCGGCACGTCAGGCCCATATCAACGCTGGTCTTCCCATCGAATCCGCCGCTTGGTCTATCAATCAGGTCTGCGGTTCCGGTCTGCGTGCCGTGGCACTGGCCGCGCAGCACATCCAGCTGGGTGATGCAGACATCGTTGCCGCTGGCGGCCAAGAGAACATGTCCATGAGCCCCCATGCCCAGAACATGCGTCCAGGTCAGAAAATGGGTGATCTGCAATTTATCGACACCATGATCAAAGACGGTTTGTGGGATGCGTTCCATGGCTATCACATGGGTCAAACCGCTGAAAACGTTGCCGAGAAGTGGCAGATCGGGCGTGATGCACAGGATGAATTCGCAGTCGGATCCCAAAACAAGGCCGAAGCCGCACAGAAGGCCGGCAAATTTGCAGACGAGATCGTGGCCTTTACCGTCAAGACCCGCAAAGGCGAGACGGTTGTAGATAGCGATGAATACATCCGCCACGGTGCCACCATGGAAGCGATGCAAAAGCTGCGCCCCGCCTTTACCAAAGATGGCTCCGTCACCGCTGCAAATGCCTCGGGCCTGAACGACGGTGCCGCAGGTGCCTTGCTGATGTCAGCAGATAACGCCGAAAAGCGCGGCATCACACCGTTGGCGCGCATTGCGTCTTATGCAACCGTGGGTCTTGACCCGACAATCATGGGTGCAGGTCCTATCTATGCGTCGCGCAAGGCGCTTGAAAAAGCGGGCTGGAAGCCAGAAGACCTTGATCTGGTTGAGGCGAATGAAGCCTTTGCTGCGCAAGCATGTGCCGTGAACAAGGAAATGGGCTGGGATCCTGCAATCGTCAACGTCAACGGCGGTGCTATTGCGATCGGTCACCCGATCGGCGCCTCTGGCGCGCGAATCCTGAATACCCTGCTGTTCGAAATGCAGCGCCGCGGCGCGAAAAAGGGCCTGGCGACACTGTGTATTGGTGGTGGCATGGGCGTTGCAATGTGTCTTGAACGTCCATAATTAAAAAGGCACGGTGCACTTCAGTGCGCCGTGCCCGCCTATTTGAAAACATTTCTAAAAACTCTCCCTAAACAGTTGCAAACCCCACATCTGGTGCTTATCAATTTTAGACGTAATAAAATTGCGCAACAGTTATCTAAAACGTAACAACGTTGCCTAAAGGGAGAGGAACACTATGTCACGTGTCGCACTTGTGACCGGAGGTAGCCGTGGAATAGGCGCCGCCATTTCAACCGCACTCAAAGAAGCCGGCTATACTGTCGCTGCTACCTACGCGGGCAATGATGAAGCTGCCAAGAGTTTCACCGAAAGTACCGGAATCCAGACCTACAAATGGAACGTTGGAAGCTATGAAGAATCCAAAGCCGGAATTGAGAAGGTAGAAGCAGACCTGGGTCCGGTCGAAGTCGTCGTAGCCAACGCTGGCATTACCCGCGACGCACCATTCCACAAAATGACGCCTGAACAGTGGCACGAGGTGATCGACACCAATTTGACCGGGGTTTTCAACACTGTTCACCCGATCTGGCCCGGCATGCGCGAGCGCAAATTTGGTCGGATTGTGGTGATCAGCTCGATCAACGGTCAGAAGGGGCAGTTCGCTCAGGTGAACTATGCAGCGACCAAAGCGGGCGACATCGGCATCGTAAAGTCGCTGGCCCAAGAGGGCGCGCGCGCTGGCATCACAGCCAACGCGATTTGCCCGGGCTATATTGGAACCGACATGGTGATGGCGGTGCCCGAAAAGGTGCGCGAGTCCATCATCGCGCAAATTCCTGCGGGTCGTTTAGGCGAACCAGAAGAAATCGCCCGCGCCGTTCTGTTCTTGGTTGCCGATGACGCGTCCTTTATCAACGGCTCGACAATTACCGCAAACGGCGGACAGTATTTCGTCTAAGACCGTTCGAGCTGAGTAATCAAAGGGCTGGCGCAGCGATGCGCTGGCCCTTTGGCATTCTATGTGGTTCGGTTGTCGCGATCTGCGGTGCCAAACAGCCCCCCCCCAGAATGCGGTTGCGGCACGTGCGCGGTGCGCTTCCTCCATCGCGTTTTGGGCTTTTGGGTTTGTGGTTGCCTCAAACATGTCAAAACTCCATCTATCAAGTATTTCTGATCTGTGCCTAAGATGAAGACTATCCAGAATGCCTGCAAACGGGACTTTCTGCCCGTCACGTAAGTAAAACTAAACCGATATGTCCGATAGACTTCCGCCACTGACTGCCCTGCGTGCCTTTGAAGCCGCCGCAAGACATTTGTCTTTCGCATTGGCCGCAGCGGAATTAACCGTGAGCCCTGCCGCCCTCGCTTTCAGATCAAATCGCTCGAGGCGCATTTTGGTGCCCCCTTGTTCCGCCTATTGAACCGCCCCGTGGAACTGACCGAAGCCGCCAGCGCCCTGGCACCCGGTGCGACAGACGGGTTTCAAACCCTCGTAACCGCTTGGCGGAAGGTACAGCGCACCCAAGATAACCACTCTTTAACCGTGACGGCAGGCCCTGCCTTTACCGCTAAATGGGTGGCACCGCGTATGTTCGAATTTGCACAGGCCGATCATACGACGGATGCCGCACTCGCGGGTGTTGGCGTGGTTCTGGGTCGCCGGGCGCCGGTCCTCAAATACCTTGCCGAGGGACTGTTGGTTGCCCCGATTGAGTCCGCACTTGCCACGGGTGCCCGATTTTGGTTCCTGTTCCCGAAGGCAGTGCAGCACCGCCCACAGATTGTGACTTTCAGGGATTGGATCATGCGCGAAATAAGCAAGACCTCTGCAATTGCAGACAAGATTTCAATCATCTCGAGGCAGGTAACATGACCCGACAGCGTGCGACATTTGTCGGTTTTGTCGCGGTGCTGTTATGGTCACTGCTGGCCTTGTTTACCGTTGGAACGGCACCAACACCGCCCTTCTTGTTGAATACGCTTTGTTTTTCCATTGGCGGTCTGCTGGGCCTGATCTGGTGCGTGGCAAATGGCACGCTAGGGACGTTGCGCAAAGTTCCCCCACGCATCTATCTGTTCGGGACACTCGGGCTTTTCGGCTATCATGCTTTGTATTTTTCGGCGTTGCGCTTGGCCCCCGCCGCCGAGGCCGGATTGATCGCCTACCTTTGGCCTTTGCTGATCGTTGTCTTCTCGGGGCTGTTGCCCGGCGAGCGTTTGCGCAAAGGTCACATTGCTGGCGCGACATTGGGTTTCGCAGGTGCTGCGCTGATCATTTCCAACGGGTCGGGCAGCTTTCAGGCGCAATACTTGCCGGGGTATCTGCTGGCCCTGTGCTGCGCGCTGACGTGGTCTGGCTATTCTTTGTTGTCACGGCGCGTGGGCACAGCGCCGACCGCAAGCGTTGTCGTTTTCTGTCTTGGAACAGCGGCCCTGTCGCTTCCTTTGCATCTGTTCTTTGAACAGACTGTTTTGCCCAGCACTGCAATAGGATGGGCAAGCATCGCAGGGCTTGGCTTGGGGCCTGTCGGTTTGGCGTTTTACGTCTGGGATATTGGAGTGAAACAGGGCGATATCCAGATGCTTGGCACCAGTTCATATCTGGCCCCCCTGCTATCGACGCTGATTCTGGTTCTTTCAGGTGTCACACCCGCAAAGCCCATTCTGTTTTGGGCTGCGATCTTGATTACTGGCGGCGCCCTGTGTGCGGCGCGCGCCAGCTACGGGAAGTCAGGCCTAAGGGTTAAGCGGACAGTCGGGTAATCTCTTCTTTCAGACGAAGTTTTTCTTTCTTCATCGTCGCAACCTTCATATCGTCGATACCGGGCGCGCGCTGCGCCCGTTCTACAGCGTCACTCATCGCCGTATGTTTCCGTTTCAAAGCTTCCAGATGCGCGTCAAATGCCACTTCAATCTCCTTTTTCAATGTTACGTATTCTGAGTGAACCACGAAATATTTGACCTGTCACGCGGCAGTGCAGCAAAACTTATGACAAGTTGAAATATCGGCAGGTTAATGCCTAAAACGGCAGCGCAGCACCGTCTCGCAAAACTGCATGAATTTCAGGGACATAGCTGTCGCCATCAACCAGATGAACGGCCCCCTCATGCATCACCAAAGGCGCGCAGAGCCGAAAGGCACCCCGACCACTTTTGCGTGCCCGCAAAATCACCAGTTCTGCGGCCCGACCAATCCGCGGCGCAATCGGCAATACCTCGATGCTGCCCATATCGTGGGGCAAGGCCCGGATCAGATCAGGCAGCCGCTCGGCGCGGTGGATGAAATGCGCCTGCCCTTTCGGGGCAAGTCTTTTGGCCGCGATCTCGACCCACTTGGCCAGCGGGGTTTGTTCACCCATGGCAGTCTCGCGGGCGCTGTCATGCGACGCAATTGACGCCCCCCGGTCAAAATACGGCGGGTTCGCCAACACGTGGTCAAATTGTCGCTGGCGTAGAGCAAGCGGCATGTCGGCAAGGTCCGCCTCGACCACTTCAAACGACGGGTGATTGCGGCGTGCCAGATCAACGTAGGCGGGTTGCACCTCGACACCTGTGAGGGACAACCCTGGAACCCGCGCACCCAAGCAAAGCGAGGCTGCGCCGGCACCGCAACCCAATTCAAGCACCCGCTGTCCTGCCTGCGCAGGAACTGTTGCAGCCAATAAAACAGGGTCTACACCCGCCCGGTACCCCTTGCGAGGTTGCCACAGATGCAGCTTGCCGCCCAAGAAGGCATCGTATGTCAGATCATCCGGGGAAAATGCTGGCACGGGGTCAATCGGGCAGTCCGGTCGGGATATCATTGTCACGCAGCACACGCAGTGCCGATGTGTGATCATCCTCGTGCACCATCAATCTGCGGGGAAAGATTCCAATGCCACCTTCTAGAACGCTCATATTTACGTCCACTGGAAAGCAGTCTATATCCTCGCCCTGAAGAAGGGCGCTGGCAAAAGCAATGATCGTCGGGTCAGTGGTGCGTAAAAGTTCCTTCATAACAGAGATGTAAGTGCAATCACATGTGATTGTCGAGCCTTACAAACGGGGTCAGGTTAATGAATAGTGACGCACGGCAAAAGCCGCATGACCGGATGGCCAGTTATCTTGCCGCCGATATGACGGCCGTGAATGATCTGATCAACGACCGGATGGCATCGGAACACGCACCCCGTATCCCCGAAGTCACAGCGCATCTGGTCGACGCGGGCGGCAAACGCCTGCGCCCGATGCTGACATTGGCAGCCGCGCATATCTGCGGTTATGACGGGCCATATCACATACATTTGGCCGCAACGGTGGAATTCATTCACACAGCGACGTTGCTGCATGACGATGTGGTAGATGAAAGCGGGCAGCGGCGGGGGCGGCCAACGGCGAATCTGCTGTGGGACAACAAGTCATCCGTGCTGGTCGGCGACTACCTGTTCGCGCGCAGTTTCCAGTTGATGACCGAGACGAACAACATGCGCGTCTTGGCGATTTTATCGAATGCCTCGGCAACCATCGCCGAGGGGGAAGTGCTGCAACTGACCGCGGCGCAAAACCTTGCGACTGACGAAGCGATCTATCTCAAGGTCGTGCGCGGCAAGACAGCAGCGCTGTTTTCAGCTGCGACCGAAGTGGGTGGCGTGATTGCAGGTGCATCTGCCGAGCAAATCAAAGCGTTGTACAACTATGGCGATGCGTTGGGCGTGGCGTTCCAGATCGTAGATGATCTTTTGGATTATCAGGGGGATACCCAAGCGACGGGCAAGAACATCGGTGATGACTTCCGCGAGCGCAAACTGACCTTGCCTGTCATCAAAGCTGTGGCGCAAGCCGATGCAGAAGAACGCGCATTCTGGACCCGCACGATTGAAAAAGGCCGTCAGGAAGACGGTGACCTTGACCATGCGCTAAGCCTTCTGAAGAAGCACGACACCTTGTCAGCGACCAAGACAGACGCGCTTGCTTGGGCAGAGCGTGCGAAAACGGCCCTTGATGCGCTGCCCGATCACGAGTTGCGCGACATGCTGAGGGATCTTGCCGACTATGTTGTGGCGCGGATCAGCTAAGCACCTGACCTGCCGCCACCCACCAGTCGGGGTTCGCTCGATCAATGCGTGCGGCGGCACGCTCGGCCAGGCCTTCGGTCTCGTATAAGCCGAAACATGTGGCCCCAGACCCCGACATCCGCGCCAAAAGCGCATCTTGCAGCGCATCCAAGCAGTCGGCGATGTCAGGCACAACTTCCAAAGCGGGCTGCTCCAGATCATTGCGTTGCGTGGCGAGCCATGCCGCAAACGCGCTCGCTGTCTCGAAAGCTGGAATGTCGTGGGGCATGGGAGCGTTCAGCTTGCTTTTCAGCCGCCCAAACACCTCTGGCGTTGCCGCAGATACATTCGGGTTAACCAGAACCATCCAGCAAGGCGGCAACGGGCCTACCGATGCCAACACCTCTCCGATGCCGCTCATCCGTTGGGGGCCATCGTGCAGACATACAGGCACATCCGCTCCCAAAACTGTGACGTCATCGGGGATTTGCAGTCCCCAGTGTTCGCTTAACACCTTCAACGCCGTTGCCGCATCTGCGGATCCACCCCCGATGCCTGCCTTTGCAGGTAAAACCTTTGTCAGATGCAGACGCGCACCGCGGCCCACATCGCCGTCCAGCAGCCTTGCTGCCCGTACTACAAGATTGCTGCCGTCCAGCGGGGCTGCGTTGGCGTAGGGACCGTCCATAAACAGCTCAAGCTGGTCAGAGGACGTGACACTGAGCGTGTCACCAACGCTGACACGAACCACCAAGCTGTCCAGCAGATGATAGCCATCGCTACGCTGGCCTG
Source organism: Roseobacter sp. (assembly GCA_024636475.1). GTDB lineage: Bacteria > Pseudomonadota > Alphaproteobacteria > Rhodobacterales > Rhodobacteraceae > Sulfitobacter. The sequence goes on along the minus strand of JAGXHA010000024.1, from coordinate 14,010 downwards.
TAACATGCAATGTCAGGTTCACCTTGGCCCAAGCCGGCACCGAAAGTGCCAAGCCAAGCGCTGCACCGTTCGTCTTCATCAGTCCGCCGTTACCTTCGTCAACGGGTCCGCACCTTCTTCGCTCAGTACGGTGTCTAGACCCACCTCAAGCTTGCGGCGCATCCGGTTGGGATCTGCTTCGCTTTCAGCGTCATCGGGATCTACGAAGGACAAGGCCCGGCGCCATTGAAATTCGGCCTCGCGTTGACGGCCCACGGCCCAATACACGTCGCCCAGATGATCGTTCACAACCGGATCCACCGCAACAAGCTCAACCGCACGCTCCATTTGCGAGACGGCCTCTTGGTAACGGCCAAGCCGGTACAATACCCAACCCAGTGAATCCACAATATACCCGGAATCCGGGCTTGCCGCCACAGCACGTTCGATCATATCAAGCGCTTCATCCAGATTGCGGCCCTGTTCGACCAGCGAATATCCCAGATAGTTCAAGACCTGCGGCTGATCCGGATTGATCGCAAGGGCTGCGCGAAAATCCGTCTCTGCACTGTCCAGATCACCAGTGCGTTCCTCTGAAATACCACGTGCGTAAAACAAGACCCACCGCTGCGGGTTGGTTTCAGCGGTCAGTTCAAGCGCGCGATCATAGGACGAAATCGCCGCCTCAAATTTTTCTTCCGACCGCAACGCATCACCCAAAGCCGAATGGACCGAAGCCAGTTCACCATGGCTGCGTACCAGCTGTTGTAGCACCTCAATCGCCTGTTCGGGTCTGTCAGCGCGCCGCAAAGCCGCTGCGCGCCCCAGCTCAGCCGCGTGATAGGCCGGGTTATCCGCGGGAACCGTTGCCAGTTCCGCGATTGCCAGATCAAACTGTCCCAACGTTTCCAACAGGTCAGCGGTCAGCAGCAACGTGTCAATGTGATCAGGGTTCAGATAACGCGCGATCTGCGCATAAAGAAGGACATAGTAATCGCCTGCAGATTCACTCCGCAGAACAGATGCAAAGGTAAAGAAAACCTCGGAAATGCCGGCCTTTGCATCCGGGGTCTGGGTAAATCTGATCGGATCTTCGCCTTCAAGGGCGACCACAAGTGCTTCAAGCTCAGGATCGGTAGCTTCGCCAAAGCTGGACTTGAGAAGCGCCAGCGCCTGGTCATTGCGGTTCAGTTGCCCCAGTATCTCTGCACGCGCAATCACGCCTCGGCGTGTCTGTCCGGCGGACCCTACCGCGTTTGAGGCGAAAATCGCCTCTGCCCCTTCAAAATCGCCGACCGATGCCAGCGCCAGCGCCTTGTGATACATCACCAGACCTTGCATTCCGGCTTCCTGGCTCAGGGCGTCAAATCCTGCAATTGCGCGGGTCATATCCCCCTTGCCGACGTAAGACCACGCCTTGACCAATCCGTCGACCCAAGGGCCGATGCCACCCTCATCGCCCGCTTGCGCCAACAGCCCATCGTAGTCTTCGGCCTGCGCCATACCTGCCGTTGTCGCCAGATAGGCAACCTGCGAGCGTTGGTTATTTGCTGCAAGCACGCGCGCCAACGGTACGGCCTTGGCCACGTCACCCAACGACAGATAGGATAATACAGTGCTTTCAAGCAGCTCAGGGTTCATTGAATCGCGCGCGAGTGCCTGGCTGTAATATTTTGCCGCTTCGGCAAAATCGCTGCGCACCGCCGCATGGCGCCCTGCGAGATAGGCACCTGATATGGATTGCGCAGAAACAGGCGCAGAGGTGGACAGCCCAAGGGCAATCACACTGGCGGAAAACAACAGGTTACGGATCATACTCGGACGCCTTATCTTATTTTTTGTCACGCTATCAGGTTCACCCCCAAGCGCAATGCCACGGTGCCCCCGATGCACGCGCCCGTGAGCAACAATTTGCTTCACAATTTACCTCTTCCAAAATGCGGAAAAGGCGCACCAAAGCGCGCCTTTTCATCTTCAGCGAGGCTGAACACTTTACATATTTGGGTAGTTTGGGCCGTCCCCACCTTGTGGTGTTACCCATGTGATATTCTTTGACGGGTCTTTGATATCGCAGGTTTTGCAATGCACGCAGTTTTGAAAGTTGATGACGAACCGCGTGTCTTTGCCTGCTTCTTCAACAAACTCATACACGCCGGCAGGGCAATAGCGCGCCGAGGGGCCAGCGTATTCCTTGAGGTTCACCCCTACCGGGACAGACGCGTCTTTCAGCTTGAGATGCGCAGGCTGGTTTTCTTCGTGGTTGGTAAAGGAGAACGCCACGTTGGTCAGACGGTCAAAGCTGAGTTTTCCGTCGGGCTTTGGATAGTCGATTTTTTTGTGCTTGCTGGCTTTTTCAGTGGCCTCTGCATCTGACTTCCCATGCGGCAGGGTTCCCAAAATCGAAAAGCCCATCGTGTTGGTCCACATATCGAACCCGCCGATCGCCAAAGACGCGGTCAGGCCGTATTTGCTCCACAATGGTTTGACGTTGCGCACCTTGCTCAGGTCTTTGCCAATCGGCCCCTTACGCACGTCCGCTTCGTAGTCGCTAAGCTCGTCCCCGGCACGACCTGCCTTGATCGCCGTATGGGCTGCTTCCGCCGCCGCTTTGCCGGACAGCATCGCATTATGATTGCCCTTGATGCGTGGCACGTTAACCATGCCGACCGAGCACCCCAGAAGGGCCACACCGGGCGCGACCATCTTTGGCATCGATTGAAAGCCGCCTTCGGTGATCGCGCGCGCGCCATAGGCAACGCGCTTGCCGCCTTTCAGCAACTCGGCGACCATAGGGTGATGTTTGAAACGCTGGAATTCCATGTAGGGGAACACATGCGGGTTTTTATAGCCCAAGTGCACAACAAAACCCACATAGACCTGATTGTTCTCAGCGTGATAGATGAACGATCCGCCCCCGGCATTCTTGTTCAGCGGCCAGCCCATCGTGTGGGTGACGGTGCCTTCTTTGTGCTTGGCGGGATCGATCTCCCAGATCTCTTTCATGCCAAGGCCGTATTTCTGCGGCTCTTTGCCTTTATCGAGGTCGTATTTTTCAATCACCTGCTTGGACAAGCTGCCGCGTACGCCCTCGGACAGAAAGACGTACTTGCCGTGCAGTTCCATGCCGGGTTCATAGCTGTCGCCTTTGGTGCCGTCAGGATTGATCCCGAATTCACCGGCAACCACGCCTTTGATCTCGCCGTTGTCACCATAAACCAGTTCAGAGCAGGACATACCGGGAAAAATCTCGACGCCCAGTTCTTCTGCCTGCTCGGCCATCCAGCGGCAAAGGTTGGCCATGGACACGATGTAGTTGCCGTGATTGCTCATCAAAGGCGGCATGGGGAAGTTTGGCACACGGATCTTGCCCGCCTCGCCAAGCATGTAAAAATTGTCTTCCTTGACCTTCACCTTGACCGGTGCGCCCTTTTCCTTCCAGTCTGGCATCAACGCGTCCAAACCGACCGGGTCCAGAACCGCACCGGACAAGATATGTGCCCCGACTTCGGACCCCTTTTCCAACACAACCACGTTGCAATCGGCATCAAGCTGCTTCAGGCGGATCGCAGCAGATAGGCCGGCAGGTCCAGCGCCAACGATGACGACATCGTATTCCATTGCTTCACGTTCAATTTCGGCCATTTAGGGCTCCTCTTCGGGCAGGAAATAGGTTTGGATTTGGCTAAACCAGCGCGGCCAGCTTTGCAATCGCGACACCGCGTTAAAATAATTGGCCGCGACAGTATGCTTTGGCTTGGGTGACTATTTAGCAAGAATATTACGTAACGCAAATCGGGCCACAGGCTTGTGATCAGCGGTTTTACGCGTGTCTGTGCCAAGCGATGTCGCGTTTCGCACCAAGCCCCGCCACGCCAATGACAGACCAATGCGCGTATCGCTGCAGTTTGGCGCAGCCCGTCACACTCGCATCTTGCAATCAAGCTCCAGTTTAGGTCAGGTAAGGTCCAACCCAAATCGGTTGCACCTTCGGACCCTGTTCGAGGCTGCGACCCTCATCGCGTGGATACACCCATGGAAAAAATCCCGATGACCCGCGCCGGTCATACTGCTTTGGAAACAGAACTGAAGCTTCTCAAGACGATAGAGCGTCCCGCGATTATCCGTGCCATTGCAGAAGCACGCGAACATGGGGATCTGTCCGAGAATGCCGAATATCATTCCGCCAAGGAAAAGCAGTCGTTTATCGAGGGACGCGTGAAAGAGCTTGAAGGCGCTATTTCGCTTGCCGATGTGATTGATCCGTCAAAGATGTCCGGTGCCATCAAGTTCGGTGCAAAGGTCACTTTGATCGATGAAGACACGGATGAGGAAAAGACCTATCAGATCGTCGGCGAATACGAGGCGAACATTGAAAAAGGTCTGCTCAACATCAAATCCCCTATTGCGCGCGCGCTTATTGGCAAAGAAGAGGGTGACAGCGTGGCCGTTCGGACCCCGGGGGGCGACAAATCCTATGAGGTTCTCAAGATCATCTACGCCTAAGCTAGGAATTTTGGCATGACCGATCGCGCGCCACCCAAACCCACAAAAACCAATGCGCCGCGCCAACCCGCGCGGTCGACCCCTTTTGGCGTTTATTCACGACCGAACGACCAGGGCATTTCCGGCATTGAAATCATTGCCATTTCGCTTAGCGCGATTTGGCTGTTGGCGTCTGCTGTCTTCTTTTTGCTGCAACCGTCTGATCCGAACCCTGATACAGCAGATCGCGGCCTTCGGTTTTTGATGACCATGCTCGCCATCTTCATGCCCGTCGCGATGATCTGGGTCGCTGCGACCGCCGCGCGTGCCAGCCGCGTCATGCGCGAGGAAAGCAAGCGTTTGCAGGCAGCCATTGACGCGATCCGCCAAGCCTATATCGCGCAGCAGCAAGGCCAGAGTTTTGATATGGAGTCGTCTGTTAGCCGCAAGCTGGACGAGATAGCCGCCGCCGCGCGCAAAACGGAATCCACACTAGCCACGTTCCAGACACGGCGCGATGCATCACCCCGTGCCTCTGGCCCGAACACCACTTTGCCGCCTTCCGACGATCAGCCCACCCTTGCGTTGGGCACGCAGGCCGGCGACATGACGCCCCCGCTCTCCCATGATGACTTTATTCGCGCGTTGAATTTCCCCGAAACGGCGGAAGACACCGAAGGGTTCGCCGCGCTGCGCAAGGCGCTGAAAGACCGCAACGCCTCGCAATTGGTGCAAGCATCGCAAGATGTGCTGACCCTGCTCAGCCACGACGGCATCTACATGGACGACCTGAGGCCAGACCGCGCGCGCCCCGAAGTTTGGCGCGAATTTGCGCAGGGCGCACGCGGCCGCACAATCGCAGCCCTTGGCGGCATTCGCGATCGGTCGTCTTTGGCGTTGACCAGTTCGCGCATGAAGCAAGATCCGATCTTTCGCGATGCGGCACACCACTTTCTACGTCGCTTTGACCGCGCATTTGCTGGGTTCGAGGCGCAAGCCTCTGACGGCGAAATCTCGGCGCTTGCTGAAACCCGCACGGCCCGCGCCTTTATGTTGCTGGGCCGTGTTGCCGGGACATTTGACTAGGCTTAACGGCCTTAGCCGCCAAGCTGTGTGCGCATGGCTTGATAGACAACGGCCGTGGCTACATTTGCCAGATTAAGCGACCGGACACGCGTATCGAGCATCGGCAGGCTAAACAGGCGATCAGGCATTTCACCAAGAATTTCAGCTGGCAGGCCTTTGGATTCACATCCGAAAACAAGATAGGCGTCTGGCTGGTACTCTGGATCGTACAAGGTTTGCGCGCCTTGTTCCTCGAAGAAATACAAGTGATCGCGGGGCGGCTGGCGATCCGACAGAAAGCTTTCCCAGCTGTCATATTCCGCAAGACGCACATGCTTCCAGTAATCCGTACCCGCCCGCCGCACCGACTTTTCGTCCAGCGAAAACCCGTAAGGCTTGATCAGGATCAGCTCAAGGTTCAGGGCCACACATGTCCGCCCGATTGCGCCCGTATTGTATGGAATCTCGGGCGTGACCAACACCATTTTCATGCAGGGTTCGGACATAGGATAAACGGGCTTTCTAAGTTGAGGACGCAGAATTGGCCCATGGCTACGCGGTGTTAGCCCATCTGGCGCGTCTGTACCAATGCCAACTGTGCGCGCACAAAACGCCATCTTCCAGCCGCGGGCCGCATCTGAGCAACGCCGTCAAACTCCAAACGATCCGTAGGGAATAAACCGCACGAGATCCCCGGGCTGCACATGGATGCCTGCGTCGGGCAATTCCACCAACCCTTCCGCCCAGCTGAGCCCGCTGATCCGCCCCGATCCCTCAGACGCAAACACCTCGACGCGCCCGTCGCGAACTCGGGCGCGCAAATATTCACGCCGCCCGGGTTTCTTGCGCTTCTCAAACGCTGCAGGCACGTCAAACCCCAGCGGTGACAACCAGCTTTGTCCGGCCATGACCGCCAGCGCCGGACGCGCAAAAATCAACGTACACACCATTGCCGCAACAGGGTTGCCCGGCAGCCCAAAGATCGGCATCCCCTGCCACATTCCCAAAGCCAGAGGCCGTCCCGGTTTGACGGCAATCCGCCAAAGTGACAGGGCACCCGCCTCCTCCAATAACCCTGACACGTGGTCCTCATCGCCTGCCGACGCGCCCCCGCTTGTCACGATCGCATCAACGACACCTTTTGCGCCGTCCAGCTTGGCGCGCAACAAGGAACGGTCGTCCCCCACATGGCCCAAATCTACTGGCACATGTCCAAATTGCCCTATCAACGCCAACAGCATGGGGCGGTTTGCATCAAATATCTGGCCGGCGCCTGCGATTTCACCCGTTTGCACGATCTCATCTCCGGTCGAGATCACGCCGACACGCAAAGGTTTGTGCACTGTCAGCACAGACAGGCCCGTTGCCGCCATGAGGGCCAGATCTGCAGCGGTGACTTGACGGCCAGCCTGCGCAATCACTTGCCCCTCTGCAACGTCCTCTCCGGCTTTGCGGGTGTTTGCGCCTTGTTTGATCGGACCGTTAAAATGCACCGCCCCATCCAAAAGTTTGACGTCTTCTTGCAAGACGACCGTGTCCACGCCCGCAGGCAAGGCAGCCCCTGTGAGTATCCGGATCGCATGGCCCGCAGGCACGAGGCCCGGCGCATCACCGGCTGCGGCCCTGCCCTCAGACAAAGGCAAGACATACTTGCCCGCGCCGCGCGCACCCGCAAAGCCATAGCCATCCACAGCCGTATTTGGCAGGGGCGGGTTGGCGCGCCTTGCAATCACATCCTGCGAAACGATCCGGCCCAAGGCGGATCCGAGCGGCACCTTCTGAGTGCCGGTGACAGCAACCATGCGCTCGCGCAGCATCGACAATGCCTCTTCAACCGGAGTCCAATGAACCCCCGGCGGCAGGGCAAAGCAATCGTTGCGCAAGGGGGGCGCAGCGTTCAATTGATCCTCGAACCCCAGCCCGAAAATCCATCCCTCTTCAGAGGGCGTTACATCCAACATGGTGGTCAACACGTCGGGGGCCAGCGCACTGATCTGGCGCGCAACTTCGGTGACCTGCCAGGCGTCCTTGATCATATCTTCTGGCGCGCTGGTCACCGTCAGGGACGGCCAAATCTCAAGAAACGCCACTGGCGTATCCAGTGGCTCGAAGGGCCAGACGGACACCTGCCCTGCAAAGCGCTTGCGCAGACGCGACAAGACCGGAAGGCCCATAAATGTTTGCGATCCGACCGCCCCTGCGCCAGCCATCTGCCAACATGTGAACGCCCCCTTGGCGTGGCTTTCAGAGCGGCGCTTGTCCGGGAAAGGATTACCATAATCCGCTTTGGTGCGCGGCAAACCAGGGATGTCGCGGTTGGGCAGCCCGTTGGCCCAAAACGGACCGATGCCATCCCCAAGGCCCAGATTGATCTCGCCCGCCAGATCAAAGCGGTTATTGGCTTTCGGCGTGTCCCGGATACGCGCCTCGAACCAGTCCCAGACCCCGAAAGGGTCAACCTGGCCCGTCAGCGCCTCGGCAAAGCCTGTCGGATAACCAAAGGGGAAATCAAAGCCGATCAGAACGCGGCGACGGGCGGCAAGCTCTGCCTGAATCAGATTGGCGATCCACGCCTCGGCCTCGATCCGGTTGCGTAGATAAACCGGGTCCTGGGGGGTGCCAGACCGAACAACACCTGCCCAAATCGCGTCTTTTCGAGGTTTCGCACCCGTGTCGTTGCCGCCAGACCAATCAACGGCCACGAATGTATCGAACGCGGTCACAGCCCGACCTCGGCCAAGATGAAATCAGCAATGGCTTCAGTATCATCCAGATCGAAAACCGGACGGTCCAGTGTCAGCGGTGTGTCACTTGCCACAGCACGGATAGTGTCATCTTCGATGGCGATCAGCGGGTTGCCTGTGACGGCACGGTGCGCTTCGATCTTGCGATGCGCATCGCGTTTGTAGCCTTCGATCAAGATCAGATCCACGGGACTTAGCCGCTTTAACAGCATATCAAGTGTCGGCTCGTCCTCGTCACGCAACTCATGCATCAGGGCAAAGCGATTTCGTGATGCCAGTAAAACCTCTCGCGCACCTGCGATGCGGTGGCGGTGGCTGTCTTTGCCGGGGTGGTCCACGTCAAAGCTGTGATGCGCGTGTTTTACCGTCGAGACGCTGATGCCACGGCCTGTGATTTCGGTCACAAGCCTTTCCATCAATCCAGTTTTTCCCGCGTTTTTCCAGCCTACTACGCCGTAAACTCTCATAGCATGTCTTCCGCGATTTTCAGATCTTGAGGCGTGTTGATGTTGAAAAAAGCCTGCTCATGCGGAAAAAACGCCTCGCGCGCATCATGTTGTTGTGTCCACAAGACGACCTTGCGCAAACCGCTTTGCAAAGCCGCGCGCAGATCATCGCGCAGTGCGACGGGCCAGATCCCGAATGTCGGATGCCGCGCCGTGCCGCGTTTGGCATCGGGTGTCGCGGCCAGAACCAGTGGATGCACCATCCCTTCGCTTGCAAGCAACAACTGGGGCACCAGATCACCGGGAAAAAACGGCGTATCGGCAGCGACAGTGACAATTGTATCCGCGCCTTGGATTGCCGCCCAGTCCAACCCTGCCAGCACCCCCGCCAAAGGCCCCGCGAACCCGTCGATGCTGTCGGGCAGTACGGGCATGTTCAGCGCCTCGAACCGCGCAGCATCGCCATTGGCGTTCAAGGCCAAGCCCGCCACCTGGGGCGACAGACGCTCTACGACATGGCCCAAAATCGTCTGGCTGCCCAAAGTCAACATGCCTTTGTCGCCGCCGCCCATGCGCGTGGCCTGCCCCCCTGCGAGGATCACACCGAGAGGTTGTTTCATTCTGCACCTTTCCGGCCCGAGCGCTTTGGCTCGTCGCTGATCTGATCGGGGTTGGCGTCGCGAACCAGACGGTCTTCGCCCGCAAGGCAAATAAACCGTTTGCCCTTCATGCGACCAATGAGCGTGAGACCCACTTGGTTGGCAATCTCTACCCCCCAAGCGGTAAAACCTGATCGCGACGCCAGAACAGGAATCCCCATCATCGCGGTCTTGATCACCATTTCAGAGGTCAGCCGCCCCGTGGTATAGAGTATCTTGTCATCGGCACTTACGCCTTCGGACAGCATCCAGCCCGCAATCTTATCGACAGCGTTATGGCGACCCACATCCTCCATATAAACCAATGGCTTATCGCCTTGACACAAGACGGTTCCGTGGATCGCCCCTGCCTCCAGGTACAGGCTTGGGGTCCGGTTGATCTGGGCGCTCAGGGCGTACAGCCATGATGTATGGACGGGGGTCGCAGGCAAGCTCACGCCTTCCAGCCCTTCCATCATATCGCCGAAAACAGTGCCGACAGCGCAGCCACTGGTGCGGGTTTTCTTGCGCATCTTGTCTTCGTAATCGGTTTTGCGCGCGGTGCGGACAACCACGACTTCAAGGTCTTCGTCATAGTCGACACCGGTGATCTCTTCCCCATCACGCAACATGCCTTGGTTGCGCAAAAACCCAAGCGCCAGATATTCGGGATAGTCGCCAATGGTCATGGCCGTCACGATTTCCTGCGCGTTCAGAAAGATCGTCAGCGGGCGTTCTTCGACCACATTGATCGTGGTTTCAGCGCCGGTGTGGTCACGCCCCACCACCGAGCGGGTCAGTCGCGGCAACCCCGGCTGAGGGGCGATCAGATAGGCGTTGGTGTCGGTTTTTACAGGCAATTGCATCCCCTTCGGACGACAGCTAAGGATATGGTGGTAACCTAGGGATAACACATGGCCATCACCACCACGAAATCGGCCTTTCGCAAAGGCATTGCCGATGCAGCGCCGTTTGTACTGGTGATTGTCCCCTTCTCGACCCTGTTTGGTATTCTTGCGACCGAAGCAGGGTTGAACGTCTTTGAGACACTGGCGTTCTCAGTTGTTGTCATTGCAGGAGCAGCCCAGTTTACCGCGTTACAACTGATGCAGGAAAACGCGCCTACCGCCATCGTTCTGGCGTCGGCTTTGGCGGTGAACCTGCGTATGGCGATGTATTCTGCGTCATTGACACCCTACATTGGCGCGGCCCCGCTGTGGCAGCGCGCCTTGGCGGCATATGTGACGGTAGATCAATCCTATGTCTGTGCGATGGCGCAATACGAAAAAGAGCCGGACATGACGATCCGCGAACGTATGTCGTACTTCTTTGGCTGTGTGACACCGATTATCCCCCTTTGGTACCTTTTTACGCTGGTCGGCGCATTGCTGGGAACGCAGATCCCCCAAAGCTGGGCTTTGGACTTTGCGCTTCCCATTACGTTTCTGGCGATGATCGCACCGATGTTTCGAACACCCGCGCATGTCGTCGCAGCACTGGTCGCGTCAGTCACAGCATTGGCCGCAGCAGCCGTGCCCTATTCTCTGGGTCTGATTTTAGCGGGACTGGCAGGGATGATTGCTGGCGCGCAGACCGAACTCTGGTCCGAACGCCGCGCACAGAGGGCTGCGTTATGATCGACAAAACTACGCTTTGGATTGTCATCATCGGCCTTGGCATCGGCAGCTTTGGATTGCGCTTTGTGTTTACCGGCTTGGTTGGTGACCGCGAGATGCCTGCCTGGCTGTTGCGCCACCTGCGCTATACGGCAGTGGCGATCCTGCCTGCGTTGGTGGCACCACAGGTGCTCGCCCCCGCTGCAACAGGCGGAGAGTTTGATCCCGCACGGTTTACAGCCGCAATTGTTGCCCTCGCAGTTGGGGTGATCACAAAGAATGTATTGCTCGCCATCATAAGCGGAGCAGCGACGCTTTACGGATTGCTTTGGTTACTGGGGTAGATTTTTGGTCAATTGGGCGGATTGCACCGCATCAATCACATCCCCCTCATCATTCTCATAATATTTCGTCGTGGTGACGTTAGGCAGCGTTTCAAACTCGTCCATCAGTTTGACGGGATAAAAAGTTTTGCTGGTGCCTTCGAAACCCGGCACCTGTGACAGCAGCGATGACGTTGCATTTGCACAAAACGCACTTGGGACCCGACCATTCGATATGACCAGGTTCAACATCTGTTCGGCTTGCGCATCTGTAAGCGGAATCGTCTGGCTGACCACATGGAACGTGCTGCGGGCATGGGCAGATTTATAAGCCTGCACCCATTTGGGCGACATCCCGTACAGAACATCCCCCTGCTCAACGACCCGTGGATCACGAAAGGAACCGGCAGGATCAAAAATCACTTGTTGCGATCCGTTTACCAACAAAGCTGAATGCCCGCCACTGCCCGTGCGGTTGTTGACCATTGTCATCAACGTCACTGATTTCGGGCCTGGCACCGCAACCGCGGCGGCAGCAACTTCAGCTTTGGAATAATCGGAGCCCGTCCCGCCTGCGCAAGCCGCAAGCAGACCTACACAGGCCAATGCCATCCAAATACGCATGATAAAGTCCTGTCAGATAAGTTTTGTGCGTTAGCGCGCGAAGATCGCCATGAACACAAGAACGCCGATGATCACGATTGATGTCCATTTGACCCAGTTCATGAAGTTGTCAAAGGTCTTTTCCTGAGACGAGCTATCCATGGAGCCGTGTTCATGTTTGGCCATTTGCGCAATCCTTTGTCTTGGTGTTCGTTCAAATTCAATCAGATGGTTACTGTATTCGCGCACCCGTGTCACGATGTCATAGAACACGATATCATGTGTTTTTTGCCTGCGTTCTGGCTGCATCAGCCTCGATATCTTCGAACAAACGGAAACCGATTCGATTCGCGGGGGCCTCGTTTGTCGTCTTGGGCAGTGCTCTTAGGGCAACATTCAGCTGGCTGACATGCTGAACCAACTGCATGCGCGCGCCTTCCTTGTCGGCACCGTAAAACGTTATAACGTCAGGGTCGAAATACCCCATCCCCTCGATGCGCAGGACCCCGGCATCACCGCCCGCAAAGCCCATTGCGACTTCATGGTCCCCGTCCAGCTGTTCTTCAAAATTCTTGAGGTAAAGCACAACGCGCTCATATGCCCATTGTGCGGGTGACTTTTGGGCGGCGGGCGTGTTGGCCAGTCCCTTGGGCATCGTTTGGTCCGCCGCATTTCGCCGCGCGGGATCGGCATGGACCTCGTGCAGGCGTGGTAACGCGTCGTTCTCTACAGCCTCGGCAGCCGTTTTGATCCGTCCGTCCATTGCGCTAGCCCTTCGACTGATACACCCAGGCACCATCTTCGTTGCGCAGGACACGGCTGGCAAGGCCCGCCTGATGAAGATGACTTAAATGTGCGACAGCCTCGACCAGCGCCAAACCATATTCGCCTTCGCCGATCTTGCGTTTGAACAGGGTCGGAAAACACTCAGAAGCCGACTTTGGCGTCTCGATAAACTTGATCAACCGTTTCAGCGCGCCATGGTGATTGTCGATCAATTGGCGCATCCGTGTAGGAAGCCCTGTGAAGGGAAGTTTATGTCCCCCCAAGACCAGATGATCTTCGCGGCCCATTGGGGCCAGCCTTTCGCACGCCTCAAGCCATTCGCCAATCGGGTCGGCCATCGGTTCGGTGGCGTAAACCCCCACATTGGGGCTGATGGATGACAATATCTGATCGCCTGCAATGACCAGATTGTCGTCACGGCTCCAGAACGTCGCATGTTCGGGGGCGTGGCCATTGCCAATGTGCACATCAAAAACGCGGCCTCCGATGATGATCTGATCGTTCTGTTTGATACGCGTGAACCCCAGCGGCAACGGATCGACGATATCGGCAAAGTTGAACGGCCTCTCGGCTGCGCGTTTGTCGTATAAATCACGGTCCATGCCAGACAGCTTGTAGAATGCCAGTGTTTCGCCGGCAGGCATTTCCTGCGCATCCAGCGTTAGCATTCGCGCGGTCAGCCAAGCGGTGCGGGTCGTAACCAGTTCAGCCCCGTGTTCAGCCTGAAACCAGCCCGCCAAGCCGATGTGATCGGGGTGATGATGGGTGACGATGACGCGCGAAACCGGCTTGCCTCCCAAAGGACCAGCCATCAGATCTGTCCAGATCGCCTTGGTCTTTTTCGACGAGAACCCGGTGTCGATGATGGTCCAGCTGTCGCCTTCGTCAAAGGCATAGACATTCACGTGATCCAGTTTCATCGGCAAGGGCAACCGCAGCCACAAAACTCCGGGGGCGACCTCGATTGCTTCATCCGGCCCGGGCGGAGTGCTCCAAGGATAGCGCAAGCCGATCGGCGTTTGAACAGACATCAAGCGGCCAGTTCATCTTTGGAGAGCGTAAACAGATCGTCAGCACCGGCCTGGGCATGCACCAACAAACCAGCATGTTCGGGAAGCAACCGCAGGATATAGAACCGCGCCAGCTTTTCGTGCGCGCCGCCCTTGTCAGCCAAGGCCGCCTTGAGGTGAAGATGCCCGCCCAAAACCCGCGCAAACGCCCTGAGATAAGGTACAGCACCGGCAAATCGAGTATCCATATCGCTTTGAGCTACAAACCATTCGGTCGCTTCGCGCAGGGTCTCATTGGTCTGCCACACGGCGTCGGCC
>JAGXHA010000023.1 GCA_024636475.1 Roseobacter sp. | reverse complement strand
TGCATATCGTCGGCAGCGTCAGATGTGTATAAGAGACAGGCCCGAAGGGGCGACCCCGCTTGGCATTGGCGCCATAACGCTGATCGAAAGTGACCTGATCGAAGAGCCTGATCAGCTGGGAAACCACGATGCAATCAATGCCTTCCGTGCGCGGCAAACCCTCATCCGGGCAGAACTGAACCAGCCTGAAGTTGCGGTATCGTACGCGCTGCCAGACGGCACTGTGGCGCAAAACAGCTTTGAAGTGCGGCCGCGTCAGTTGTCGGATCTTCCTGCGGCTTTCTGGTTTCAGAATATTGTCGGTCTTGTTTCCATCTTCATCGGCGGCTGGGTGCTGGGCTTGCGTCGCAACGATTGGGGCGCGCAGATGTTCGCGCTGACGGCTCTTTTTGTGCCCGTGTTCGCCATGGCTGCATCCATCTATTCCACCCGGCAGGTCGCAATTGACGGAACCCTGTTTCGGACCCTGTCGAGCCTCAATATAATCGGTGCGGTGGCTTTCGGTACTGCTTTGGTCGGGCTGTTCGCCATGTATCCCAAGCCGTTGTTCCGCCCTCGCTGGCTTTTGGTGCCTGCCGTGATTTACGGCGCAGCGATCACGCTCAGTGTACTACAGCTTGCACCGGCGGAGATTGGCGGGCTGTCGGTTCTGTCACAAATGCTGATCGCGCTGATCCTGGGCGTCGTGCAATGGATCCGCAGCCGCCGTGAACCGCTCAACCGCGCCGGATTGCGCTGGTTCATTCTGGTCTCTCTTGTGGGTTGTTCACTGTTCATCTTTCTCAGCGCCGCGCCTGTTACATTGGGGCTGAGCGACCGCGGGATGATCCCACAAGGTTACGCGTTCGGCTTTTTCAACATCATGCATGTCGGCCTGGCGTTGGGGGTCTTGCGGTACAAGGTGTTCAATCTGGACCGCTGGTCCTATTTTATCTGGCTCTGGGTGGGCGGGATGTTTTTGATCTTTGTTCTGGACGTGGCGCTGATCCGGCTGTTGCAGGTCCAGCCGTGGATGTCGCTTGGCGTGGCGCTGCTGCTGGCGGGGTTCATCTATTTTCCGATGCGACAATTGCTGTTGCAGATGTTTCTTCAGCGCCGGTCGGCCACGCTGTCAGGGCGGATGGCAGGAATTGTAGGGACTGCCTTGTCGCCGACGCTGCGCGATCAGAACCTGCGTTGGGATACGTTGCTGGGCGACATTTACGATCCACTTGCGCCTGTCAAGCCGGCCGACGAAGCCTTGGAACTGGCCCGCATCGAAGAAAACGGACTGACGTTGATGATACCGGGCATTGATGGCCTTCAACCGCGCCGCCTGCGCTATGCGCAACGGGGACGACGTCTGTTTTCGCCCAACGACCTTGAGGTGGCGACAAACCTTGTCCAAACCTACAAACTGGCAGCGGACAGCAGGCGCGCCTATGAGCGGGGCAGGATACTGGAACGCGACAGGATCAGCCGCGACGTGCACGACAACATCGGGGCGCAGCTGCTTAGCGCGCTTCATTCGCGCGAAGTAACGCGCAAGGACGACCTGTTGCGCGACAGCCTGAGCGATCTGCGTGCCATTATCAACGACGGTTTTCAGGCGCAGTACGCGCTGTTGCCATTGCTGGCGGACCTGCGCACGGAAACGGCTCAGCGGTTGGAAGCGCATGATGTAAAGCTGAAATGGGAAGGGCCTGAACTGGGTGCGGAGGATGGTCCTATCGTGAAGTTTGAACTGGTGAACGGGCTGCGCTCCATCCTGCGCGAGGCGACGTCAAACATCCTGCGACACTCCGGTGCGACCCATGCTACTGTTCTGATCGGGCTCTTGCCGGGCGAAATCGCGATCATGATCGAGGATAACGGCAAGGGGATCGCGCCCGATATTGCAGACGCCGGCGGCAATGGAATTCCGAACATAATGGAGCGCGCCTCGGTGCTTGACGGGATCAGCGCGGTAACAGGGCGCAGCGATGGCGGAACCGGCACGCGCATTGCCGTAACATTGCCGCTTTACCGCGATGAAAGGCAGGCGGCACAGTGATCAAGCGCATTCTGATCCTGGAGGACGTCAGACAGTCACGCGAATGGCTGGCCGGGATCGTGATGCGCATTTTCGACGCGCCGGAAATCACCAAGGAAGCAACCCTGCGCGGGGCTGAACATGCGTGCCAGAGACAGCAGTTCGATCTTGCACTTGTTGACCTGAGCCTGCCCGACGGCAATGGCACGACCCTGTTGCGCCGCCTGACAAACGAGCAGCCGGAATGCAAATGCGTTGTTACTACCGTGATGGCGGCGGACAGCGCCATTGATCGGCGTTGGCTGCGGGTGCGCAGGGCTATCTTCTGAAAAGTGACACGGAAGACATGCTTGAACACCATCTGCGGCTTATGTTGGCGGGGGTGCCGCCCCTAAGCCCCCAGATCGCGCGCCGCATCATGCACCATTTCCAATTGACCGGCCCCTGCTTCGAGCCGTCTTCAAAGCTGACCAAGCGGGAAACCGAGGTATTGCGCCAGATCGCACGCGGTTTGCGTGTGGCAGAGGTGGCGGCGTTGTTTGAGCTCGCAGAGAGCACGGTGATCACCCATATCAAATCGGTCTACCGCAAGCTGGAGATTTCGAACCGCGCAGAAGCGGCACTACACGCCAATCGGCTGGGTCTGCTGACCGACGACTTCAAAGAAGGCTGACGTTTCCCGTCATAGGTGCGAAATGCCCCCTGTATGGGGGAGAGACCCCTCCCCCATCCCCCTCAATATTAAGGCGGCGACAACGGGTCCGTTTCGGCTTTTGTCGTATTATTTCAAATCACCTCTGCCGATTTGGCACAGGCGAAAAAATCCAATGGTCTGGGGAAATTACATGGTTACGAAAATCCTTTTCAAAAGCAGCATTGCCGCGTTGGCCTGCATATCGCTGAGCGCCTGTCTGGGCAGCAGCGCAGCGGTGGGTCCGGGCGGCGGTGGCGGCGGCGGTGGTACAGCAGCCTATGACGCCAAGCTCGACCAGGTGCGTGGCATGATCCCGACGATCGTTCGGCAGACAGGCACCGCAAACTATGTCGGACAGACCCGTCTTGATACGCTGGACCCGGCGGGCACGTCGTCCACGCCAACCGGCTATCTTGTTGGTGATATAGCGCTCGCTGCTAATTTCGATACTGAATCAGTAAGCGGCACAGCGACAAACTTTGCGGGCGAAGTCGGCGGTCAGGCGGTCACATTGTCCGGCACGCTGGACACAGCCAATTCCAACAGCCCAAACCTGGTATCGTCTTCAACCACAACCGCGCCCATCATCGGGACAATCACCACCACCGCGCTGGTCGCGAACATGCGCGGCACCCTGACCGAATCCATCAACAACCAATCCTCAGATGTTGAGCTGGGTCTGCAGGGTGCATTCGTGGGGCCCAATGCCAACGCCATTCACGGCCCCGCTGTCGCACTGGTCGGCAGTAGTGGCACTGTCGGGTTCGGATTCGGCGGCGCGGGCACCTATTATTTAGAACGCCAATAGACCGGCCAGAGGATTGCCCACAAGCCATTTTCAAAAGCTCCTGATGGCCCCCCGCAAGGGGGGTCAATTTTCGTTTGTCACCGCACTTGCCGCTCTTTTTCTGTTGCTGGCGTACCCTGCGTTTGCCCAGACAACGGTGCCACACGAATGGCTTGCCGCGACACAAATGATGCGGGCGCAAAAACCGGCTGCGGCGCTTCCCTTGCTGGAGGCATTGATTCGGGCACATCCCGAGGTCGCGGAATACCGGATCGAACTGGCCTATGCCCTGTTTTTAATGGGGCGCGACGGAAGGGCCAAATATCATTTTGAACAGGCGCGGGGTGCGCCGCTTTCCAATGAACAGACGCAGGCCGTTTCGACCATTCTGGCAAAGATTGAACAGCGCAAGATATGGTCCGTAAGGCTGGGGTTTAGCATTGAGCCATCAAGCAATGCTGGCCGAGGGACAGTCGCCAGCACGGTGCAGGTCGGCGATATTGTCTTCCCCGTGCCGAATTCACTTCGCTCAAAACCCGCGACCGCAGCGGTATTGACCGCCGGGGTAACAGTACTGCCTGTGATCGGCACGAATCTTCGGGCGACGATTTCGCTGGATATGGTCGGAAAGTACTACAAGGACAAAAACCTGCGTGAGACGCTATTTGTCGGACGCGCCGGCGTCCGGTGGAGCACCGGCCCGCAGAGTTTTCTCGAGGGTGGCGTGCTGATCGGGCGGGCCTTTGCGGGCGGGGTGCGCAACAGTGACCGCTACGGCGTTTTTGCCGCCTACGCCGCGCCGCTTGGTCCGCGCGGTTCAGGCCGGATCGGGTTGGAACATTACCGCGTGATCCACGAATCCTTCGCCGCCGCAGATGGCCCGCGCACGCAAATCAGCGGCAACCTGTCCTATGCACTTTCCTCACAAAGCACCGTGCGCGCCCGCGCTTTCGTGCTGCGCACCAATGCGGCGAATGCATTGCAAGCGGGATGGGAGGGGGCGCTGACCCTGGGTGGCAGCCACGCCTTCAAGGGGGGGCTTGTTGCACAGCTTGACCTGACCGCCGGTCTGGACAAACGCGATGGAATCGGTGCGTTTACCGGCATCGCGCGCAAGGATCATTCCGTGGCACTTGAAGCGGAATTCTTTAATTCAAATTATCAGGTTGGGGCGTTCCTGCCGGTGTTGCGCGTCAAACATGAGCGGAACCGGTCCAATATCGCGCTGCGAAACTATACGAACACTTCGCTGAGTATCGGCATCCGTACCAGCTTCTGAACGCGCGCAGGACGTGCGACGAACAAAGCCACACCACGGTGCAATGGTCATTTCAACTGTGATCGACATTAATTCTCGTCGAAAAATGGAAACAATCTGCCGGATAAATCTGCATTTTTTGCTCAACTGCCCAAAATTGGCCATCTTTCCCGGTATGATTGTTTTCAACCTTAGTGAACTACTGCGTCTTATGCGTGGTGTTCAGACGGAACTGGAGACTGGAAAAATGAAGATCCTGGCAGTTGATGACGATCCCATCATCGTAGAGCTGTTGACACAGTTTGTGGGTGCTATTGGCGATCATGAACTTTGTACCGCCTACAGCGGTCAGGACGCTTTGAGAGTGCTGGAAGAAAACGGTGCTGATACATTTGACTGTTTCATGCTCGATATCCAGATGCCCGGCATGGATGGAATTGAACTGACCCGCAAAATCCGGTCGATGTCACGGTACCTCGACACGCCTGTCCTGATGCTCACTGCCATGTCCGAAAAACGCTATATCGACGCCGCGTTTTCTGCCGGGGCCACGGATTATGTGACCAAACCGTTCGAGGTCTCAGAACTGAAGGCGCGCATCGGTCTGGTTGAAGGTCTGGTCAAAGCGCGTCAGACACGCACAAAGAAGATCTTTGCTGCCAAGGCGCTTGGCGAAATACCTGCGTCACCGAATACAGCAATTGAACTGCATGCGCCCTTGTCGATATACGACGTGGACCATGTGATCGACTATCTTGCGATGGAAAATTACGTCGCACAATTGTCGCGCAACGCATTGTTCGGATCGTCGACCTTTGCCTTCACGGTGCGTCAGATCGAAGATCTGCACGAATCAACCTCCCCTTTTGAGTTTTACAGCATGATTTCAGACGTAGCCGAGATCATCTCGGACACGCTTGCGGGCAAACAGTTTCTGATGTCCTACGCGGGCAGCGGCACGTTTGTCTGCGTCACCGAAAGCGGTTGGCGGCCCGATCCGGTTCAGCTGATGGACAGCGTGAACCTGTCGCTGGCCCAAACTGAACTTTATGACAATCAAGGCCGCCGATTACAGCCGCGCGTCAGCACCGGCGATGTGATCAG
The DNA here is from genome assembly GCA_024636475.1 of Roseobacter sp. Taxonomy (GTDB): domain Bacteria; phylum Pseudomonadota; class Alphaproteobacteria; order Rhodobacterales; family Rhodobacteraceae; genus Sulfitobacter. The sequence continues at coordinate 3,096 of JAGXHA010000023.1, read as the reverse complement.
AATGATCTGGAAAACCGGCAACTCCGTCATGGAAGCCCTGGCAAGCGCACACGCAAGTGCTGAACAGGCATCTCATCATTTTGAAAAGTCACAGAACGATTTCTGGTACATGGGGCAGACAGCATGATGCACGTACGGCAGGAACTTCCAGGACTTGATCGCATCCGCGACCGTTTTATCGAGATGTTGGCCGACCGACAGACCATGATCGCCCATCATGCCCTTTTGGCCTGGGAAGGCGAAACCGTGGAAGCCGTCAATGAAAACCTGTACGCCGCGCAATGTGTGTTGCACCAGATCGGTGGTACTGCCGGATCGCTGGGCTTTGATGTGCTGGGAAAAGATGCGCGCACATGTGAAATGGAAATTATCGCACATCTCGAAGGACCGGATGCCGATCTGGCAATCTGCCCCGGCGACCTGATCTACCATGTGGATAATTTCGTGGGAAGTTGCCGCGCCCTGTTGGACTTAAAGGGCTAATCACCGTACTGTCACGTATGGTCTCGCTTAAAACAAAATCCGCCTGCCCCGTTTAGAACCGGCGCAGGCGTTTGTGATTGATCAGAAGTCGTAATGAGGTGCGGCTGCGGTCAGGTGGTCTTGGCCATCACTGATTTGATCTGATCACCCAGTGACATCGGGTCGAATGGTTTGCTGATCACATCCGCTGCACCAAGGTTGCGCAGCTCTTCCAGCTCCGCATGTTGGGCGCGCGCGGTCATGAAGATCGCCGGAATCTGATCAAGTCCGGGCATCTCGCGCATTTTTTCAAGGGTTTGCATGCCGGTCATGCCGGGCATCATCATGTCGAGCAGAAAGACATCCGGAACAAAGCTTTGAACGACAGTCAAAGCATCTTCGCCGGAAACACACTGCACCACCTCGATGTCGCCGGAAAGTTCGAGAGCCATCTTGGCGATTTCGCGAATATCAGCGTCATCTTCAACATGCAGTAGCTTTATCATACAGATTTCCTAGCCAACTTCGCGAAACTGGACCATTTCTTCAAGTTGATGCGCCTTGGCGTTTGCTTTGGGCAGCGTGAAAAAGAATGTGGTCCCAACGCCTTCTACGCTGTCGAACCCGATCGAGCCACCTAAATTTTCAACGATCGCCTTGCAGATGCTCAACCCCAGACCCGTGCCCCCTTTGACGGAACGTTCAGAATTTGCCATATCTGCAAACCGCTGAAAGACCTTGGGTTGGTCCTTGGCCGGGATGCCAGCGCCTTCGTCGCGCACAGAAACCCGCAGGTCCTGCCCCTTGGCTTCGAGGGACAGCGTGATCCGGCCATTGGATTTTGAAAATTTGGACGCGTTCGACAATAAGTTGGTCAAAATCTGCATGATCCGGTTGGGGTCCGTGTCGATCCAGTGGGGTATTTCCGTTCCGACACATTCAATATTCATCGCAAATCGCTGGTTCAATGTGGCGCTCGCGCTGATTGATTCCTGCACCAGTTCAGAAATATTGATGCGCTTGATATCAAAGTCCATCTGGCCGGAGGAGATCTTGTCCAGATCGAGAATGTCATTGATGATCAGCACAAGTCGGTCTGCATTACGATGGGCAATTTCAATCAGGCCTCTCGCGCTTTTTGGCAGGTTCCCGGCAGCATTGGACAGCAAGAGCCCCATCGATCCCTTGATTGACGTCATGGGCGAACGCAGTTCGTGGCTCACTGTGGAAATGAAATTTGCCTCAAGCCTTTCTTGCTCAACCCGGCGGCTGATGTCTTCGAGCATGATCAACAACCGGCCCGCTTCATCATAGTCGTGCAGGTGCTTTATCGTGACCTGAAAGGTTTTTGCATCCATGTCACATTCGAGCTGTGCAAATGCGCCATCGCTTTCAACCAAAGCATCACACGCGATTTTGATCGGCGCGAGACCATAGTCAGCGGCAAAGTCCGTCAGTGTCTTTTGCGTGTATATTTCGCTTGAGACACCAAAACGGCGCATTGCCGCGCGGTTCATATAGCTGAAGCTCTGGCTTTCGGCATCCACGATCCAGACATCATCGTTCAGCTCATGCAGGGTTGAAGCGGTGCTGCGCTCTGACATCAGCTTGTTCACATGAGTAACGTCGGTGCGGGCGGAAATAGAGCCGACCCAGTGGCCCTTGGTATCGAAAAGGGGCATAACCGTGGTGTGGGTGTAAAAGATTGATCCGTCAGCACGCATCAGTGGCGTTTCGCCCTGCCAGGTCTTGCCACGCGCAAGGTTGTTTCGGATTTCTGCGGCCAGTTTTTTGCCTGCTTCATCATACAGCATTGTCACTGGTTTGCCGATCAGATCAGCGCGGGTGTAGCCGGTCAGATCCAGCAATTTGTCATTGACCTCGACGACACGGCTCTGCTCATCGACGATATTCACCAGTGCATGTGCCTTGAGAACATCAAGCCGCTGGGACAGCGATAGATTTACTTTCTTTGCGTTGCTGCGTGCCTGGGATTTGACCAGCAACATGGGAAAAAGACTGGAAACGGCGATGGCACCGGCGATCGGGACAATCTGTTGTGCCTGACCGCTTAGAAGCGCCTGGGCAGCAGTGTAAAAACCACCTCCAAGTACGCATCCCGTAGCGAATGCAAACGCACTTCTGCCTGTCATCTTATCCTGTAGCACTGAATTACCTCATCTGTACTTTTAGTCGCAATAAATGTGCGGCTTTTTATGCCATCTGAATATGCTCTTATTTATCCAAGATTGTTACGAGCTCATCTTGGCAAGATTATGGCACCGGGTCTAATGTCCAATCCTTTCGTTCACGAAGCTTTGGCCCTATTTCCAACGACGCAGTTGATGATCGTTGACAGCTCCGTACGTGATTTAACAAGGTCAACTGTCACCCGTGCGTCCCTTATCCGATTTGCGTCAGATGATAGGCCCAATATGCGCGCCTGGGGTTGGGTGTCCGAAATCTCGTCCAGCAACGCGCGCGCGTCACCATCCGGAAGCGACCAGTCAAGAATGACCACATCCAGCTTGCCACGTTGTGCCCATAACATCTCACGCGCCTTGGCAAGGCTGGTAACACTGACAATTTCAGCAATATCCTGAAGACCGGCGCGGATCACTTCGGCAAAATCCT
>JAGXHA010000022.1 GCA_024636475.1 Roseobacter sp. | reverse complement strand
TCAATGTTTGTAAGCTGAAACATTAGGCAGGTCTTTCGATAGTGGGCAGGTCAACAGTTTGGCCAGAAGGAGCGTGGGTGCTGTCGCTGAGGAAGCGGATCTGCCCGTTTGTAGCAAACGAATGACAGATAGTCGGCGGGTCGCCGATTTCATTCCTAAAAGATGCATCGACTGCAGATCCTGTCCGAACCAGCACGGATAGCGAAATCGTCGTCCAGTCTTCGTCCCCATTGAAAGTCCAGCCGCGCGAGCCATCAACAATCACCTGATGCAGGTACCCGCAACCTGGGCACATAAACGCGATCCTGCCGCCCTCGAGCTTCCGCAGCTTTGAGCCGAGCGCACTCATGCTCGCACCCCCGACATGCAAACTTCATAACCAGCAGACTGGCGCAGCCTCAGACCACGTATAAGTGAGCTGATGATGTCATCGATCGTATTGGAGGTCTGCCGCACCGCAGCGGCCAGCTCCTAGCTAAAGGACCTCCGCCACGGCGATCACTGGTCAAAACTCAACCGTTTCTGTCACAGGCGGAAGTCACCGTTTCTGACCGCATTGTTCTGGTAAGGGGGTTTCTGCCCTACAGCTGCCGTTCGTGATCTATGTGTCAAATGCCCGGACTGAGCCCTTTTTCCGTTTGTTCTGCAATGCGGCTAAGGTCGGCTCTAGAGCTTGACGGTTGCGAAACCCCAATTTAGGAATGGGGCTCAGGGGTTTGCAAGAACCCCGTGAGGCGCCAGCCCAATCTTGCATCCTTCCAACCTGTTCAAGGAGGATGCTTTATGGCGTCATACAATGAAATCCCCGTATCGACATTGGCCCGCCTGGTGGGCACACTCGATTGCCCTGTACTGCCTGATGTGCGCATTGATGAGGACTTCGATGCGGACCCGCACCTAATCCCTGGCGCGGTGCGTCAACCATTTCTCGACATCGGGTGGGAAGAGATTCTCGCGCTGCGAATGCAATTGCGACGACTGCAGCTCCGCATGTTGACGAATGACAGCGTTCAGGTCTTCGATATCTTGCGGGTTGCTCATCTGCCCTCGATCCTCGTATCGTGTTCACGGAACATGGCGGTTATCGCCTTGTTTCCGTGACTATTGTGGAAAGGTTAAGAGTCGCACAGGAGTTTTGTGGATATTTGGGGAGTGAGGCCGCTGTGTTTAGGATATTTTTACCTGCAAGACGGGCGTCGTGATCGGGCCTGGAGATGGGAAAAGCCCGGGACAGTGCCGTAAACGCGCAAGGTGCATTTCAGGAAGCTTGTCCCGGGTGGTGGCAGGCCACGACGGCATTGGGTGTCCCTGTGCTTTCCAGCGCAGGGGTTTTTTCCTTGCATACATCCGTCGCGATCGGACAGCGGGTGTGAAAGCGACAGCCTTTGGGTGGATTCATGGGGGAAGGTAGATCGCCCTTGGGTATGATGCGTTTGCGGTTGCGCTCGACACGGGGGTCGGCGCGAGGAATGGCCGAGATGAGCGCTTGGGTGTATGGATGTTGGGGGTTGGCAAAGAGATCTTCAACAGGGGCAAGCTCTACGATTCGCCCAAGGTACATCACCGCCACACGATGCGAGATGTGTCGCACCACCCCGAGATCATGCGCGATAAACAGATAGGCAATTCCGAGTTCACGCTGCAAATCTTGGAGCAGGTTCAACACGCCCGCTTGGATCGACACGTCCAGCGCTGACACGGGTTCATCCAGCACGATGAGTTTGGGGTTGAGCGCCAGCGCCCGGGCGATCCCAATGCGTTGGCGTTGACCACCTGACATTTCATGCGGATAGCTGCCGGCCAGATCACCGGGAAGGCGGACCATATCCAGCAGCTCTGCAATGCGGGTTTTCTTGTCGGCACGGGGTAGATCGGCAAGACGCAGCCCTTCAGCCAGAATTTGGGCGACCGTCATGCGCGGATGAAGCGAACCCATCGGGTCCTGAAACACGATTTGCATATCGCGCCGCAACTGGCGGAGGGCGGATTTGTCAGCCGTTGTTACGTTCTGACCTGCGAGCTGCACCTGACCTGAACTCGGTTCAATCAAACGCAGAATCGAACGGCCCAGCGTAGACTTGCCACAGCCGGATTCGCCGACCAGACCAAAAGTCTCACCGGGGGCTATGTCGAAGGAAATGCCAGATACGGCCTGCACGGCCCCGACCTTTCCCCCAAGAAGGCCACCACTAATGGGGAATTCCTTGACGAGGTCACGCACCATGAGAACCGGGACCTCTGAGGCGATGCTGTCCTTCATTGCGCGACCTTTGTTTTGGCGGGGTACAAAGGAAAATGGCAGGCATAATCGGTTGCGCCGCCTGTGGTCAGTTCGGGATCATGGGAATGGCATAGATCTTTTGCGCTATGACAGCGGGGATGGAATGAACAACCGCGAGGTCGGTTGGCGATTGAGGGTGGCGTGCCATCGATCTGCTTCAATGTGCCGGACCCGTCAAGCGTGGGCACTGCACCGATCAGACCGTTGGTGTAAGGATGTGCCGTTTCATAAAACAGGGGATCGGTCGGCCCATTTTCGACAATTCTGCCCCCGTACATGACGGCAATCTTGTCAGCGATACCTGCGACAACCCCCAGATCGTGAGTGATCAGAACCATGCCGATCCCCAGATCACGGCGCAGATCACGCAGCAGATCTAGGATTTGGGCCTGCACAGTAACATCAAGTGCGGTGGTTGGTTCGTCTGCAATCAGCAGCTGAGGATTGTTCGCCAGCGCCATCGCGATCATCGCGCGTTGGCGCATGCCCCCCGAGAATTCATGGGGATATTGGCGGACCCGTTTTTCGGGCTGGGGAATGGCCACCCTCTCGAAAAGACGCTCAGCTTCCTTGAGCGCGTCGCGTCGCGATTTGGTGCGGTCATGCAAAAGGATCGCTTCGGCGACTTGATCACCGATGCGCAACACGGGATTGAAGGCGGATAACGGATCTTGAAATATACATCCGATGGATTTGCCCCGCACTTTCTGGATGCGTGCAGCAGGCATACCGATGAGTTCTTGCCCGTTGAACTGTGCGCTGCCTGATACCCGCGCACTCAGCGGGAGAAGTTGCAGCAGCGCCATCATGGCAATGGACTTCCCCGAGCCACTTTCACCGACGACACCAAGCACTTCGCCTGGATCCAGCGATAAATTGACACCGCGCAATCCTTCGGCCCAGATGCCAGAACTGTTGGAGAAAGAGATCCGCAGATCTTCAAGTTTGAGCAGCGGTGTCGTCATGTGGACCGCCGATCAAACAGATCGCGAAGGCCGTCGCCTACAAATGATGTCGCCAGTACAACCGACAGGATCGCCATACCGGGGCCAAAGGCAATCCACCAATCATAGAACCGCGTCGCCCCTTCAGAGATCATGCTGCCCCATTCCGGTGACGGCGGGGTGGCACCTAAGCCGATAAACGACAGAGAAGCTGCCAAGAGCACAACCTGACCGAAGTCCATCGTCGCGTTGATCAGAGTAGGGGTCCAGCACAGCGGCATGACATGCACACGCAACACCCGCAGGCTGGAAGCTCCGCCGGCAATAGCCGCCTCGACATGTTCGCGTTCTTTCACTTCCAGCACTTGAGCGCGCATCAGTCGCGCGTAGATCGGCCACCATACAATGACCATCGCGATAGATGCGTTGGCAAGACCGGGGCCCAGCATTGCTGCAACGGACATCGCCAACAGGATTGGAGGAAACGAGACGGTTACGTCGACCAGACGCATGATGATGCTGTCCCACCAGCCGCCGAAGTAACCCGCGAGCGCCCCCAGAAGCGATCCGATTGCAACCGCACTTGCCACAACCACAATTGCAATTGGGATAGACCAGATGCTGCCATGTAGCGTGCGCGAAAATACATCACGGCCCAAGGCATCAGTGCCCAACCAGTGATCTGTCGAAGGCGGTTGCAACCGCCGGCCGACCATGGCCAGCGGGTCTGCAATGGCCCAAAACTGGATGGTCAGTAGGGTAATGATCCAGAACAGCAGGATTGCCGCCCCGATCTTGGCGGTGATGGGTAGTCTGCGGGACGTTTGGCGGAAGGACGTGAGCATCCGCCGGCTAAATGTCGGGGCCACAGTGGGGCTATGGGCGATGTGGGTCATGTATTCACCTTGATGCGCGGATTGGCCCACGCATAGGCGATGTCAGTCAGCAGGTTGGCCAGAAGAAAGGCAATGGACCCAACGATGGTTACGCCACCGATTGCAGGATAATCGAGTGAGGCTGCCGCGCGCACTGCGTAAGAACCGATGCCGGGCCATGAAAAGATCGCCTCCGTCAAAACGGCACCGGTGATCAGGTAGGCAAACGTAAATCCGAGGATCGTAAGCAGCGGAATCATTGCGTTTGGTAGAGCGTGTTTCACAAGAACTACGCGCTCTGAGGCCCCTTTGGCCCGGGCAGTGCGAGCATAGTCGAGCGACATGCCTTCAATGAGTGAGGATCGGACAAGGCGCGTGATGATGCCGGTGACCGACCAGCCCAACACAAAGGCAGGCAAGGCAATATGTGCAAGGGCTTGCCCAAACAGGACCAGATCACCGGCAACCAGCGCGTCAATGGTGTAAAAGCCGGTGAAATGTTCAGGAGGAGAGATACGCGGCGGCAGACGGCCTGTGCCAGGTACCAGCGAGAGGCGCACTGACAAAAGATAGAGAAGGATCAAACCCGACCAGAAGATTGGCAGCGATGATCCGATCAGCGCAAACATGCGCGCGACGCTGTCAAAGACAGACCCACGAAATCGCGCTGATAAAAGACCCAGCGACAAACCCATGATCGTGCCGATGACCATTGCCACAATGACCAGCTCCAGCGTGGCGGGCAGGCGCTCTGCGATGTCTTGGGCTACGGGGCGCCGGGTGGCGAATGACGTACCCAGATCGCCTTGAACCAAGTTGCCGAGATAGCGGACATAGCGGATGGGCAATGGCTGATCCAATCCCCATTCGGCTTTTACCGTGGCGACGATTTCCGGATTGTTCATCATTCTTTCGGGGACAAGGGCGGCCAGCGGGTCGCCCTTGGTCATTTGTGTAAGAAGGAAGGAAATGCTTGCCACCCCAAGCAGCAACAGAGGAATGGAAATCAGCCGTCTGAGGACGTAGGCAAGCATCAATTCACTTTCTTGAGATTTCAGCCAACGGCAGGTTACAGCACGCAGAGTAACGTACGCCTTGGATGTCGCTGCGATAGGCAAGCACGAGATTTGGTGAGACCAATGGCAGGATGATCGTATCTTTCATCATCTCTTCCCCAAGTTGCTGGTAAATCGCCTCAGCTTCTTCAGGTGATGACGCCAGTGCTTTGGCATAAAGATCCGCCTGGACAGGGTTCACCACAAGCTCGGGAGTCTCCAGGCCGGCACGTCCAGCCCAAGGAAAGCCTTCGATCATGCCGAAATACTGCACGTATTGCGCGGTACCATAGTAATCGGGCGCATAGTAAAGCGCTGTGATCGGCCATTCGCCCGCGCCCAGTTCATCCCGCCAAACGGCCCATGTCAGGGGCTTCAATTCGAGATCAACATCGACGGCTGCAAAATCCTGCTGCAGCTTTTGCATCATGATATTGAAATCCACGCCGTAGATATTGTCGTTTGGATATCCTGCGACCAGCTTAAGGTCTGTTGCCCCGGCAGCGGCGAGCATCTCTTTGGCCTTTTCGACATCTTGTACCCGCGGTGTGAGACCGGCGGAGCCTGGAAAGCCGTTGGGAATGGGGGCTGCCTGCTTGGCGCCGCTACCGCCTACGGTGAAGTCGAGGATCCCGTCATAGTCGATTGCCAGCGCCAATGCTTGGCGTACTTCGGGGGTCATGACCTCGGCCATGCCTTTGGCGCCGGGGATAAAGCCGATGTAGACAAAGTTATAGGACGGCACGACCTCGGTGGTCACGTCGTCAGACCGTATTGACCTTGCTGTGTCGGGGTCGATCTGCATGGCGATGTCGACCTGACCGGTTTCAAGTGCCTGAGCCTGACTGACGGCATCCTGAATTTGGGTCACGACGATCTCACTGAATGCAGGCGCATCACCCCAGTAGGCATCGTTTCGCGACAGCCGCAGCTCAGCTTCGGGAGTGTAGGCGGCGAGAGCATAGGGGCCCGATCCCAGAGAGTTCGACAAGAACCATTGTTCTGCCTTGTCAGTCTCGGGGGCGTCTTCACCGGCTGTTGCCCCTGCTTCCATTGCCGCATCGGCATTGATCACACCGGCATAGGACGCCGACATCTTGTTCAGGAATTGCGAGCTGGGGGCGTCCAGAGTGAATTTGACCGTCTTTGCATCGACGGCTTCAGCGTTTATCATTCCGTCCATCAAGAACGATGGCGATGCCTTCAGGTTTTTCAGGCGGTTGATGCTCCACACCACGTCCGATGCCTCTACCGGCGATCCATCCTGAAAGGTAGCCTCTTTGAGGATGAAGGTGAACTCGGTGAAGTCGTCATTGGTTTCCCACGACTCGGCCAGATTTGGCACCAGAGTTTCATTGTCGGGATCAAGCGTGATCAGCGTTTCATACACCGCCGTCAGATAGAACTGGCAGGTATCGCAAAAGGCACGCGCGGGATCGAGAGAATTCACATCCATTGAGCGTGCGATCACCAAGGTGTCGCTGTCTTGAGCCATGGCGGGTACGCCAGCGAAGGCTGTTCCGGCCAGTAAAAGGGTGGCCACCCCTTGTCTTAGTTTGAACTGTATCATGTTTTGCTTCCCTGTCGGCGCTTGCTTTGCGCGCCTATGCATCAGCGAGGGCCGTCAACGCAGCAGACGGTTTCAAAGATGCGCGGCTTCGCTTGATATCCTCGAATGCGGCACCGGTCGCCTCAAGGGTTTGCGCGATGTCCGAGCAAGTCATCGCGGCATTCATGAACATATTATGATAGGGGGAGAGATAGACGCCCCGCTGCAGCGCAGCCTGACAAAAGGCATACCCGATGCGGAAATCAGGGTCGTCTTCGAAAAGAACCATCGGCAGCGTTACAGGGCCGGTCTGACGCAACCCAAATCCGCTGTCGGCAGCCTGAGAGGCCAGACCTTGGCGAAAGCTTTCGCCGATCATCGTCATGTGTTCCAGATATTCGGTCTCGCGGATCAGCCGCATGGTTTCCAGCGCAGCCGCCATCGGCACCGCTGCAAACCAGAACGATCCAGTCACAAAGATCTTGCTTGCGGCTGCACGCGCCCGATCGTTCCCCAGCAGTGCTGAAATAGGCTGGCCATTCCCGAGTGTCTTGCCCCAAGCGGACAGGTCTGGCCGCACGCCAATCGCTTCCCATGAGCAGTCGCGGCAGATACGAAAGCCGGCACGCACATCATCGACAATCAGCAGCGCGTCGTACTTGTCTGCGATGCGTCGGGCGGCCTGCGCATATTCGCGATCTGGCATAGACTGATCGGCAAATGTGTCATGCCGGAATGGGGCCGCAAAGATGCCCGCCAGATCGTCGCCAGCTTCTTTTGCCGCATCTTCCAGCGCTTGCGGATCATTGTAGTCAAAGTAGATCAGGTGCGCGCGATCTTCGGGCAACACACCGGCGGGGCGCGGTGTGTTCCATGGCATCGCACCGTGGTAGGCTTTCTTGGCCACCAATACCTTGCGCTTTCCGCGATAGGCGCGCGCGATCATCAACGCCATCATCGTGGCATCGCCGCCGTTTTTGCAGAACATCGCCCAGTCGGCATGGGTTACCATACCGACCATTGCCTCGGCGAGATCAACAATCAACGGAGACGGGCCGGTTGCTGCATCGACTTTGAGCTGTTGGGCGGAGATGGCGCGCGCAATGTCCGGGTGGTTGTAACCAAACAGATTTGGTCCGTATGCGCACATATAGTCGATATACTCATTGCCATCGGCATCGGTGATCCTTGTACCTTCTGCTTTGGTAAAGAATTGCGGAAAACCATCAGGCATCAACGCGGTTGATTGATGGCCGTACATGCCGCCTGGGATTACACGTGCAGCGCGTTCACGTAGGGCGCTGTCTTGTGAGTTTTTCATCATATCCGTTTCCTCACTGATGTCCCTTCACGGTAGGAGCGCAGATTCTGTGTGGCAACAAAAAATTCGAATTATCTTTCAGTTTCTTTTTCGGCGAACTTGGTGAGATTTGGGCAGGCTGGGGAATTCAGGCGTTTTTTCCTTTAAAAACTGATGTATTTCCCGTTTACTGTGACAGTTACTTCATTTGCGAAAGCCTCTATTGAAGTTAAAATCGACTAAAAATCTGGCACTAGGTTGTGTCGATGTGTTTAATGCGCTTGGAATGCACAAGAATCGCTTCGATTTCTTTTGTTCTCCACACGAGCGGTCACAAGATCTGAGGACACGTGCTGAACCGTCTGCGACCGTTGGGCGCGAATGGATTCCAGCAAGAACATTGAATTCGAAGCTGTCGTCGGGCTAAATGCACGGCACAGTTGGGGATTGCGCAAGTAGATGGAACAGAACGTTCAAATTGACGGGAAACCCCGAAAGCTAAGGAAGCGGGGCGTCAAGCGGTTGGAAGAACTGCTGGATGCAACGGCGAGGCTTTTGGAAACGCGTCTGGACGACAACATCAGTCTGGCTGAAATCGCCGCGGAGGCAGACATCCCGTTGGCGTCGGTCTATCACTTTTTGCCTAACAGAAACGCGGCTTTTGTCATGCTGGCTGAGAGATACAACAGCCAGATGTCCAGTCGGGTGACCGACGAGATTACGCCGCTGCCCGAGAAATGGCAGGATATTGTTGCCTTTCGTCAGAAGCAGGGATCGTTGTTCCTGAACAGTAATCCAGCCGCGCAAAGGCTGTTTTTGGGTGCCGGCGTCAGCGTTGAGGTTCGCAACACCGACTTGAATGGCAACGCGGCTCTCGCGAAATCCTATGCAGAGCTCTTAAGTAGCTACTTCGAGATTGAAGCTTCAGAGTTTCTCGAGAACCTGATGGCTACTTCGATTGCCCTGATGGACGGCGTGTGGGCGCTTTCCTACAGCCGCCATGGCAAGATCACCGACGCATTCGTCACAGAATCGACCACAGCCTGCATCGCATATCTGCGTTGCTACCTGCCAGAATACCTGCCGCGGCGAAGTTGACCTGTGCGATACGCTGTGAACGTCATTTTCCTATCCCGTGCAAGATAGTGAAATTTGGTTGGGCTAAATCTGCGTATTTTATGGCTTCAGTGATGATCGACGGAATTTAGTCAAATAAAAATTGACTATTGTCTGCTCTTTGCCTCACCCTCTGCTCCAAGAGGGCATGAAGACTTCCGCATGCAACCGAACCAAAGGGCCCGAGATATGAGCATTTTTCACTGGATCCGCCTATTCAATGCATCACTCGCATCTGAAAACCCCGCTGCCGCCGCTTCGCTATTTGTCGAAGACGGCTTTTGGCGGGACTTTCTGGCAATGGGTTGGACTTTGCAGACGGTGGAAGGGCGCGAGCAGATTGCGACGTTCGCCGAGCACACCGCGAAGGGTGTTGAGTTTCAGGCCATTTCTTTGGCCGATGAAGACGCGAGTGAAGGCTTCATCTCGTTTGAGACACGACAGGGTAGAGGGCGGGGGTATATCCGACTGAAAGACGATAAGTGCCTGACGCTGCTGACCGTGTTGGAAGAGCTGAAAGGCTTTGACCTACCGCTTCGGCAGAACCGCAGATCGGGGCTGATGGAACAGCCAGAGCAGGGCAATTGGGCAGAGCAGTTCGATGCGAAAAAGGAAGCTTACGCCAATGGACAGAACCCATATGTCCTGATCGTCGGTGGTGGACAGGGCGGTCTGGCGCTTGGTGCGCGGCTTGAGATGCAGGGCGTGCCCTATCTGATCGTCGACAAGCATCCCAAAGTTGGGGATCAGTGGCGCTCACGCTACAAAGCTCTGACGCTGCATGATCCGGTTTGGTATGATCACATGCCGTATATGCCGTTCCCCGATTTCTGGCCGGTCTTCACGCCAAAGGACAAGATGGGGGACTGGCTCGAAAGCTATGCGTACGCGCTGGAACTGGTTTTCTGGACCGGCACTGAATGTAAAAAGGCCACGCGTGAGGAAGACGGCAGTTGGCGTGTGATCCTGGATCGCAACGGGAAAGAATTGACACTGCACCCGACCCACCTGGTCATGGCGGTGGGCAACGCAGGCTTTCCGCGGATACCAGAAATCGAGGGGCAGGATACCTTTACCGGCCCGCAACTTCATTCAAGCCAGTTCAAAACCGGCGAGGGTATGCAGGGCAAGCGCGTGATCATCGTGGGTGCGAACAACAGTGCCCATGATATCGCTGCCGATCTGGTGCAGAATGGGGCTGAACCGATTATGATCCAACGGTCATCGACCTTGATCATCCGGCAATCCACCATGACGGATGTGTTGCTCAAACCAATTTTCTCCCAAGATGCCGTCGACAGGGGAATTTCCACTGATCTGGCGGACCTGTTGCAGGTCTCGAACCCGCTCCGGCTGCAAGAAAAGGGTAGCAAGCGGATGTGGGATCAGATCCGCGAGGACGAGAAGCCATTTTACGATCGATTGTCTGAAGCAGGTTTCAAGATAGATTTTGGCGAGGACGATACCGGCCTAATGAAGTATCAACGGACTGCTTCGGGTTACTATATCGATGTTGGTGCTTGCAAGATGATCATGGACGGTCGCATCGAAATTCGGTCGGACGTGAAAATCGCGCGATTGCTGCCTAATGGAATGCAATTGGATAGTGGCGAGGAGCTCAAGGCTGAGATGATCGTCTATGCCACAGGCTTTGGATCTATGGAAGAATGGGTTGCTCGGCTGATCAATCCGGAGACTGCAGCCAAGGTTGGCAAGTGCTGGGGCTATGGATCTGGCACCAAAGGCGATCCGGGGCCATGGGAGGGTGAGCTGCGCAACATGTGGAAACCCACAGCTGAAAAAGGACTTTGGTTTATGGGAGGCAATCTCGCGCAGGCACGGTTCTATTCAAATCTCGTCGCACTGCAGCTGAAGGCGCGCTTCGAAGGGCTGCCCATGCGTGTGGTCGAAGCATAGATATCCAAAGTCGGGTCAGCTCCCTGTCCTGCCCCAGGAGGGGTCCATAAATTTCCGACGTTTATCAATATCTTATACTGTATTCGAACAGGTTTGAACACCGATTGATCATTAGTGGGCGATACAAAAAAGAGAATACATCTACGCTTGGATTTTCAGTCATCAAGGCTGATCCTGTGCATCTATATAAGGAAAGGAAATCCCATGTCTGGCGGAAAAGATAAGAATGATAGAGACAACAGCGAGTATCAAACTGGCTATGATGCTGGCCGGAATGGAGCCGGTGGGGTATACGCAGCAGCTACTTTCGTTCTTGGTGAAACATCATCTGAGAAAGCTGGCCGAGAAGACGGCGAAAGGGACAGAGCGGATCATGGCTCGCAAAAATAAGTAATGCATTTATGACCAGAGTTTTTTGTCACACCCCATCGGCAGCAATGCAGGGCGGAGCGGACGTTGGCTTTGGCGGCAGAGTGGACGGTGCCCACTCAGATTAGCCAACGACCCTGTTGAGAGTTCTCAAGCCTGCCTGACCCGGAAGTGGGGTTGTCGGTAAACGATCTGGCCATTGCGGGAGAGAAACATGTGGCCGCGCACGTAGTGCAGCGCCCTGCGTGACCCCGTCCCTTGCAGAGAGCGATTGGCCGCAACCCCAGTCCGTGATCAGCTTGGCCACCGCCTTGTCCCATTTCACGCAGCATACCAGAAAACTGATCTGATGATCCGGATTGCGCATTCGGGCATAAACTGATCCTGTCAACGGTGACCGAAAAGGGACGGCTACGGACAGGGCTAAAGAGTATGTCCGGAAATCACCTTGCGATATTTAAGGACACGGGAATCATTACGTACACCTATTTCGTAAAGAAGATTGTCCATGTCACGCACTTTTGCCTATGCTCGCCTCTCTACTTTCGACCAGACACCCGAAAATCAAATCCGGTAAATCGAAGCCGCTGGTTTTGCAGTTGAGCCGCACCGCATTGTTGCCGAAACCATCTCAGGTTCGATGGCCATCGCGCAGCGCGAGGGGTTTTCCAATTTGCTGGGCAGAATGGAGAAGGGTGACGTGTTGATCGTCACCAAGCTCGACCGGCTTGGGCGCGATGCTATTGATGTCAGCACCACGGCAGCCAAGCTCGAAGACATCGGTATTCGTGTCCACTGCCTCGCACTCGGCGGTGTTGATCTCACCAGCTCCGCCGGAAAATTGACTATAAACGTCATCAACGCCGTGGCCCAATTCGAGCGCGACCTCCTGATCGAACGCACGTAATCTGGCCTCGCCCGAGCCAAAGCAGATGGAAAAATGTTGGGCCGACCAGCAGCCCTATCAGCCGATCAGCAAGCTGAGGTGAAAGAGAGCATCAAAAACGGCGAGGCAATCTCAGCCATTGCACGCCAATTCAAAACCAGCAGGCAAACAATAATGCGCGTCAGAAATCAGGGATAGTCCTATGTCGCGTTTCGTACCTTTGTTGGGATAGACAGGGATACCTCGACGACCGCGAAGGCGCTGCGTGACGGGGGGCTCTGGACCGGGGACCTGGGCCACTAGGACCGCAACGGTTACCTTCACCTCCACGATCGAGCCAAGGACGTCGTAATTTCCGGCGGCTCCAATACCTATCCGCGCGAAGTTGACGAGGCGTTGCTCACTCACCCGGAAGTAGTCGAAGTTTCGGTGATCGGCACGCCGCATCCCGAATGGGGCGAGATCGTCATCGCCTTCGTGGTGCCAACCGGATCGAAGCCGCCAAATACCAATGCGCTGGATGAGGCCTGCACTACGCGGATCGCCCGGTTCAAGAAGCCAAAGCGTTATGTGTTCGTGGAAAATCTACCAAAAAACAACTATGGCAACATGCTCATAACTGAGCTGCGTGCCCGGATCACCCGGGAAGCATTTAAGGGGAGATAGAGTTGATCAACCAGTTATTCGCGGTCGCCTGATCTAGGAAATCTAAATCGCTCCAACTCAGCCTCACCCAAAGAAAGCAACAGTCCCCTTCACAGTGACAAAAACCTGTCAATGTCACTGAATGAAAACGCCCATATGGCCGGCGATCCTGGCGTCGCCGGCCACAACTTGCGGAGGAGCGCCATGTGCAGCAATAATTCAGAACGGCATGTCATTCTGTCGGGATGCTCAGGTGGCGGCAAATCAACGCTATTGGCCGAACTGAAACGCAGGGGCTACGAGACCGTCGAAGAGCCAGGCAGGAGAATTGTAGCAACCGAAATGCAAGGTGAAGGGAAGGCCCTTCCCTGGGTCAATCTCGAACTGTTTGCCAGGCGCGCCATCGAGATGGCCGCCCGGGACAGAGAGCGCGCCAAAAACTTGAAAGGTTGGGTTTTCTTTGACCGCGGACTTGTCGATGCAGCCGTTGCTTTGGAGCATGTGGCCGGGGTGGCTGTTTCCGAAACCCTCGCCGATCAGGACCGTTTTCACCACCAGGTATTCCTGACTCCCCCGTGGCCGGAAATCTACCGGTCAGACAGCGAGCGCCAGTTGGATATGGAAGAAGGCATAGCCGAGTATCACCGGTTGCTTGATGCTTTTACGGGGCTTGGGTATGATCCGGTCATCTTGCCAGAGGTCGATGTTGTGGCCAGGGCAGATTTCATCCTAGAACGGCTGCCGTGAAGAGATGATCATGCGACGTCCGTCTGGCAGCGCAGTAATGGTCAATCAAGCCTGGAAATCATCCTGAGCCATAACTGCACTGAAGCGCTGCAAATCCAATCTGGCATTCATGCGTAAACCCTGTTCGGGCCTGACAAGTGTTTCGCCGATGCGCAGGTCTATGGCGCTCCACCAGGTCACCTGCCGTGAAAATGGCTGACAGAGT
Organism: Roseobacter sp.; assembly: GCA_024636475.1. Taxonomy (GTDB): domain Bacteria; phylum Pseudomonadota; class Alphaproteobacteria; order Rhodobacterales; family Rhodobacteraceae; genus Sulfitobacter. The sequence continues at coordinate 627 of JAGXHA010000022.1, read as the reverse complement.
TGACCTGGTCGCCAAAATCAGGATCATCGCTATAAAGGTATTGGTGGCCAAGCTTACCAAGGGGAGGCGACAGACAACTCATGAGTGACCGTCCCACGTTTGAAGGCATCCGGCGAGAGCAAGAGAACTTCATCGGTCCTCGTGAACGCCCTCAAGGGCCCAAGATGCAACGGAAGTTGACGGAGGCTGACGAGATTTATGTTGATACGATTGTTACTGTATCGATCATCCGCACTGCACTTGAAGCGGGGCAGCCTGTCGACCCAGAGCACCTACCCGACAAGATTCTCGAGATCATCGAGGCGAATTGCACGAGCTCGAACATGCCCGTGGTAGATGGGCGGCCGCACTACCATGTTGATGATGTCGTAAAGGCATTGGGTATTCGCAACAGGGGCAAGGGCGCGCAATAGCGGTGGGCCCATTGGGAACCGGCATGGTTTCAAATGTAGCGGAACAGAACCACCATTTTGAGGTAGGCTATTTTTGTAGTGGTAGCGACCGGTCTCGACCGAAAAAAGGGCGGAGAGCTGCCGTTCGCTGCGCTTGGCGGGAACGGCAGCTTCCAGTTTTAGCTGGCGTCCTTGAACTCGGTATATTCTCCGCGCACCTGAACCGTTATCGTAG
>JAGXHA010000003.1 GCA_024636475.1 Roseobacter sp. | reverse complement strand
TGTCCAAAAGGGCGATTACATCATGGATGGCAACCCGGCACCGCACGACATTCTTGCGATCATGGGTGTTGAGGCTTTGGCCGATTACATGATCGACGAGGTACAGGATGTTTACCGTCTGCAAGGCGTTAAGATCAACGATAAGCACATCGAGGTTATCGTGCGTCAAATGCTGCAAAAGTGGGAAATCCAGGACAGTGGCGACACCACGCTGCTGAAAGGCGAACACGTCGATAAGCAAGAGTTTGATCAAGCCTGCGAAAAGGCGATTTCCAAAGGTGGCCGTCCGGCAACGGGCGAACCGATCCTTCTGGGCATCACCAAGGCAAGCTTGCAGACCCGCAGCTTTATCTCGGCGGCGTCGTTCCAGGAAACCACACGCGTGCTGACCGAAGCGTCTGTTCAAGGCAAGCGCGACAAGCTGGTCGGTCTGAAGGAAAACGTCATCGTTGGCCGTCTGATTCCAGCCGGTACCGGTGGCGCGACCCAGCAGATGCGTAAGGTTGCAACAGATCGTGACAACGTCGTTATCGAGGCCCGTCGCGAAGAAGCTGAAATTGCTGCACGTCTTGCAGCACCAGAGGTTGCTGCGAATGACGTTGCTGGCGGCGATGTGTTCAACACCGTCATTAACGATGACGAAAGCCGTAACTGATCTTTGATCTGACCTGAGACAGTAAAAGCCCCCGCCGAGAAATCAGCGGGGGCTTTTTTCGTTTGCTGGCTTGCACGGTCGCATCGTGAGCGTTTGCCGGGCACCACTGGTGCGGTCGAAGACTTCTTTGAGTTTGCGGCGCGTATGTGTCGGGCAATAGGCGCTTCCCCAAATGGGATCGCTGCTTTTGCGGGTCGGTTTGGTTACTCGATTGTAGCCCTGATACCCGTCAATCTGCAGGAAGGTTTCGACATTCTCGTCCACGCGACCGGGGCCTAGAAATAAACCACAAAGCTCATGGAAGGTTTGTCGTCGCGGTCAGGAATTAAGTGTCTCGCTATTATTAAAAGCCGGACTGAACCCCGAAACGGTGGAAAACACTTCATTCAGCTGTACCGCAAAGCTGCAGAGTTTGGAACGAATCTTCACGCCTAACGTTGAGTTCTTCAATCGAAAGGGTGACTGATGGACCAATCATTTTTGGACGGATGGCATGAGGCGTCGACCACAGCGCTTGGCCTTTTCTGGACGGCATTCTGGGCTTTTGGGCTGGGCTACATGATCTCGGCGATGATCCAGGTGTTCATCACGCGCGAGCGGATGCAGCAGGCTATGGGCGAGGCGGGACCGCGTTCGGTCGCGCTCGGCACTTTTTTCGGTTTCGCAAGTTCGTCGTGCAGCTTTGCAGCTTTGTCGGGGACGCGGGCTATTTTCGCAAAAGGAGCGGGGTTCGTTCCTTCAATGGCGTTTCTGCTGGCCTCGACCAACCTCGTCGTCGAGTTGGGAATAATTATTGCGATCTTCCTCGGCTGGCAATTTGTTGTCGGTGAATATATTGGCGGCATTCTCCTGATCGTTCTGATGTGGATGGTCGTGCGTCTTACTGCCCGCTTCGCCCCGATAGAGGAAGCGCGCGAGCGCGCGCAGCAGAACCAAGGGGACGAAGACGATGCGACGAACCCTGATACGTCTTGGCGCGAAAAGGTTCGCTCCCGCGAGCATTGGGGCATGGTTGCGCAGCGTTACTGCATGGAATGGGCGATGGTTTGGAAAGATGTGACCATTGGCTTCACGGTTGCAGGCATCATCGCCGCTTTCGTGCCGCGATCCTTTTTTGAGACCCTCTTCATCGGTGGGGACAATCCCGGCTTTTTCGATCTCTTGGCGCAAGCGCTTATCGGGCCAGTTGCAGCGTTCTTCACCTTCATCGGGTCCATGGGGAATATCCCTCTTGCAGCCGTGCTCTACGGCAATGGGGTCGCCTTCGCTGGCATAATGGCATTTATCTTCTCGGACCTCGTGGTGATACCGGTCCTGCGGGTGAACGCCAAATACTATGGCTGGAAAATGGCGCTCTACATCCTGGCTGTGTTTCTCGTTGTGCTGGTCGCGACGGCGATGTTGCTACATTATGGCTTTGCGTTTTTTGGGTTGCTTCCTTCGGCTGATCAGGTTCGGTCCGTGACGGAACGCGAGTTTTTCACAGTCGACTACACGTTTTGGTTCAACGCGGCGTTCCTCGCACTCAGCGCGGTGTTCGTCGGATGGAAAATCAAGCGATCCGGCTGGTCTTTTGGCATCGGAAAAGGCGCGCTGGAAAAGGGACTCTTCGGGCTCGCCATCGTCGCGTATGCGTGGTTGGTCATCGGCCTGTTTGTCGGTGGGAACGGCGGATTGACGTAACCGGTGTACGTTGGCTGATCACGTTTGAAGCAGAGTTTTGCGCGTGGCAATGTGTTGGCCGCGCCGCCGGATTATCTTTCCACCGCCTTGCGCTACTTGCGCAGACGGCAACGCGCGATCACGGAAGACCTGGTGCCGGATCGGCGCGGCCGGTTGCCTCTTGGGCAATCTGATCCAGAAGTTCCTCCACCGCCTGCATCTCCCCCTCGGGCATGTTGCGGTATCCCACGCGCACCTTGCCGTTACGCTCGACGACAAGAATGCCATAGGGGCAATGTGCGACATTCATCGGATTGGCCTCTATCACCTGGCGTGAAATAACTGCCGAGCAAAACAGGAAGATGTCGGCCCCATCAAACAACTGTTCGCCGCCTACGTCCTCGCGCGTGCGATTGAGCATGTCACCTACATGACTGACAAAATCGAGAACCAATCCTCGCCCGACGATTGCCTCCTCAACGACGAATGTGGCGTCATCGAACGTGCCATCAAACTCGTAAAGCGTCGCGTCCTGTGCTGCTGCTGTCGTGGCGGTCAACGCCAATGCTAGTGAAATGCCTCGCATTTCTATCCTCCTCCGAATGTCTCGCGCCTGACTAGTCTGTCGACTAATTGTAGCTGGTCATACCGTAGATGTGCTTAATCTTATAGCAGAGGCAGAAGAACGCAAGGGTAGAAAAAGCGCAAGGTGAGCTGGAAGCGTTGCGACCGAACACGCCGCTGTTGTTCAGCCAGCACCCTGCACGCGGTGGATCGGCATTTCCAATTCCCTGCCTGACAGCCGGGTAAAATGGAAGTTCATGGGTGGGCTTAAGCGGTTATTGAAGGACGAATGCGTCTATCTGAATGGCTTTGAAATCGGTCCAAAAAAGCAGAACCACATCCAGACGGACTATTTTTCGGCAAGGGAGGCTGCACAGGCGTTGGGGAAGTTGGCCTGTGATCAAAGCGTAACTTGCGCACGATTGGGCAAGCCGAAAAAACAAATGCCCACTTTGGCACGATAGACCAAAGCGGACATTTTCAAGCGATTTTTTGCGTTATTTTGGCGAGACCAAGACGGCGCAAGCAATGCGCGATCCTGCATCACCAGAGGGTTGGCTTACATAATCGTCGGCACCGGAATGCACGATAAATCCTGCACCATCGTCATCCATCAGCAACTCTGGCGCCAGGTCCGGCATGAAATAGGTGGCGCTTAAAACACCGTCTTCGCCGACCATTGCGTTTGGCATGTCACCCGGATGTGGGCCGCCTTCAACCATCACACCGTGCTGCATCCCGTTTGCCAGATGCCCGCCCGCGCTGGAAAAATCAGCGGCAGAACAATCACCGGTTTCGTGGATATGCACGCCGTGTTCTCCGGCGGGAACACCTTTCAGGTCAATCTTTACCACTGTCACGCCCGACGGCTGGGGGGTCACGCTGACGGTCCCGGCGATACCGTCATTCGACGTGACCTCGGCCGTCATGCTTGTATCCGCATGGGCGGCGGCAAAGACGGGCCCAGCCAAGGGCAACAAAACGGTGGCGAGAAGGGGCAAACATTTCATGGCAATACTCCAGTTTTTTAATCTTGTGACAGCCCAACCCGTCGCCAGGACAAACAGTTCCGACACAGGCTGTGTTGGTTGAGGGCTGGGCGGCTGATTTACTGCGTCGAACGCAATTTTTCGAACACAGTGTTTGCGGCACAGTTTTCAAAGACTGTCATCAGCACGCAGACAAAGGACTAGCCATATCGCTTAGCAATCATGCGCTGCGTCAGGGCCAGATGTCCGGGTTGCGTACATAACGCAGGCAGTGCGGACCAAGCCGACACTCAGTCTCGTAAATTAAGTGTTGGCTCAGAGATTTATTCAGCGGGAGTTGCCAAAGCTGGCGTGGCGCGTCTTGCCCTTTTCTCACCCAACATCAGCATCGCGGGGGTCACAACCAGTGTCAGGATCGTTGCGATAACCAGCCCCCCTGCGATGGCCGAGGATAGTTCTGTCCACCACTGTGTTGACGGTGCGCCGTAGACGATCTCACGGGTGAAGAAGTTCAGGTTCACACCAATGACCATGGGCATAAGCCCAAGCGCGGTCGTCACCGATGTCAGGATCACGGGTCGCAGACGTTGTGCGCCTGTACGCAGGGCCGCTTCCAAGGGCGATTGCCCTGTTTTTTTAAGGTCATTGTACGTGTCAATCAGCACGATGTTGTTGTTCACCACAATGCCAGCCAATGCGATGACGCCGATGCCGCCCATGACGATCCCGAACGGGCGTCCTGTGACGATCAGGCCAAGCAGTACACCTGCAATGGAGAATATGATTGCGGACATGACAACGAACGCTTGGTAGAAATTGTTGAACTGCAAGACCAGGATCACGAACATCAGGAAAATGGCCGTGATGAAAGCTCCGACGAGGAAGATCATGCTTTCGGCCTGATCTTCAGCTTCACCTGCAAAAGTAAACTCCACGCCATCGGGCAGGTCGACCGCGTTCAGGGCGGCGGTCAGTGCCACAACTTGATCGTTCACCAAGACGCCCGGTGCGACGTTGGCCTCAATCGTGGCCACACGTTTCTCATCTATGCGGCGGATGACGCCAGTGCGTTCCGAGGGCGCGAAAGTGACAAAGTTTGAGATCGGCACCAGACCGGCCGATGTTGGCACACGCAGGCTGCCCAGTTCGGCCAATGTGCGTTCTTCGCTTGGGAACCGCACACGGATGTCCAAGCTGCCGTCGACATCACCGGGGCGATAGTCAGCGACAGTGATCCCTTGTGTCAGGAGTTGCACGGCTTGACCAAGCAGGCTTACATCCGCCCCAAATCGCGCAGCCTCGGCGCGGTTTACAAGGATCGATACCTCGACGCCCGGCACGGGGCGTGTGTCCGTCACATCCGTGAACCCACCGATCCGGTCCATGATGTCACGGATTTGCTGCACAGCTCCGGCCTGAACATCCGGATTGCGAGCCGTGATCTGTAGGTTCACGGGTTTACCCGCAGTCGGGCCACCGCTTTCGGTTTGAACCTGCACGTCAATCCCCGCGATGTCGGACACGCTTTCACGGATATCCACACCAATCTCTGCGGCAGTCCGGCGGGTGTCCCAAGGCATAAGTTCCAACTGCAATGTGCCGATGGTTTCTTCGTCCCCTTGCCCTGCTGACATGATGGATCGCGCGTAGATGCTGGCGATTTCGTCATATGGCAAAATCCGGTCTTCGACCGCTCGCACCAGTGCGTCACGTTCGAAGATTGAAAAATTGTCACGGGCGCGTACCTGCACCTGCATAAAATCGGGCTCAATCGATGGGAAGAAGCTGACGCCTTTGCCGAATTGTCCGTATGCGCCGAACCCTCCCAGTAGAAGCGCAACTGCCAAAAGAAGCGTCGTAGCAGGACGCATAATCGCCCACTCCAAAAGCCGTACATAGCCGCCTGTGAACCCGCCCATGTCACGCGGGTCACCGATTTCGGCGGCATGAAGTGCCGCCTTGGCTTTCGCGGATTGCGCGGGGCGCTTACCGATCAATCCACCCATCACCGGGGTAAAGATCAACGCCATGAACAATGATGCCGACAGAGTCAGGATCACCGTGATCGGCAGGTATTTCATGAACTCGCCCACCATGCCCGTCCAGAACAAAAGCGGGAAGAACACGGACAACGTGGTGGCGGTAGATGCGATGATCGGCCATGCCATGCGTTTGGCCGCTTCGGAATACGCCTGCTTTGCGGGCAAGCCTTCTTGCAATTTACGGTCTGCCAGTTCGGTGGTCACGATGGCCCCGTCCACAAGCATTCCGACAACCAAGATCAGCGCGAACAGCACGATAATGTTCATCGAGTAATCCATCGCCCAAAGCGCGACAACACCTGCCAGAAACGCCCCGGGGATGGAGAGGCCAACAAGAATGGCGGACCGCGTTCCAAGCGCGAAGACGATGACGATCATAACGAGGATGACAGCGGCGATCACGTTCGCCTCAAGATCAGACAGCATGTCTTTCACCTGCTTGGATTGGTCTTGCAGATAGGTCACCTCGACACTCTCTGGCCAATCTGCGCTTATGGTTTCGACAAGGGCTTTCACCTCATCAACAGTATCGATGATATTGACACCAGATCGTTTGGTGATCTCTAACGCCAAGGCAGGCTGGCCATTGATGCGGGCGAAAGAGGTCGGGTCCTCAAAGGTACGACGAACCGTTGCCACGTCGCCGAACGTCACCACAGCGTCACCACGCACCTTTACGGGCATGGACATCACGTCTTCCAGGTCTTCGATCAGGCCAGGAACCTTGAGGACGATGCGCCCGACGCCCGTCTCGATCGCACCAGCCGCAATCAGTCGGTTGTTGCGTTGAAGTTGGCCAATGAGTTCATCAAACGAAAGGTTGTAGGTTTCAAAGACGGTAGGGTCGATCAGCACTTCAAGAAACTCGAACCGCTGGCCGCCGATGTCCACTTCCAGCACACCGCCCAAACCTTCGATATCTTCCTGCATCCGTTTGGCCAGATCGTTCAGCGTCCGCTCGGGCACTGGGCCAGACAGGATCGCCGTGATGATCGGGAAGAGGGCCGTGTTGATTTCGGTGATGGTGATGTCACGTGCATCTTCTGGCAAATCGCCTTGTGCACGGTTCGCCGCTTCACGCACCTTATCCAGTGCTTCTTGATTGTCACCGCCTGGTGCAAATTCAAGCTGGATCGACGCGAACCCTTCTGTCGCATCCGAGTTCATCGACATCAGGCCAGAGATCGACCCGAACTCTGTCTCCATCGGTTCCAGTAACAGACGTTCGGCATCAGCGGGGCTAATCCCGTCCAAACCTGTTGACACGTAGAACAGCGGCAGCGGCACCTCTGGGTTGGCTTCTTTCGGGATCGAGACGTAGGCATAGGCACCGACGGACAGGATCAACAGCAAAGCCATGACCACAACGCGAGACCGCGAAAAGGCGAAATCAATTATAGCGTTCATAAGCTTTGCTCCGCTGCCATCGGCGCAACAGTCTCGGCCTCATTAACGAAACCTTGGCCAACGGTGATGACATCGACGGTTTCGGGTAGGCCAGTTACCCAGATACCGTCGATCTGTGCTTTCACGACTTCGACCTGAAAGAACTCTACCACGTTGTCGGTGTTGACGGTTTTGACGCCCAAGGCACCTTCTGCGTTCAATGACACGATGGAGGGCGACAAGAAGTGTGCTGTGACTTCACCCGTTGGAATAATCACCTCAGCAGAGATGCCTGCGGGGATCGCACCGTCGTCGTTCTCGACCTCAATCTCGGCAAGGAATGTTCGGGTCTCGGATGCAGCGGATGTGCCCACAAAGGTTACGACACCCTCGCGTTCTTCACCTGTGATGAAACGGACCGTAGCAGGCTGACCGACAGACAGACGCGTTAGGGATTGTTGTGGGACCTGAATCGCGACTGTTAAAGGTGTGATGTCCACAAGACGACCAACTTCGGTTCCTGCAGACACGAACTCGCCCTCATCAAGGTTCAGCGTCTCGATGCGCCCGTCAAAAGCGGCGGTGATCGCCAGGGATTTAGCGGCTTGTTCAACAGCGGTCACTTGGGCTTCCACCCCGACCAATGCGCCACGGGCATCAGCCACGCGATCTGCCGTGGAAACACCACGTTGCAACAGGCTCATGGCATTTTCCAACTCCCGCTGTGCAAGTAACAACTCCTCGGCCACGCGGTTTGCGTCGGCAATGTTGTTGGTCGGGTCAAAGCGGGCGATGACATCACCTGCTGAGACATCCTGACCCTTGGACACGAGAACTTCTGCAATATCACCAGAGATTTCAGCCCGCATTGTGGTGTCCCTGTCTGGCAAGGCTTGACCCTCGGCCTGATAGAACTGCGTGACTGTTTCGGCCTGTGATGTCTTTACCGCGACAGCAACAGGTTTCGGGTCTTCACGTGCGATGACAGGATCAGTTTCTGTCGACGGAATGATAAACCCGCTTCCCATCCAGCCAACGATGGCCAAAACCAAGAAGGCGGCAAACCAAGTGGACCGCGATGCACCTTTGTCCGACGAAAACGTCAGACGCTGTGGCTGCCCATCAGGCACAGCAGGCATAGCCTCTGGGGGTGTTTTGTCCCTGGAAGGGATCGTTGTCTCAGGTGACACAGCCACTTTTGCCGCATCTTCGGGGGGCGTCGTATCAGTCTTACTGGTCATCTGATTGATCCTTCAGGGCAGTGGGCTGCTGCCCTGTCTTTGGGTTTTTGGAAGAATTGACTTTATTCAGGGCCACTGCGACCGCTGCATCCAGTGATGCGTAGAAGCCTGCGTAGGCAGTAAGCCTTCCTACCGCATCAGCTTCGGCTGGTAGACTTTGAATGGTCTGTGCAATGTCGTCTTGAATGGAGCGGTTCCGCTTTCGGATGCCTTCCAACATCGTGGCGTAGGGGTTCGGCGCAAGCTGGAAGAAGTCCTGACGCTCACCTGGCTTTGTCACCCGCTTTACCAATCCGCGTTCTTCAAGAATACGAATACTCGTGCTGATGCTGGCACGGCTGACCTGCAACTTAGTCGCAAGATCACCGAAGGACACGACGTCACCATCATAGATCAATATTCCAAAGACGCGGCCTGCGATGCGTGGCAGTCCCTCGGTCTGGGTAATCAGCCCCGTTTTCTCAATAAACTCGGTACGAACCGCGTCCTGTGACAAGTCTCTAGACATGCAAAGCTCCTGATTTGTGAGAAGCGTTTAGGTGACAGGCCGAGGGCTTGTCAATTTTGTTCAGTTATGACTGAACAAAACGTAGCGTCACAAAGTTACGCAATACCGATTTAGGTATACTGTATTTTTTGTGATCAAGACCTACACAGGAAAGTCCCTTTGCGGCGATGTGACGTGCACAGCAAAGGGGCCACCAATTGTCGTGGCCTAATAGTGCCGCCACCGAACTAGAACGCACCACCAGTATATCGCGCCACTTACTATAAACCTGATGGGGGGTGGGGGGCTGATGTCACCAATGAATCTAAAGCCCTGCGGTGCGAATGACGAATTTTTTCCTCGACTTTCCGCAACGCCCATCGTGGCTGCGATCACGAGACAGGCAAAATCTTCAGCAACTGCTTGGGATTTGAACGGGGTTGCTTTCGGCTTGAATACGTTCACAGCTTCGATGGTCATTTGCAGTTTGTTTCCGGACAATAAAACAGTCGAGATCCCAGAGCCGACTGAAAGCGCCTCAGAGCAGTTAGGTTGACGATGCCCGTCAGCGACATAGGTTAATATCAATCCTGCTCTAGGAGAAACGCCATGAACCAAAAGACCAACCAAGCATCGGAGCCTTCTGGGGAACCAGGACCAGGCGACAAGGCGGTTGAGGAACTGCAGAGTGCCGGGGGCGCGGACGCGAAAGCGCCGCAGGATGTGCAGCACCAGGTAGAGGAGCACGAGACCAGGCAGTCGACAAAGTTCGGCACCTTTGCTGGCGTTTTCACACCGACATTACTGACCATCCTCGGCGTCATTCTATTTCTGCGCGCGGGTTGGGTCGTGGGCAATGCGGGACTGGGCGGCGCATTCCTTATCATCATTCTCTCCTTCGCCATTACGGGCGCGACCGCGCTTGCGATGTCGAGCTTCGTGACCAACATCAGGGTCGGGCCCGGTGGCGCGTTCTCGATGATTTCCCAGTCTCTGGGTCTAGAGGCAGGCGGCGCAATTGGGGTCCCGCTTTACGTTTCGCAATCGCTGGCGGTGGTGATGTACATTTTTGGCTTTCGCGAAGGGTATCTCTGGGCCGTCGACGCGTGGGGGTTTCCGGGTCTGTCGTCGATCGTCATCGATCTCGCGATATTCAGCGTCATTTTTGGCATTACCCTCATCAGCACCAGCCTGGCATTCAAGGTGCAGTATGTCATTCTGGCGATCATCATGGGTGCTCTGATCTCGATCGGCATAGCTGCTGTGCAAGGCCCCATGGACAATCCGATCGTGTGGTGGGGGGATTTTCGCGGCAGCCCCGAAAACGATTTCTCTGGTGTGGCGTTCTGGGCGGTCTTCGCCGTTTTCTTCCCGGCGTCCTCGGGGATCATGGCTGGTGCGAACATGTCGGGCGACCTCAAGAACCCGCGAAAATCGATTCCAATCGGCACGATGGCGGCGGTCGGCCTCAGCTTGGTGATCTATCTGGCCCTCGCCTACTGGCTGATGCGCGCCGCGACTGTTGACGAGTTGACCGGGAATTACACGATCATGATCGACCGCGCCTACTGGGGACCGGCCGTGCTTGCCGGGCTGCTTGCGGCCACGTTTTCATCGGCGCTCGCCTCCTTTGTCGGTGCGCCCCGCATTCTCGAAGCTTTGGGCAACCACAACATCACCCCCGCCTCGAAATGGATCGCACGGCGAACCAAAAGCGGCGAGCCACGCAACGCCACGTTCCTCACCGCTGGCGTCGTGCTTGCTGCAATCATGCTCCGTGAACTTAACGCGATCGCACCTCTGGTTGCGATGATCTTTCTGCTGACCTACGCCATGATAAACCTGGTCGTTGTCACCGAGCAGAGTCTTCGCCTGATCAGTTTTCGCCCTTTGCTGCGGATTCCCGCCTTCGTGCCTATCATCGGGCTGGCGGGCTGTCTTTTTGCAATGTTCATCATCAATGCGACCTTCGGCCTGATCGCACTTTCAGTGGTGGTGGGGCTCTACTTCGTGTTGTTGCGTCGGCAACTTGCAGCGCCGACCGGCGATGTGCGCAGTGGCTTGTTTGAAGCCCTTGCCGAATGGGCTGCGAAGCAAGTCAAGCTCTCGCATGGATCGGCCGAGCGCGCTTGGAAACCAAGCATTATTCTGCCGGTGGAAGATCCTGACCGTTTGCGGGGATCCTTCGAGTTGGTGGAAGATCTCGCGTCTCCCATGGGCTCGATAAAGCTGCTTGGTCTTGCGCCTTCCGGACAGCTTGACGATCTTGAGAAGCGGCTGTTGGGCTCCCGAAATGCGCTGATGGACTCGAAAGTCTTCACGTCTTCGACAGTCATGGAGAGCGACCACTTTCCGGACGACTTGCGCGCGGGCATGCAGGTGCTGGCCGGATCCTTTTTCAGGCCGAACCTGTTGTTTTTGGAGTTGCCCAAGAGCACCGAAACGCACGAGTCACTACAGCGCGTCATCAAGGAGGCCAAGCGGCAACGGATGGGCGTCAGTTTGTTTGTGAAACACGAAACTGCGGGCGTTGGGCGGCGAAAGCGGATCAATCTATGGATTCCCGATCGCGGTCCGGATTGGAAAATGGAGATGGAATTCGAGAACCTCGACCTCGCTATTTTGCTGGCCTACCGCATGATGGAAAGCTGGGATGCGAAGCTTACCGTGATCGCTGCCGTGGGGGATAAATCCCACAAGGAAAAGGCGGAGAAATTCCTTACCCGCCTTGTGGATCTCGCCCGACTTCCCGCTGACACGGCTGCCCAGGTCGCGGACGGGGATTTTGGACGCTACGCGAGCAGCGCGCCAGAGGCGGATTTGAACATCTTCCCATTGCCGGCGGAGTTGGACTCTGAGTTTCTCTGGAGCCTGCGAGACGCCACGGGTTCGTCATGTCTGTTCACGCAGGACAGCGGCGACGAGAGTGCGCTGGCCTGAAATCCTGCGCTATGTTGCGACGAACACGCTTTTCAGCAACTTTGGTGGCGGTCTTGTCATAAGGATCGGAGTTCAGCAGGGAATCGCGGTTCCTTAGCGTTCATTCCTTATAGGGCTCGAACCCATGAAGTGCATTAATTGTAGCCTCAAAATGATACGCCTTGCGGCAATCCTGTAAGTTCGGGTTCCGCCATCGCTGCAAAAATGTCAAAGACGTGCATTGTCAGAGCAGGTTTAGGTGAGGTGGGCAGCCGCCGCCTACGTTGCTTCGCCGACCAATCGCCACAGGACGCGTCGCAAAGGGGGACTGCCGTTTGTCAGGATAGGCTCTGGTAGTTTCAGCGCCGTTGCGTCACTGATCAGGTCAAACGCAACAAGTCGAAAGTCTGCCCATGTCGCCAAATCTGATCGGAGCATTGTTTATGATGGGCTCCATGGCGGCGTTTACGTTGAACGACACGATGACCAAGACAACAGACGGGGCAGTGCCCTTGTTTCAGTTGCTGTTCTTGCGTGGTCTGATTTCAATTTCCCTGATTCTGGTGCTTTGGGGTCGCCTTGGCCCGATGCATCTGCGGCTTAACCGGCGTGACTGGAAACTTGTTGCCATTCGTTCTGCGGCCGAGGTTGGGGCCAGCTACTTCTTTGTCACAGCCCTTTTTAACATGCCGCTGGCAAACCTCAGCGCGATTTTGCAATCACTGCCCCTGACCGTAACCTTGGGCGCGGCGCTGATCTACCGCGAGGCAGTCGGATGGAAGCGTATGTCAGCCATTCTGGTTGGGTTCATCGGGGTGATGCTGATCGTCAAGCCGGGTACGGAAGGCTTCAACATTTGGTCGGTTTATGCGCTGGTGGCCGTGTTTTGTGTCACCATTCGCGATCTCAGCACGCGGCGCCTGTCTAAAGCCGTGCCGTCAATGACGGTGACCTGTGCGGCAGTCCTTTCTGTCACGGTGTTTTCTGGTTTTGCGCAGCTTGCGACGCCTTGGTCTCCGGTTTCCGGCGTGCATTGGACGGCGATCGGGGGCGCGGCTGTCTTTGTCTTGATCGGATATTATCTGAGCGTTCAAACCATGCGGGTAGGCGATATCTCGTTTATCGCCCCTTTCCGATATACGGGACTGATCTGGGCGCTGATCTTGGGGTGGTTTGTCTTTGGTGACTGGCCGCTGCCGTCGACCTTGATCGGTGCGGCGATTGTTGCGGCGACAGGTTTGTTCACCCTTTACCGCGAGCGCAAGCTGTCACGGCGCTGAGAAGATCGAGCGGACTTTGGCGTCGTCTACGCCAAAGGTTTCGTAGATATGTCGAGCTTGCGCATCGCTCATCGGTTGATAGTCAAACACGTTCCCTTTGCCTTTGAGCCGGCTGTCGTTGAAGTCATTGTGCCCGCGCATCATCATGTCTTCACCGGTGAAGGTCATTGTGGGCATGGTCTTCCACAGGTTCTGATGGCCGTGGTTCATAATGGTATCGTCTGATCTTGCTTGAACGATCATCCCCAACGCAATCGCCGAATAGGGATACTGGTAGGCCCACAGCTTCACACCTTCATCACTGGCCGTGTAAATATAGCCTTGGTTGAAATCGACCGCGACAGAACTGTGACGCGCGCAGATCGGTGCAAGATCATGGGCAGTTTGTTTGAACCTTTCTACAAAGCTAAGGGCCATTGCATCGTCGTCGTCCAACCTGAATTGCAGGCAGGGCGCATCAGGCGCTCCGCGCCAGTCCTTGATGGCTTTGCTCATGATGCGCCGATGAGGGCCCGGTGGATACTGCCGGATCACGCATTGGGGGATGTCTTTGACAAGATCCGTAAGCCGCTCAAGATAGGGGGCGGGCAGGGTGTCCCCGGTGATGATCAGAAACGTAAAATCCGGGTCTGTCTGGTTGGCGATGCTGGGCAAGGTAATAGCCTCGAACAGACGGAAACGCTCTTGCATCCGTTTGGCACCGTACAGAAATGCCTCAAGCGCGGGAAAATCATCGTGATCGACTTTAAACCCGCCTTTGCCAGCATAAGAAAAACGGCACAGCCCTACAGTTTTCATTCTCGGGGTCCCTTGCTGAAAATTTCGCGCACGGCGTTTGCGTCGATGGCAAAGCGGGTGCGAAACATCTCTTCGCCTTCGGGGGTCAGGGGGATCACATCGGCCGGGGGTTCCCCTTTTTGGCGGCTGTCATTCGATGCGTTATGGCCCCGCACGAACATGTGTTTGGTGTCAAAGGACACTGTGGGCATAAAGCGGTTAATCTTGTTATGGGCGTAGTTCATGATCGTCAAAGGGCAGCGGGGGCGGACATACATGGCCATGGCTGCAACATCGAACGGGCGAAATACCTCGGTCGCTGCGATCCCGCCTGGGCCATATTCAGCAATCAATCCGCGGTTCCAGTCAAAGGCGACAGTGCGGTGTTGCTGCGTCAGGGCAAAGCAGTCATCGGACGCGTTGCGGAGCCGTTCGATAAAGTCGACTGCAACCGCATCGTCATCATCGAAACGGAACTGCAGGCAGGGGAGCGAGCGGTCGCGGGCGCTGTTGAGAACCTCTTTCATTACTTCACGATGCTGGCGCGGCCCCTCGGCTTGGATGCGCACTTGGGGCAATGCTGCGGTGATGTCATGCAAACGATCAAGGTGGTGTTGGGGCAGGGTCGCACCAACGACGATGATCAGTTCAAAGTCAGGATCGGTTTGCGCTTTCAGGCAGGGTAGGGCCACTGTCTCGAACAGTCGAAAGCGTTCTTCCAGCCGGGAATCACTATAGAGGTAGGCAATGCGATCCTCGACCGTCTTGTGCCCGACCTGAAAACCGCCGAGCGCGGGATAGGAAAACCGGCAAAGACCGATGATTTGCATGTAGAATGGCCCTTGAAGACGCGACTGACAGGTTCAAATATGGCGGGCAGGCAGGTGGCAATGCAAGCAACAATTCGCCCTTTGCGCGTATCGGGGCCAACGGGCACGGGCGCAGTTGACAGGGCGCGCGCAACTGCCTATACGCCCAATATCTCGGATGTGGGGGTCGCCCTGCTTTGCCGAAATCATAACTCTAGTGGTCACGATCCGGTCTAATGCTGACTCGATCCTCTGTTACCCCACCGCCTCGTTTTCCTCGGTACGGAAACGCTGCGGTGATTTTGCTTTGCGCAAGATGCGCGGAACAGAAACAGCTTTGCGGACGCGTGAAGGGGCCAAAAATTTAACCGCACCGGGGTACGCCCCGCTGCACCACTTTTGTGAGCTAAACGGGGATAATACCGGAATGCCAACGATCCAGCAGCTGATCCGCAAACCGCGCCAGCCTAAAATCAAACGTTCGAAATCCATGCACCTGCAGGAATGCCCG
>JAGXHA010000021.1 GCA_024636475.1 Roseobacter sp. | reverse complement strand
GCGTCTGGTTCGGATGGGGCATCAACGCCTATATCATCGACGCCATCATTGGCCTCTCTGTCGTGTACAAGGCGCTCGACAATCTTGGCGCTTACCAACGCTGGTTCGGCTTTCAACCCAATACGAAGGCCGCAACGCTGATCTTCGGCTTTTTCCACGGCACGGGCCTCGCCACCAAGATCCTCGATTACGAAATCGCCTCGGAGGGGCTGCTGGCCAATCTTCTGGCGTTCAACGTGGGCGTCGAGCTTGGCCAGATTCTGGCGCTCGGGGTGATCCTGATCGTCATGGGCTTTTGGCGCAAATCGCCAAACTTCTTCCGCCAGGCCTACACCGCCAACGTCGTCATGATGTCCATGGGTTTCATTCTCATGGGCCTGCAAATCACCGGCTATTTCGCAGCCACCTAAGAAAATTGGAAACCCAAATGTTCAACGCAGAAAAACCGAGCCTTGATGAATTGCCAAGCTCTGCGCAGCTAATCCGTTCCACCGCCATCGCGGCGGCCAGCGCCATCGCGATCCTTGTAACCGTCGTTCTGCCCGCCGAATATAACATCGACCCGACCGGGATCGGTGGAGTCCTAGGTCTGGCAGAGATGGGGGAAATCAAAAGCCAGCTCGCAGAAGAGGCCGAGACCGACAGATTGATGGAGCTTGAGGCAGAAGAACAGTCGAGCCTGATGAACGACATCTTCGGGCTCTTCGTCGGCGCGGCACACGCGCAGGAAGTCGAAGTCTGGCGTGATGAGACCACCTTCACTCTGGCACCCGGTGACAGTGCCGAATGGAAGCTGGTGATGGAACAAGGCCAGACGGTAGAATACCGGATGCTTGTTGAAGGCGGTCGCGTGAACTTCGACAGGCATGGCCATGGCGGCGGTCAGTCGGTGACCTATGAGAAGGGCCGCGGCTCCACCGGCGACGAAGGCGAGATCGTCGCCGCATTCGACGGCGAGCACGGCTGGTTCTGGCGCAATCGCGACAGTTCGGATGCGACCGTGACCGTACAGGTGCGCGGCGAATACACCGAGTTCAAAGACGCCAGCTGACACCAGAAGCTGCCGTTCGTGCCATGTGCAGCGAACGGCAGCTCCATGCCGCCATAGCGCGACTTGATTGATGCGCAGATCGAAATTCACCCCGACAAGGATGCAGATCAGGATCGCCAGCGTGGACCAGATGATCACTTTGGGCGAGCGGTCCAGATCGCCGATATCGCTAAAGATGGAAACGGTGGTAGACTGGATGCCCACAATGCCCAGGGTGCCAAGGAATATGGTGCCGACAATCAGCAAGACCGGTGCGCCAAGGAACTGACCCAACGGGTTTTTGACGCCCAAGAAGAAGAACGCGGCCCTTGTTGCGCGTGAATTACACGACGGGATCAGCCAGATCCTTGTCGGCGTGAACTATCTGCTGGAAAACGCCCGCCGACGTCTGGAACAGGGCGACACCAAAGCCGCCCGTAAAGCCCCTGCCCCGACCTTTTAGGAAAGCCGATGATGATGACGCCTGTCAAAGCGATGATCAGCGATGACCATCCCATGGTTACCGAAGGCATCCAGTCAATTCTGGAAAGCTATGACGATATCAGGGTTGTCGGGTGCCTCTCTAATACCCGCGCCGCCATCAACCCCTTCGAGGCCTTAGAGCCGGATGTGATCCTGATGGACCTGAACATGCCCAAAGTTGGCGGCCTTTCCGCGACCAAGATCGTATTGGGCCAGCGGTATCTGTGTACGGATGCAAAGAAATCGCTATAGCCCAAAGGCAACGCCCCCGAAGCATTGACCGAGCGCGCGCAGACGATCCTTTTGCAAATGGCGCATTGCAAGGCCAACAAGCAGGTCGCCATAGAACACGGCGTGCTGCAAGGAACGGGTGTTCGGCTGGAGGCGTCAGGCCTGAAACAAGCCTGATTCACGCTTTGAATTTCACAAAACACCGAAAAACCATCACCCCACGCAATAAATGGAAAGATTTTTTAGCCCCTGCGACATATTTTCATGAATTTGCCCATTGACGCCCCTTTGCACCGCTCATAATGTCCCCCCACGCAATGAGGAGCCTTTGGCCATGACTATTCTAGTCGTCATTATAGGACACACGCGCATGGGCCGGTAACGGCAGACCATAATAGTCACCATGCGCCCCCGATAAAACCGGGGGCTTTTTTATTTGCAGCACTTAGTTTTGATACAAACCACCGCCTGACGGAGCACCAAGATGACACGTAAAATGACCGGAGCGAAAATGATCGTCCAAGCCCTGATTGATCAGGGTGTCGATACAATATTTGGCTATCCCGGTGGCGCTGTCCTACCGATCTATGACGAGGTGTTTCAGCAAAACAGCATCAAGCACGTGCTTGTGCGCCATGAACAAGGTGCGGTTCACGCCGCCGAGGGCTATGCCCGCTCGACCGGCAAGCCCGGTGTTGTTTTGGTAACCTCTGGCCCCGGTGCGACGAATGCGGTGACCGGTCTGACAGATGCTTTGATGGATTCAATTCCGCTTGTGGTTCTGACAGGTCAGGTGCCGACATTCATGATCGGCTCTGACGCCTTCCAAGAGGCCGATACGGTTGGCATCACCCGGCCCTGCACAAAACATAACTGGCTGGTCAAAGAGACCGACAAGCTGTCTGGCGTTTTGCATGAGGCCTTTCACGTGGCAACCAGCGGGCGCCCCGGCCCTGTTCTGATCGACATTCCAAAGGATGTTCAGTTCGCCACGGGCACCTACACACCCAAAAAGCCGTCAGTGTCCCATTACCAGCCGCCCGTAAAAGGCGACATGAACGCGATCACCGAATTGGTCGAAGCCATCGAGACCGCCAAGCGCCCGGTTTTCTATACAGGCGGCGGGGTCATCAACTCTGGTCCGGCCGCATCGCAACTGTTGCGCGAGCTTGTCGAGGCAACCGGGTTTCCCATCACCTCGACCCTGATGGGTCTGGGCTGCTACCCCGCGTCCGGCGACAAGTGGCTTGGCATGTTGGGCATGCACGGGCTGTATCAGGCCAACATGGCAATGCATGACTGCGATCTGATGATCAACGTCGGCGCGCGGTTTGACGACCGGATCACCGGTGTCGTCGACATGTTCAGCCCGAAATCAAAGAAAGCCCATATCGACATTGATCCGTCCTCGATCAACAAGATCATCCGCGTGGACATTCCGATTATAGGGGATGTTGGCCATGTGCTGGAAGACTTGCTGAAGGTCTGGAAATCACGGGGTCGCAAAACCAACTCAGAAGCCATGGCAAAGTGGTGGAAAAAAATCGACGCGTGGCGCAGCATTGATTGCCTTAAGTTCGAGCAGAAAGGCAAGATCATCAAGCCGCAATACGCCTTGTCACGGCTTGAGGCGCTGACCAAGAAATATGACCGCTATATCTGTACCGAAGTGGGCCAGCACCAGATGTGGGCCGCGCAATACCTTGACTTCGAGGCTCCCAACCGCTGGATGACATCTGGCGGCCTGGGCACCATGGGCTACGGCTTCCCCGCCTCCATCGGCGTGCAGATGGCCCACCCTGATGCCTTGGTGATCAACGTTGCGGGCGAGGCGTCTTGGCTGATGAACATGCAAGAGATGGGCACAGCAATGCAATACGGTCTTCCGGTCAAGCAGTTCATCCTGAACAACGAGCGCCTTGGCATGGTGCGCCAGTGGCAGGAATTGCTGCACGGAGAGCGCTATTCGCAAAGCTGGTCGGAATCGCTGCCCGATTTTGTGAAACTGGCAGAAGCCTTTGGGGCCAAAGGTATCTTGTGCTCGGACCCTGATGATCTGGATGACGCAATCATGGAAATGCTGACCTATGACGGTCCGGTGATTTTTGACTGCCTGGTCGAAAAGCATGAAAACTGCTTCCCAATGATCCCGTCAGGCAAGGCGCATAACGACATGATGCTGGCTGGTGTGGACACGCAAGGGGTGATTGACGCAAAAGGGTCAGTCTTGGTGTAACCCGTTTTTTTCAAAAAAAACGGACCGGAGTTTTAAAAAACTCCGGCGACGAAATCAGATGAAGAGGACAGTCAAATGTCGCCGCTAAAAATCAAAAAGGGCTCTACCAGCCATTCCGCCTATAACCTGCGTCCCAATTTTTCGGACGTTATCGAACGCCATACACTCGCGGTGCTGGTCGAAAACGAGCCGGGTGTTCTGGCGCGTGTCATCGGTCTGTTTTCAGGGCGGGGCTACAACATCGACAGCCTGACCGTGGCCGAGGTGGATCATACTGGTCATCTAAGCCGTATCACCATCGTGACCTCGGGCACACCGCAGGTTATCGAGCAGATCAAAGCGCAACTGGGCCGTATCGTCCCTGTCCATGAAGTTCATGATCTAACGGTCGAAGGGCCCTCCGTTGAGCGCGAACTTGCGATGTTCAAGGTAACAGGTACCGGCGACAAACGTGTTGAAGCCCTGCGTTTAGCGGATATTTTCCGCGCAAACGTCGTGGACAGCACGCTGGAAACCTTTGTCTTCGAAATCACAGGCGCACCCGACAAGATTGATGCCTTTGCCGAACTTATGCGGCCGCTGGGCCTAACAGATGTTGCACGAACGGGTGTTGCGGCCTTGCCTCGGGGAAATTAGGCCGTTTCGGCCTGATCAACCCTTTCAGGAAGGAGTGGTGGCAACGGCCTGACCGGAAACGGCACGATCTGTGCCGACTGTGCGTCTCTGTCGGCTCGTCCTTTTTGCTGCAGCAGTTTATCCGGCAGGTCGACGTCCAGCTTTTCCAGCACGATGCGCGGATTGACCGCAGTGCGCAGTTTGCTTTGCCAGACCACATCGAATTCAACAAGGTCACCTGCATCAAGCGTGCTGGCCATAGAGGCGTCTGATCCGGAGAAATAGGCCAGATCACCATGGTCTTCACACCAGAAGACAGCTTTTTTCTCGGAGTCATCACTCCAAAGAACCACTCCGTACATATATTTACGCCTCATTTTTTGATACACAACGATTAGATTGTCTCGAAAATTCAACTATTTGTCGAATTTTTTGAGATGTGATTTTGTGTCTATGGGCTTTGAATTTGACGCCAAACCGCGTCACTTCTTGTCATTTACAAGAAATTCGAGCATGCGTACCCTCCTAAAAGTAGAGGACTTTACGCAGTGAACAACCCCGCGCAGATTAGAACGATTTTTGGTGATAATTTGCGTCTGCTTGCGCAAGACGAACCCTCGATCACGATACTCGCAAGCAAGCTTGGGATTAACCGCACGCAGTTCAACCGCTACCTGACTGGCGAAAGCTTTCCTCGGCCTGATATTCTTGCACGCATTTGCGCGTTTTTCAATTTGGACGCGCGCATTTTGCTTGAACCGCTGGCAGACATAGTCCCCTCACGTTCCCCAAGTCTGGGCAATTACATGAACGAATTTCTCGTTTCAAACACCCAAGCCATCCCCGAGAGCCTTTTCCCGAACGGTTTTTACAGGTTCACCCGGCGCAGCTTTATCGACCGCTCCGTTTTTGTGCTGGGACCTGTCTTTATATTCCGGGACGGTGAGGCCACTTATCTGCGCGGATACGAGACCGTTGAAGCGATGAAAATGCAAAGCCTTCCGACCTCCCCGAAACTGCGGGAATTTCGCGGTGTGGTACTGCAACAGGAAGAAGGGATTGCGATCATCGCTGCGCGCAAAAATGCGATGACCTCCTCGTTCAACTATCTTAACCGGGCGGCATCTTTCGGGAATAACTTTTGGGTAGGCTATATTACCCGCACGATTCCCGAGGATGCAGCAGGCATGCGCGTCACGCGGCTGGTCTATGAACATCTCTCTCAGGACGCAGCCACCGTTTTGCAGGCATCTCGCGCAAAGGGTTTTTATCCCATTCAAGATCTGGCCCCCTTTCATCAGCGCCTGCTGCGGCCCGACCAGAATTTTGCCTGAACCGCCGTGCGTTTCATGTCGCAACTGTGAAAAACCGGTCGTTAAACGCCCCTACATAGCAAGCCTTTCCCGCTAGCCTTGACACACCAGCAAGGAGAGCATCATGAACATGACCCTCACCGATCTTACAAAGGTGCGCCGCCCTATTGAGCAGGCCAACGGTCTGCCGAATGCTCATTACACTGACCCGGCCGTGTTCGCAGAGGAACGGCAGGCGATCTTGTTCAACAACTGGCCCGGACTTGCCACGGCATCTGACGTGCCCGAGATCGGCGACGCCGTCCCACTGACGTTTCTGGGGATGCCGCTGCTGATTGTGCGCGACAAGGCCGGACAGGTTCGCGTGTTCCAGAACACCTGCCGTCACCGTGGCATGATCCTTGTCGATGCACCCCGCAAAATTGATGGCGCGATCCGCTGCCCCTATCACAGTTGGTGCTACAGCACGGATGGCCGCCTTGTATCGACCCCGCACGTGGGCGGTCCGGGCCAGAACACCCATAACGGCATCGACCGTGCACTTCTGGGTCTGATTGAAATCCGCAGCCACGTCTGGATGGATGTCATCTGGATCAACATATCAGGCACCGCCCTGCCCTTCGATCAAGCCAATGCCGATCTGCTGGCCCGCTGGAACGAATTTGACAAACCCCTCTATCACGGAGGCGCGGACAGCCGCTTTCAACTGAGCGTGAATTGCAACTGGAAGCTGGCGGTCGAGAACTACTGCGAAAGCTATCATCTGCCTTGGGTCCATCCCGGCCTCAACAGCTATTCCCGACTTGAGGATCACTACCATATTGAAAGTAAAGGAAAATATTCAGGGCAAGGCACGTTGGTCTACCGCCAACTGACCAATGAAGACGGCGCAACCTTCCCAGACTTCGACGGCATATCCGACAAATGGGACACGGCGGCGGAATACGTCACCGCTTATCCCAATGTGCTGCTCGGCGTGCATCGGGATCACACCTTTGCGATCATCCTGGTCCCCGAAGGCCCCGAAAAAACCACCGAGAATGTCCACCTCTACTACGCGCACCCCGCAACTGACCCGGATTTGCGCGCGCGCAACACCGATCAGTGGAAACTGGTGTTTGAAGAAGACATCTTTGTCGTCGAAGGCATGCAGCGCGGCCGGCACGGTGTCCAGTTTGATGGCGGGCGCTTTTCACCGGCCATGGACGGCCCCACCCATATGTTCCACGATTGGGTCGCCTCCCAGCTGGAGGCGGCGCGCAACGCCCCATGACAAATCTCAACAGCCGGTTGCTTGCAGCACATGTGGCGGACGATAAAGCCGCTTTGGTATCTCTTTATAGGCAAGCCGCCGCAGCGGCAAATGACCGGAATGCAGCTGGATTCTACTTAACCCATGCCTATGTTTTTGCCTTGGAACTGGACCATCCAGACGCCCCCGCCTTGCGCGCCGAACTGATCGCACAAGGCAGGGAAACAGCGCTTTAGGGCAGGTCGGGCGGGCGACGTTGCGGCCAGACCGTAAGCTCGTGCCACTGTTGGGCCAGTTGAAGCAGCCTGGCATCGCTGCCGTGACGCCCGATCAGTTGCAGCCCGCCGGGCAATCCGTTTGCACCGAACCCCGCCGGCACATTGACGACAGGCAATCCGATCAAGCTCGCCGGCACTACGACCTGCATCCAGCGGTGGTAGGTATCCATGGTCTGGCCCGCAATTTCCCGAGGATGCACCTCTTCAATGGCAAACGGCCACAGTTGCGCCGAGGGCAGGACCAGCACATCAACTCGGTCAAACAGGGCGGCAGCCGTGCGGTACCACTCCGACCGCACCACGCTGGCGCGGTGCACGTCCATCGCGCTGAAGGCCAACCCGCGCCTGACCTCCCATTGCGCGGCCTCTTTCAGAAAATCACGCTCATCGGGGTTGTTATAGTTCACGCCAAGCCCGCCTGCGATGGCGAATGAACGCAAGGTGATCCAGCTGTCCCAGATCGCTTCCGCCGCAAAGGGCGCATCAAGATAGGACACATCGTGACCTAAATCGCCGAACTGGCCAAGGGCGGCTTCGCTGAGGGTGGCGATGCCGTCCTCATAGGGAAATGCCCCGCCCCAGTCACCAAGCCATCCTATTCTAAGCGCACCAGGCGGATGGTCCATCTTCGCAAATGTCTTGCCCGCATCTTTGCCAAGCGGCAGCCGCGGATCAAGGCCTGTCATCGTATCCAGCAGGGCCGCCAAATCACGCGGATTACGCGCCATCGGGCCGGATGTTGACAGCGTGTGCAAAAACATATCGCCCTCGGGCTCGCCCGGCACGCTGCCCCAACTGGGCCTCATACCATAAACGTTGTTCCATCCCGCGGGATTGCGCAAACTGCCCATCATGTCCGACCCGTCTGCAACGCTCACCATCCCGCAGGCTAAAGCCACGGCAGCACCGCCCGATGATCCCCCGGCCGACTTGCTTAAGTCATACGGATTGCACGTCGCACCGTGCACTGGATTGAACGTGTGACTGCCCAGACCAAATTCCGGCGTGTTGGTCTTGCCGATGATGATGGCCCCCGCCGCGCGCAATCTTGAGACAAACAGACTGTCCTGCGTGGCGACACTGCCCGCAAACAAGGGCGAGCCTTTCGACGTGGGCAGACCTTCTGCGTCTGCCAAGTCCTTGATCGCCATGGGAATGCCATGCAACCAGCCCTTGCGTGGGGCTTCATCTGCGGCCCGCGCCTCGGCCAACAGCGTCTCATGTTCCCGCAACGACACAATCGCATTGACCCGACCGTTTACCGCGTCAATCCGCGCCAGTGTCGCTTCCATCAGCGCCACCGCAGTCAAACTGCCATTCGCAAGCGCTTCGGACTGCGCCAAAGCGCCCATCTTCAGAATATCCACATCCATCCCTCCCGTTTGCGCATATCAAACGCAACGGATCGAACAGGCACAAGCCCTGTCTTCTCTGGCTTGGTAAATATCCCGGGGGAGCCCGTCAGGGCGGGGGCAGCGCCCCCTTCCTTTTCCTTAGCTCGCCTGCGCCTCAGCGCGGCTTTTGCCGGACACGGCCAACGCCAGTGCGGCCCCCATCAACCCGTCCAGATCACCGTCAAGGACACCCTTGGTATCAGAGGTCTCGAAATTGGTGCGCAGGTCTTTGACCATCTGGTAAGGCTGCAAAACATAAGACCGGATCTGGTTGCCCCAGCCCGCGTCGCCCTTGTTTTCATGGGCCTCGTTTATGGCGGCGTTGCGGCGGTCCAGCTCCATCTGATACAACCGCGATTTCAGCGCCTTCATGGCAATGTCGCGGTTCTGGTGCTGCGATTTCTCGGAACTCGTCACGACGATTCCCGTGGGGTGGTGGGTGATGCGAACCGCCGAATCCGTGGTGTTGACGTGCTGTCCGCCCGCACCCGAGGAGCGGTAGGTGTCGATGCGAATATCGCTGGCGTTCACCTCGATATCGATATTGTCGTCCACAACCGGATACACCCAGATCGAACTGAAGGAGGTATGGCGCTTAGCAGCCGAATCAAACGGGCTTATCCGTACCAGCCGGTGCACGCCCGATTCCGACTTGAGCCAGCCATAGGCGTTCAGGCCACTGATCTTGTAGGTGGCCGATTTGATCCCTGCCTCTTCACCTGCACTCTCGGATTGCAGTTCGACCTTATAGCCCTTCTTCTCGGCCCAGCGAACATACATCCTTGCAAGGATGTTGGCCCAGTCACAGCTTTCTGTCCCACCTGCCCCTGCGTTGAGCTCAAGGAAGGTGTCGTTGCTGTCCGCCTCGCCGTCCAGCAGCGCTTCAAGCTCTTTCTGGGAAGCGGTCAAGGCAAGCGATTTTAGCGCGGCTTCCGCCTCAGCGACGACTTCCGCGTCGTCTTCCATCTCGCCCATCTCGATCAGCTCGACATTATCGGCCAGCTCTTGCTTGATGCCTTCATAAGTGGCTATCGAATCCACCAGGGCTTGACGGTCACGCATCAGTTTTTGCGCCGCCTCGGGATCATCCCACAGGTTGGGGTCTTCGACGCGGGCATTGAATTCTTCCAGCCGGAAGGGGGCTGTTTCGACATTCAGACGCTGTGCCAGCAGCTCCAGCGATTTGCCGATCTGGTCTGCCGTATTTTGTGCCTCTGCGCGCATGATTTCTGCCTTTTAAATGGATCGCGGCCCCGAAGCTCCGGAGCCGCGTATGAGATAGACCAGCGTTGCTGCTTGGGCAAGCGCTTGGCGCAGGGTGCGGTTAGTAAAGCCCGCCCGAGCTGATCGTACCAAAGCTTGCTTTGGGTCCGACCTGCGCCTTCTTGCCGGTTGATGTCGTCACTTCGCGCGTTCCCGAACTGCCCACCTCCTCGATCAGCGGCAGATCAGCCCCCATGGCAAAGCCGCCATCAAAGGTGATCCCGAACAATGGCATTTCACCATCGCGGAAATATTCGGCAACCACATTCGCGCCACTCGCATCGTCGGACAAGCGCGCACCTGAAAAGCGGTCGATGTTGATAAAGCTGCCACCGGGAGGCACCTCGAACGCACCACCGCCGTATTTCTTGATGGCTTCGCTCATGAAGCGCTGGAAAACGGGGCCACACATCCCTGCACCATAGGCACGACTGCCCAAAGACCGGGGATTGTCAAAACCGATGTAGCAGCCGGCGACGATGTTGCTGGAAAATCCAACAAACCACACGTCTTTGGCGTCATTGGTTGTGCCTGTCTTGCCCGCGATTGGGACGGGAAGATTGATCGCACCTTTAGCCGTTCCGCGGTCGACCACACCTTTCATCATCGATGTCAGCTGATACGCGGTGATCGGATCCATCACCCGCTCGCGGTTAGAGATAATGCGCGGTCCCAACCCTTCCGGAAGGCTGGCCAGTTGGCAGTCGTTGCAGATCCGCTGATCGTGCTTGTAGACGGTGCGCCCATAGCGATCCTGAACGCGGTCCACCAGCGTAGGCTCGACCCGCTCGCCGCCATTTGCGAACATCGCATAGGCCGACACCATTTGATAAAGCGTCGTTTCTTGCGAGCCAAGTGCGTTGGCGAGCACCGGCATCAGGCTGTCATAGACGCCAAAACGCTCTGAATAGCGGCCGATGGTATCCATACCAACCTCTTGGGCCAGCCGGATGGTCATCAGGTTACGGGACTGCTCGATCCCGGTGCGCAGCGGCGTGGGCCCGTAGAATTTGTTGGACGAATTGCGCGGCCGCCACAGCCCTTGCGGGGTATTGATCTCGATCGGGGCGTCAACCACGATGGTTGCAGGCGTATAGCCACTGTCCAAAGCTGCCGCATAGACAAAGGGTTTAAAGCTTGAGCCGGGCTGGCGTTTGGCTTGGGTGGCACGGTTGAACACGGAAGCCTGATAGGAAAATCCGCCCTGCATCGCGATGACGCGTCCTGTGTTCACGTCCATGGCGACAAACCCGCCCTGCACTTCCGGAACCTGCCGCAACGACCAGCGGATGAAAGAGCCGTCGTTATCAGCCGTCATGCGGCGCACCAGCACCACCTCGCCTACGTCAAGCAGATCGCCTGCGACCTGCGCCTTGGGACCCAGCTTTCCGTCACTCAGCAGTTTGCGCGCCCATTGAACGTCCTTGGCCGGGATGAAATGCCCTTCTGCCGTCTCTGGCACATCTTCGATACCGATCCGTGCATCCCGTTCCCCCACGCTTAGAACGACGGCGGGAAGCCATTGGCTTTCAAGGTTTACATCGCGCGATACCTGCACGTTCGCCAATGCTTCGCGCCGATCCGCCTCGTCGCCCAGTTGATCGACCAGAATTGTCTTTCCGGTGCCGCGCCAGACGCCGGCACCGCGGTCATATTTTTCAAGCTGAAGCTGCAGGGCCTGCGCCGCGATGGGCTGCATTTCATTGTCGATGGTGGCACGCACGGTCAGACCACCCGTGAAAAACTCGCCCTCACCAAAATTCTCGGACAGCTGACGGCGGATTTCATCGGTAAAGTAGTCGCGGGGCGGCAGTTCCGCCTTGAAGCTTTCGAAGTCACCATTCTGAACCGAGCGCAAAGGCTGTGCGACCTCGTTCTGGTAGGTCGCTTCCGTGATGTACCCGTTTTCCTCCATTTCGCGCAGAACAAAGTTGCGCCTCTGGATCAGGCGGTCTTTGCGGCGAACAGGGTGAAAATCGGATGGTGCCTTGGGCAACGACGCCAGAAACGCCGCCTCATGCGGCGCAAGCTCGCCTAAAGTCTTGTTGAAATAGGTTTGCGATGCCGCCGCGACACCGTAAGAATTCTGACCCAGAAAAATCTCGTTCAGATATAGCTCAAGGATTTTTTCCTTGGGCAAGGTTTCCTCAAGTCGGGCGGCAAGGATGATTTCCTTGATCTTGCGCTCTGCCCGGCGGTCACCCGACAGCAAAAAGTTTTTCATGACCTGCTGTGTGATGGTCGAGGCCCCCCGCACGTCCTTGCCGCGTGTGCGGACCGCGTCAACCGCCGCAGCCCCGATGCCGCGCACGTCATACCCCTCGTGAGTGTAGAAATTCTTGTCTTCCGCCGAGATGAACGCCTGCTTGATCAGCGGTGGTATCGTGTTTGCAGGTGCAAACAAACGCCGCTCCTTGGCGAATTCATCAATCAATCGCCCCTGGCCCGAATAAATCCGGCTGATCGTAGGCGGGGTATATTGCGCAAGGGATTCGTGGCTGGGCAGGTCACGCCCGTACATCCAGAAAATCGCGCCGATGGTCAGCGCGACCATGCCAACACTCATGGTCAGGGTGGTAAAAATACCCCCGAAGAAAGATAGGATCAGGCGAAACACGTATGGCAGTCCCTTGCAAGGCTGTTGGTTACGCCCGTCTATACGCGGGCAAAGTGGAATCGTCAAAACACGAAGCGGTGGTTTCTTGGCGATAACCCGCGCAGTTTATCCCCCAATATCAGGGCCAATCCTCACTTTCGTATTAAAGGCTTGAGGGCGGCATCCTCGTCACGCCAGACCTTGATCGCATCCGCGATGCCAGACACCATAACGGCCCGCCAAACCGGATCACGCAGGTTGTTAAGATCACGCTCAGAACTTAGAAAACCGACTTCGATCAGCACAGACGGAATATCCGCCGATTTCAGAACGGAAAACCCGGCATTGCGCAAGGGACGGCGGTTCATCGGTCCTCCCGCAGCCTTCATCCCTTCCACAAGCGTTCGAGCCGCTGCAACTGAGCGGGGTTCAGTTTCCTGCCTTGCCAAATCAAGCAAAATACCTGCCACCTGATCATCCGATCCAGTCAGGTCCGCCCCTGCAATGATATCCGACCGGTTGTGGCGCGCGGCCAGATGTTCGGTGGCGGTATCGCTGGCGTCTTCCGACAAGGTATAAACCGTCGCCCCCTTGGCCCCGCCCTGTTCAAGGACGTCAGCATGCAAAGAGATAAACAGATCGCCCTGTGCCTGATGGGCGATGGCCACGCGGGTTTCCAGCGCCACGAACATATCTGTTTCGCGGGTCATCAAGACGTCAATCCCGTCACGCATCAAGGTATCGCGCAAAGTTTGCGCGAAGCTAAGCATCAGATCCTTTTCACTGACGCCATCGCGTTGCGCACCGGGGTCAATGCCGCCATGTCCGGGATCAAGGACCACCAGAAAACGGTCATCACCTGCGGGTGCGGCGGGTTTGGGCGGGGCGGCCAACGCCAGCGTCCAGGCCGGATCAACAGGTGCACCGGCAGCAGCAGCAAATTGCGCGACATCAACCGCTTCCAGACGGATCTCAAGGGTAGCTTTGCCTGACCCCGCATCCACTGGCATCCCGATCTCGCGCGGCAACATAGGTTCAGACAGGTCCGCAACCAGTCGCGACCACCCCGGCTGAAAAGGGCCAAAGCGCAGATCGCTGACATTGCCCGGCTCTGCCAATAAATCCGAGGTTTTGACTCCCGTCCAATCCGCTTCACGAAAATCGACCACAAGACGCGCAGGATTGTCCAAAAGAAAGACCCGGAACGGCACCCCTTGGCTTAGATGCAGCTCAAGCGTGGTCCCGCCAAACCAGCCGTCAGAAACCTTGCTTGGGCCGGGGTCAACACGGGCCAGGGCTGTCAGTTCTTGCGCCCAAACGGGGTGCGAAAACGCATAAAGCGCCGCCAATAGGGGTAAAAATCGCATGCCTGTCACCGTTCTGATCGTGGTGTTCGAGCGGCGTTATACCACCCTATGTCTTGTCAGACCAGCGTTTCAGCGCGCCGCCATATAGGTCTTGAGCCGCTCAATGCCTGTCGTGATATCTTCGGTGTTGCGCGCATAGGAAAACCGCAAGGTCTGATGACCGCGCACCGGATCAAAATCCAGACCGGGGGTGACCGCAACGCCAGCTTTGTCCAAGATATCACGGGCCAGTTCGCGGCTGTCATCGGTGATGTCCGACACATCCGCATAGACATAAAACGCCCCATCAGGTGGCGCGAATTTGCTAAAGCCGGCCGCGCGCAAACCATCGATCATCAACGTCCGGTTGGCGCGATAGACATCCATGTTGGCTTGCAATTCATCCTCGCACGCCATCGCGGCAAGCGCTGCGACCTGACTGGCGTGGGGGGCGCAGATAAACATGTTCTGTGCAATCCGCTCGACCACGCGCACATGATCTTCTGGAACGACCATCCAGCCAACGCGCCAGCCCGTCATCGAGAAATACTTGGAGAAGGAATTGATCACATAGGCGTCATTGGTGATCTCAAGCGCTGTCACCGCCTTCTTCTCATACTCGATGCCGTGGTAAATCTCGTCCGAGATGAAAGATGCACCCTGCCCTTGCGTCGCCTCGATCAGCGCACTCATGGCGGGGCGGTCCAGCATTGTGCCTGTCGGGTTGGCAGGCGAGGCAACCAGCAAACCTTTAAGGTCCAGCCCCGCGAAATCGGCTGCCACGGGCTGATAGCGATTCTCGGGGGAGGCCGGCAGATCAACGGGGGTCAATGCGAGGGCTTTCAAGATCTGGCGATAGCTCGGATATCCCGGAGCGCCGATGCCAACCTTGTCGCCCGTATCAAAAAGCGCCGTGAACGCGAGGATGAACCCGCCAGAGGAGCCTGACGTAATCACGATCCGGTTCGGGTCGAGATCAACGTTATACCACTCGCCATACATCTGTGCGATGCGGGCACGCAACGCAGGCAGACCCAAGGCGACAGTGTAGCCCAATGCGCCCTGCTCCATCGCCCCGGCCAAGGCCGCAGTGGCACCTGATGGCGCGCCTGTCCCGGGCTGGCCAACTTCCATGTGAATGATGTGGCGGCCTTCGGCCTCGGCTGCCGCTGCAGCTTGCATGACATCCATCACGATAAAGGGATCGACTTGAGAACGGGTTGAAATACGCATGTGCTTGATCCTAAGGTTGGGCAAATACCTTTCACCGCACCACATTGGTGCCGTCAACCCTTGTGCGCTGGCCCAAAATCACGCACCACCCGTGCAAACGCCGCCCCTGTGCGGCGCAACAACAGTGAGTGACAAATATGACTAAACTGACCGCTTCTTCTCTTTTTTCGGCCGCTTTGCTGGGCCTGACCCTATGCGGCCCTGCACAGGCCATGGATTTGACCGAGCTTACCGATGCAGAGCGCGCCCAGTTTCGCGCAGAAGTCCGATCTTACCTGATGGAAAACCCCCAAGTGATCATGGAGGCGGTCAATCAACTGCAAGCACAAGAAGCCGAAGCGCAGGTGCAAGCCGACTTCAATCTGGTCTCGGACAATAAAGAGGCGATTTTCAACGACGGGTATTCCTATGTCGGCGGCAATCCTGAAGGCGACATTACCATCGTCGAATTCATGGATTACCGCTGTGGCTACTGCAAGAAAGCCTTTACCGAAGTTGAAAAGCTGGTCAACGGTGACGGAAACATCCGCTTCATTGTCAAAGAATTCCCGATCCTGGGTGAACAATCCATGCTCGCCTCGCGCTTTGCGATCGCAACCAAGATCGTTGCGGGCGACGAAGGCTACAAATCGATCCACGACGCTTTGATGAGCTTTAACAGCGATATCACACCTACGTCGCTTAGCCGGTTGGCCGAAAGCTTTGGTCTGGATGCGCAAGCCATTGTCGAAAAGATGGACAGTCCTGAAGTCACCGAAGAAATCGCCAAGACACGTGCGCTGGCACAAACGCTTGCGATTTCGGGAACGCCGACATTTGTGATGCAGGACGAACTTTTGCGCGGCTACCTGCCATATGACCAGATGAAATCGATCCTCAAAGAAAAGCGCGGCTAAATGCGCCTGACGGTTTTGCTTTGCGCGCTTGCACTTCCCGCCGCCGCGCAAAGCGATTTCGCCCGCTTAAGCACCGCCGAACGGATCGCCTTGGGCGCTGAAGTCCGCGCACTTTTACTGGCCGAACCTGATATCGTTGGCGCGGCGATGGCCGGGCCGGACTATACTGCAAACGCATACCAAGACGAAGCCCGCGCCGATCTGGACCTGCTCGCAGCCCTCTCTGATCAGGTATTGCAAGGCGCAGATATCGCTATCTTCACTGCAACAGACTGTGTCGAATGCGGCATTGCGCTCTCTGAACTGCAAGCAATATCAGACAGTTCCAAGGCGACCTTCATCGATCACAACATGTCTTCGATTGAAGGTGCAGCACTGGCCTCAAAGCTGGGCATGACCGACGCGCCGTTCTACGTGATGACAGACAGAATTTTACGCGGGCACATGCCCGAGATCGTTTTGCGCAGGTATCTGACGGAGTAGATTACAAAAACCGCTGATGATAGCGCACCAAACGCGCGAAATGCGCATCGAGCGACCGCTTGAGATGCGGGGCCTCTTTTACCGTCAGAATATAGTCGACCAACAGATCATATTGCTTGATCTGGCGCGGCAAACGGTTCGACGGGGTCAGGCGCGACTGGCGTTCCTCTTCCTCGATCACTTGGACAACCTGCTTGTGCGGCCAGATGGCATCCCCTGCCCCCGGCACCATCGCCTTGCCGTTCATCAGCGGCAGCTCTGCATCGTAATGGGCAAAGA
The DNA here is from genome assembly GCA_024636475.1 of Roseobacter sp. GTDB lineage: Bacteria > Pseudomonadota > Alphaproteobacteria > Rhodobacterales > Rhodobacteraceae > Sulfitobacter. The sequence continues at coordinate 22,511 of JAGXHA010000021.1, read as the reverse complement.
TCGACCGCTCGAGCGGTTCGACCTGATCCTTGTGATCCACAGGCCACGCCCAGACAAAGGCAATTTCCCAGACATCAATCTGGCGGTTTGCGATCACGTCTGAACGGGCCGAGGTCAGATGCCTGCGCACCCGTGTGCGGATCCCATCGACCGATTGTCCAACATAGATCGGTTGCTGGTCCAGATCACACAGCGCATAAACGCCGATCTGGTTGGTCAGCGCGCTCAGCGCTTTTCCGCGAAAGTCTTGCGCGGCGCTCATGCCACTGCTTTTAGGCCGCGCCGTTGCAGGATCGGCGCGAACAACACCTGATCCAGATAACGCACGACCGGCACAGCGACCCCGTCCCCCGCCACGCGGTAGGCGTTGTTATAGGTGTCGGGCATGCGGTAACTGTCAGGCAGGCCCATCAAGCGGGCAACCTCGCGAGAGGAGACAAGTCGCGCGCGGGTCTGATTGCCCTTGATGAACATCAAGATTTGCCGCGACGATCCACCTGCCGGTGTGCGCAGGCAGCCCGCCAAGCCGTCGGTGCGCAGTTCGGCACGCTGACGCACTGTGCCTTGCGCATCGGGCCGGCCCCGTTTGTAGATCGTGCCAACGATTGTCCGCCCCGCTTTGCGCGCCACCCGCAACCGCTCCAGACTGGGCGGCGACATCAGCGCCAGCAACCGGTCGGTATCCGCATCCGAGAACCACGGCATCGCAGCCCGCTTTTCCAGCACCGTGTCCAGGACGTGATCTGCTGCGGGCAAATCACCCAGCTTCCACCAAACCCAGTTGGACCGGACAGGGCGCGACGCAGACGCGAGGAATTTTTGCAGCTTTTTGCCATGAAACGCATGGCTTGGCTTGGGCACTGTAAGCCCCGAGATATCAATATCGTTGCGCGTGCAAACCACAAACAGGCGTGGGCGGCTTTGGGGCAGGAAACGGCGCGCATCGATCTCGAGCGCACCAACCTTGTAGCCAAGGCGTACAAACGTGGCGAGGACCGTGTTCAGATCAGCCCCTCCATTGCGCGACACCAACCCGACGACGTTTTCAAAAGCGATAATGCGCGGAGCAAAACCCGCTTCGATGGCCGTCGCGATCTTGTCTGCCCAATGGGCAAAAACGCCACTGCGTGCACCAGTCAGACCCCGCCCCTTGCCCGCAAGGCTGAAATCCTGACAGGGGCTGGATGCCCAAAACATGTCGATCTGCTGGCGCAGAAGGTCGTCAGGCAGCGCCGCGATGTCGCCCTCATGCAGCCAGTCTGCACCCCAGTTTTTTGCATAAACCGCGCATTTCATCGCATCGATATCATTGGCCAGAACACAGTCCCACCGATCCTGCAACGCGGCACGCACCATGCCACCGCCGCAGAAAAATTCGGCATATTTAGGGGTCTGATCGGAGGGTTCGGCCATATCTATTGATATGAAATGCCGATTTGCCTGTCGATGGCTAAATGGACAAAGCGACGCAAATCACTCTGCCGCCGCCTGTTCGTGGGCTTCGATCACCGCGGCACGCGCTTCGACCTGCTCTACGATGTGGTCGATCATAGCATCGTTGCCCAGCTTGTGGCTTTGCTTGCCCGCAAGATATACCATGCCAGAGCCATTGCCGCCGCCTGTAAAGCCAACATCGGTCATCAGCGCTTCGCCGGGGCCATTCACAACACAGCCGATGATCGAAAGGCTCATCGGTGTCTTTATATGTTCCAGACGTTTCTCCAGCGCCTCGACGGTCTTGATCACGTCAAAGCCTTGGCGCGCGCAACTAGGGCAGCTGATGATATTGACACCGCGGTGGCGCAGGCCAAGCGACTTGAGGATTTCGAACCCCATTTTCACTTCTTCGACAGGGTCTGCAGACAGGCTCACGCGGATCGTATCCCCGATCCCCATCCAAAGCAGATTGCCCATGCCGATCGCCGATTTGACAGTACCGCTGATCAGGCCCCCCGCTTCGGTGATGCCCAGATGGATCGGCGCATCCGTCGCGTCGGCCAATTGCTGATAGGCAGCCGCCGCCATGAAGACGTCCGACGCCTTGCAGCTGATCTTGAATTCGTGAAAATCATTGTCCTGCAAAATCTTGATATGATCCAAGCCGCTTTCGACCATCGCATCCGGGCAAGGTTCGCCGTATTTCTCAAGCAGATGGCGCTCAAGCGACCCTGCATTCACACCAATGCGGATCGAACAATTATGATCGCGTGCGGCTTTGATGACTTCCTTGACGCGTTTCTCATCCCCGATGTTGCCGGGATTGATGCGCAAACATGCAGCACCCGCCTCGGCGGCCTCGATCCCGCGTTTGTAATGGAAATGGATGTCAGCCACGATCGGGACAGACACTTCGCGCACGATCTCCTTAAGCGCTTTTGATGACGCTTCGTCGGGGACAGAGATGCGCACGATATCAGCGCCCGCTTCTGCGGCAGCCTGAACCTGCGCAATTGTACCTTTGATATCCGTTGTGAGCGTATTCGTCATTGTCTGCACCGAGATCGGCGCGTCGCCCCCGACCGGAACATTCCCGACCATGATCTGGCGGGATTTGCGGCGGTAGATATTGCGCCAAGGACGGATATGGTTCAGCGACATGAAAAACACCTTAGGCATGAGATCGACGTGATCTTTAACCTATTCAGGCGCAGCCCCGCTTGCAATGGCAAGTGGCCTATTCTGACGGAGTTGTTGTTGCATTCTGAAGTTCAGCAACCATGGTTGCCAAGTCGGAATTATCTTCAAGCAAAGCAGGCTGATAGACCTCGGCCAAAGTCTGACGTTGCAATTGCAAGTTCGACGTTACAGAGCCGCGATCGCCAACAGGGCCGTAATACTGACCGTCCATGGCAAAATAAAGCGCGCCGGATTCGCCGGTGCGCAATGTTGGCGGCTCTTCGGTTGCAGGAACATCCCAGGTATCGCCCTTGTTCATGATCCCTTCAAAGATCACCTTGCCGTCAGCCGCACTTACACGCACCCACGATGGATAGGCCGCAACCATCCGCAATTCAGGCGCGGGCCCTTCGATCACCTGAGGGACGGCAATCCCGCCAGCAGGTGTTTCGGTGTTCACCGGTTCCAAAGACAAACCCGCTATCCGTTGGACGATTTCTGGCTCAGACGGAAAGCTACCGCTGCTTGTCGGGTCAATAGATGCGATCGGCGCATCCCGCGCGACCAACACTGGCACATCAAGTGCTGCCGGACGATACAGTCGGTCAAGCGACTCTGTTCGTGGAAAAGTCGTAAGGGCGGTCTCGATATCATTGAGATTTGATTGAGGCGCTGGATTCAGCGCACCTTCCAACGGATCAAGGTCGGACAAAACAAAGGGCGTCTCGTCGACAGGTGCGACTTGGACGCGTTGTACTTCTTGAAAGACCGTCCAGCCACCAAAGCCGATCGCACCGATCAGGAAAACCAAAACAAGCACCGAGCCCAATGCACCCGGCTCGATCCGGCTCAGGAATGAATCACCAACAGGTGTAAACGGTGTTGCGGGTCGGTTGAAAATATCTGTCTCGCCGCTGCGCATCATCCGCTCTTCGCGGGTCGGCTTTTTGATTACAGACGCTTCGGCAGACATGCCGTGCGCAACCGAAAAACCTGATTCACGGCAGAACGATGCAAAAGAATGATCGGGATCCATGTTCAGGTAGCGCGCATATGATCTGACATATCCCGCGATAAAGCCGGGAGTGTCGAACGCATCCGGGTCCGAGTTCTCAATCGCTGCAATATAAGATGCTTTGATCCGAAGTTCGCGCTGCACATCAAGTAAGGATTTACCGAGCGTCGCCCGCTCTCCGCGCATCAAATCACCCAAGCGCAAATCATAAGCATCAAAACCACGGGCTTCGACTTGCTCGTCTTTATCCGCTTTGGAGATCCAGCGCCCGATCATAGATACGTCCCGTAAATTTTGTGCCCGATACACTTACCCAAACCGCCATCACGATTCGAGATGTGTTGTTTCTTGCTATATCTTTAACATAAATCAACGGGGTACGAAGAGAATTAGTTACTATCCCGCCAATTCGGCGCGATTCAGCGCACAATGCGACCACAGTCCGTCCATTGCGTGAACCAAACCGTCCATCTCCAGCGGACCGTGTACGGGCGACGGGGTGAAACGCAGCCGCTCCGTGCCGCGCGGCACGGTTGGGAAGTTGATGGGCTGGACGTAGATCCCGTACTGCTCCAACAACATATCCGACAAGATCTTTGTATGTACGGGGTTTCCGACCATCACAGGGACGATGTGACTGCCGTGATCAATGATGGGCAGCCCCAAACCCTTCAGCCGCAGCTTGAGGATTTTGGCCTGCTCTTGATGCTTCTCACGAAGCTCGGGCGCTGATTTGAGATACGCAACCGATGCGGCCGCCCCTGCGGCGATTGCCGGTGGCAGCGACGTGGTAAAGATAAAGCCTGGCGCGTAGGACCTGATTGCATCACACATCTTTTCGGACGCCGCGATATAGCCGCCCATCACGCCGTAAGCTTTGGCCAGCGTGCCGTTGATGATATCAAGCCGGTGCATCAGGTTGTCACGCTCGGCGACACCGGCACCGCGGGGTCCGTACATGCCAACGGCGTGAACCTCGTCGATATAGGTCAGTGCGCCAAATTCATCCGCCACGTCACAAATCGCCGCGATCGGGCCAAAATCACCGTCCATCGAATAGATCGATTCAAACGCGATCAGTTTGGGCGCTGCGGGATCGTCGGCTGCAATCAACTCGCGCAGATGTTCGACGTCATTGTGACGGAATACGCGCTTGGATCCGCCGTTGCGCCGCACACCTTCAATCATCGAGGCGTGGTTTAGCGCATCGGAATAGATGATCAGGCCGGGAAACAGCTTGGGCAGCGTGCTAAGCGTCGCGTCATTGGCAATATAGGCGCTGGTAAACAGCAACGCTGCGTCCTTGCCGTGTAAATCGGCCAATTCGGCCTCAAGCCGCTTGTGGTAAACTGTCGTCCCCGAGATATTGCGCGTGCCCCCCGACCCTGCGCCGGTCGCATCAAGCGCTTCGTGCATCGCTTCGAGAACGACGGGGTTTTGGCCCATGCCAAGATAGTCATTCCCGCACCAAACCGTAATATCCTTTTCCTCACCATTCGGCTGGGTCCAAACCGCATGAGGAAATTGGCCCTTGCGCCGCTCGATGTCGATAAAGGTCCGGTAGCGTCCTTCTTCGTGCAGACGGTTGATCGCCAGATCAAGCTGTTTGGTGTAATCCATCATGCCTTACTCCTCACACTCGAGAGGACCTTAAAGGCATAGGGTCCTGTCGCCATATTCGTTTTTTAGAATGAATACAGTTCTAACATCTTTGGTTCAATGCCATAATCGGCATGCGTTGTCGCAGGGGGCCGATTGTCCTTTCCAGCTTTTGGCCGGGATCGCCCCTATCCCCATCGTGCGTTGACTCAAAGTGACCATGGGTGGCTCCGTCTCTAGTTTTGTGAACACTGATCATTTAATTCTAACGAGGCCTGAATTTTATAACGAACCGTTATGAACGGCGTTCAGATGACGAAGAATCACATGCTCAAGAAAATCGCAGCCCTCGCCAGAGCACTGGTTCTTACCGCCTCTATCGGCATCGCAAGACCCAGTTCGCCGCACAGTGCACAAGCCTCGGCCCAAAGCGGTGAAACTGCCAGCCACGGCTAGGCCGCAGTGGACCCCACATCGCAATCCCAACGCCAGTTCTTTGTGGTGCTTTGGGCGTCTGTCCACGGGCTCGTGTCGTTGGCCACGCGCCCGACCATTGTCGCTCTCCAGCGCGGAACCGTTTTCCTGCCGATTGACCGTGCCTATCCCCTAGACACGGCCTGCCCCCCTGATACGGTCGCGGCAAAACGCATGTTTATGAAAGGCTTCCCGCATGTCCCTCACCGATGTTCTGACCCGGATCGACAACGATCTGGACGCCGCCACCGACCGGCTGCTGGATCTGCTGCGCATCCCCTCCATCTCGACCGATCCGGCATATAAAGCCGACTGTGACCGCGCTGCCGATTGGCTGATCGACGACCTGAACAGTATCGGTATCACAACCACCAAACGCCCCACGCCCGGCCATCCGATGGTCGTGGGCCATGTGGACGGGCCAAAGGACGCGCCGCATATCTTGTTTTACGGCCATTATGACGTGCAGCCCGTCGACCCGCTGAACCTGTGGAAGCGTGATCCCTTCGATCCCGCCATCGAAGACACGGCAAAGGGGCCGGTGATCCGGGGGCGCGGCGCGGCTGACGACAAGGGCCAGTTGATGACCATCGTCGAGGCCCTGCGCGCGTGGAAAGCCATCAACGGCGACTTTCCCTGCCGCATCACGATGTTCCTTGAGGGTGAGGAAGAATCCGGTTCCCCTTCGCTGGTTCCGTTCATGAAGGAAAACGCGCAAGAGTTGACCGCGGATTACGCCATGATCTGCGACACTGGCATGTTCCAGTCCAAGGTGCCGTCCATCGTAACGATGCTGCGTGGCCTGCTGGGCGAGGAAGTTACCATCACCGGCCCCGATCTGGACCTGCACTCGGGCATGTATGGCGGCGTGTCGATCAACCCGGCCCGCGTTCTGGCCCGCGTGATCGCGTCACTGCATGACGAAAGCGGCCGCATCACGGTGCCCGGCTTTTATGACGGCGTGCCTGAACTGCCCGACGACATTCAGGCGCAGTGGCAGGGCCTCGCCTTTGACCACGCGTCCTTCCTTGGCGATGTGGGGCTGTCGATCCCTGCGGGCGAACAGGACCGCATGCCGATCGAGATGATCTGGTCGCGTCCCACATGCGAGGTCAACGGGATGTGGAGCGGCTATACAGGCGCGGGCTTCAAGACCGTGCTGCCGTCAGAGGCGAGCGCCAAGATCAGCTTCCGTCTGGTGGGCGATCAGGACCCTCACGCGATCCGGGAAAACTTTCGCAAGATGGTCACCGACATGATCCCCGCCGACTGCAAAGTCACCTTCAAGGATCATTCAGCCAGCGGCGGATCGGTGTTTGAAACCACAGACCCCGCCTTCGAGAAAGCCCGCAAAGCGCTCACCGACGAATGGAACATTCCCGCCGCCTATGTCGGTTGCGGCGGATCAATCCCCATCGCGGGACACTTCCAGAAGATCGTGAACACCACGCCGGTGCTGATCGGCTTTGGCAAAGACGACGACGCGATCCATTCCCCGAACGAGAAATACGATGTGCAAAGTTTCCACAAAGGCATCCGAAGCTGGGCGCGGATACTCGACGCTTTGACGTAGGTTGATTGGGGGCAGCGCGGATTGCTGCGCCGCCCCTTTCCGTATCTTTCGCCCGCGCGGCAACCCTATCTTGCCTGACCCATCCTCAATTCGTGCACCGATTTAATGGCGCAGATTTCGACAGGTTCCGCTTGGCAGAATCGGCATATGTACCGGTACGCTTTGCGGCCAAAGCTGCTGCTTGCCCTCAACCGTGTTGTATATGAGTACCGAAACATTCGGCTCTGATCCTATCTGTGACGGCTCTATCGCTTTTCTTGTCTTCGCGCGGTATGCTGCGCTGCAGAGGGACTATTGGAGGCGTGGCACATGAGCGGCCGAATTATCTGTGTAGCCCAACAAAAGGGGGGTGCTGGTAAGACAACTCTCGTTTCTAACTTGGCGATTGCGTACTTGTTGGAAGGAAAAAGAGTTGCCCTATTAGACACCGACCCCCAGGGCAGTCTTGGAAAATGGCTGGATATTCGCGAAGAGACGCTTGGCGAAAATCCGAACCTGCGATTCGCGACGGCGACGGCCTACGGAATTTCCCGTGCAATCCGAGACGTCTGCGGTGACGCCGACATTATCTTGATTGATACGCCACCCAAAGCCGATAGCGATGTTCGATGGGTCTTGCGCGAGTCGGATCTGGTGCTGGTGCCGATCTCGGCCAGTCAGGCTGATGTCTGGGCAACCCATGATGTTCTGGACTTGGCGGACCGGGCTGAAAAGCCGACGCATATCGTTATGAACCGCACGCGTGCTGGCACGCGCGTAGGCGAGGATGTCACCAAATCGGTCGCCGAACTGGAGGCAAAGCCGTTAAAGTCATCAATGGCGAACAGAGTGATCTATGCAGAAGCGCTCGGACGCGGTCTGGGTGTGATGGAAGCAAAAAGGTCCGGTTCTGCCTCAGATGAAGTGCGTGCGCTCGCGCAAGAGGTATCCGCTCTTTTGAAGTAACGGGTGTGCGTTTGCATTCTTTTCTATCTGCCAACACGCTTGGGCGTCGTGCTTGGTGGGGTGGCGGCGTGAGTTGATCCAGAACTGCAACCGCAAGTGCCTGTACCGAAGCAACTTCGGCAAGGGCTTGCGCCGATCATCAGACACAGGACCGAAGATCACCAACTGAATCGCGATTAGAGCCGATATCAAGCGGCACATCGACCGCTCATACTGCCCCAAGCGCACAGACCGCCCAGAGGTGATCCGCACGCTCCATACCAGCCCCCACAGCCCCCTTATTGCTGCCCCAGATACAGTGCCAATCGGGATCTGCCTCTGGCGGGCGGCCTTGTGGGCATTCACCCTGAAAGACGCGGCCCGTGGTGGTGGCTGCGTCGTAGGCAAATCCTGTCGCTGGCCATGCGAAACATGCCGGACATGGCAAGATTGGTCACCCTGATCGGCGTACCGGGGGCATCACGAAGGCCATGAAAAATACAATGCACGCTTCGCCCCCTCCGGCAAAGAGGTAAGTCATTCAGAAAGAGAGGGAAAAGTGGCGCGGTTGACGGGGCTCGAACCCGCGACCCTCGGCGTGACAGGCCGATACTCTAACCAACTGAGCTACAACCGCGCGATGAGGGCGGGATAGGCCAAGGCTGCGGATGCGTCAAGCCAATATTGAGCCCCAAGAGAATGATTATCATAAACCTGTAGCACTGTGCTTGTGCCGACCGCGACCGATCACAAACAGCCAGCACCCCCGCTAGGGGGTGAACTGACTAGGCATGTTTTGAAAAATGCAGCGGTGGCGCGGTTGACGGGGCTCGAACCCGCGACCCTCGGCGTGACAGGCCGATACTCTAACCAACTGAGCTACAACCGCCCACTGCACGCTTTGCCGTTAACGTCAAAGCGTTGGGCGGTAATAGGGTCTGGCCCTGCCCCCGTCAAGCGGGGTTTTCATCTGTTTGCAGGGTTTTGCAAAAAACTATCCAAAGCGCGCCGATGGGATCGGAAAAAGCCCGCGCCATGGGGCGCGGGCTATGCTTCAGGTATCGGAATAGGTGCCCCAGACATGATCATCCGGGGGCGGTGGCAAATCCTTCTTGCCGCGCAGCCGGTGCATATTCGCTTTGGCAATGAAATTGCCCGAGATCGGTGCGGTCGCAAACAAGAACGCCATCACCAGAATCTCATGCATCGATCCGTCGCGGGTCGCAAAGGCGTATGTCATCGACGCCATCAGCAATGCCCCCACGCCCAATGTCGTGGCCTTGGTTGGCGCGTGGAGACGCGACATCGCGTTGTCGAGTTTCAGCAGCCCAATCGAGCCGACAAGTACAAAGAACGCGCCAATCACCAGCAGGGCCGAAATGATGATTTCGCTTATGATGCCTAGATCACTCAATGATATCACCCCGCAAGACAAACCGCGCGATAGCGACAGTGGAGACAAAACCCAGCATCGCGATGATCATCGCGCTTTCAAAGTAGACTTGGGTGCCAAGGCGGATGCCCAGCAGGATAATCATCGCAATCGCATTGATCACCATGGTATCCAGCGCCAGAATACGGTCACCTGTATTGGGGCCTTTGACCAACCGCAGCATGGCCAGCAGTTGTGACAGGGCCACGGCACCAAACGCAAAGTTCAAAGCCATCAATATCATTCAAAAATCTCCTTCAATCGGCGCTCGTAGCGCTGTTTGATCTCGTCACGCACAGCATCCGGATCCTCTGCATCCAGCGCATGGACCAGCAGTGCCTTGCCATCGTCGGACAGATCCGCGCTGACGGTGCCGGGCGTCAGCGTGATCGTACCTGCCAGCATCGTAATCGCCTCGGGGGTGCACAGATCCAAGGGGACGACAACCCAGTTGGGGCGCATGTTCTTGTTGCTTTTGAACAAGACGATCATGGCGACGGCAACATTTGCCACCAAGATATCCCACAGCACAATCAGCAGATAGGACAGCAGCTTGATCGGCCGGCCGACAGGAGGACGGTCTGGCCAATAGGCGGCGGTAATAATCGGAATCAGCAGACCCAGAATAAGGCCGAACACCACGGTACCCAGCTTGATCTCGTTGACCAGCAGGCACCAGACGATGGCCAGCAAAACCGTCAGCAGCGGGTGGGGTAACAGACGTGCGCGCATATCAGTTATCCTTTTCCGTCAGATTTGATCCATCAGTCGTGTCAGCCCCGTCCGACCCTTCCTCAGGATCCTCTTTGGTGTCCCCATATGTATCATAGTCAGATTTGATCTGCTTGCCCTGCGTGGTCAGCACCACGGCAATATATGTCTCGGGGTTGAACAACTGCGCGGAAGTTGCCGACAATACACGGGTCACCGGGCCCGCCGCGACTGTCAAACCGATCAGCAACGTCAATAACGCACCAATCGAAACCATCGGCAGGACTGACGTGTTCTGCGGCTCGGCGTCTTCCGCTGCCATTTGGGTTGGACGCTTATCAGTGGGCTGATGCGCTTTCCAGAACACCACGCTGCCTGCACGGGCAAAACCGACCACGGCGACCAGCGATCCCACCAGGATTGTGGCCCAAGCCCACCACATCAAATCAGAACTACGTGCAGCGTCAAGGATCAGCAGTTTGCCGATAAAGCCTGACAAAGGCGGCAGGCCTGTCATGGCGATGGCGGCCACAAAGAACATTCCCGCAACCAGCGCGCCGCCTGCAATCGGTGGGGCAACGTCAAAGCTGACAGCGGCGGCTCCGCGTCGTGACCGGATCACGTCCACCAGCAAGAACAATGCGGCGGCGGCAAAGGTGGAATGTACCGCATAGTAAAGTGCGGCAGTGATGCCCGTTTGTGTGAAAACCGCGACCGCGGCCAGCAGCATCCCCATCGAGCCGATGACGGAAAACGCCACCATCCGGTCAACAGATTTTGCGCCCAGTACCCCCAGCATGCCCAAGGCGACGGTCAGCAATGCGGCTGGCATCAACCAGACATCGAACAAGCCTTGTGTGATCTCAAGATCGGGTGGGAAAACCAGCGTGAAAATGCGGATGATGCAATAGGCCCCGACCTTGGTCATGATCGCAAACAACGCGGCCACGGGTGCAGGCGCTTCTGCATAGCTGGCGGGCAGCCAGAAATGCAGCGGCAGGATCGCCGCTTTGACGGCAAAGACCATCAGCAACAGAACCGCCGCTACGCGGATACCCGCACTGTCCGCGGCCTCAAGGGTGGCGACGCGGACCGCAAGATCGGCCATGTTCAGCGTGCCGGTTTCAGCGTAGATCGCGCCAAGCGCAAACAAAAACAGGGTCGAGCCGAGCAGGTTATAAAGCACATATTGCGTCCCTGCCCGCAGCCTTTTGGACCCGCCTGCGTGGATCATCAAACCATAAGAGGCAATCAGCAGCACTTCGAAAAATACAAACAGGTTGAAGGCGTCGCCGGTCAGAAAGGCACCGATAATGCCCATCAACTGGAACTGGAACAGCGGATGAAAATGCTTCCCGCGTGCGTCCCAACCTGAGCCGATGGCATAGAGCAACACAGGCAGCGCCAGCGTCGCGGCCATCAGCACCATCAGCGTCGACAGACGGTCGGCGACCAGCACAATGCCGAAGGGCGCTGACCAGTTGCCCAATAAATAGAGGCTCACCGTGCCGTCAGACGCCTGCCAGAACAGGCCCGCCGCAAGACAGAACACCGCCAACGTTCCGACAACGGAAAACACACGCTGGATCATCATGTGATAGCGGGCGACCAGTATCATCGTCGCTGCCAGCATTGCGGGCAGCAGGATCGGTAGAATAAGCCAATGGGTCATGCCGCACCTCTCCCGCGCTTCGCAGGTTCGGCCGGCTCTGCGCCGCTCGGATGCGTTTCGGGGTCGTTCACCATATCATCATCCGCACTTAGATAGGACCCAAGGGCGACCATCACAGCCACAGCCGTCATCCCGAAGGATATAACGATCGCGGTCAGCACCAGGGCCTGAGGCAGCGGATCGGCGTAGACGTCCAAACCGTCACGCAACACCGGCGGCGCGTTCACCGACAACCGTCCCGAAGCGAACAGAAACACATTCACCGCATAGCTCAGCAATGACGTGCCGATGATCACCGGGAAGGTCCGCAGACGCAAGATCATGTAAATACCTGCAGCGGTCAAAGCGCCAATGGCAGTTGCAACAAGAAGCTCCATATCAGCTCTCCCCTCCTGTTGAAATTTCAGGGCGGGACGGGTCGATATCCATGGGGTAATCACTGGGCTCGATCCCGGCACGACGACCAAGCCGCGAGAAGCTTTCAAGCGAAAGCATCACGGCACCGACAACCGCAAGGAACACACCCAGATCAAAGCCCATCGCGGTGGCCAACTCGAACTCCTCCATCGGGGGAATGCGGAAATAGCCAAACGCAGAGCTTAGGAACGGCACACCGGCAAACCAGGCACCTATGCCCGTCAGCCCGGCGCACAGCACCCCTGCCCCGATGATACCGTGATACGGATAGCGCTGACGCCGGTCCGCCCAGGTAAAGCCGCTTGCCATATATTGCATGAGCACTGCAATCGCGACCACCAGACCCGCGACAAAGCCGCCACCCGGTTCGTTATGGCCGCGCAAAAAGATGTACACACCGACCATCAAGACCAAAGGCATCAACACACGTGTCAGCACCACCATCATCAGCGGGTGGGCATTGCCTGCACGGGCTTCCTCGTAGCCACGGTTCAACAAACGTGCGCGCACCGGACCAGACAACAACGATTCCGTCAGCGCGTAGATCACCAGCGCGGCAATGCCCAAAACGATGATCTCTCCGAATGTATCAAAGCCCCGGAAATCGACCAGAATTACGTTCACAACATTGGTGCCGCCGCCGCCTTTATAGGAATTGGCCAGATGGTATTCCGAGATCGAGGCAATCGGGAAATCCGACATCAGCATCGAATAGATCAGACCCGTTGCCGCCACACCGCCCGCAAGGGCCAGAACGATGTCACGCGCCCGCGCGCCCTTGGTGGATTCAACCGGTGTGCTGTTGGGCATGAAGTTAAGTGCCAGCAACAACAGCACAATCGTCACCACCTCGACCGAAATCTGGGTAAGCGCCAGATCGGGGGCCGAGAAGTAGTTAAAGCCAACAGACACGATCAGACCGATGATCCCCATCAAAATCAACACGGCCAGACGGTTGCGATGAACGGTCACCAGAAACGCCGTGGCAAGGATCAGCATCAACCAGCCTGCAAAACCGACTGGCGTAATCGGCAGCATGTCGCGTGTCGGTGCGGCGTTGACCCCGGTGAACCAGGCATGTGCGCCAATAACGATCACGGTCGCCACGAAGATGGACGCGTAGCGGGTGAAAGAGTTGTTGTGCAGGCGGTTGGCAAAGAGATGACCAAAGCCAACACACGCTGTAATGATCCGGTCAAAGATGTCTTTTGCCTCTGGGCGTGGCGTCGCGGCCCAAAGCCTTGCCAATGGCGCAAAGGCCGCCAGCAAAAGCAAACCTCCGACGACAGCAATCACCGACATCCAAAGCGCGGGGACCAACCCGTGCCAAATCTTGAAATACGCCGATGGAACTTCGCCCGCGTTTCCGATCACCGCCTGGGTTACGGTCTTGACGAAAGGCTCTGCCAGAAACGGCGCGACCCCGATCAGAACCACAGGGATTATCAGCAGCGCGGGCGGCAACCACAATCCAAACTGCGGGTCGTGCGGCTTTTCGGGATAGTCATCGCGCACAGGCCCCAAGAACGTGTGTGAGATAAACCGAAAGCTATAGGCGGCAGAAAACAGCGCGCCAAGCGTCGCAACGCCCGCCACCAGATAGGGCGATCCGAAAAGCGTGGTGTTATACGCCTCTTCCAGCATCATTTCCTTGGACAAAAAGCCGTTGAGCAAGGGAATTCCCGCCATCGACAGCGCCGCAATCGTGGCCACTGCAAAGGTCACCGGCATCAGACGGCGCAACCCGCCGAGCCGCTTCATGTCGCGGGTGTGCAGCGCGTGATCGATAATGCCCGCAGACATGAAAAGCGCCGCTTTAAAGCTGGCGTGGTTCAGGATGTGGAAGACTGCCGCCATCGCACCAAAGGGCGTTCCCGTACCCAACAAAAAGGTAATCAGACCCAGATGCGACACCGTTGAAAACGCCAGTAATGCCTTAAGATCATCTTTGAACAGCGCAATGACAGCGCCAAGAACCATCGTGATCAGGCCCGCCGAGCACACCAAGATCACCCAAAGATCCGTTCCCGACAGGACGGGCCACAGGCGCGCCATCAGGAATAGGCCCGCTTTGACCATCGTGGCCGAATGCAGGTAGGCCGAGACAGGCGTGGGGGCGGCCATCGCGTGGGGCAACCAGAAGTGAAACGGGAATTGCGCGGATTTGGTAAAACACCCGATCAGGATCAGGATCAGGGCCGGAACATATAGCGGTGACGCCTGCACAAGATCCCGGTTCTCCAAGATCACGGTCAGATCATAGCTGCCAGCGATTTGCCCCAGCAACAGCATGCCACCGATCAGGGCAAGGCCGCCCATGCCCGTCACGGCAAGCGCCATTCGCGCGCCCTGCCGTCCATCGGCGGTGTGCTTCCAGAACCCGATCAGCAGAAATGACGAAAGCGAGGTCAGTTCCCAGAAAATGAGCAGCATCAGGATGTTGTCAGACAGAACGATCCCCACCATCGCGCCCTGGAACAGCAAAAGATAGCTGTAGAATTCGCCCATATTGTCATCACGCGACAGATAGAACCGCGCGTAGGTGATGATCAGCAAACCAATGCCCAAAATCAGCCCCGCAAACATCAGCCCCAACGGATCAAGGAACAGATTGACGTTCAGCCCAAGCGACGGCAACCAGTTCAGCTGCGCTGTGACAACCTCGCCCGCCAGAACGGCGGGCGCGTGGGTCGCAAGCCCGATCGCCGCCGAGGCAGTGACCAAAAACGTGATGATAAAGCAGCTTTGACGGCCAGCCTGATTCATCAGGCCGGGCAGCAATGCGCCAAGAAACGGGAGGGCAATGATCAGAAATAATGACATGGCTTAACTATCGACGAGCAGAGTCAAAACAACCAGCCCTTATTTGACAAATTTCGTCGGTAATACACGGTTTCGGCGCGGTTTTCTGGTTCAAACCGCCCTCTGTTCCCGCACGCAAGCGCTTAAGATAGGGACTGGCTTTTGATATTGAAGGGGTCAATTGCCGACATGCGTCAAAATATCCGTCGCTCCCCCCAAAGGTGCCCGACCCTCAGTTTAGCTGTCGAGTGAATCATCCTCGCGATTCTCGCTTTGCAGACCCTTAAAGCCCGTGGCAACAACGAATTTTTCCGAACTGTCCTGACGGCTTGCAGGCGGCTTGATATTGGCAACCTTGGTAAACCGCTGCTTGAGCAGCTTTTGCAGATCACCTTCTGCACCGCCCGCCAGAACCTTGGCAACGAAGGTCCCGCCCTCTTCCAGCACATCAAACGCGAAATGCGCTGCGGCCTCGCATAAGGCGATGATCCGGTTGTGATCGGTCTGCTTGTGGCCTGAACTGGACGCGGCCATATCGGACATGACAACATCGGCCTTGCCCCCAAGCCAGCCTTTGACTGTCTCGTCTGCGTCGTCTTCCATGAAATCCAGCACGTGAAGTTCGCACCCTGCAATCGGCTCCATCTCTTGCAAATCGATGCCCAGAATTGTGCCGACGTTCTTGCCGGGCTTTTCGCCCAACACATTGCACCGCTTGACCGCGACCTGACACCAGCCACCGGGGGCCGCACCCAGATCAACAATCCGGGCACCAGGCACCAGAAAGCGGTATTTATCGTCCAATTCCATGATCTTGTAGGCAGCCCGCCCACGGTATCCTTCGGCATTGGCGCGCTTGACATATGGGTCGTTCAACTGCCGCTGCAACCAACGGGTCGAGCTCAGCTTGCGTCCGCGTGCGGACTTTACCTTGACCTTCAGCTCGCGTTGGCCACGCCCCGAGGTGTTCTTTCCCGACGGTGTCTTGCCTGTAGGTGTCTTGCCCATCAGCTTGGTCCTTCTTCCAAAACGCCATCCGCGCTCATCTGGGCATAAAGCAGCCCCTCGCGCAGACCCCGGTCCGCGACACTTAATCTATCAGTCGGCCAGCACCGCATCAACGCCTGCAAGATCGCCGCCCCCGACATGATCAACGCCTGACGGTCCAGCCCAATCCGCGGATCGGCGCGTCGCCCCCCCGGCCCCATCGCCAGATAGGAATGGATCACCTTGTCGATCTGCGCGCTGGTCATGCGCAAGCCGTCAACTTTGGTCCGGTCATAACGTTTTAACCCCAGATGGCTAGCGGCAACCGTTGTTACGGTGCCAGACGTGCCGACAATCTGGAAATGATCTTGCGATTGTGCAGACTGATAGGGGGTAAAGTCGGTCAGGTTCTCCTCGAAGAACCAACTCATCAAGGCAAAGCGCGCGGCGTCATCTTCAACGTCTGAGAATTGGTCACGCAAGGTCGCAACGCCAAGCGGCACGCTGATCCAATCGACCACGCGGGCCTCAGGAATATCGGTCTTGGCCTGATGAAAGCCGCCATGCAACCGCATGATCGCCCGCGCACGGTCAGCCTTGGGTACTTTGGAAATGTCGATCCAGACCAGTTCGGTCGATCCGCCACCGATGTCGACCACAAGCAGGTTTTGGGTCTTGCGGTTCACCAAAGGTGCGCAAGATATCACTGCCAGTTGGGCTTCTTCCTCTGGCTTAATGATATCAAGCTTCAGCCCGGTTTCACGCTGGATACGGGCCATAAACTCCGCACCGTTGCTGGCACGGCGGCACGCCTCAGTGGCCACCAGACGCATCCGGCGAACCTTGTTGCGGCGCAGTTTTTGCTGACAGATGCGCAATGCCTGAATGGTACGGGTCATCGATCCGCGCGACAACCGCCCGGTTTTCTCAAGCCCTGCCCCAAGCTGGACGGACTTCGAGAAACTGTCGACGACATGAAAACCGCTCCCTTTTGGCTGAGCGATCAGCATGCGACAACTATTTGTACCCAGATCAAGGGCAGCATAGAGTTCGGTCGATCTGGGCGGAACTGGCGCGGGGCTCAGAGCCGGCGGTATATCGAGCGCGCCCGCACCTTTGGGACGCTGTGGCGCCATGGTTTGCGCCTTTCATTACGAGTTGATTTGAGGGTAGTGTTAATCCCCTCTTGGGGCAAGCGGGAAACGCGCCAAGGCCCTCGCGAGTTACGGTTTACCTCACAACCATCTTGAGAACTATGACGCCACACCCCTCTCGCCCCTTTTGGCGTGGCGCTGTAAGGTCGCAACGTCGCAGACGCTGTTTTGAATGTCGAAAAACAGCGACGGGGACAGATCAACAGCCGCTAGAAAACCCTAGCGCAGCCAAGGGAATCAAACATGCCAGAAGTCACCATTGTTTATTGGCGCGACATTCCCGCCCAGATCATTGTCGGCAAAGGCCGTCGCGGATCAAAGCGCCAGCTGCCCGAACGGTTTGAACAGGCCATCGACCGCGCCGCCATGAAAATTGGCGCGGATGACAGCGATGCCTATCTGGCCGAATGGCGCAAAGCCGATGCCTACACGGTCGAAGGCGATCCAGACGCTGTGGCAGATGCCGAAGCCGCACGGATTGATGCCGAATACGACCGCGACCGCATCAAAACGCTGATTGCCAATGATGGCTGGGCGTAAAAGTTGATCTCAGCATGAAAGAAATGCTCATGGCCCTTCTCAATTTCCGACGCAAACAAGACCCTGTTGTAGATATGCCAAACCCACAGGTCGAAGCGTTCTTGCAGGATTATTCAATCGAGGTGATGCCGCGCACCGCCGAGAAGGTTGAGGATTTCCGGGATCTGCTACCCCAAGGTACCCGTGTCTACATCGCCCATATCGAAGGCACTCCAATCGAAGATATGGTTACAACTGCCGCGCGGCTGAACGCCGACGGCTTTAAGGTCATGCCGCACATGCCCGCGCGCATCATTAAAGACGCCGCAACATTGGAAAACTGGATCGCCATGTATCAGGGCGAAGCAGATGTGAAACAGGCCTTGTTGCTGGCCGGAGGCGTGACCACGCCGCACGGCGATTTCAGCGACAGCATGCAGTTGATGGAAACGGGCCTTTTCGACAAGCACGGATTTGAGCGCTTGCACATCGCGGGCCACCCCGAAGGCAACCGTGACATCGACACCGACGGTGCCCGCTTGCGCGTCGACGATGCGCTGCGCTGGAAGCAGGGTTTTTCAGAACGCACAGATGCAAAGATGGCCATCGCCACGCAATTCGCTTTTGAAGCACAGCCGATCATCGAATGGGCGGACAGCCTGAAACACGCAGGCATCAACCTGCCGATCCACATCGGCATTGCCGGCCCTGCGAAATTGCAAACCTTGATCAAATTCGCCATCGCTTGCGGGGTTGGCCCTTCGCTCAAGGTTCTGCAAAAGCGCGCGATGGATGTGACCAAGCTGCTGTTGCCCTACGAGCCCAATGATGTGATCACCGAGCTTGCAGCGCACAAAGCGGCCAACCCGGATTTCAACGTCTCCCACGTGCATTTCTTCCCGCTGGGCGGGATCAAGGCCAATGCGACTTGGGCGATTGAAAACGGCGGCGCGTCTGCACGCCCTGCCAACGCCATTTAACAGCCGTCTGAAGGATAGCAAACCCATGACCAGAACCGTCGTCGAATCCAAAACCAAATCTGCAATCATCGGCTTTGACGAGCCCTTCTGCGTTATCGGGGAACGCATCAACCCGACTGGCCGCAAAATTCTGGCCGAAGAGCTTGAACGCGACGATTTCAGCCGGGTCGAGGCGGATGCGATTGCCCAGGCCGCTGCCGGTGCAAATATCTTGGACGTGAATTCGGGTGCCGTGTTCTCGAACAAGATGGCCGAAGACCCCCGCTATGCCGATAACAATTTCGTTGAGCCGACGCTGATGCGCAAGTTGATCGAAGTGGTGCAGCGCGTGGTCGACATTCCGCTGTGCATCGACAGTTCGGTTCCGGGTGCTTTGGAAAACGGCCTTGCCGCCGCCGAGGGCCGTCCGCTGTTGAATTCGGTCACAGGCGAGGAAGAACGGCTTGAGCTGGTCCTCCCGCTGGTCAAGAAATACAATGTTCCGGTCGTGGCGATCTCGAACGATGACACCGGCATTTCCGAAGACCCCGACGTGCGCTTTAACGTCGCCAAAAAGATCGTCGAACGTGCTGCTGATTTTGGCATTCCGGCGTATGATATCGTGGTTGATCCGCTGGTGATGCCCATCGGCGCGATGGCAACTGCGGGCCATCAGGTCTTTACCATTGTGCGCCGCCTGCGCGAGGAATTGGGCGTGAACACGACCTGTGGCGCGTCTAACATCAGCTTCGGCTTGCCCAACCGTCACGGCATCAACAACGCGTTTTTGCCTATGGCGATGGGGGCTGGCATGACCAGCGCCATCATGAACCCGATCACCCTGCCCGTGAACCAGGCCAAGATCGCCGAACACAAGGCGCTGATCATGGCCGCAGGTATCATCCTGCCCGAAGATATCGACGACGAGACTTTCGTGACCCTGTTCGGTCTGGGATCGACCAAAGCGACACCGGGCAAGGAAATGGAAGCCATCCGCGCGGCCAACTTTCTGTATGATCGCGACCCGAACGGTACCGAGTGGATCAAGTTCAACAAGGTCGCCCCCAAAGCAGGCCAAGAAGGCCGTGGCCGCGCAGGCCGCGTAGGCGGGCGCCGTCGGTAGTCCGATATTTAGCAAGATTTGAGTTAAGAAAGCCTTGGAAGATAATGATCTTTCAAGGCTTTTCTTTTAAGGCGTTTCATTTCGCGCTGGTCCGCTACGGGGCAAAAGCGCGTCATGCGCTTGCGCAATGCGAGACCCCTGCACACGGCGCGGTTGCCCCACCGGACCGGAACCATCAAACACAAAGCCGCAAACTCTGGATCTAACCGAGGGCCCCTCGGGGGGCGGACACTTAGCTATCATTCTCACAAGAAACGCTTTTCCCAGATTGCGCCGCCTTGAAGAGATAGCGTCTCCGACCCGCTGAATATACCTTGTTGGACTTGGTTTGAGCTGTGTCCTGAAAGACTCACGAAACTTAATTATTCAAGTTGTGAGGGTGAACGGGTTGTTATTCACACGGATTTTTTCAAACCTTGCCAAGGCAGTTAAAGATCTTTTCGTGGCGCAAAGACGCCAACCAAGTTTCTCGCACTGAGCGTGGCGCTTGAGTTTCAAGAAAAGGCGTATTTTGAGGTAAAGGCACGTGGCAACATATATCATTGTTGACAAGAATCAGGCTTCGCTTGGCCCTAACGAAATTCGAGCGGGCGATACGATTGATGTCACCAACGGAGACATCTTCATCTTCTCCGCATCGGCGAATGATAACGTCAGCTTTGAATCCGCTACCGGCGACCCTGCCAATTTCGAAATCAGGTTCGAAACAAGTAACGCCAACAATTTCAACGTCCAGATCAAGGAAAATCTTGATGTGGGCATCGTCATATCCAACGATGCTGATTTGTCTGACATCGACATCAATGCGGATGACGCGCTTTCGGTCGTGATGACCGCCGGTGACAATGTGTCGTTGGGAAAGTTCGAAGGATCTTCGGACGGCGTCGATCTTGTAACCATCGGCAACGGCTTTACGACAGATCACGATATCAAGTTGAACGGCGGGGATAATTTCCTGTCTATCGGCGACAATGCCACTCTTCAGAAGATTGTAACCGAAGGCGGCGCTGACACCATCACCATTGGCGACGGTTTGACCGCAGATCATATCAAGAGTGGCGACGGCGCAGATGTGATCACGATCGGCGATGGCGCTTCGCTTAAAAATATCGAATCGGGAGACGGTGACGACACCATAACTGTTGGCGATGACTTTACCGCAAACGATATCGATACCGGCAATGGGGCTGACGGACTTACGATTGGTGACGGCGCGGTCGTCGATGACATCGACACAGGCAACGGCAACGATACGGTTACTGTCGGCGATGACTTTACCGCAGATCAGCTAAAAACCAAGGATGGAGATGATGTTGTAACCGTGGGCAGCAACGCGGTGATCAACGATCTCGACGGTGGCAACGGAAACGACCAGCTCAATTCTGACACGGAATTCCCTGGTGCGTCAAATTTCGAAATCATCTGCTTTGCGCGCAGAACGCTTATCGAAACCGAACATGGTAATGTTCCCATCGAGGCTTTGCGGGCAGGCCATCGGATTAGAACGCTGGATAACGGTTTTCAGTGCATCCGCTGGATCGGGTCGACACGCGTGGCTGGTCTGGGGGTGCATGCACCGGTCCGGATTGCCGCCGGTGCACTTGGAAACGCGCGGCCGCTCTGGGTATCACAGCAACACCGCATGCTTATGTCGGGTTGGAACATCGAGTTGAATTTTGGTGAACGGGAGGTGCTTGTTGCTGCCAAGCATCTTGTCGGGATTGCCGGTATCGACATTGTCGACGTTCCGTCCGTCGAGTATTTCCACATGTTGTTTGACCAGCACGAGATTGTCTTTGCCGAGGGCGTCGAAAGCGAAAGCTTCCATCCGGGTGCCGTTGGGATGGACAGTCTATCCAAGCAAGCGCAAGCGGAAGTATGCTCTTTGTTTTCAGGGCTGCTCACGGAGCCTGAATCATACGGAAAAGCGGCCCGCTTATCGGTAAAATCCTTCGAAGCGCGCATTCTGGCGGCCTGAAGACGACGGTTGATCATGTCGCAAGCGGAAAGGCGCGGCAGGTCAACATGCGCTTTCTTGCGGTGGCGAACCACGATGGCTTCAAGCCCGCGTTTTACCATCGCAAGAGGCTAATTGCCCGCCCTGCCCCAATCGACCGGTTTTGTTCTGACGGTGCCATATTTCCTGATGGGCGCTTAGTGTAGCGCCAGTGTTCTCTCCCTGAGCCACCGCATGAAGCCCATCGGATCACCGACCCAAGCCGTCATCTCTTCCTGTGAGATCGGGTCACCGACGATGGGGCTTTGTACTTTGTCCAAGGCATGACGCACCTCGTGCAACAGCAGCCCCTGGCGCAGTGTCGGGGACAGACGGCTTGCGATTTGATAGGCACGGCTGTTTTGCCCGGTAAAGCGCAGCGGCACGACCGTAGCACCCGAACGTTGGATCATCTTGGCTGTAAAGGCGCTCCATTCCCGTTCAATCGCGGGTCCCATCATCCTGTCCGCAGACGCGACAACACCGGACGGAAACAGCGCAATCACCCCACCGTCTGCCAGATGACGCATCGCAAGGC
>JAGXHA010000020.1 GCA_024636475.1 Roseobacter sp. | reverse complement strand
TTTGTCCTCTGGCAGAAAATTCATCAAAAAGCGCGCGATTCCGGCGTTTGAGCTGAGCTTGTGGTTGTCCCACAAGACCCACCGCAAAATCTCGCGGCGCTCTGCGGCATCCTTGCCACCAAACTTTCCTGTCTTTTCGGATAGATAGTCTTGGATCACGCCCGACTGGCTTAGCCGCAGATCACCGTCGACAAGCACGGGAGCCTCGCCCATGACATTCACGTCGGCACGATATTCCGTCGATCGGGTCTGACCGTTGAAGAAATCAACCTTGACCGGTTCCCAATCCAAGGGACCCAACTCAAGCGCCAAAGCCGCTTTGTACGAATGGCCGCTCTCGCCAAAACAGTGCAGTTTGATGGTCATCGTTAACCTCCCAAAGGTTGATTTAGTGTGGACCGGTTGGAGTGGGGGTTTCACACCCCCACACCCCCGTGGAGTTTATCTTGCAAAATGAAGATGAAACCCCCGCATTTCATGCTTCATTAGCTTTTTTCGATCATTACAAACGTTGCGCGGCAGGCTGGAGAGCTGAGCAGCGTGCGAAGTGAAGCCCTGCCTTGATCAGGTGTTCTGAAGATCGGGGCAGGGTGTTCGTCCAGCTTCAGTTTGCCAAGTAAACTCTTCCCGAAGGGCCGTTTCGCATCACGCATCCCCTTATTTTTTCCGATCATCGATCTGGGCATTGAAAAGACGCAGGCGGGCGGTCAGGTTTTCCTCGTTCATCACGGAACTGAAGTTTTCGAACAGAAACGACAGCGCTTCGCCTTCGTCCAGCCCCGCTTCGGCCGAGAATTTCTTGAGCCGCCGATAACCGTCCTCTGTCATGGCAACAGGAAAACGGCGGGTGAGACGGAAGCGTTTGGGCATTTTTGTCCTTTCTGTTCAACAAGGGGTGGGGTTTTTGGCCCCACCCCCCGCAGCTTAGAAGTTTGCCGCATCCAGCGCCATCACTGTATCCGCGCCTGACTGGATACGTGTCAGGTGCAGCGCTGTGGCAGGCAATTGGCGCGCCATGTAATAGCGCCCGGTCGCCAGTTTGGTCTCATAAAACTCAGCGTCGCTGGTTCCGTCTGCCAAGGCCTTTTTCGCAGCCAAACCCATCTTGGCCCACATGTAGCCAAGGCAAACATGGCCAAACATATGCATGAAATCGGTCGATCCGGCCAAAGCGTTGTTGGGGTTCTTCATGCCGTTTTGCATGAAATACATGCCTGCGGATTGCAGATCCTTGCTGGCAGCCTTCAAGGGATCAAGATAGGTCGCATCGAATTCTGCATCCTGTCCGGCGCTTTCTTTAATGAAGGTCTTGATCAGGTCAAAGAAGGCCATCACGTGCTTGCCGCCGTCTTGCGCCAGTTTGCGCCCCACAAGGTCAAGCGCCTGGACGCCATTTGCACCCTCATAGATCATCGCAATCCGGGCGTCGCGGGTGAATTGGGACATGCCCCATTCTTCGATGTAGCCATGGCCACCGTAAACTTGCTGCGCTTTGACGGTCATGTCATAGCCCACGTCGGTCAGGAAACCCTTGATCACAGGGGTCATCAGCGAAACCAGCCCGTCGGCGTCCTTGTCGCCGGAGCGGTGTGCGGCGTCGATCAGGCTGGCACCCCACAGGACGAAGGCACGCGCGCCTTCGACAAAGGATTTCTGATCCATCAGGCTGCGGCGGATATCGGGATGCACGATCAGCGGGTCGGCGGGGCCGTTGGGGTTTTCTGTGCCCGTGACGGCGCGGCCCTGCAGGCGGTCCTTGGCATAGGCCAATGCGTTTTCATAAGCGGCGGCGGCTTGCGATAGGCCCTGAACGCCGACGCCCAGACGGGCTTCGTTCATCATGGTGAACATGGCGCGCATGCCCTTGTGCTCTTCACCCAGCAGATAGCCGGTGGCACCGTCGTAGTTCATCACGCAGGTGGAATTGCCGTGAATTCCCATTTTATCTTCGATCGAGCCGACTGAAACGCCATTGCGTTCCCCCAAAGACCCGTCTTCTTTGACGATGAATTTGGGCACGATGAACAGGGAAACGCCTTTGATGCCTTCCGGGCCGCCCTCGATCTTGGCAAGCACCAGATGGATGATGTTGTCGGCCATGTCGTGTTCGCCAGAAGAGATAAAGATCTTCTGGCCGGTGATCTTAAAGCTGCCATCTGCTTGTGGGGAGGCCTTGGTGCGCATCATGCCCAGATCCGTGCCGCAGTGCGGCTCGGTCAGGTTCATCGTGCCGGTCCACTCACACGACACCATATTTGGCAAAAACATGTCTTTCTGCGCGTCCGAGCCATGGGCCAGAATGGCCGAGGCAGCACCATGGGTCAGGCCCTGATACATGGTGAATGCCTGGTTCGCGGCCGAGAACATCTCGCCTACTGCGGTGCCAATGATGTAGGGCATATTCTGCCCGCCATATTGTTCTGGCATGTCCAGACCCGGCCAGCCGCCTTCCTTCACCTTGGCAAAAGCGTCTTTGAAGCCTGTAGGGGTGTAGACGACGCCATTCTCCAAACGGCATCCTTCCTTGTCGCCAACGGTATTCAGCGGGGCCAAAAGCTCGGAGGTCAGCTTGCCCGCTTCTTCGAAAATGGCGGAGGTAAAATCGGCTTCAAGCTCATCATAACCGGGGATGCTTGAGGCGGTCACGTTCAACACGTCGTGCAGCACGAATTGCATGTCTTTGACGGGGGCTGTGTAGATAGGCATTTTGGTCTCTCCCTTGGCCAGATGGCCGAATGTCTGTCGGAATTTGTTGTTTATTCTGCGGCGTTGCGCGGGCTGTTGAGCGAGGCGATCATCTTTTCCCCCCACTTCAACTGGTTGCGCAGATCATCGATGGCCTGATTCATCTCGTCGCGTCGCGCTTCGAGGTCGGCCAGTCGGTCGCGTGCAATGTCATAGGTGCGGGCCAGCTGTGTCTGTTGCTGGTCGCCCATGTGATAAAGGTCCAGCAACTGGCGGATTTCTTCGAGGCTGAAGCCAAAGCGCTTGCCGCGAATGATCAGCTTGAGCCGTGCGCGGTCTCGCTTGGTGAAAAGCCGCTTTTGGCCCTGGCGCTCGGGAAAGAGCAGTTCCTTGGCCTCGTAAAACCGTAATGTGCGCGGGGTCACATCAAACGTGTCACACATCTCGCGGATGGTCATTGTCGTGTTACTCATCATCAAAACTCACTATCGGTTTGGCCTCGGACAGTTGGTAAATGGCCTTTCGAGATTGATTTACAATAAATGCCAAGGTTGACGTAAGTCAGACGTTACGTCATCTGACGCGTTTACCTTAAGCAACGCTGCGTCAAGTATGCGCGCGGACTTTTTAGGTCATAAATCATGACTGGAAACTTACGTTCCACGCTTGCAAAGTTGAATCGCTAGCGGAAAATGCATGGATTGGTGGCGAAAACGCTGCTTAAAATTTGGCGATAAGTAACTCATGCGAGACGATCTCGCAGATGATCATCCTTCCAACCGATCTGGAGCGCGTGGCAGATGCGGTTGAACAGCGGCGGGCCGCAAATATTTTCTGGTTATAGCATAGATTTGAGGGCGTCCGCCGTGTCGTCGCGCAGGCGCTGGAGCTCTTCCATCGCTTCATCTAACTGTGCACGCTGCTCGGCAAGTTCGATCAGCTGGCGATCCGCACTTTTGACCCATGCACGCATCTGCGCTTCTGTGCCCTCTTTTTCGTAGATCAAAAGCCATTGCCTGATCCCTTCAAGGGAATAGCCAAACTTACGACCGCGCATGATCAGCTTCATGCGTGCGATTTCGCGGGGTCCATAGGTACGGGACCGGCCATCGCGTTCGGGATGCAGCAGTTCAATATATTCGTAATACCGCAACGTACGTGGCGTTACGTCAAATTCGGCACACATCTCCTTAAAGCTCAGGCGTTTATCGGACATCGCTTTCTCCTCAATTCAAGAAACTAAGCGCAAGTCTGATCAAGCGCAACAGCCAGGGTTGCTCTTGGGGGCTTGCATGGTTGATATGGGGCAATCGATAAGGAAAAGGGGCTGACCTATGTCAGACAAAGTGCGGGTCGCGCGACAGTTTATCTCTGCATTGCCATTCAGCGAGGCGCTGAACATGTCTTTGGAAGAGCTGGAGGACGGCGTTGCGGTGATCTCGATGCCTTATGATGCCAAGCTGGTGGGTGATCCGCGTACGGGTGTCATCCACGGCGGTGCGGTTTCAGCCCTGATGGACACGTGTTGTGGTGCGGCCGTGATGAGCCACCCCAGCAATCCAGGTGGGACAGCAACAATCGACCTGCGGATCGAATATTTGCGTGCCGCCAAACCCGGTCAGAAAATCACGACGCGGGCGGAGTGCTATCACGTGACCCGCTCGGTCGCCTTCGTGCGTGCCACCGCTGAAGACGAGGAAGACGCAAGCCCGGTTGCTACAGCCACAGGCACCTTCGTTGTGGAGGGCATAAAATGAGCCGGACAAAGCCAGAGCCTGTTCAAGTCATCAAAAAACGCCGAGACGGGGCGCTGCGGGCGTTGGTCGATGGGGTCCCCTACATCAAGTTTCTCGGCATCGAATTTGAACGCCGAGGCGACGAGCTGACAGCAATTTTACCGTTCTCGGACAAGCTGATCGGCAACCCTCTTATTCCGGCATTGCACGGCGGCGTGACGGCCTCGTTTCTGGAGGTGACAACGATCATCTCGCTTAGCTGGGCCTATCTGTGGGAAGACCTTGAATCCGGTGCGCTTGAGGTCGACAAGATGGACGACGAACACATGCCACGTCTGCCCAAGACGATTGATTTCACAGTTGATTACCTTCGCACCGGTCTGCCGCGCGACGCCTATGCGCGGGCTACGATCAACCGTTCCGGCCGCCGTTATGCATCTGTGCATGTCGAAGCTTGGCAAGACAATCGCACCAAGCTGTTTGCCCAGGCAACTGGACATTTCTTGATGCCGCAACGCCGTGACTGACCCAATTCCGCAAGGAGAAGTCAGTGCGGTTGCCAAAGGGCAAATGTCTGCACGCGAGGTCGTCACCCACCGCCGGGTGTTGAATATCGCGATCCCGATTGTGATTTCGAATGCAACGGTGCCGATACTGGGTGCGGTAGATACCGGCGTAGTAGGTCAGATGGGGCTGGCTGCACCGATCGGTGCGGTGGGCATCGGTGCGATCATTCTGTCGGCGCTCTACTGGGTGTTTGGCTTTTTGCGCATGGGCACAGTGGGGCTGACTGCACAAGCCTCGGGCAATGGTGATGACGCTGAAGTTGCCGCTTTGTTGACGCGGGGGCTGCTGATCGGCGCGATGGCAGGCTTGGTCATCATCTTTTTGCAAATACCGCTGTTCTGGGCATCATTTCAGGTGTCGCCTGCAAGCGCCGA
The DNA here is from genome assembly GCA_024636475.1 of Roseobacter sp. Taxonomy (GTDB): domain Bacteria; phylum Pseudomonadota; class Alphaproteobacteria; order Rhodobacterales; family Rhodobacteraceae; genus Sulfitobacter. Next base: position 27,646 of record JAGXHA010000020.1, on the reverse strand, counting down.
GGTCGAAGGCATGGCGCGGTCCTACATGCAAATCCGCATCTGGTCAGCGCCCGCAGCAATCGCGATTTACGCGATCACCGGTTGGCTGATTGCACAAGAACGCACGCGTGCCGTTCTGGTCATTCAAGTGTGGATGAACGGGCTGAACATTCTGCTGGATCTGTGGTTCGTACTGGGGTTGGGCTGGGGCGTCGAAGGTGTGGCCTTTGCAACCTTCCTTGCCGAATGGACCGGTGCAGCGCTGGGCCTTTGGTTCTGCCGCGCGGCTTTCGCGGTCCCTGCATGGCGCGATTGGCACCAGGTGTTCGATGGGCCGCGCTGGATCAACATGATGAAGGTGAACGGCGATATCCTGATCCGGTCCTTGTTGTTACAGGCAATTTTCGTGTCATTCCTGTTTCTGGGGTCTGGTCTGGGCGATGTAAAGCTGGCGGCCAATCAGGTACTTTTGCAGTTCCTGATGATCACGGCCTATGCGCTGGATGGCTTTGCCTTCGCCGCCGAAGCGCTTGTGGGGCGGGCGATGGGTGCCAAGCAGCGTGATATCTTGCGTCGGGGGGCTTTGCTGACCAGCGGATGGGGTTTGCTTGCCTGTGCCTTGATGACGGTGGGGTTCGCGCTGGGCGGCGGTGCGATCATTGATCTTATGACAACAGCACCCTTGGTGCGCGCTGAAGCGCGGGTGTTCTTGCCCTACATGATTGCAGCCCCGCTGATCGGATGTGCATCTTGGATGTTGGACGGGATTTTCATTGGGGCCACACGGTCGCGGGACATGCGAAATATGATGGCGGTGTCATTCATAGTCTATTGTGCTAGTGCTGCCGTCCTGCTGCCAGTCTTGGGCAATCATGGTCTGTGGATTTCATTGTTGATCAGTTTTATCGCCCGCGGCATCACGCTGGGACTGCGGTATCCGGCGCTTGAGCGGGCAGCGGCCTAGCCCTTTTCCTGTAAAGGAAAAGAACCGGAGTTTTTGAAAACTCCGGCTCAGTCCGCAAGCAATGGTTTTACCGCTTCCGGAGGGCGGCCGATAATGGCACGCGCGTCCTTGAACACGATCGGCCGCTCTATCAGGATGGGATGTGCTGCCATCGCCTGCATCAGATCGTCGTCATCGGTGTCCTTGCCAAGCGCAAGCTCTTTGAACAACCGCTCGCCTGTGCGCATCATGTCAATCGGGCGCAGGTCCAGCGCTTGGCGTGCGTCTTCCAGTTCGCTGAGCGAGGGTGGGGACTCAAGATAGCGACGTATTGAAACCGGTTGCCCGGTCGCGTCGATCAGGGCCAGAGTTTGGCGCGATTTTGAACAGCGCGGATTATGCCAGACCGTAATCACAGCCAGTCCTCGCGTTTGCTGCCGACCGCCTCCGCAACAGAGGCGAAACCATCGCGCGCCAGCAACTGATCCAGTCCGTGCGCAATATCGCTCGCAAGGGACAATCCGCCATACACAAGTGCCGTATAAAGCTGAACCGCCGTCGCACCCGCGCAAATCTTGGCGTATGCGTCCTGAGCGGAACCAATCCCCCCTACGCCGACCAGCGGAATATCCGTCAGCATTGAAAGCCGCGCCAGCACGCGGGTTGATTTCAGGAACAAAGGTGCCCCCGACAGCCCCCCCATCTGGTCACGATGACTGCTTTGCAGGCCGTCGCGGTCAAGCGTGGTATTCGTCGCGATAATCGCTGCAACACCGGCCTCATTGGCGACGTCGGCGACATCTGCAATCTCGGCATCTGTGAGATCAGGTGCGATCTTGAGGAACACAGGCGTGGTTCCGCGCACTTCCATCACGCCCGCCAGAAGTGCTGACAACGCCGCTTTGCCTTGCAGGTCGCGCAGCTTTTCCGTGTTGGGCGACGACACGTTTACGGTCGCAAAATCCACATGATCGCGTGCCAATTCCATCACGCGGGCAAAGTCCGCGGCCCTGTCCGCACTGGTCTTGTTTGCGCCAAGGTTCAGACCCACAGGCACACCATCGCCGCGTCTGCTCAGCCGGTCGCAGATTGCCTGCATGCCGTCGTTGTTGAAGCCAAAGCGATTGATTGCGGCGCGATCCTCGGTCAGGCGGAAGAGACGCGGTTTTTCGTTGCCGGGCTGGGGCAAGGGCGTCGCAGCACCCACTTCGATAAAGCCAAAACCTGCGTTTGACAGTTGCGCTACCGCTGTCGCATTCTTGTCAAACCCTGCAGCTAGCCCGACGGGATTTGGCAAGGCCAGACCTGCCAGACTGGTCCTGAGCCGATCCGAGGTGACAGGCCCCGGCGACACGGCCATTCCCATGCGCAGTGCTGAAATGGCCAGCCCATGGGCCGCTTCGGGATCAATTTTGCGCAGGGCGCGCAGGCCCAGTTGTTCGGCAAGACGCTTCATGCTGACCTATCCCAAAAGGCGGTTGAAGGGGAGACAACGGCCCGTCATTCAGTTTCGAACCCGGCGGGAAACTGATGTAACCCGTCTTTCAGCGGCAAAGGCTGAGCCCACGCCACATCTTCTATTTTAAGGTCACGGTACAGATGCGGAAATTCCGCGCCGCCGCGCGACACTTCCCACTTCAGATCGTCACCCAACCGGTCCGTCTCGATTGCCAGAACGAACAAATCCGCTTCGCCTGCAAAGTGTTTCGCGGCGGTTTCAGCAGCCTGGCTTGCGGTTGAAAAATGGACGTAGCCATCAGCTATGTCTATTGGCGCACCTTGGGTTACCCCCGTCTTGCGCAGCACCTGCCATTCGTCGGCTCGAAAGATTTTATATATCAACATAGTGCCTGTGATGCCTTGGTGCGGCCGAGCGGTCAAGACCTGTGCGATAGCGCCAAAATCTGCCGATATAACCCAAGCCCAAGGGGGCAAACCCTTAGTTGGGCTTTGACAGGCTCCAAGTCAGTCGCCACGGTATGGCATAACTTCAACTCTGGGGGATAATACATGAAACGATTCCTATCGGTGACAGCCGCTTTGGCACTGACGGCCGGCATGGCGCAGGCCGACTTTAGCCTTACAATTTTGCACACCAACGATTTTCACGCCCGGTTCGAGCCGATCAGCAAATATGATGGCCCATGCTCGGCCGAGGACAACACCGCTGGGGAGTGCTTTGGCGGCACGGCCCGTCTGGTTAACGCGATCAAAGACGCCAAGGCACGGACAAATAACTACATCTTGGTAGATGGGGGCGACCAGTTCCAAGGCTCGTTGTTCTACACCTATTACAAAGGCCAGATGGCTGCCGAAATGATGAACATGCTGGGCTATGACGGCATGACCGTGGGGAACCACGAATTCGACGATGGCCCCGAAGTGCTTGCGGGCTTCATGTCGGCGCTCGAGTTTCCGATCCTGATGTCGAATGCCGATATTTCGGCAGAGCCGCTGTTGGCAGGCAAGCTGGCAAAATCCGCCGTGATCGAACGAGGCGGGGAAAAGATTGGCCTGATTGGCCTCACAACCGAAGATACAGACGAGCTGGCCAGTCCGGGTGAGAACGTGATCTTCACCGATTCTGTCGCGGCCGTGCAGGGCGAGGTTGATTTGCTGACTGCGCAAGGCGTAAACAAGATTATCGTGCTCAGCCACTCTGGCTACAAGGTTGACCAGATGGTCGCCGAAAACACCACCGGTGTGGATGTGATCGTGGGCGGGCACTCCAACACGTTGCTGTCGAACACAAATGACCGTGCCGAAGGTGCCTATCCGACAATGGTCAAGCAAACTGCCATCGTGCAGGCCTATGCTTATGGCAAATACTTGGGCGAGCTGAATGTGACCTTTGATGACCAAGGCAATGTCATCGAGGCGTCGGGCGAGCCTGTGCTAATCGACGCGGCAGTCATTGAGGACGCAGGCACCGTCGCGCGGATCGCTGAACTGGCGCTTCCGCTGGACGAGATCCGCAACAAGGTCGTGGCCGAAACATCAGAAATGATCGACGGAGACCGTGCCATTTGCCGTGTGATGGAATGCCCGATGGGCAATCTGATCGCGGACGCCATGTTGGCGCGGGTTGCGGATCAAGGCGTCGAGATCGCGTTCCAGAACAGTGGCGGTATCCGTGCCTCTATTGACGCAGGCGAAGTCACAATGGGTGAAGTGCTGACCGTGCTGCCGTTCCAGAACACCTTGTCCACCTTCCAGGTGTCTGGTGCAACGATTGTCGAAGCGCTTGAGAACGGTGTCAGTCAGATCGAAGAGGTCGCAGGCCGGTTCCCACAGGTGGCTGGCATGACCTACGCTGTTGATGCCTCCGCCGAAGTCGGCAGCCGCATCAGTGACGTGATGGTTGGTGGTGTGCCGATTGATCCGGCCAAGATGTACGGCGTTGTGTCCAACAACTACGTGCGCAACGGCGGTGATGGCTATGCGATGTTCAAGACAGCTGAAAATGCGTATGATTATGGCCCCGATGTTGCGGATGTCACAGCAGAATATATCGCCGCCAATGGTGCCTACACACCCTATACCGATGGGCGCATCACTCTGAAATAAAGTGTATTTTGCGATGAAAGGCGCGCTGCTTGTGCGGCGCGCCTTTTTTTGTGTCTTGCTTAGGGCTGTTTTTCGGCTTCTGAGAAGACTGCCGTTTGCGGTGTTGTCGCGCGCCCGCCAAGAGCCACCTGAAAGTCTTTCTTATCCTCTTCCGCAACGGCATCGCGGATCAGGATGCGCCAGATCGTATAGCAGATCACGATCACATGGCTGCCTGCGGTTACGAAAAACAATGCGCGGTCTACCAGTTCCGCCATCGCCCAACCTGCCAAAAGCGGCCCGACAATGCCGCCCACACCGTAAAGCAGCAATAGGCCGCCCGATATCTGGATCGCAGTCCCTGGCATGGCATGGTCATTGGCGTGGGCGACGATCACCGGGTACATCGCAAATATTGATCCGCCCAGAATGCCCGCCAGCGCAAGGTTCATAAGGCGGCTTTCAGGCGCGAGCACCAGAAAAGCCGCGTCAGCAGCCAAAGCCAGCACCGTAAGCCCTACCAGCACTTTGCGCCTGTCCGTCTTATCCGAAAGCCACCCAACAGGAATTTGCGCCAACGCGCCCACCAGAATTGGAATTGATGTAAAAAGGGCAACTGTCGCAAGCACCAGTCCCACGCGATCAGCATAGACTGCGGCCAATGTCCCGAAAGCCGAATTTGACACGCCGACGAAGATGACGCCGACCACAGCCACGGGCGAATTGCGCCACAACGCTTTAAGGTCAAGCTTGACGTTGACCAGTGGGGCCGGAGTTTTGGTTGAACTGATGGCGGTGGGCACCAGCGCCAGACAATAAAAAATCGCGGCAATGGCGAAGAAGGTGAAGCCGTTCGGATCGCCTGTCGTCAGCAGCAACTGGCCTGCGGTGGTGGCCCCCAGATTGACCATCGTATAGACGCCGAAGACTCTGCCGCGACTTGATGGATCAGTTTGTTCGGTCAGCCAGCTTTCCACGATCATTGCAGCGCCCGCAAAGCAGAACCCGCACAGTGCACGTAAAACAATCCAGGCGGCGGGCGTTACCAGCAGTGCGCTGCCCAACATCGAGATGGCCGCAATTGCCGCCATCGCGCCAAAAGCACGGATATGGCCGACCCGCCCCACGAGCCTAGCCGTGAAAATACATCCCGACACATAGCCGACTGCCCACCCTGTCCCCAGCAAGCCCAGCGATATTGCCGAAAACCCCTCTGCCTGGCCACGAACGGGCAAGATCAAGCCGTTGATGCCCCCCGCAAACATCAAGAATGAAGAACCCAGCAACAGTATAATGATGGGCAAGAACTGGCGGATCATAAGGGACCTTTCAAGGCTTTCGGGGGCGTTGCGTGCGATAGAAAAAGACGCAATCTGTGGCATGCATCAGGTCAATGCACATATCGACATGATGCCCATCAGACCCTAAGTTGGCCCGAAAACCAACCCCAAGGCCATGGGTTTGGCCAATGGTTCGGGCAAATCGCCTAACGTGGTGGAGGATCTATGTGCGGTCGGATGGCAGTTACCCTCCCTCAAGACGCGATGGCGCAACTTTTCTCAGCAACGCCGTCCAATGACCTGCCACGAGTGCCAAACTACAACGTTTGCCCAACAGATCCTGTGCATATCGTGACAAGCGCGCCGAACACGGCACGCAAGTTGAGCGCGATGCGTTGGGGGCTGATCCCGCATTGGTACAAAAAGCCCTCGGATGGTCCTTTGCTGATCAACGCTCGCGCCGAAACCATTGCCGAAAAACCGGCTTTTCGCGACGCAGTGCGGGCGCGGCGGGGGCTGGTTGTGGCCTCCGGGTTTTATGAATGGACAAAAGACGGGCAAGGCGGACGTGACCCGTGGTACAGCACGCGGCAAGACGGTGCTCCGCTTGCGATTGCTGCGATCTGGCAAGACTGGACAGGGCAGGACGGAGTTCGCCAGTCGACCTGCGCGCTGGTGACCACGCAGGCAAACACCGCCATGGCAGCGTTACACCACCGCATGCCGGTTTTGCTTGAGGGGCCTGATTGGCCGCTTTGGCTGGGCGAGGATGGCAAAGGGGCCGCAACGCTGATGAGCGCTGCGGCAAACGATATCCTAAAGTGGCACCGCGTAAGTCGGACGGTCAATTCAAACCGGGCGTCGGGGGCGGCCCTGATTTTGCCGTCTCAATCCTAAGACATCGCCAAAGGGGTAATGTTGGCGAAGATTGAATATGATTGATCTGCGCTGTCAGCTGCACCAGCCGTGTCGTCGCCAATCATTTCAGGGTTCAAAGGGGGGGGTCGTCAAACGAAAGTGTGCCCTGATAGACCAATCCGGCTTCGTTTCCGAAAATGCTTGTGAATTCCAGCGGTGTTTTCTCGTCTACGACATAGACGAATGTGCCACCTGTAGCCAACCCGCCCGAAGTCCACACTTTGTTAGCACCCTCGACAATTCTGGTGTCATCAGACTGATTGATGAACGTCAGTTTGTCGCCCAATCTCACATAGGAAACGGCTGGAAAAAACGCCTCATCCAGAATCAGGATGGTCTGCGAGTTAACTAAAGACTGCGCTACAGCGGGGCTTCCGCCGATGGCTATGGTGAACGCGATAAAGGCAAATGACCCTTTGCGAAAGATATTTGGCATTGAAATGCTCCTGACAACGGCCCCACCCGGTTACATCTGAATTTTGACTAACCGCACAATACGGCGCAATTATGGCAATTAAGCTAGAGGTTTTTGTCGGTTTGCCGCGCCAGCCAGTTTTTGAACGACCCAAGTGCCGCAGTCTCGGCGCGGTCTTCCGGCCAGACCAGATAGTAGTTGCCAATGCTTTGCGTGGTCTGGCTGGATGCCAGAACCAGTTGGCCGTCGCGCAGATAGGGCTCGGCTGAAAACGTCGGCAGCAAAGCCACGCCAAGCCCGTGCACAGCCGCCTGCGCCATCGTCGAGAACTGGTCGAACATCATGCCAGACGGCGGCACGCCCGACACGCCAAGCGCTTCCAGCCAGCGGGTCCATCCGCGCGGGCGCGTATCAAGATGCAACAATGGAAAGCGCAGGATATCTGCGGGATTGTTCAGGGGGGCTTCCAGCAGATCAGGCGCGCACACTGGCACCACTGTTTCAGGCATCAGATGCAGATAGGCGGCACCCGGCCAGTCTTCCTTGCCGAAATGTATCGCCGCATCAAAGGGGCTGTTTTGAAACGAAAACGGATTTAGCCGGGTGCTTAGGTTCACTGTCACCTCCGGGTGGGCTTGCGCAAAATCGCGTAAACGCGGGGCCAGCCAGTGCATGCCAAAGCCGGGAAGGATCGCTAGATTCAAGGCACCCGCAACTGGATTGGTCCGCGCCAGAATTGAGGCCTGCGCCAATCTGTTCAAAACGTCACGGACCTGTATCACATAGTTCTTTCCAGCTTCGGTTAGAACCAGCTGGCGGCCCTGGCGGTCCAGTAGGGAAACGCCCAACTGTTCCTCTAATGTTTTGAGCTGACGGCTGATGGCGCTTTGCGTCAAGGATAGCTCAAGCGCGGCTTGTGTTGCGCTCCCCAGTCTCGCAACCGCCTCAAATGCCAGCAGTGCGTTGATCGACGGCAGGAAGCGGCGGGGGGCTATCATATGACTTTAACTCATAAGGCTAGGATAAAGCAGCGATAGTATTTTGCGGCTGTCTTTGCAATACTCTGCCAAATCTTAACCTTTTAGGAGGATACGACATGAATGCCGAAGCACCTATTTTGAAAGCCAAAGACGCGCCTGACATGGGCAGTTTTGATTGGACAGACCCGTTTCGTTTGACAGACCAGCTGGATGAAGACGAGCGCATGATCCAGGACAGTGCGCGCGCCTATGCCCAGGAAAAGCTGCAGCCCCGCGTCATTGACGCCTTTGCCAACGAAACGACAGATGCTGCGATCTTCAAGGAAATGGGCGATATGGGCCTGCTGGGTGTCACAGTCCCTGAGGAGTATGGCGGGCTTGGCGGCAACTACGTCTCTTACGGGCTGGTCGCCCGCGAAGTTGAGCGTGTGGACAGCGGTTACCGCTCGATGATGTCCGTTCAATCCAGCCTCGTGATGTATCCGATCTACGCTTACGGATCCGAAGCGCAGCGCAAGAAATACCTGCCCAAACTGGCAAGTGGTGACTTTATCGGCTGCTTTGGGCTGACCGAACCCGATGCAGGGTCCGATCCCGCCGGTATGAAAACCCGCGCGATCAAGACGGCGACCGGCTACAAGCTGATCGGGTCCAAAATGTGGATCTCGAACGCGCCGATTGCGGATGTGTTCGTGGTCTGGGCAAAGTCCGAGGAACATGGTGGCAAGATCCGTGGCTTTATCCTTGAAAAAGGGATGAAGGGTCTGTCTGCGCCCAAGATCGGGAACAAGCTGTCCTTGCGCGCTTCGATCACTGGCGAAATTGTGATGGATAACGTGGAAGTTGGCGAAGATGCCCTTCTGCCGCATGTTCAAGGCCTCAAAGGCCCGTTTGGCTGTCTGAACCGGGCCCGCTATGGCATCAGCTGGGGCGTTTTGGGTGCCGCAGAGTTCTGTTGGCATGCGTCGCGTCAATACGGTCTCGACCGCAAACAGTTCAACAAGCCGCTGGCACAGACACAGCTGTTTCAAAAGAAGCTGGCCGATATGATGACCGAAATCGCCCTTGGCCTGCAGGCCTCGTTGCAGGTCGGTCGTTTGATGGATCAAGCCAATGCCGCCCCCGAGATGATCTCGATCGTGAAACGCAACAACTGTGGCAAGGCGCTGGATATTGCGCGTTTGTCGCGTGACATGCACGGCGGTAACGGCATCAGCGGCGAATATCAGGTGATGCGCCACATGATGAACCTCGAGACGGTCAACACCTACGAAGGCACCCATGACGTGCATGCGCTGATTTTGGGGCGTGCGCAAACCGGTCTTCAGGCATTTTTCTAAGACGGAAAATGAGGGGGCTGTCTGCCCCCTCAAACTCCCCCGAGGATATTTTTAAGCCAGAGAAGGGGGGAAGACGGTTCCCTTTTCTCTGGCTCTTAAATATCCCTGCCGGAGGCATCTTCTGGGACTGCCTTTGATATCGTCGGAAGGGTGACCATGGACCGCGTTCAGATCGTTCACGAAAACTTCCTGCGCCGTGTTGCGGCGCTGGACTTTCCTGTGGGAAGGACCGTTACCCCCGGCTTGGGCGCTGATGAGGCCGTCGAGTTGTTTCGCGCCCAGGTCCTGTCGCGGGCGCTGGATTTGCAAAGCCGCGTCATGCAAAGCAAGAAACAGGGTTTCTACACAATCGGGTCAAGCGGGCACGAGGGCATGGCCGCCGTCGCTCATGCGCTGCGACCAGATGACATCGCGTTTCTGCACTACCGCGATGCGGCCTTCCAGATCGCGCGGGCGGGTCAAGTCGGCGGGCAGGACATGCTGCGTGACATGCTTTTGTCTTTTGCCTGTTCGACCGAAGATCCCACCAGTGGCGGACGGCACAAGGTTCTTGGCAGCCGCCGCTTGATGATCCCACCGCAGACCTCGACGATCGCCAGCCATCTGCCGAAAGCTGTGGGTGCAGCGCATGCGCTTGGGCTTGCGCGGCGTAACCCGCCCGAGCATCGGTTGCTGCCCCACGACGGAATCGCGATGTGCAGCTTTGGCGATGCCTCGGCCAATCATTCGACGGCCCAGGGTGCCATCAACGCTGCCTGTTGGACTGCCGTTCAAGGTGTACCGCTACCCTTGCTATTTGTATGCGAGGACAATGGCATTGGCATCTCGACCAAGACGCCGACGGGCTGGATCAAGGCGTCTATGTCGGCGCGGCCCGGGCTTGCCTATTTCGAAGTGGATGGGCTGGATTTATATGCAGCCTACACTGCTACGAAAGAGGCCGCTGATTTCGTGCGAAAGCACCGCAAGCCTGCATTTCTACATTTGCGCACCGTTCGGCTTTACGGTCATGCCGGTGCCGATATCGCAACAAGCTATCTGCCCAAAGCAGAGGTCGAGGCGGATGAAGCGAATGATCCTTTGTTGCACAGCGTGCGACTTTTGGTTGAATCCGCTGCGCTGAGCGCCGAGCAGGCGTTGGAAATCTATCGTCAGACATTGAACGATGTGGACCAAGCTGCGGCTGAAGTGGTCACCCGCCCGCATTTGAAGACCGCTTCGGATGTCATGGCGAGCATCGTGCCGCCAAAACGTGTCTGCGCGGCAACCAATGGCCCTTCGGCTGAGGCGCGCGGCAGCGTCTTCGGGAGTGAGCTGGCGCAGATGGACGCGCCGCAGCCCCTGTCGAAGCTGATCAACTGGACCTTGCATGACCTGATGCTGGCCCATCCCGAAACATTGCTGATGGGCGAGGATGTCGGGCGCAAGGGCGGGGTTTACGGCGTTACGCAAAAGTTGCAATCGCGGTTTGGGCTGGCCCGCGTCATTGATACTTTGCTGGATGAACAATCCATCCTCGGTTTCGCGATTGGTGCCGCTCATAACGGTTTCATCCCGATGCCGGAAATCCAGTTTCTGGCCTATCTGCATAATGCCGAAGACCAGCTGCGCGGCGAGGCGGCAACTTTGCCCTTCTTCAGCAATGGACAATGGACCAACCCGATGGTGCTGCGCATCGCAGGGCTTGGCTATCAAAAGGGCTTTGGTGGACATTTCCACAATGACAACTCGCTTGCCGTGCTGCGCGACATACCCGGGATCATCATCGCTTGCCCGTCGACCGGAGCGGATGCCGCGATGATGCTGCGTGAAGCGCACCGCCTTGCCCGCGAGGAGCAACGGGTCGTGGTTTTCGTCGAACCCATTGCGCTTTATCCGATGCGTGATCTGCTTGAGGCAGGCGATGGCGGCTGGATGACACAGTACCCCGCACCGGACCAGCGCATTGGCCTCAAAGACGTCGGGATTCATGGCGATGGCGATGATCTGGCAATCGTGACCTATGGCAATGGCCACTACCTTAGCCGCCAGGCGCAGGCCGATCTGGCAGCACAGGGCATCAATGCGCGCGTTATCGACATGCGTTGGATTGCGCCCTTGCCGGCAAACGCGATTGTGGACGCCATTGGCGACCGCCCTGTGCTGATCGTAGACGAGTGTCGCCGCACGGGCGGGCAAGCCGAAGGACTGATGGCGCTTATGCAAGAAAGCGGCATCGCCATTTACGCTCGCCTAACAGCCGAAGACAGTTTTATCGCGACGGGCCCTGCCTATGCGGCCACACTTCCATCACGCGACGAGATTGTCGCCGTTGCGAAAAAACTCATCGACCCCTAGTCGTTTGAGGGTGGCGCACCGCCCTCGAACGCATTTCCGTTTGCATAATCACAGGGCGCATCTTGCATTTGCAGATGCAGGTCGGACCCGACATAGGGATGTGCGCGGGCAAGTGCCTCGTCTACTTCAATGCCCAGACCGGGTGCGGTCGGCGCACTTATGAAGCCGTCTTGTACGCGGATCGTGCCTTTGATCAGTTGATCATGGAAAGGGGTCTCAATACATTCGCACATCAGGATGTTGGGGATCGAGACAGCCAGATGAATGTTCGCAGCCCATTCGACGGGCCCGGCATAAAGATGCGGCGCCACCTGCGCATTATAGACCTCGGCCATGGCAGCAATTTTCTTGCCTTCCCAAATGCCGCCCGACCGCCCCAGTGCGGGCTGTAAGATCGCGGCGGCGCCTGCGCGCAACACAGGGGCGAATTCCGCCTTTGTGCTGAGCCGCTCTCCGGTAGCGACAGGAATACGCACGCTGCGCGCTACGGTGGCCATCTGTTCGACGGCATCCGGCGGTATCGGTTCTTCGTACCATAGCGGGCTAAAGGGCTCGATCGCCTGGCCCAAGCGGATCGCCCCTGCGGTGGTGAACTGGCCATGTGTGCCAAACAGCAGATCGGCTTTAGTGCCCACGGCCTCGCGGATGGCTTTGCAGAAAGCAACGGATTGGCTGATATCCGTCATCGCGGGCATATGGCCGCCGCGCATCGTATAAGGGCCCGCGGGATCAAATTTGATCGCTGTATAGCCCCGCGCGACACAGTCCAGCGCTGATTCCGCCGCCATTTCAGGCGAGGTCCAAAAGGCGCTAATATTATGATGCGGGAGGGGGTAGAGATAGGTATATGCGCGCACCTTGTCGTTCATCTTGCCGCCGATCAAGGCATAAACGGGCCGGTCCCGGTCCTTGCCCAAGATATCCCAACAGGCGATTTCCAACCCTGAAAACGCGCCCATGACCGTCAGATCAGGCCGCTGGGTAAAGCCCGAAGAATAGACGCGGCGGAACATTAACTCGATGTCTTCGGGATTTTGCCCCTGCATGTGCCGCTCGAACACATCTGCGATCACAGCCCGCATCGCTTCGGGGCCGACAGAGGATGCATAGCATTCGCCCCAGCCGACAACGCCGGTATCTGTCGTCACCTTGACCAATATCCAATAGCGTCCCCCCCATCCAGGCGCCGGAGGGGCTGTTACAATCACATCCAAGTCTTGCAATTTCATCGCCAAACCCTCTTTTCCAAATGGTTTAAAATCCCGGGGGTGCGGGGGCTGGCCCCCGCTTTAATCAAGGTGTCGGCACTGTGCTGATCTTGCAAGGGACAATGCTTTCCAACCCTGATTTTCATGCGATGCTTGCCGCAGGGCTCCGCCACCTGACAAAGATGGATATCGCCACCAATGTCAGCAGCATTGACAACAAAAACGGTGCTCCGGGGAAATAAATCGCTGTTCCCGGGGCAGTGAACGCGGCAAATGTTGCGGTCATCACCAAGGGGGCGACCACCATCGCCAAAGCCGAAGCCGAGGTCAGAACCCCCTGAAGCTCGCCCTGAGAGTTTTGGGCGACTGATTGCGACATGATGCCTTGAAGAGCAGCCGGGATGACCCCTGCAAGGGCGGCCATCGGGGTCAGCACCATAATGGCCGTCCCAGATGTCACCGTCCCGATCAGGAAAAATGTTGCCACGCTGAACACATAGCCAAAAAGCACGGTCCCGCGTTCGCCGAACCGTTTCAACACCGGGCGGATGACGCCTGCCTGAACCACAGCCATCGCAAGCCCGAACAGCGCCAGCGATCCTCCGATCATTGAAGGAGACCAGTCAAATTGGGCCTTGCCGAAATAGCTCCAGACGGAGGGATAGACGGCAAAGGCGAGGTGGTACAAAAAGTAGACAAGCAAGAGCCGCCTGATCCCGGGCAATGCGCCCAGTTGCTTTACAGCGCCAAAGGGATTTGCGCGCCGCCACGAAACCGGGCGGCGATTTTCCGGTTTTACCGTTTCCTTCAGCACGATCCATCCGAAGGCGACGTTACCCGCGGCCAAAGCCGCAGCGGCCCAAAACGGCGCACGGGTACCATATTCGGCCAGAAAACCCCCCGCCACAGGTCCCAAAACAAATCCAATCCCAAAGCCCGCGCCAATCAACCCGAAATTCGCAGCGCGGTCCTTGGGCTCGGTGATATCGGCCATATAGGCACTGGCGGTAGCCCCGGTCGCAGCAGAGATCCCCCCGACAATGCGCCCCAAAAGCAGCAGCCAGATCGACCCGGCCAAAGCCATGAGGACATAGTCCAGTGCCATAACCGTCAGCGAGATCAACAAGACCGGGCGGCGGCCAAAGCGGTCGGACAGACCGCCAATCAGCGGGCTGAACAGAAACTGCATCACCGCAAAGGTTGTCGCCAGCACCCCGCCCCACAGCGCGGCACGTGACAGGTTGGCCGCTTGGACCTCTTCGATCAGATCGGGCATGACGGGGATGATCAGACCAATCCCCATGGCGTCGATCATCACGGTCAGGACAATGAATACAACCGCAGGGCGGATCAAGATCGGTGGGCCTGTGCGCGGGCGATAAACGCCTCTGCTTCGGTGGCGGCGTGGCCTGTTTGTCGGGCCGGATCAAAAATATCATGCGGCAGGTCAGGATAGTCGGCGGCCACAAGATCGGCCAAAGGCACTTGTTTGTCTTGCGCCTCGCGACACAGCTTTTTGGTGACCTTCTGTGCTTCGGGTCGCGGCATGAGGTCGGCCAGCGCAAAGCTTAATGCTTCGGCGTGGATCAGCCCAAGGCTTGCGGTCAGCGTGCTTTGCATTTGCACGGGATGTGGTGTCACACCCGAAACCACCGCTTTGGCGTGATGCAAGGCGGATGCCAGGCAAAGGGCCAACTGCGGGACGGCCATCCATTCGGCAAACCACGCCCCGCCGTCGCGCTGATGCTGATGGGCCGCAGCGGCCTGCAATGTTGCGCGTTGACCCGTGAAGTTATGGCCAAGGGCGATCATCGCGGAGGGGGCGACGGGGTTCTGCTTTTGCGGCATTGTCGAGGATGCGCCAGACGCCCCAAGTGCTATTTCCCCGATCCCTGTCATGGTCAGGCCAATCGTACTTTGGGCCATGTGTGAAAGCGCGGCCATCACGCGGCCCTGCCAATCCGCGATGCGCAGGATGGGACCGCGGTCGACATGCCAGCTGCGTTTCGGGTCATTCAAGCCCAAGGCTTTGGCAAGGTCCGCGCGGGTCTGGGCCGCTTTGGAGCCAAGCGCGGACGCGGTGCCTGCCGCCCCGGAAAGCGACACAAACAAGGAGGAGGCGCGCACCGCTTCCAAGTCGTCCAGCGCGTCGATCAGCGGCATCCCCCATTCAGCCAGCACAGCGCCCCAGGTGGTTGGTGTTGCATGCTGCCCGTAGGTGCGCGCCGGCATGGGAAGTGTTTTATGTTCCTGTGCAGCGTCAGCTAAAGAGGTGACGATGGTCTTGATGTCGGTCTCGGCGAGCGTCAGCGCCTGACGCAGCCGCAGCATCAATGCTGTGTCTATGATATCTTGGCTGGTTGGCCCCCAATGCACATGCTGGGCAAATTCAGGGGCCTGCATCTCGGCACGGAATTGCGCCAATAGCCCCGGCACACTGACCCCGTTTTCACCGGTGGCCTTGGCGATGGCACCGGGGTCGACCTGAATCTCTAGCGATGCGCGGTGGATTGCGGCCGCACTGAGTTCCGGGATCACCCCAAGGGCACCTTGAACCTTGGCCAACGCGCCCTCGACCAGAAGCATGGCGCGAATTGCAGCTGTGTCGGAAAACAAACGGCCAGCATCCCCGGTAGCGAAAAGATGCGTGTAAAGGGGGCTGTCAAAAACGCTTGCGGCCATGGCTTACCTCTTGAGGATCGTATCAATAATCTGCGCCAGCCCTGCGGGGTCCGCAAAGAAAGGCGAATGTCCGGTGGACATCTCATAGACGTCGGCGGTTGGCCAGTCTTTGGTCATGGTAACCTGATAGGCGGGTGGGATGGTGCGATCGTCCATACACCGAATATAACTGCGTGGCTTTGCGTCGGCACGGCTGGTGTCGGGCAGGGCTTGGGTCGTCGGGGCGACGGCTTGCGCACAAAGCAACGGGTTGGCAAATGCCGCGATTTTATCGGGGCAGTCATTGTAGAACAGCGCCTGCGTCATGGTAGGATCAAGCGTAAAGCTTTTGCCATCTTCGAGCAATCGCACGGCTGGCATCAAGGGCTGGCTTGGGGCTTGCTTGCGCATGTCGGCCAAGGTCAGGCCCGGGGCCGGCACATAGGCGCATAGATAGATCAGCCGAGCCATCGCACCGGGGTTCTTCTGGGCGGCGGCACTGATTGCAAACCCGCCCATGGAGTGGCCCAGCACAACCGTTTCTGGCGTCGAGGCTGCCAGAACCGCATCGGCATAGGCCTCTAGCGTGACATTATTCACCGGCGTTTGGTCTGCGCCATGGCTGGGCAGATCAATCGCGCGGGGGCTGTGGCCAAGGGCATGCAAGGCCGGGATCAGATCGCGCCAGCACCAAGCGCCGTGGCACGATCCGTGGACGAGTAAGATATCAGACATGCCCGACGCTTTTCAGAAAGTCCGTCAAAACCTGCGCATATTCCTCAGGGTTTTCGACACAGGGCAGGTGCCCAGTTTTGCGGATCACATGGAATTTTGATCCCGGAATCAGATCAACGGTTTCACGCACGAGATCTGGCGGCGTCGAGCCGTCCTCGGCCCCCGCGATCCCCAGACAGGGCAGGCGCAGCGCCGCCGTGGTGGTATAGAAATCAGTGCCCGATATCGCGGCAGAGCATCCGGCGTAGCCGTCATTTTCCTGCCGCACGACCATATTGCGCCACAGTTCAAGCTCGGGCGTGGCACGGAACTCCTTGGCGAACCACCGCTCCATGATGGCATCGGCAAGACTTTCGATGCCGTTTTCCTGCACAGACTTGATTCGGTCAGCCCACATTTCCGGGGTGCCGATCTTTGCTCCGGTATTGGACAGTACCATGGCGCGGATCAGATCAAGCCGCTTGGTCGCAAGCCCTTGGGCGATCATGCCACCAATCGACAGGCCGACAAAGACGCAATCCTTAACCTCCAGAAAATCCATCAGTTTTTCCGTGTCCATGACCAGCGCGCCCATCGAATAGGGTGCAGGCGGGCAGGTCGAAAGCCCATGACCGCGTTTGTCAAAACGGATGATCCGCAGACCTTGGGGCAGGAGCGGCAGGATCGGATCCCACAGCCGCAAGTCGGTGCCAAGCGAATTGGCAAAGAC
Organism: Roseobacter sp.; assembly: GCA_024636475.1. GTDB lineage: Bacteria > Pseudomonadota > Alphaproteobacteria > Rhodobacterales > Rhodobacteraceae > Sulfitobacter. The sequence continues at coordinate 10,595 of JAGXHA010000020.1, read as the reverse complement.
CACGGGCGCGCCATCATCGGGGCCATCCACGCGGTAGTGCAGGCGGACGTCGCCAGTATCGAAAAGCTTCATGTCAGGCTCCTTTATGGTTTAATCTAAGGTGCTTAGGGCGCGGGCAAAGATATCGGCATCCACATTCCCACCCGAGATCGTGACGATAACATCATCCCCGACGATCTCGTTGCGGCGAAACAGGGCGGCGGCAAGGGCGATGGCCCCGCCCGGTTCGGCGACAAGTTTCAGACGGTTGAACGCATGAGCCATGGCCTGCAGAGCCTCCTCATCGGTGGCGACCAGACCCGGCCCGCACAAGCGCTGCAGGATCGGAAAAGTCAGGTCTCCCGGTTGCGGCGTGACAATCGCATCGCATATCGATCCGACGAGCGCTGGATTGCGCGCGATGCTGCCTTGTGCCAGTGATTTTGCCACATCATCGAAACCGGCAGGTTCTGCGGGACGGGCGCGCAGGCCGGGGGCTTCAGCCTCAAGCGCCAAGGCAATGCCCGAGGTCAGCCCGCCGCCGCCGCAACACACGATCACATCGGCTTTTGTGATGCCAAGCTCGCCCGCTTGCCGGGCGAGTTCAAGACCTGTGGTGCCCTGGCCCGCGATCACCTGCGGATCGTCAAAAGGTTTGATCAGGGTAAGGCCACGCTCCCCCGCCAGTTGCGCACCAATCGCGTCACGATCTTCGGTGGCGCGGTCGTATAGCACCACTTCGGCCCCAAGCGCGCGGGTGTTGGCGATCTTCAGGCGCGGCGCGTCCGAGGGCATGACGATCACCGACGCCACCCCGTGCAGTTTGGCCGCATAGGCGACCCCCTGCGCGTGATTGCCACTGGAAAACGCGATCACGCCTTTGGCGCGGGCGTCGGGATCAAGTGCAGAAAGCGCGGACCAGGCCCCGCGAAACTTGAAGCTGCCGGTATGTTGTAGGCACTCTGCTTTCACCCAAACGCGGCGGCCTGCGATGTCGTCGATGAAGGGCGAATTCAGCAGCGGTGTTTTGCGGGCATGGCCGTACAGGCGGCCGGCAGCCGCGCGGATCATGTCGATATTCATTGCATCAATCCGATCCATTCGTGCAGGGCATCCACCGCTTCCGGTTCATCAAGAAACGGAATATGCCCGCGCCCCGGCACCCGAGCGACGATCATATCAGGGCGGCGCTTTTCCATCTCGGTCAGGGTCTCTTCGCTAAGCAAGTTGGAATTCATGCCGCGAATGCAGGCGATCGGCAGGCCCTCCAGCGCATCGAAAAACGGCCAAAGATCAGGAGAGGGCGCGCTAAAGGCTTTTTCGACTGCGTTGCGCAGGTGCTTGTCATAGGTGATTTCAAGGCCGGTGTCGGTCTGGGCGTAATGCTTGACCGTTTCCTCCATCCAGCGGCTGTCTGGCACGCCTTCAAATTCGGGAAAGACGTGGGGCATGGCCGCTGCGGCCTCTGCGTGGGTTTTGGCGGCCGGGTTGTGGCCAATGTATTGCATAATGAAATCAAGCCCCTGTGGGTCGATAAATGGCCCCACATCGTTGAAGGCCACGCCAAGCAAACAGTCTTTTGCCCCCATCGCCAGGCCCATGGCATTCAGCCCCCCGCGCGAGGTGCCAAGGATCGCGACCTTGTCGAGCCCCAGATGTGCCAGCAATTCCAGCGCGTCGCGACATTCGACGGGGGGCGAATAATGCGACCAATCGGGGTCGAAATCCGATTGCCCCCGCCCGCGATAGTCCATCTTGATCAGCCGGTTGCCGTTTAGGTGCGGGGTCACATAGTCGAAATCGGCAGTGGTGCGCGTAAGCCCCGCAAGACAAAGGATCGGCAGGCCCTCTCCCTCGTCCGTGTAATAAAGGGCCAGCCCGTCAGAGGTTGTGAAATGGGCCATCATGCACCTGCCAAGCTAGGGATGCCGGTAAGATCTTGGAGGGTGTGCACAGGGACCCAAGGCAATCGGTCCACCGGCTCGCCGCTGCGGTTGACCCAGGCGGTGGTGAAACCATAGCCCGTCGCTGCCGCCGCATCCCAGCCGTTTGAGGACACGAACAACACCTCGTCCCTTGCACAGCCGAACTGTGCGCCGACCAGATCATATACCTTTGGGTCGGGCTTGAATATTCCGACACTCTCAACCGACAAAAGCGCATCAAGGCTTGTGCCTATGCCCGCAGAATCGACCGCACCTTTCAGCATTGCAGGGGAGCCGTTGGAGAGGATGGCCGTATTCAACCCGTTCTGTTTCAACGTTTGCAGCATCTTTGGCACCTCAGGATAGGCCTGCAATTCCCAATACAGCGCCAGCAATCTCGCGCGCAAAGCCGCATCACCTGCGTGCCCGGTTTTTTCAAGCGCCCAGTCCAACCCGTTCTGGGTGACTTCCCAAAAATCACAATGCGCGCCGGTCACGGCGCGCAGCCATGAATAGTTCAACTGTTTCGCACGCCAATGTTCTGCCACTTGCGGCCAGCTGTCTTTGAGTGCTGGAAAGTCAGGCTCGGTTGCCGCTTGTCGTGCCGCGGCGGCCACGTCGAACAAGGTGCCATATGCGTCAAAGACGCAAGTCGTGATCGCCATATTGATCTCCCATTGATGCTTGTGGGGCAGAGTGTCACGGGGTGCGGCGACAGAAAAGACCGAAAAACTGCTCCGCTAGGGGTTTACGACAGTCCGCAGGCTTGAAACACTAGGATATGAACCTCGGAGCACCCGCGCAGATACGCGGCCTCTTATATTTATCCCCTTTCAAGATTGGAGCACTCTATGACGCAGGTTAAATCCGGCGATACCGTTGCTATTCACTACACAGGCACACTGCTGGATGGCAGCACTTTTGACAGCTCGGACGGTCGTGAACCGTTGGAGTTCGAAGTAGGCTCGGGCCAGATCATCCCTGGGCTGGATGGTGCCTTGCCTGGTATGGCCGTTGGCGACAAGAAGGTCGTCAAGATCGGCAGCGAGGAGGCTTACGGCCCGGTCAACCCCGAGATGCGTCAGGCTGTACCACGCGAAGGAATTCCGGCGGACATCCCGCTTGAGGTCGGTGTTCAGCTGCAGATGCAAACGCCTGACGGTCAGGCCATGCCAGTGATGGTTGTCGAAGTAGACGAGGCGACCGTGACGCTGGATGCGAATCACCCTTTGGCGGGTAAAGACCTGCAATTTGACATCGAGTTGGTCAAAATCGCTTAATTCTTTCGAGGGCGGGTGGTCATCCCCCGCCCTCGGACCGGAAAATTCCGAATTTTCCGGCGCGGAGTTTTGAAAACGCCGCCAGCGTCCAAAAGAAAGCGCTCGAATACTTGCACCTTGCACAGTAAGCAGCGCCATGGACACTCAAAACACCTTTGACATTTTCCTTGTGGCGACGCCGGGTCTGGAAGACATGCTGTTGGCGGAAGCTTTGGAGAAAGGTTTTGCCGGAGCGGCATTGTCGCCCGGTGGTGTCACCGTCCAGGGGGGCTGGGCCGAGGTCTGGCGCGCCAACCTGGAACTGCGCGGTGCCTCTCGGGTGCTCGCGCGGATCGGGTCGTTCATGGCATTCCATCTGGCGCAGCTTGATAAGCGGGCGCGCAAGTTCCCTTGGGCAGATGTGTTGCGCGCCGATGTGCCGTTGCGGGTGCAGGTGACCACAAAAGCATCCAAGATCTACCACGCCGGTGCCGCAACCCAGCGGATTGAAACTGCCTTGCGCGAAAGCCTTGGTGCGACGATCTCGGCTGACGCTGCGTTGGTTTTGAAGGTGCGGATTGACGATAATGTCGTCACCATGAGCCTCGACACGTCGGGCGAGTCCCTGCACAAACGCGGCCACAAAGAGGCCGTTGGCAAAGCACCCATGCGCGAGACGCTGGCGTCGCTGTTGCTGCGCCAAGCAGGCTATTCGGGCACCGAGACTGTGGTAGATCCCATGTGTGGCTCCGGCACGTTTGTCATCGAGGCTGCCGAAATTGCCATGGGCATGAATCCTGGCCGCAGCCGCAGCTTTGCCTTTGAAAGTCTGGCAAGTTTTGACGCCAAAATATGGGAGATGATGCGCAGCACGCCGTCGCGTTCTACCGATCTGAGCTTTTATGGATCAGACCGGGACGCAGGTGCTGTCCGGATGAGCATTGCAAATGCCCATCGGGCAGGGGTTGGCGAAGCTGTGCAATTTGCTAACCATGCGGCCGGCGAATTGACACCGCCTGACGGCCCGCCGGGTCTGGTCATCGTCAACCCGCCTTACGGCGGGCGCATCGGGAACAAAAAACTGCTCTACCCGCTTTATGGCACCCTCGGCCAAACTCTGCTGACCCGCTTCAAGGGCTGGCGCGTCGGACTTGTCACGTCAGAGCCGCCTTTGGCCAAAGCCACAGGCTTGCCTTGGAAAGCCTTAGGCCCTGCGATAGCCCACGGTGGCATCAAAGTCTGGTTCTACCAAACGCCCCCGCTGCGCTAGGCGCGCCATATCATTCCAAATGGTCTAAAATCCCGGGGTCCGGGGCAGCGCCCCGGTCCGCCTACCACTTACAAATGTTCGGCTTGCGGCATCCCCAGAACATGAAATCCACCATCGACGCGGATGATCTCGCCCGTGGTACAAGCCCCTGCATCGGACGCCAGATAGACCGCCGTGCCGCCTACCGCCTCCAAAGTCGCATTGGCACGCAAGGGCGCGTTCATGTCCGTGTGCTTGTAGGTCTTGCGCGCCCCGCCAATTGCCGCGCCGGCCAGCGTTTTCATCGGGCCCGGGCTGATCGCGTTGACGCGAATGCCGTCTGGCCCAAGATCATTCGCCAGATAGCGGGTCGCGGATTCAAGTGCTGCCTTTGCCACGCCCATCACATTGTAATTGGGTACCACGCGGTTTGAGCCTTGATAGGTCAGCGTAAGCAGCGTGCCACCGTTTTGCGTCATCATGGGATGGGCACGGCGCGCAATCTCGATGAAGGAATAGGCCGAGATATCAAGGGAGTGTTTGAAGTTTGCGCGGCTTGTATTCAAAAAACGGCCCGTCAGTTCGGATTTATCCGAGAACGCAATCGCATGGACAACAAAATCAAGTGTCGCCCACCGCTCGGCAAGCTGGTCAAATGCTGCATCCAAAGATGCGTCATCGGTCACATCCACATCTACCATGAAATCCGACCCGACACTTTCGGCCAGCGGTTTCAGGCGTGTGCCAAAGGCGTCGCCTTGATATGTAAATGCTAATTCCGCCCCGGCTTCGGCCATCGCTTTTGCAATGCCCCAAGCGATGGAGCGTTCATTCGCGACACCCATGATGAGGCCGCGTTTTCCCTTAAGCATATCTGACATGTGCTGCCCTTACTCTTTAAAACTGGACAGGATCATCGACCCGTTTGTGCCGCCGAACCCAAAGGAATTTGTCATCACTGAATCAAGACCCGCGTTATCGACGCGTTCAAGTGCGATCTCGGCTGCGTCCAGCTTGGGGTCCAGATCGACCACATTGATGGATTTGGCGATAAAGTCATGCTTGAGCATCAACAGACAGAAGATCGCCTCAAGCGCGCCAGCGGCCCCTTGGGCGTGGCCTGTCATGGATTTGGTCGAGCTGACGGGCGGTGTGGTGCCCTGGCCAAACACGCGGCGGACCGCTTCGATTTCGCCCACATCGCCGACGGGGGTCGAGGTGCCGTGCGCGTTGATGTAATCGACCTTGCGGCCCTCGGGCAGGGACTGGAGCGCGAGGCGCATGGCGCGTTCGCCGCCTTCGCCCGACGGTGCGACCATGTCGTGGCCGTCCGAAGTGGCCGCGTATCCGGTGATTTCGGCATAGATCGTGGCACCGCGCGCTTTGGCATGTTCCAAATCCTCAAGCACCAGCATGCCGCCGCCGCCCGAGATCACAAACCCGTCGCGGTTGGCGTCAAATGCGCGGCTCGCTGATTCTGGCGCGTCGTTATATTTGCTGCTCATCGCGCCCATTGCATCAAAGAGGCAGGACAATGTCCAATCGAGCTCCTCGCCACCACCGGCGAACATGATGTCCTGTTTGCCCATCATGATCTGCTCTGCTGCGTTGCCGATGCAATGCAGCGATGTAGAGCAGGCCGACGTGATGGAATAGTTGATGCCCTTGATCTTGAACGCCGTGCTCAGGTTGGCGCTGACGGTCGAGGACATGCACTTGGGCACGGCAAAGGGTCCGATCCGCTTGGTCGCCCCGGTGTCGCGCACGACATTATGCGCGGTGAAGAGTGCCGAGGTCGACGGACCGCCGGAACCTGCAACAAGACCGGTGCGCGGGTTGCTGATTTGATCCTCGCTTAGCCCTGCATCGGCAATGGCCTGGGCCATCGCGATATAGGCATAGGCAGCCCCGCCGCCCATGAACCGCAGCGCGCGTTTATCGATGTGGTCGGCAACGTTGATCTTGAGAGTACCAGCGACACGGCTGCGAAAGCCGTGCTCGGTCATTTCAGGGCTGGCAACGATGCCGCTGGACCCGGCCTTGAGCGATGCAAGCACTTCATCTGCGTTGTTTCCGATGGATGAGACGATCCCCAACCCTGTGACGACGACGCGGCGCATGGCGCACTCCCTTGAACTTTTTTGGACCTCGGCCCGTTTACCGGCACGGCCACGCACCTAAAGGGGCGGGCCTGCTCTCTCACTGTCTCGTTTGCCGCTTCCGGAACGACAAATCAAGTCATCTGTCCTGTCAGCTTTCGCTGAGCGCGACCTTCATGTCTTTCACCTGATAAATGACATCGCCATCCGCCTCGACGATCCCGTCGGCGACACCCATTGTCAGGCGGCGGGTCTGGATCGCTTTGGTGAAATCAATCTTGTAGGTCAACATCTTGCGGTCAGGGCGCACCATGCCGGTCAGCTTGACCTCGCCCACACCAAGCGCATAGCCGCGCCCCTGCCAGCCGCGCCAGCCCAGGTTGAACCCTGTCAGCTGCCACAAACCGTCAAGCCCCAGACATCCGGGCATGATCGGGTTGCCGGGAAAATGACAATCGAAGAACCAAAGGTCCGGCGTAATGTCGAACTCGGCCGTAATATGACCCTTTCCATGGGCTCCGCCATCGCTGGACACATCTGTGATCCGGTCCATCATGAGCATCGGCGGGGCTGGTAGTTGCGCGTTGCCGGAACCAAAAAGTTCGCCGCGTGCGCATTTCAGCAAGGCTTCCTTGTCAAAACTGGTGGGAAAATCGGCCATAATAATGCGGCTCCTGCTCGCTTAAGTCAAAGTCGGGAGTGGTTTAACATTGCCCCGCCCCCTCCTGCAAGAGCGCTGGCGTGTAAGCTATTTCGGGATTCTAATTGAAAACCGGCCAGTTTGCCCTTTATATACTAATAACGAAGGCAAAGAGTGTGCAATGACCCAAGCGATGCAACAGATCAGTTCCAAGTGGCTTTCCAAGGCAGGGCTGCGCCCGACGCGACAACGCATGACGCTTGCACAGTTGTTGGTGGGAGACGGGCAGCACCGTCATGTGACCGCTGAAAGCTTGTTCGACGCGGCAAAAGGGCAGGGCGAGGCTGTATCTTTGGCAACTGTTTACAACACCTTACGTGCCTTTTGTGATGCGGGCCTGATGCAGGAAGTTACCGTTGACGGGTCGAAAAGCTATTTCGACACCAACACGCATGATCATCCGCATTTCTTCTGGGAAGATGAAGCCCGGCTGACCGATGCACCATCCGATCAGCTGGTGATCGCACGATTGCCCGATGCGCCCGAAGGGGCAGAGATTGCGTCGGTTGATGTTGTCATCCGTCTGCGCCGCAAAAGCTAAAAGACTGGACCACCGCGTCTGCGCTGTCCTAGATTGGCGTTCAAACAACAGCGAGCGCGCAGATGCCACATCCGTTGATTACCCAAGATCACATTGACAGCTACCAGCGTGATGGCGTTGTGCTGATCAAGGGTCTGTTCGCAGATCACGTCGATGCGTTGCGTGCGGGGATCGCACGCAACATGGAAGACCCCGGTCCTTACGCCTCTAACAATGAAAAGTCGGGCGAGACGGGGCGTTTTTTCGATGACTACTGCAATTGGCAGCGGATTCCTGAATTTGCAGAGGTGATCCATCGCTCTCCCGCCGCAGTTGTTGCGGCTGATTTGATGCAATCCAAGACCGTGCAGTTGTTTCACGATCATGTGTTGGTCAAAGAACCGGGCACCTCGATGGCAACTCCGTGGCATCAGGACGGGCCATATTACTTTGTCGAGGGGTGCCAGAACGTCAGCTTTTGGTCACCGCTGGATGCCGTCACCGATGCAACGTTGCGCTGTGTCGCAGGATCGCATCTGTGGGATAAACCGGTGTTGCCGACCCGTTGGGTCAAGGGCGACGCATTCTTTGATCCGGCACCTTACATGCCCGTGCCTGATCCCGATGCGGCTGGAATGCCGGTGCGTGAATGGCATATGGCACCGGGTGATGCAGTTGCGTTCAACTATGGCATCCTGCACGGCGCACGTGGCAATACCAGCGCGGCGCGACGCCGGGCGTTTTCGCTGCGTCTGTTGGGCGATGACGCATCCTATACCCAACGTCCCGGCCCAACGTCGCCACCGTTTCCGGGCCACGACATGGTGCAGGGCCAACGTTTGCGCCAAGACTGGTTTCCGATGCTAATTGGGTGAACCCAAGCCCTTGGGATCATCCTTGGTCATTACCCTACCATGAAAACGTCGTAACGCGTTGATTTCCCAAGTATCTGATGGGAACAAGCCTGTACCCCGGCAATCGGGTCTGCCTTTGCCGGCCATTTCAGCACGACCCTGTTGCGCGCCACACCAAGCGCCACCCGCACCAAGTCAGCAGCGTCTTCATCGGTTCCAACGATATCGCGGACTTGACGCAGCTCAAGCTTTACCAGCGCCGAGTTTTTACGCGCAGGGTGCATCGGGTCGATCAAGATCGCCTCGCAAGACAATTGCGGCAGCACATCCTTGGCGTCAGCATGCAGCAACGTCATGCGATCAATGATCTGCATAAACTGGCCGCCTTCCTGGGCGGCGCGCTGCATGCCATCCAGCAGCAAAGCGTGCATTTTCGCGGACCGTTCGATCATCGTGACACGAGCGCCAAGCGAGGCCAATAAAAAGGCATCGCGGCCCAGGCCCGCAGTTGCATCCACAATCGTTGGTGTTTTGCCCGCACGCAGACCCATCGCCTTTGCCAGCGCTTGGCCCCGACCACCGCCAAAGCGCAGCCTATGGCCGACCGCGCCACTGACAAAATCAACCCGTAATTCCTGCGCTGATTGCGTCATCGTGCCCATGTCACCTCGCTGTGTTCAAAAGCACGACAGGCGGGGCTTTCTAAAACCACTGGCCCGGCTCGATCAGCCCCAGATCCAGCAGTTGGCGCGAATGCCATTCAAACGGTGCAGAGTTGTGCCATTTGAAGCTGTGAATATCGAACTTGCTGCCGGGGTTCTTTTTGAGCGCCTTTGCCGTGCGGAAAGAACAGATTGCGGCTGTGATGTTGTGATGCCAGGGGCAGGAATAAGTGTTGTATTCCTCGTCGTTGAAGGTGTGATCTTCGCGGATCCGCAGGCCGGACTTGGCGCGGAATATTGAAATCCGGTCAATCTTGCGGCGCGCGGCGGGCACATGTTCTTCGAAACGCCAGCGCAACCCGCCAAAGAAATCAAGCTGACGTTCTTTGGCATGATGGGGTGGCTCAACGGCGTTGCGAGCAAGCGCGTAATAGCCCGACCGGTCCATATGGGCATTATCCAAAGACACCGCATCGGGGGTGACGTTCAGATCATCTGCATATAAATCAACGACATAGGACAGCATAGCGCTGCGGCGCTCTTCCGTGTGGAAGGCCAGCACCTCGATGATATTTCGGGTCTCGCAGAAGGGATAGAACAGGTATTCCGCGTTGTAGCAGATATACAACCACTGGCCCGTCGCCACTTCGATCACGCGATTGACGACGGTTTCCATCGCAGCGTCTCCAACCATGTTATAGTCGACGCGGATCACAAATTCCTGAACATCGCGGGGCAGGTCAAATTCGGCGGGCATAAACGCGATGACTTTGGTAAAGCCCAACTGCTGATGGTGGCGGAGGGTCGTATCAATTTCGACGTCATCTTCGACAAGGATCATCGCTATGGGCCCTTTGGCCAGGGCCTGTTTTCCATCCGTTATAAAGTGATCAAGACTGCGATACTGCATGGTGCCCAATGTGTTTTTGCTATGCTATCTAAATCGGACAAATCGGCACGCATTGCAAGAGAACGCTGGCGCTGCTAGACCGCGTTTTTTCATGTTCTAACAATGGACTTCGCCATGACCGCGCCAAAAAAGCTGTTCATCAAGACATATGGTTGCCAGATGAACGTCTATGACAGTGAACGCATGGCGGAAAGCTTGGGCGATACCTACGTCGAGACGAAGACGGCGGCGGATGCCGATATGATCTTGCTGAACACCTGCCATATCCGCGAAAAGGCGGCGGAAAAGGTGTATTCCGAATTGGGCCGCCTCAAGCCGCTCAAAGAATTGAACCCAAACCTGAAAATTGGCGTTGCAGGCTGTGTTGCACAGGCCGAGGGGGCTGAAATTATGCGTCGCCAGCCGGCTGTCGATCTGGTGGTTGGCCCGCAGTCCTAC
>JAGXHA010000001.1 GCA_024636475.1 Roseobacter sp. | reverse complement strand
CAAAATCTCTACGCGGTCATCAGTCCAAGACATTTGGTGTCCTTAGCTAAAAAGCGGCCCCATACCGGACCGCCTTGGAAAATCTCAAGGCCCTATACTAATCACTGTCAGCTTGGGTGCAAGGCGCGAAGCGGTGTTTGGCCCGCTTGTGACCCCAATCAGGGCCGCAAAGTTGCGTGACCTTTGATTTGACTGACGCAAAACAACAAGAATTGGAACGATATGCAGTTTTGGCTTTGCAAAACTGTCAGACAGCCCTAACAAAACGCCATGATCAACCGCGCATCACATATTTCGCGACGACGCCAAAGCTGAACCAGGGCTCCACCTCTGACCGGGTGGCTTTGATCAATTGCGGTATTTATCCGCGAAACTTCCTTTAATTGCATTGACCCTTACCGCTCCTCGTGGCCTTTTATGGCTTTGATGCGGCCAACCCACAAGGATGATCCTGATGATCCCATCTGTTCTGCCGACCTATTCCCGCGCTCCGCTTAGCTTTGTAAAAGGCGAAGGCAGCTGGCTGATCGAAGAGGACGGCCGCCGATTTCTGGATTTGGGTGCAGGCATCGCGGTGAACGCACTGGGTCACGCCAATCCTGCACTTGTGTCTGCCTTGACAGAACAAGCAGGCAAGCTGTGGCACACGTCCAACCTGTATCAAATCCCCCAGCAACAGGCGCTTGCGGACAAGCTGGTGGCTCTTAGCTTTGCCGATACGGTGTTTTTCACCAATTCAGGGACTGAATCCTGCGAGTTGGCAGTGAAAATGGCGCGCAAGTACTTCTATGAGAAAGGTCAGCCCGACCGGGTCGAGATCATTACGTTCTCGGGCTCGTTCCACGGTCGGTCCTCTGCGGGCATCGCGGCTGCGGGATCCGAGAAGATGACCAAAGGTTTCGGCCCGCTTTTGCCTGGTTTTGTGCATCTTGATTTTGGTGATCATGACGCGCTGACCGCCGCCATCACCGATACGACTGCTGCGATCCTGATCGAACCGGTCCAAGGCGAAGGCGGTATTCGCCCTGTGCCAGACCAATGCCTCAAAGGTCTGCGGGATCTGTGCGACGAACACGGCATCTTGCTGATCATGGACGAGGTGCAATGCGGCGTTGGCCGGACGGGCAAGCTTTTTGCGCATGAGTGGTCAGGGATCACGCCGGACATCATGATGGTTGCCAAAGGTATCGGTGGGGGGTTTCCTTTGGGTGCAGTTCTTGCCACGGAAGATGCGGCATCCGGCATGACGGCGGGCACCCATGGCTCCACCTACGGCGGCAATCCACTGGGCTGCGCCGTGGGAAACGCGGTAATCGATATCATAGGAGAGCCGGCCTTTCTGGCCGAGGTGAACCGCAAGGGGGGGCTGGTTCGCCAGAAACTGGAAGGCCTTGTTGCCAGCCATCCTGATGTATTCGAGAGCGTTCGCGGCAGCGGTCTGATGCTGGGCCTCAAATGCAAGGCGACCAACAGTGATGTGGTTGCGGCGGGCTACAAGCACGAGGTTATCACCGTGCCTGCCGCCGACAACGTAATCCGACTGCTTCCGCCTCTGACCATCACCGATGAAGAAATCACCGAAGCGGTTCGCCGCCTTGATAAAGCAGCGGGCAGCCTCGAAACGGCCTGACTTTCATTTTGCAAAATAAACTCCGGGGGGTTCGGGGGGCTGGCCCCCCGTCCTGTCCAAAAAGAAGAATCAATAATGAAGCATTTTCTCGACATTCACCAAACAGATCCCGCTGACCTGCGGAACATCATCGATAACGCGGCATCTATGAAGGAAAGCCGCAACGGCCGTCCACGCGGTGCGCCCGACGATGAACAACCCCTCAAAGACCACATGGTCGCACTCATTTTTGAAAAGCCCTCAACCCGCACGCGTGTCAGCTTTGACGTCGGCGTCCGTCAGATGGGTGGCCAGACCATGGTTCTTTCGGGGGCGGATATGCAGCTGGGTCACGGTGAAACCATCGCCGACACGGCACGTGTGCTCTCGCGGTATGTCGATTTGATCATGATCCGCACGTTCGAGGAGGCGACCCTGCTCGAGATGGCAGAATACGCGACCGTACCTGTGATCAACGGGCTGACCAACCGAACGCATCCGTGCCAGATCATGGCCGATATCATGACATTCGAGGAACATAGCGGCCCGATCAAGGGCAAAAAAGTTGTCTGGTCCGGGGACGGTAACAACGTCTTCGCCAGTTTCGCCCATGCGGCCAAAAGCTTTGATTTTGAACTGGTCTTTACCGGTCCGCCGACCCTTGATCCGGAACATTCTTTGAACGGGCTTTACACAACCGAACGTGACCCCAACAAGGCCGTCGAGGGGGCGGATCTGGTGGTCACGGATACGTGGGTTTCCATGCATGATCCGCAATCCGCACGCGAGCGTCGCCACAACCAGTTACGCGGCTATCAGGTCAATGACGCCCTGATGGCCAAGGCCAAGCCGGACGCATTGTTCATGCATTGCCTGCCGGCGCACCGCGATGACGAGGTGACAAGCTCGGTCATGGACGGACCCAGTTCGGTGATCTTTGACGAGGCTGAAAACCGGTTGCATGCCCAGAAATCGATCATGCGCTGGTGTCTGAATAAGTGATTTGAAAACCACCCATCGTCGTTGCCGGTGCAGGGGCGATCGGGTGCTTTATCGGCGGGCTTTTGGCGGCCTTGACCGCAAGCTTCAGCCGCCCGTGGCATCGGGGCAGGGGCCGCTACACCTTGCGCTGGATGACCTTAGTTAACCAATAAAGTCAGCACCAAAAAGATCAGCGCAGACACCGTGGCAGCGGCTGGGACGGTGATAACCCACGCCGCGATGATCGTCATGAAATGCGACCTGCGCACCAGCTTGCGCCGGCGGCGTTCTTCGACGGCGATGCGTTTGATCTGACCGACCCTCGCATTCGGGGCGCGCAGACGCCGCTCCATATGCCATTCGCGGTAAAAGCCCACGCCAAAGACGCCGCCAACCGCGATGTGGGTCGAACTTACCGGCAGCCCAAACCAAGATGCCACGATCACGGTGATCGCCGCTGACAGTGCCACGCAGTAGGCCCGCATCGGGTTCAGCTTGGTGATCTGGCTGCCGACCATGCGGATCAGTTTGGGACCGAAGAGGAACAACCCAAAGGAAATCCCGAACGCCCCGATAACCATGACCCACATGGGGATGGGTATTTTTGCTTCAAATCCGCCGAACTCGGAGGCGTGGACGATTGCGGCCAGCGGGCCAACCGCATTGGCCACATCATTGGCACCATGCGCAAAACTAAGCAAAGCCGCTGAAAAGACCAATGGCAGGCCAAATAGCACCTTTACTGACTTGTTGCGGTTCTCAAGACCTTCTGATGCGCGGTGAATGACGGGGCGTGATATGGCGTATGATACACACCCCAAGACAGCCCCAATCAATAAGGCGCTGCCCATATCAATCTGAATGATCTTTTGCAGACCTTTAAGGGACAGATAGGTGGCAAACACACCCGCCATAACTCCGATCAAGATGGGCACCCAGCGTCGCGATGCCGCGATCTTGTCCTCTTTATAAAGGATTTGCGCTTTGATCAGGGCCAGAAAGGCTGCAGCAATAGCGCCACCCAAAACGGGTGAAATCACCCAGCTTGCAGCGATCAGGCTCATCGAGCTCCAGTTGACCGCGCTTAAACCCGCAGCCGCGATCCCGGCCCCCATGACACCGCCCACAACCGAATGTGTCGTAGAAACAGGGGCACCGACCCAAGTTGCCAGATTGACCCAGAGCGCCGAGGAGATCAGCGCCGCCATCATGGCCCAGATGAACACCTGCGCGTCAGCGACCGAACTTGGATCAATGATCCCCTTCGATATGGTCGAGACAACATCGCCCCCCGCAAGCAAAGCACCGGCACTTTCGCAAATCGCAGCGATCAGAATTGCACCGCCCATGCTAAGCGCCTTTGCACCTACAGCCGGGCCCATGTTGTTGGCCACGTCATTGGCACCGATATTGACAGCCATATAGGCACCAAATGTGGCAGCGGCAATGACGACATAATTCGAGGGGGAGTGACCCAGAAAAAAACTTGCGACAAGTGCAGCCAAAACAATGAATGCCAACGCAATGCCAAAGCCAACCATGGGACGGGCCGCGTAGGTCGCGGCCTGTTCGACCCGGGAAATCCGGTGCAAATCCGTATCCAGAGTTTTCCACTGATGGCCTTTGGGCGCGTTGCTCATCTTTTCTCCGATCCCGACGACTGCGGCGTCGTGACAGAAACTCGGGCTTTACACAAGCCGACCGGCCAAACCGCTGGGCCTTTAAAGCCTGCTTTCAAAGGGACAATAGAATCTCGCGAAGGTCGGGTTCATCAACAAGCTGTGCTGCCTGCGCGGGCGTGAACCATTGCCGTTTGCGATGGTTCACCTCGGGGTACTGATCCTCAAGGTTGCGCACGCGGGTCAGGTAAACCTGGGCATTCACAGGTGTGGACAGCCCGCCATCCAAGCGCTTGTCGTAGCCATAAAAACCGATGGGATCGCTCTCGATATCGGCCTTTGAAACGCCAGCTTCCTCCCATGCCTCTTGCAAGGCTGCACCCGCGCCATCAAGCCCGTCAATCGGCCAGCCTTTAGGGACGATCCAGCGTCCGGTATCGCGGCTGGTGATCAGCAAGACCTGTTTGCCGCTTGGCACCTCGCGATAACAAAGCGCGGCCACTTGCAGCCTTTTGGGCCGCTGCCACATGGGAAGAAACACATCCGCCCACGCCCGTTTTAAAACGTGCATCATTCTGATTTAACTGCCTGTCGCTATGTTTTTTTGTTTTATCATGCGTTTATAAACGATTTCATGAAAGAAATCAATTTCTTAGCTTTAGGACACTTGCAGGTCTGATCATCGCGCTCCAGTTTAGAGGGAAATGACCTAAAGGACGAAATATGACAAAGCGCAAAAATGGTGCCGATATCGGGGTATACGGCTTGGGCACGATGGGCAGTGCATTGGCATTGAATTTCGCCGATCACGGCTTTGACGTTGCGGTCAGCAACAAAGAGCCGGACTGGATCGCACCTTTTGTAGAAAACGCAGGACCATTAGCCAAACGGCTTTCAGGCCATGCAGGTCTGGCCGATTTCGTCGCAGCCATCGCCCGACCGCGCAGTATCTTGTTCATGATCCCGTCGGGGTTACCAATGGACGCGATGATTGATGCAATTTTGCCGCTGCTCGACAAGGGGGATACGATTGTCGATGGCGGCAATGCCGACTTTAATGCGACCCGCAGACGCTCTGCCGCGGTTGCAGAAACCGGGTGCCATTTTGTTGGCATGGGCGTGTCCGGCGGAGCAGAGGGTGCGCGGCACGGGCCGTCGATGATGGTCGGTGGGACCCGCCAAAGTTGGGACCAGTTGCGCCCGATGGTCGAAGCGGTCGCCGCCACATTCGAGGGCGATCCTTGCGTGGATCATCTGGGTCCGGACGGGGCGGGGCATTTCGTCAAGACCGTGCATAACGGTATCGAATATGCCGATATGCAAATGATTGCCGAGGTGTACGGCATCCTTCGCGATGTATGCGGCCAAACTGCGCCTGAAATAGGCGCGCTGTTTGAAAGCTGGCAGACTGGCCCGCTCAGCTCATACCTGATCGAGGTATCGGCGGCGGCATTGCAGACAATGGATGGCGACACCGATCAAGCCCTTGTGGACATGATCCTGGACAAGGCAGGGCAAAAAGGCACAGGACTCTGGACCTTGATCGAGGCGCTAAAGCTTGGGCAATCGGCCAGCGTAATCGAGGCGGCAGTAGGCGCGCGGGGGTGGTCCAGCGAAAAGGCAACAAGACAAGCCGCCGAGGCGCTGCTGAACGCAGCCGCGCAAAAGGCGGACACTCCCGACCCCGATGATCTGCAAAATGCGCTGCTTGCTGCGCGTATCCTTGGTCACGCACAAGGGTTTCGCGTCCTTTCGGCAGCATCAGGGGAATTTGATTGGCAGTTGGATATGGCGCGAATCTCCGAGATATGGCGCGCGGGTTGCATTATTCGCTCGGCCCTTTTGGATGATTTCGCCGCCGCCTTTCGCAGCAAGCTGCCAGAAGATGAACTGATCCTCGCCCCGACAATCCGCACCATGTTGGATGGCTCGATCGGGGCGTTGCGTCGCGTGGTGGCTGCCGCAGTCTTGTCCGGCGTTGCGGTTCCGTCGCTCAGCGCGTCGCTTTCTTGGTATGATACAATGCGACGCGCACGGGGCACGGCCAACCTTATTCAGGCGCAGCGTGATTTCTTTGGATCGCACGGTTTCGAGCGGACCGACATGGACGGGTCGCATCACGGCGACTGGAACGATGTGGCGAAACCCTAGGCTTCAAATGGATCGACGGGATATGCCACATGCGCCAGATACAGCCCATGGGGGGGCGATACCGGACCGCAGGCCTGCCGGTCGCGTGCTTCGCGCATTTTTTTGACGTCGTCGGGGTTTAGTGATCCGGCACCAACCCTTTCCAACGTGCCTACGAAACTGCGCACCTGATTGTGTAGAAAGGACCGGGCCCGGACGTCAAAATGCACCTCAAGCCCGGCGATTGTTTCGACCTCGACCATGTCCAGCCGGTCGATTGTTTTGATCGGCGAGACCGATTGACAGATCGTCGAGCGGAATGTTGTGAAGTCGTGTTTCCCGATCAGATGTTTGGCTGCTGCACGCATGGCGTCCAGATCCAGCGGTTTCTTGACCTGCCAAACCAGTCCCGCCTGATGGGTGGCCGGCGCGCGCCGGACAAGGACGCGAAACAGATAGCGCCGCTCAAGCGCAGAAAATCGCGCATGAAATTCCTCGCTGACCGGCGCGCAGCCTACAATGGCTACGGGATGGGGCTTCATGTGATAATTTAGCGCTTCTGACAGGCGAAACGGCTTCCAATCGCGCTCCATGTCGCAATGGGCAACCTGCGCCAGCGCGTGCACGCCTGCATCGGTCCGGCCTGCTGCGGCAATGTTATGCACACGTGGTTCGACCTTGGCCAACGCTGCCTCGATAACGCCCTGCACCGAAGGCACATCATTCTGCCGTTGCCATCCGTGAAACGGGGCACCGTTATATTCAACTTTCAGTGCATAGCGATACATTGCGGGGCTTTAGCGCGGGCAGGCGCTTCTGGCAATCCCCGCACCCCGTGCTTATGTTGCTAATCAGCAGTTAGATACAGGCGGGCGCGGGCTTTGGTACTCTCTAGAATTGCCGATGGAATTTGGCGACAGGTAGAAAACGTCCAAGATGGCGTCTCGGAGGTGTTTTTCGAGCCTGTCATACGATTGGGCGTCACCGGGCTTGCGCGATCGGGAAAAACCGTTTTCATCACATCACTGGTTGCCAATCTTCTGGACCGTGGCCGGATGCCGGGGCTTTTGGCTGCGTCCGAGGGCCGGATCGAGGCGGCGTTCTTGCAACCCCAGCCCGACGATACGGTGCCGCGTTTCGAATATGAAAACCATCTGGCTGCACTGACCGGCCCGACGCCGCACTGGCCCGACAGCACCCGCGCCATTTCAGAGCTGCGCCTGTCCTTGCGGGTGCGGCCAAATGGGCTGCTGGCGGGGTTTCAGGGGCCACGCACGGTTCACCTGGATATCGTTGATTATCCGGGCGAATGGCTGTTGGATTTGGCGCTGATGGATGTGGATTATAGTCAATGGTCCAGGCAGGTTCTGGCGCGGATTGAGGAGCGCACCGAGGCCCAAGCGTACCGTGCCCTGATCCGTGCAACAAATCCTGAGGCAAAGCTGGACGAGCCGACAGCGCAAAACCTTGCTGCAAGCTTTGCCGGATATTTAAAAACGGCCCGCGCCAACGGTTATTCCGATTGCACGCCGGGGCGGTTTTTGCTGCCTGGCGATCTGTCGGGGTCACCTGTGCTGACCTTTGCGCCGTTGCCCGGCGGCGAGGGCGCGCGTGGTTCTTTGCTGCGTGAAATGGCGCGGCGGTTCGAGGCGTATAAACGCCAGGTCGTACAGCCGTTCTTTCGCAACCACTTTGCCAAGATCGACCGCCAAATCGTGCTGGTTGATGCCCTTGGGGCGATCAATCAGGGACCGCGTGCCGTCGAAGACCTGCGCGGCGCGATGAGCGAGATCCTCAGCAGCTTCAAGCCGGGGCGCAACGGGTTTCTGACCCAAATACTGCGCGGAAAGCGGGTGGAAAAGATATTGTTCGCAGCAACCAAGGCGGATCACCTGCACCACTCACAACACCCCAGCCTGACCGCAATCATGGAGGCCTTGACCCGCGAGGCACGCGACCGCGCCCGGTTTGCCGGGGCCGGGACGTCTGCGATGTCTCTGGCATCGTTGCGTGCCACGACAGAGGCAACGATGACCCACGACGGCGACACCTTGGATGTCGTGCGCGGCAGTCTTCTGGAGACCGGCAAGGAGGCGGCGTTTTATCCCGGTGAGTTGCCCAAAGACCCCGCGCACCTGCTGAGCCCCGCGCGTGCCGGAGCAGAGAAGTGGCTGGATCAGGATTACAAGATAATGCGCTTTGCCCCCGCAAAGCTGAACCTTCGGCCCGGAGATGGCCCGCCGCATATCCGCCTTGACCGCGCTGCCGAGTTCTTGATCGGGGATCGGCTATGACAGCGTTGCGCGCGGCCAGATCGACCGATGCGGGCAAGCTCGGGGCGATCTTGTCAGAGTTTGTGGCAACAACCCCGTGGATGCCGCACTTGCATTCCGGAGCCGAGGATATCGCCCACGCGGGTCAGATGATTGATGCGGGTCGGGTCACTGTGGCCGAACAGGAGGGCAAGATTGTCGGCTTTATCGCCAGTGACGGGCAGAATCTTGATGCGCTTTACGTGGCCAAGGACGCGCGGCGTGCAGGTATTGCAGAAGCGTTGCTGCGACATGTCCAGTCTCAGCAGGAACGGATTGAGCTTTGGACGTTTCAGGCAAACACACCGGCGCAGGATTTTTATCTCAAGCACGGATTTGTCGAGGTAACCCGGACGGACGGGGCGACAAATGACGAGCGGTTGCCCGATATCCGTTACTCTTGGCAGCGAAAGGCAAACTAATGGCAAAGGGTCCAATCCTGTTTGATCTTGAGGAAGACACGGCCCCGCGCCCGTCGGTCGCGGATGCGCCCCCTGTGCCAGAGGTTGGCATGTCTGCGCCCAAAGGTCAGGCGATGCAGATCGCGGCGCGATTGGCCGCGCGCAAACCATCGAAACTGGTCAAGCTGTTTTGGTGGCTGCTGACCGCGCTGATCGGCGCGTTGGTGTCGATATCGGCTTGGAACTTCGTGACCGGATTGATGACGCGTTATCCACTGCTCGGGCTTGCGATGAGTATCCTGATCGGGGCGCTGCTGCTGGTTCTGGCCCTTTTGTGTTTGCGCGAATTAGCCGCCTTTAGCCGTCTGGCCCGATTGGACGGATTGCATCACGATGTGGGGCAAGCATTGGCGCAGGATGATTTGAAGGCGGCACTTTCTGTGACGGATCGTTTGACGGCTTTGTATAAAGGCCGCGAGGACACCCGCTGGGGCCGTGACCGGTTGGCAGAATTGCGCAGTGATCAAATGGACGCATATGGATTGCTGTCGCTGGCCGAGGCTGAACTGCTTGGCCCGCTGGATATTGCTGCCAGTCGCGAGGTCGAGGCTGCGGCAAGGCAGGTCGCGACCGTGACGGCACTGGTGCCGCTGGCCCTTGCGGATGTTGCGGCGGCTTTGACCAGCAACTTGCGCATGATCCGTCGCGTCGCCGAGATTTACGGCGGGCGGTCAGGTTTTTTTGGGTCATGGCGGCTGACGCGGGTGGTACTTTCGCACATGGTCGCTACGGGCGCGGTTGCCGTTGGTGACGACATGCTAGAGCCCATTTTGGGCGGTACGATCCTTGCCAAGCTGTCGCGGCGCTTTGGCGAAGGATTGGTCAACGGTGCTTTGACGGCGCGGGTCGGGGTCGCTGCCATGGAAGTGTGCCGCCCTATGCCATTTTCCGCAGCGCGCAAACCCAAGGTGCGCAGCATCATCAAGCAGGCGTTGTCCGGGCTGTTTGGCAAGGGCTCGCAGGGCGAGGGTTGATTGGGGCGGCAGATTGGGGCTTTGCCCCAAACCCCAGGATATTTAAGAGCCAGAGAAGCGGGGGTGTTGGGGCTTGTCGCTTGTTGTGTGGCGACATATAAGGCGCGTATGAACCGGTTATCCGTGATCATTATACGAATTATTTTCCCGGCGCTCTGACCGTTGAGCCGCCGGGCTTTAGGTTTTTGAGACGCTCGCACCGCACCTGATCATCCATTTCCCTACTCCGTTTGCCAAAGGACGCCCCTCATGTGCGCCGATACCCCAGAGACGCTTGATTATAAATCCACCCTGAACCTGCCCAAAACCGACTTTCCGATGCGCGCAGGCCTGCCCAAGCGCGAGCCTGAGTGGCTAACGCGATGGGAGAAGATCGGGGTCTATGACCGTCTTCGCGAGAAGCCAGGCCGCACGCCCTTCACGCTGCATGATGGTCCTCCCTATGCCAACGGGAACCTGCATATCGGTCACGCGCTGAACAAGACGATCAAGGATATGATTGTCCGCAGCCATCAGCTGATGGGGTTTGACGCGCGCTATATTCCCGGTTGGGATTGTCACGGTCTGCCTATCGAATGGAAGATCGAGGAGCAGTACCGCCAGAAGGGCAAGAACAAGGACGACGTGCCGATCAACGATTTCCGTGCCGAGTGCCGCAAGTTTGCCGCCGGCTGGGTCGATATCCAGCGCGAGGAATTCAAGCGTCTTGGGATCACGGGCAACTGGGCCGATCCCTATCTGACGATGGATTTCCACGCCGAGCGGGTGATCGCCGAGGAGTTTATGAAGTTCCTGATGAACGGCACGCTCTATCAGGGCTCAAAGCCTGTGATGTGGTCACCGGTTGAAAAGACTGCGCTGGCCGAGGCCGAAGTAGAGTATCACGACAAGGAAAGCTTTACGATCTGGGTGAAGTTCAAGGTGGCCGCGGCCATTGGCGACACCGGGCTTGACGGCGCATATGTTGTGATCTGGACCACCACGCCTTGGACGATGCCTTCGAACAAGGCAGTCGTTTGGGGGAAGGGCATTTCCTATGGGCTTTATGAGGTGACGGGTCGACCTGAGGAATCTTGGGTCAAGATCGGCGACCGCTACCTCTTGGCAGACAATCTCGCGGCTGATGTTTTTACACGCGCGCGCCTTGATGAGGATATGTATCGCCGGTTGGGTGACGTGACCGAGGAACAGCTCTCGGATGTGCTGCACGTTTCCCATCCTCTGGCCGGGGCCGAGGGCGGTAACGGCGAGTGGGACGACCTACGCGATTTCCGTGCCGCTGATTTCGTGACGGACACCGAAGGCACAGGTTTTGTGCATTGTGCGCCCTCCCACGGGCTAGAGGAATACGAGCTTTACCGCAATCTGGGTATGCTGGAGCAGGTGATCACCTATAACGTAGTCGAAGACGGCTCCTTCCGGGCTGATCTGCCGTTCTTTGGCGGCAAGTCGATCCTCAAGCCGAATGGCAAGGAAGGCGACGCGAACACCGCCGTGATCAATAAACTGGCCGAGGTTGGCGGGCTGCTGGCGCGCGGCAAGATCAAGCACAGCTATCCGCACTCGTGGCGCTCCAAGGCGCCGGTGATCTACCGCAACACGCCGCAGTGGTTTGCAGCGATCGACAAGACCGTCGGTGACGGGCAGGATACGTTCGGGACGACCATCCGAGAGCGTGCGCTGACCGAGATCGACAACGTCAACTGGGTGCCCAAGAAGGGCCGCAACCGTCTGCATTCGATGATGGAGGCGCGGCCTGACTGGGTGTTGTCGCGTCAACGTGCGTGGGGCGTGCCGCTGACCTGCTTTACCAAGAACGGTGCGTTGCCTACGGACGCTGATTTCTTGCTGCGCAACCCGGAGGTCAACCAGAGGATCGTCGATGCATTCGAGGCGGATGGCGCGGATGTCTGGTATGAAGATGGTGCGAAAGAACGGTTTCTGTCCGGCATCGTGAACCCTGACGACTATAATCAAGTGTTCGACATTCTGGATGTCTGGTTCGATTCAGGTTCCACCCACGCGTTCGTTCTGCGGGACCGTGCCGACGGGTCCGAAGACGGCATCGCTGATGTCTATATGGAAGGCACAGACCAGCATCGCGGGTGGTTCCATTCGTCGCTATTGCAATCGGTCGGCACTACGGGTCACGCGCCCTACCGCAATGTGGTGACTCATGGCTTTACGCTGGATGAAAAGGGCATGAAAATGTCCAAATCCATCGGAAACACCATTGTGCCAGCCAAGATCGTTGAGCAGTACGGCGCCGATATTCTGCGCCTTTGGGTGGCGCAGTCCGACTATACCGCCGACCAGCGGATCGGGCCTGAGATCCTGAAAGGTGTTGCCGACAGCTATCGCCGTTTGCGCAACACCATGCGGTATATGCTGGGCGCGTTGTCTGATTTTGAGGAATCGGACCGGACCGAACCGGCCGAGATGCCAGAGCTTGAGCGTTGGGTACTGCACCGTGTGGCCGAACTAGATCAGGTCGTCCGCGACGGCTATGCCAAGTTCGATTTCCAAGGCGTGTTCCAGGCGGTGTTCACCTTTGCCACTGTCGATCTGTCGGCGTTCTATTTCGATGTGCGCAAGGATGCGCTCTATTGTGATGGTGACACGGCGCGGCGTCGGGCGGCACGCACTGTGCTTGATATCCTGTTCCACCGTCTGACCACGTGGCTCGCCCCCGTGCTGGTGTTCACGATGGAGGAAGTCTGGCTGGAACGCTTCCCGGGCGACGAAAGCTCGGTCCACCTGACCGACATGCCCGAAACGCCAAAGGATTGGCTTGATGCCGATCTGGCTGCGAAATGGGCCAAGGTGCGCACTGCGCGACGTGTTGTGACTTCTGCGCTTGAGGTTCAACGGGTAGACAAGGTTATCGGTGCTTCGCTTGAAGCGGCACCGATTGTCTATGTTGCGGATGATGTGCAGCGGGCGGCGCTGGAAAGCGTTGCGTTTGAGGATGTTTGCATCACCTCGCAAATCGCGATCACGGGCGACGATGCCCCTGCAGAGGCGTTCCGCATGCCGGAAACCGAAGGCGTTGCCGTGGTATTCGAAAAGGCAACCGGCGAAAAATGCGCCCGCTGCTGGAAAGTATTGCCCGATGTAGGGACGCACAGTCATCCCGGCGTTTGTAGCCGCTGTGACGCGGCCGTGTCTTAGGGTGGAGACTGTCTTGCCTACCGACATGCGATGAAACAACGGTCGGTTATAACGCAGTTTGGCCCGCTGACAGTGACCGACGAGGCAGGCGCAATCACGCGCCTGTCTTGGGGTACGGCAGACCATCAAGTTAGCAGTCCGCTGCTTGATCAAGCTGTAGAACAAATCCGCCGATTTGACGCGGGTGAACTCAGTGCATTCAATTTGCCGCTGCGTGTGGAAGGGAATGGCTTTTTACGAGCAGTCTGCGATCTGATTCTGGCAATTCCTTTCGGGGAAACATGCACCTACGGGGACATCGCAAAGAAGCTTGGCGCGTCTGCGCAATCGGTTGGGCAGGCCTGCGGGCAAAACCCTATTCCGGTGATTATACCGTGCCACCGCGTGATGGGCGCAAAGGGGCTGACAGGGTATTCCGGTGCTGGCGGGATCGAGACCAAGATCGCCCTGCTTCGGCATGAAGGGGCAGCAGGGCTGTTAATCTAGACAGATTAATGAATGCGTGGGTGCGACGCTAACCTTGTGCGCCACGCTCGTACAGGAACTGCTGCGCCACACCTGCAAAAAGCAGATAAAGACTGGTAATGACCAGACCCCAATGTGCCCAGCTTTCAGGATGGAAATCGACCCAGGCGGCCCAGCCTGCAAAAAACGTCCAGGCCAGCGCCATGGGCAAGGTGAAGCTGCGCCAGCGTTCGGTCCGCACGGGGTGAACAAACTTCAGCGGTGCAAACATCGTCACCGCCAGAAACGTCACAAGGATCAATGACACCCACCAAGGGGGCGTCAGCGCGAAAAGGACAAGCACCAGCATATTCCAGCATCCGGGAAAGCCTGAAAAGGAATTGTCTTTCGTTTTCATGCGCGTATCGCAGAAATACATCGCACTGGCAAAGGTGATGATGATGATCGTGACCCAACCGCTCCACCCGTCCATCAGGCCAGATTTGAACAAGGCAAAGGCGGGAATAAAGACATAGGTCAGGTAGTCGATGATCAGATCAAGCAACACGCCGTCAAATTGGGGTGCGTTGGTCTTAACATCATATTTGCGCGCCAAAGGCCCATCAATGCCATCAACAAAAAAGGCGACCACCAACCAAACGAACATCAAGTCCCATTCCTGGTCAACCGCCGCCAACATGGCCAACATAGCGAAAATTGCCCCGGTTGCAGTGAACAAATGAACAAGAAGGGCGCGTGACTGGATACTCATACCCTACAGATGCCAAAACTTTCGACCAAGTGCAAAAGGAAAAGCGCAAGGAACACAACTGGCTTGGGTTGACCCCGTCAATGATTCCGCCTAAAGCCAGAAAACGAATTTGAGGGTTGCCTGTGTGCAGCCCGTTTGGGTGTATGTTCGGATCGCCGGTCACGCCCCTGCAGCAAAAGGATAAACCCATGTCGCGCGTTTGCGAATTGACCGGAAAAGGCCCGATGTCGGGCAACAACGTAAGCCATGCAAAAAACCGTACGCGTCGTCGGTTTTTGCCGAACTTGAACGATGTGACCTTGCAGTCCGAATCGTTGGGCCGCAGCTTTAAGTTCCGCATTTCTGCGGCTGCTTTGCGCACTGTCGACCACCGTGGTGGCTTGGACAAGTTCATGGCCAAGGCGAAGGACATCGAGTTGTCCGACAACGCCTTGAAGGTGAAAAAAGCAATTGCAAAGTCAAGCGCGACAGCTGACGCGCTTTCTTAAGCTTTTTGAAAACAGACAGATGCAACCCTGGCTTAACCGCCGGGGTTGCGTCGTTTTTGCATGTCGTAACTGGTCGGTGATGCCGTTACAGCGTCTTTGATGATACGTCGGTCTTTCACATCTGTTTTGCTTGCGTTGGTATTGGCCCTGACCAGCCAAAGTATGGCCGTTGCGCGTGGTGCATCCGCCGCAACAGGGCATATGGTGCTATGCACGGGTTCGGGGGTTGTGGCGATCTATTTGGATGCGAATGGCACCCCAACCTCCGCCCCGCATATTTGCCCTGACTCAGCGCTGAATATCTCTTTTGCAGGATCTATCGATCTGTTGGACGCCCCTGCGTGGCTGATGGTGTTTTGCGAGAATATTATGCAGCCTGATCGTCCCGATCCCCTACGCCACAAGCCGCACCCGGATACAAGGGCACCGCCTGTTTCTGTCTGAAAACCTCTCCCTCAGACAACTTACAATACAGGAATATCCAAATGAAACCGACTTTGCTTGCCCGTGCATTTTGGGCATTTGTTCTGCTGTTTACTGGCCCGTTAGCCGCCGCTGAAACCATGATGGTTCATGATGCCTATGCGCGCAGCTCAACCGCAGCCTCAACTTCTGGCGCGGCCTTCATGATGCTGATGAATCACTCCGGCGCAGATGACCGCCTGATTGGCGTATCGTCTGATGTCGCTGAAAGGGTTGAACTGCACCAACACAGCGAAGACGCCAACGGCGTGATGCGCATGGGCGAGATCGAGGGCGGTGTGCCGATCGCAGCAGATCAGGTGCATATATTCCAGCGCGGTGGCGATCACCTGATGTTTTTGGGTTTGAAACGGCCGTTGGTGCAGGATGATGTCATCAAAGTCACGCTTGAGTTCGAAAAGGCCGGCGCGGTCGAGATTGAGATCCTCGTGGATCAGGAACGCCAGCCAGGCCAAGAAGGAATGCAGCATGATGCCACAAAACACGGCACCATGGATCATTCCAGCCATGGCAAAATGAGCAACTAGAACCAGCTTGGCGGCCTGAGCATCGGACCTACCTGAAATCAGGCCGCCTTGGTACGGTGTTGCCCAATAGTTCCTCAACCCACTCTGGCACCACGCGGCTGGCAGGGCCTGTGCGGTGCTCTGCAAACTGGTTGCCTACAGCGGATCGTTCAAGGTTCAGCTCGACCGTATGCGCGCCATGCTGGCGCGCCTCGGCCACGAAGCCAGCTGCCGGATACACATTGCCCGAGGTTCCGATGGCCGCAAAGATATCCGCCTCTGCCAAATGATCAAAGATGGCATCCATGTCATAAGGCATTTCCCCGAACCAGACGATATCAGGCCGTGCAGCGGGTGCCTTGCATTTCGGGCAGGGATCACCGGTTGCCATCACCATCGGGGCCTCCCAACGGTGATCGCAGCTCGCGCAAAGTGCTGATTTCAGCGCACCGTGCATATGCATCACTTTTTTTGATCCGCCCTGTTCATGCAGATCATCGACGTTCTGGGTTACGATTACAACCTGGCCGTTATGATGCTGTTGCAGCTTGGCAAGCGCTTTATGCGCCGCATTCGGCGCGGCCTCAGACGCTTGCTTGCGGCGCGCATTATAGAAATCGACCACCAGCTTTGGGTCGCGGATAAACCCTTCGGGGGTGGCGACATCCTCGACGCGGTGCTGCGCCCAAAGCCCGTCTTCGGCACGAAAGGTTTCGATCCCGCTTTCAGCTGAAATGCCTGCACCTGTAAGAATGACAATTTTGCTCATCTGGTTTGCCTTTCATATCACCCGAGTGAAGCAGCATGTATGCCGTGCTGCAAGCCTGTCACCCATCAAGGGTATGAAAACTGCCCGCCAGCCATGGCATATGGGCCAGTGTGGGCGCAATCATGTGAGTTTGCAGCAACTGGCGCATGGTTGCCGCGATGTTCTGTGGCACAGGCCCGGTCCAGTCAGCCCCCGCAAACAGTGATATCTGGCGCGACACAGCGGGCGGCGGCAGGGCGTGGGCAGTAAGCGCCTTGTGAAAGCGTTCTGCGCGACCAAAGCCGAAAGGTGTTGTGATGGCCCAACCGATCCCGCGCGCGACCATGGCCATCAAGGCAAGGCGACTTCCGATCTCGAACTTTGACGCAAGGGTAATATTTCGGCGCGTCAGATGGTTGTTGATCTGATCAGAGATCATCTGATCAGCCTCGTACTTCAGGAACGCCAGTTTTGAATGACCCGAAAGCAGATCGCCGGGCGTGCCTGCAAAGTCCTTTGGGGCCACAATGATGAACGGATCACGGGCGAGCGGCAATTCGATCAGCCCGCTTTTGGCATCCCCACTGGTCGCGGCAATTGCAATGTGCAGCGTTCTGTCTTGCACCGCTTGGATCAGATCCTTGCTGCCATCTGTGATCATCCGGAACCTGCATCCGGCCATGCTATCTGCCAGAATGGTGGCAAGGCGGGGGGTCAGATCATTGTCAAAATCATCAATCACGCCAAGGCTCAGGTCTGACAGATTTGCCAGGTCCATCACCGTCAGTTCACTTTGCGCCAGCCGCAGTTGCGTCAGCGCTGCACTTGCGTGCCGAAGAAAGCTTTCACCGGCGTGGGTCAGCCGCATGGGGCGGCGGCTATGGTCAATCAAAGCAATGCCAATCGCGGCTTCAAGGTTGGTCATCTGCTGGCTGACGGCAGGTTGGCTCAACCCGGTCGCTGCAGCCGCCCGGGCGACAGAGCCGCTACTTGCCAGCGCCTCGAACACTTCGATACCGCGCAGTGTCACCCCTTTCTTGAACATCGCCGCCGCCTTCTGGTTGTTTTCCGTTTTGTGAAATTACTTGAGTATTTAATGAAGAAATTCAAGCAGCCTTGCCATATAGCTTTGTAAAAGTGGAATAATCAATTTTAGCCCAATAGCCCATTGGAGCGTTAGCACAACAAGCGCACCCTTGTCGCGATCAACGCAGAGACCTGAATGATAAAAATAGCCACCGCCGCCTATCCGCTCGATATCCTGTCAAGCTGGGCGCAGTACGAAGATAAGGTTGCAGCTTGGGTTGCCGGTGCCGCAGGCAATGGGGCGCAGTTGCTGTTGTTTCCCGAATACGGTGCGATGGAGCTTGCAACCTTGGCCGGACTTGATGTGGCCGCAAATCTTGAAGCGTCTCTTTTCGCGGTATCTGATCGGTTGGCCGACGCGGTTTCCGCGCATCTTAAGCTGGCGGCTGAATACGGCGTTCACATCTTGTGACATTATCGCTGTCCCCAGTGTAACCGAGGCGCTGGCAGGTTATTGGCGGGTGCGCATCGGATCAATGGCGCGCGCGCTGAAGAATCAGTGCATCACTGCGATGTCATCCTGCGTTGGGCCAGCGGATTGGTCCGATGCTTTGGGTGATTCCTTTGGGGCTGGTGGTGTTTTCTGCCCGCCCGACGTGGGGTTCCCGCCGACGGGTGTGTTAGCTCAAGCGCAGATAAACCTACCCGGCTGGACCTATGCCGAGGTTGATTTGACGCAAATCGCACGTGTGCGTGCGGATGGTGTCGTTCTGAACCGCACACATTGGGCAGATCAGGCTGGGCGCGATAACGCAGCGATAAACGTCCCCTTGCTATGAATAGGCCTTGAAAATCTGAAGAATTGCGCCCATTTAAGCCTTCGTCCTGAAATTGTGGGACAAAGTGTTCAAGGAGAGACCATGGCCAAGGAAGACACGCTCGAATTCCCCGGTATTGTCAAGGAACTCCTGCCGAATGCGACATTCCGGGTCGAGCTTGAAAACGGCCATGAGATTATCGCACATACGGCAGGCAAGATGCGCAAGAACCGCATCCGGGTTCTGGCTGGCGATAAAGTACAGGTGGAAATGACCCCCTATGATCTGAGCAAGGGCCGGATCAATTACCGCTTTAAATAACGTGCTCTACCGAAAATCTTGCGGTTTTCGGTCGGTGCTTCGGGTTTGCATATGACCTTTATTCTCGGATCAGGCAGTCCGCGCCGCAAGGAATTGCTGGCGCAAATTGGCGTTGTGCCTGACGATATCCGCGCCCCTGACATTGACGAAACGCCGCTCAAGGCGGAACTGCCGCGCCCCTACTGTGCGCGTATGGCCCGTGAAAAAGCGGCTGCCGTGCTGGCCGGCACAGAAGATATCGTGCTGTGCGCAGATACCACGGTTGCCGTGGGGCGGCGGATTTTGGGCAAACCGGCGGACGCCAAGGAAGCCGCCAGCTTTCTGCGCCTTATGTCGGGACGACGTCACAAGGTGATCACAGCCGTTGCAGTCAAATGCGGCGATAAGCTGTGGGAACGTGATGTGGTTAGCACCGTGCGCATGAAGCGGCTGTCTGATACCGAGCTGGCCGCTTATCTGGCCACTGGCGATTGGCAAGGCAAGGCCGGCGGTTATGGCATCCAAGGCCCCGCGGGCGCTTTGATCCCGTGGATAAGCGGATCCTTTACCGGCATCGTGGGTCTGCCTTTGGCCGAAACCGCAAACCTGCTGCGCGCCGCAGGCTATATTTTCGATGGAGAGACACTATGAAGGGCCGCACAATCGTTCTGGATCATCTGGGCGAGGTTGAAGCCGCCGCCCTTTTGGTGGATGGCAAGCTGGACGATCTGCTGATCGACAGCGACGGACCGCGCCCCGGCACGATCTACCGCGCCATCGCAGACAGGCCCGTGAAAGGGCAGGGCGGGATGTTCCTGAAAACCCCGGATGGATCTGCCTTCCTGCGCCAGATCAAAGGCTTGGCCCCTGGTCAGGCGATCTTGGTGCAAGTGTCAGGCTATGCCGAGCCTGGCAAAGCTATCCCTGTGACGCAAAAGCTTTTGTTCAAAAGCCGCTACGCCATCGTAACGCCTGGGGCCCCCGGCACGAATATTTCGCGCTCGATCCGCGACGAGGAAGAACGCGACCGCCTGCTTGAAATCGCGCACGAGGCCTCTGGTGATGCCCCGCATGGTCTGATCCTGCGGTCATCCTGCGCCGGAGCCGATGAAGACGATATTGCCGATGACATCGACGCGATGCTGACCCTCGCCGATAGGGTTCTGGGAGATGAAGCGACCGAGATGGAACTGCTCTCCGAAGGCGATGGCCCCCACATTCTGGCGTGGCGCGATTGGGTCGACCCTGCCGAGGTCGTGACGGCTGAGGGCAGTTTTGAAACCCATGCCGTTTTGGATGCCCTCGATGATCTGCGCCAGCCCCGCGTGCAGTTGGATGGCGGTGCATCCATGTTCGTAGAGCCAACCCGCGCCCTTGTTGCAGTGGACGTGAACACCGGTGCGGATGTGTCCCTGGCCGCAGGGATCAAAGCCAACATGGCCTGCGCCCGTGCTTTGCCGCGTGCGCTGCGCTTGCGTGGTCTTGGTGGGCAAATCACACTTGACTTGGCTCCGATGGCCAAAAAAGACCGCCGGCCTTTTGAAACAGCGTTGCGGCAGGCGTTTAAGTCTGACGACGTAGAAACCACCTTGATCGGCTGGACGCCTTTGGGGCACTATGAATTGCAACGTAAACGCGCCCGCATGGCAATTTCCGAGGTGTTGAAGTGACTTGCCCGATCTGTAATGGTGAAATCTCTGTCAAGTATCGCCCTTTTTGTTCGGGCCGTTGCGCAGACATTGATCTCGCAAAATGGCTCAACGGCAGCTACGCGGCCCCCAGCACGGATCCCGATGATATCGACTCCGCGCTTGAAGCGGCCGATGCTGCCCAAATCGCGCCCGACAAACCGCATTAGAACTGATCTTGCTCTGATCTGGCATGGTTTAAAAAACCTTTGCATAACCGCCGAAAAGACTATGGACACCCCCGCCGCAAGGCCCTAGAACCCGCTCACCCGACCTTGCTTTAGGTCTCCGGTGCCCGGGTAGCTCAGGGGTAGAGCAGTGGATTGAAAATCCTCGTGTCGGTGGTTCGATTCCGCCCCTGGGCACCATTAAACATCTGATAATAAACGATAATTTATCATCTTTGCCGATGTGAATTTTGTGCCTGCTCCAGAATCAGACGATGACTTCCCCGAATAAGGCTCAACCCAAGCCTTCGACTAGCTCGGAGCAATTAAACATTCAACGTGGTTACTCGAAGGAAACGATCGGGAACAGCGCGTAACACCACCTCCGCCTCATCACGATCATCGCAAACGAAGGCGACTTGCTCACGCGTAACCTTCAGTTCGAGCACCACCGGGTTTGGATTGCGAATATTGCGATGACCATTGGCAAACGATCTGGCAACCTTGCAGTCGAGCGTCCAAGAAAGTCCGCTCGGTGAGCCAGCATTTTGGCCACGATAGACCGTCAGAAATTCAGGCACGTCGCACGGTGGAGGAGGAAACTTCGCGAACAGTATTTCAAAATCATCATGCGGAATAGCGTCGAAGCCAGACCACTCACTTAAGATGACTTCCCAGAAGGCGGGTCCGTCTTCGTCGCTAAGCCGCTGCGCCCACCCGACTACCAAATGCGGTCTATCTGCATTACCGCCGCCGTATGGTCCATTAATGAACGCTTTGACGGCATCCGGTTCACGGAGGGCTCTAGCAGTATTAATTCTTTGGCCTAAGGGTGCTTTCATCGTCTGCCTCGGTTGCTGATCCAATCACAAGCGCGACGGAAACACTTACATGGTTTGGTATCCGCTTCATTGCGCGGCTATCGCCAGAACGGCGAGGATCTATGTGATCGTCCGGGATGGAACACCTATGTAGTGTATTTCAGGCGGCCAGTGATATTCGCTGTCGATTATATGTTTCGCGTTTCTGCCTTTCTTTGGTATCAACCGTCGCACTGTTGATAAGATGCTGAGATTTTCGATCCCGCCATTTTATCGGCATAGCTCCAAAGCGATCCGTCGCCCGAAGCTGCATGGTTTTACGGGTATTATCGACTAGAATTTCTCCAATGTGAGTAAAACTGAGCGGAAGTTCAATAGGGCAGCTTCCATTTCATCAATGATCTCAGCCGCAATGATGTATGGGTCTGGCAAATTTTCAAGATCATTTAGGCTCTGATCTTTCAGCCAAAAGAAGTCGAGACCAGCCTTATCACGGTTCAATACTTCAGCTACATCGTAACACCTTCAAAGTCCGTCTGGTTGATCCTCACTCCAAGTCTCTTCACGCTTCTGTTGTTCGCGGGGACACTAGCAGGTAACAAAGTCCTTCAAGTGCTCTTCATTGCGGCTGGACCGCGAATTTTGAACAGCTACAATGACAACTGAAATGGCAGGCGTTCGCGTCTGTTGCGGCTGGACCGCGAATTTTGAACAGCTACAATCATGCGTAGTCGCTCCCTTTGAATTTGCAGGTTGCGGCTGGACCGCGAATTTTGAATAGCTACAATTGCTATCCACCGTTGACAGAAAGATTGACGGTTGCGGCTGGACCGCGAATTTTGAACAGCTACAATTTGGCGGGGAAGGTGAGGCCAATGCCTGCGGTTGCGGCTGGACCGCGAATTTTGAAAAGCTACAATGAAGCCGGAAAGCATCGCCGCATGGTTGGAGTTGCGGCTGGACCGCGAATTTTGAACAGCTACAATATCCTTTTTCAATGAACCTGCCGCGTCAGTGTTGCGGCTGGACCGCGAATTTTGAACAGCTACAATTATCTACCGCATCATCGTGAATACCATTTGTTGCGGCTGGACCGCGAAT
>JAGXHA010000019.1 GCA_024636475.1 Roseobacter sp. | reverse complement strand
CGCATCAGACGCTCCATTTCCTGAATCGCGGTCGCAGGTGCGTCCGAGCGCAGGAAGGCGTAGTGGCCCTTGCGGTTTTTGTTGATCTTATAGGCCATCGTCTTGACGCCCCAGTATTCGCTGTCGACGAGCTTGCCGTCGTTGTCAGCCAAAACTGTGCCAAAATGTTCGATAAGGCCTTCTGCTTGCGTGTTGGACAGGTCCTGACGCGCAATCATAACATGCTCATAAAGCGGCATGTGCACTCCTATTTATATCAAGGCGCATTTCATAGGCGAGGCATTTGCGTTTTGCGGCCCCACCACGAGAGTCTGCGCGGTTCATTTAATGATGCAAAACGAGTGGCCGATATACACGGTCTTGGCGGTAGGGCAAGGGGCAATGCGGATGGTGCGCGATTGACCAGCGTCGGGTGAAGTTCATGCAATGGCCTGAGGCGCAACACAAGTGCGCCGCGGTATTGCCGTTTTCGAAGGCAAAAGTGATCGCAACGGCGGGCGCATTGCCCAGGATTTCAGGAGGCATGACATGACCGCGACATCTGATTTCAGGACGGACCACATGCTTTACAAGGTATCCAACGGCGCGGTTCAGGGGACGCAGGTGATGGTTCGGTTTTTGCAACGGCTTGGCGGCGTGTCTTTGATCGTTGCGGCCTCTGGCCTTTGGCTGGCACCCGGCGCAGATTGGAGCAGCGATGTCGTTCTGATGAAGATTGGCCTGTCTGTGTCATCCCTGTTTTTGGGGTTCTGGCTGGTCTTTGCAGGTGCTGCTGAGGCGCGGACCGAGATCGAGATTGATCTGGTGCGCATGGAGTTGCGGATATTCCGCCCCGGCGCGATGGGCGCGATGCTGGTTGTGTATCGCGGCCGGTTCGCAGACTTTGGCCAGATTGTGAAATACGGAAACGGTTTGAAGTTCTGGGATAGGCAGGGCAATTTTGTGGCTGACCTAAAAGTGACCGAGCGGGAAATTTTGCAAAGGCTGATCCGCAGCCTTCACGATTCAGGCCAATTTACACAAGAAAACAGAAGCTTATGGCCACTCTCGCGCTCATGTTCATTCCTGCGCAATGAGTGTTGATTGCTGCTGAGTTGTATCTCTATGGATTTGCTCCATCTGTGCATCATTAGATTGTTCAACAGGAGACAACACATGAATATCAAATCTGTCCTTCTCGCTTCTGCCCTCACACTTGGCGCAAGCGCTGCTTTTGCTGCCGAGAAATATGTTCTTGATGCAAGCCACAGCCAAATCGTGTTTACATACAACCACTTGGGTTTCTCTACTACCACGTCTATGTTCAGCGGCTTTGACGGCGAGATCATGATGGACATGGAAGCGCCTGCGAATTCGACCGTTTCCGTTTCCTTTCCCGTGATGGACCTGATCACCGGCTGGCAGCCGCGCACTGAACACTTCATGTCGGCTGATTTCTTTGGTGCTTCTGAAGGCGACATGGTGACCTTTACCTCCACAGGTATCGAAGTCACAGGCGAGGACACAGGTTTGATCACTGGAGATCTGACCATGAACGGTGTCACAAAATCGGTCGTTCTGGATGCAAAGTTGAACAAGATGGGCGAGCACCCGATGGCAAACAAGCCTTGGGCCGGTTTTGACGCGACAACCACTGTTATGCGTACCGATTTCAACCTCGGCAAGTTTACGCCTTTCATCAGCGATGAAGTGAAAGTGAACATTTCCGTTGAAGCGATGAAAGCGGAGTAAGCTTTCAATCAAATGTTGATGCGAAAACGCCGGGGTCTGACCCCGGCGTTTTTGTTTGTCGGATCGTGGTAATGGCGTTTTAACGCGTTGCGGTCAGCGTGATGTCGATTGTGACGTCAAAGCCAAGTGTCGACGCGTCTGTCACGCTTTGCCCGATCTCGAAATCGCGCCGGTCAAGGGTTGTTGTGCTGCGCATCTGCGCCTTGTTGTCGTCGACTTGCAACGTAAAGGGTAGCGATATCGGAACCGACTGATCTTTAATCGTCAAAGTTCCATCGGCGACGTATCTGCCAGAGGCGACGTTGATATCCGCCTGAAACGTTGCGGTGGGGAAGCCTTCGGCGTTGAAAAAATCGGGGCCCATTGCCTGATCGGTAACTGACCCGAGGCTGAGCGACGGGATGGAGATTGTCGTCGTGACCTCGCCTGCCTTGCCCGCCTCGACGGTTTCATCAAACGAGATTGACGACGTCCAATCGGCAAAACTGCCCTCGACGGTGGAGCCGAACTGGTTGACCGTTAGACCGATGGTTCCGTCCTCGACTGTCCATTCAGAGGCTGCCTGTTCCAGCGCAGGGGCCTGTGCCGCCTCGGAACGACCTTCGCCGCCCATGATGCCCAGCCCCAAACCTATCGCCAAGGTGACCAGCCAGATTGCGACCGCGGTGGCGATGGAGACCTTACTGCCATGCTGCGCAGGGACCGGCCCAATCGGGGGTTCGCCCGGCAACATCCGCCGCAGGGTCGAATCGCGGTCGATCAAGTGGTGCTTCAGCGCGCCTGCGACGTGCAGGATCAGCGCGCCGATCAGCACCCTGCCTGCGATGACGTGCAGCGAGGTAAACGCATGTTCAATCGCCTCGTTTTTGGGAATGAACGGCAGGCCTTGCCCAAGCGGCCACCAGATTGGCGCAAAGCCTGATGCTGCGGCATGGCTGATCCAGCCGGCCAACGGTACGAGCATCAAAGACGCGTAAAGCACCCAATGAACCGTCTCTGCGAGCCAGCTTTCAAGCTTTTTATCGGCATTCAAAAGGCCGGGCTTTGGTTGGCTTATGGCCCAGATGATCCGGACCAGCGCGACAAAGAACACGGCAACGCCCATTGTCTTATGGATCGAAAAGAACAAAGCTTTCTGGGACAGTTGCGCTTGGGTTTCATGGGGAAGGTCTTCTGCATAAAGACCTGACGCGATCAGCGCCAAAACAAGAAGGGCGGTCAGCCAGTGAAGGGATTTGGTTACGCCGCCATAACGAATGGTGGTATTTTGAATGGCCATCTGCACTCTCCGATATCATCACGCTTCTTATCTAAGGCAATGCGGGGCGCGGGCAATCGCAGATAAACGCACAAAGCCGGTGCAGACTTGTTTGCCTGGACACCACGCGGTAAAGCCATTGGAACGAAAAAACGGGGAAGTCTATGAGTATTGCATTCGTATATCCGGGCCAAGGTGCGCAAACAATCGGCATGGGCCGTGATCTGGCGGACGCCTATCCCGCGGCAAAAGCGGTTTTTGACGAGGTTGACGAGGCCTTGGGCGAAAAACTGTCTACGTTGATCTGGGAGGGCGAGGCCGAGGCGCTGACGCTTACCCAGAACGCGCAGCCCGCGTTGATGGCGACGTCGATGGCTGCGATGGCAGCCTTGGCCGCAGAGGGGATTTCGGTCGAGAAAGCATCATTTGTGGCGGGCCATTCATTGGGCGAATATTCAGCGCTTTGTGCGGCGGGAACGTTTTCTTTGGCTGACACCGCGCGTCTGTTGCGCATCCGGGGCCGCGCCATGCAAGCGGCGGTTCCCGTGG
This sequence comes from Roseobacter sp., assembly GCA_024636475.1. GTDB lineage: Bacteria > Pseudomonadota > Alphaproteobacteria > Rhodobacterales > Rhodobacteraceae > Sulfitobacter. The sequence goes on along the minus strand of JAGXHA010000019.1, from coordinate 26,506 downwards.
GGCAGGGCGCAATGGCCGCCTTGCTGGGGCTTAGCTTTGAACAAGCCGAACAGGTCGCAGCGCAGGCCGCACAAGGCGATGTGTGTCAGGTGGCCAATCAGAACGATCCTTCGCAAAATGTTGTTTCGGGCAGTAAGGCAGCTGTTGAACGCGCCCTTGATCTGGCCAAGGCTGCGGGTGCCAAGCGGGCTTTGCTTTTGCCCGTTTCGGCACCGTTCCACTGTGCCTTGATGGCACCGGCAGCAGAAGAAATGGCCGGTGCTTTGGCCGATGTGAAGATGAACGCGCCTTCGGTGCCTGTGGTTGCGAACGTGACCGCCGAGGCCGTCAGTGACCCCGACCAGATCCGCAAACTGCTGATTGAACAGGTCACGGGTCAGGTTCGCTGGCTGTCGTCGGTTGAATGGATGGGTGCGCAAGGCGTGACAGAGATCTGGGAGATCGGCGCTGGCAAGGCGTTATCGGGCATGATCCGCCGCATCAACAAGGAGATCACGTGCGTAAATATCGGTACGGCAGCAGACGCTGCGGCGATGAACACCGCGTGAGCAAAAGACAAAAAGGAAAAGTAGATGTTTGATCTTACAGGTAAAAATGCGCTGATCACTGGTGCGTCTGGGGGAATCGGTGCTGATATTGCACGCGCTTTGCATGCTCAGGGCGCAAATGTGGGGCTTTCTGGCACACGCACGGAACCGCTTGAGGCGCTTCGGGCCGAGTTGGGCGAACGGGCGCATGTGCTGCCCTGTAATCTGAGCGATATGGAGGCAGTCGAAGCGCTGCCCAAGCAAGCGATCGAGGCCATGGGATCGGTAGATATTCTGGTCAACAACGCTGGCATCACGCGCGACAACCTGTTTATGCGGATGTCGGATGAAGAGTGGAATTCGGTGATCAATGTTAACCTGACGGCGACTTTCAAGCTGTGCAAAGGTGTGATGCGCGGCATGATGAAGGCGCGTTGGGGCCGGATCGTGAATATCTCGAGCATTGTGGGGGCTACCGGCAATCCGGGGCAGGCCAACTATGCGGCGTCCAAGGCCGGGATGGTTGGGATGTCCAAATCACTGGCCTACGAGGTTGCCAGCCGGGGGATCACCGTGAATGCGATTGCGCCGGGTTTTATAACCACTGCGATGACGGAAAAGCTGACGGATGACCAGAAATCAGGAATCATGGGGCAGATTCCCGCCGCTCGGATGGGGGAACCCGCCGAGATCGCAGCCGCTGTCGTGTATCTGTCCAGCGCAGAGGCCGCTTATGTTACTGGAACAACCTTGCATGTAAACGGCGGCATGGCCATGTTATGACATTGCGCTGCAAAGCGTTTGCCAAAGTTGCGTCTTATGCTAAAGGAAGCGCAGATTTGAGTTAGGGAAGCCTTGATTGCATCCCACACCTTGTGCAAACAAGGACCATAGCCGCCCTTCGGGGCACGATCCAAACCGCCACAACAGGCGTGTGCGGAAACAGAAGAGGGCACGCGTTGCCCGAATGAATGAGGACTGAATATGAGCGACGTCGCAGACCGCGTAAAGAAGATCGTTGTAGAGCACTTGGGTGTTGAAGAGGACAAAGTTGTCGAGAACGCTTCGTTCATCGACGATCTTGGTGCTGACAGCCTCGACACTGTTGAGCTGGTCATGGCGTTTGAAGAAGAGTTCGGCATCGAAATCCCCGACGATGCAGCCGAGAACATCCAGACCTTCGGTGACGCAGTTAAGTTCATCAAAGAAGCTTCCTAAGCTTTTCTGCCGACGGCCCGGATCACGGGCATGTCGGCCAAATAATTCTGAAACGGCGTTCTTCCTTAGCGGAAGGGCGCCGTTTTTTATTGATCTGTGTGGTTCACGCTTGTCTTGGGGCAAGACCATAGGCGACAGTGACGCAAAATAATTCAGAGCGTGAAGGCAATTCACCCCATGTCCCGAGCCGTACCGATGATCAATACTGCCAGACTGACCTTGCGGGCCATGCGCTCGGAGGATTTTGCGCGCTATGCTGAAATATGGGCAACGCCAGAGGTGGTCACGCATATCACTGGCAAGCCATGGCCCAAAGCCCGGTCGTGGGATGCGTTTTTACGCAATGCCGGGCATTGGCACATTGTGGGCTTTGGCCAATGGGCTATTCAGGCCCACAACACACGGGAAATGGCGGGGCAAACTGGGTTTTTCTTTGCATCACGTGGGTTTGGCGAGGATTTTGACCCGTTCCCCGAAGCAGGTTGGCTGCTGTCGACCGAAGCGCAGGGCAAGGGTTTGGGGCTGGAGGCTGCGCGCGCCGCGCATGACTGGTTTGACCGGGTCGTGACAGGGCGCACGGTGTGCATGATATCCTCTGATAACCAAGCGTCGCTGCGACTTGCTGACCAACTTGGATATTCGGCGCTACGAGATGTTGATGTAGATGGGGAACGGGTGCGCCTGATGACACGCAAAGGTCCGCCCGCTTAGGCAAGTTACCGGGCTATCGCATCTTGAAATTAACGCAGTTGGCAAGGTATAGCCGTTCAACGCACAGAAAACACCAAGGGGCTTAATATGCGCAGAGTAGTGGTGACAGGTTTGGGACTGGTGACGCCGTTGGCTGACGGGGTCGAGGCCAGCTGGTCCAGAATATTGGACGGTCAGTCGGGCGCGGGGCCGATCACAGGTTTTGACCCAAGTCGGTTGGTCACTCAATACGCATGCGAAGTTCCGCTTGGTGACGGCACAAATGGTACGTTCAACGCCGACAAATATATGGAGCCGAAAGAGCAGCGCAAAGTCGATACGTTCATCATGTTCGGCATGGCCGCAGCACAGCAGGCGATCGAGGATTCCGGATGGACTCCGACCGGGCGTGAAGACCAGGAACGCACAGGCGTCTTGATCGGCTCTGGTATCGGCGGTTTGAATTCAATCGCGAACACTGCTGTGATGATGCATGAAAAAGGCCCGCGCCGCGTCAGCCCGTTTTTTGTGCCTGGCGCGCTGATCAACCTGATCTCGGGTCAGGTGTCGATTCGCTATGGGTTTCGCGGACCGAACCATTCTGTTGTGACTGCCTGTTCGACCGGGGCGCATGCGATTGGTGATGCCAGCCGGCTTATTATTCACGGCGATGCCGATGTGATGATCGCAGGTGGGGCAGAGGCTGCGATTTGCGAGATCGGCATTGCCGGTTTCAACGCGTGCAAAGCGCTGTCGACAAAGCGGGCCGACGATCCGACCAAAGCCAGCCGCCCTTATGACGCCGACCGGGATGGGTTTGTCATGGGCGAGGGTGCAGGTATTGTTGTGCTAGAGGAATATGAGCACGCAAAGGCGCGCGGCGCGAAGATTTATGCCGAGGTTCTGGGCTACGGCCTGTCGGGCGATGCCTATCACATCACGGCACCCGCCGAGGATGGTGACGGGGCCGAGCGGTCGATGCGCAATGCGTTGCGCGGAGCAGGGCTTGAGCCGAAAGACATCGACTATATCAATGCGCACGGCACATCGACTATGGCCGATGTGATCGAACTGGGTGCCGTTGAACGGATGCTAGGCGATGCTGTGGCCGGGGTCACCATGTCGTCGACCAAGTCTGCGACAGGGCATCTTTTGGGTGCTGCGGGCGCGATCGAGGCAATATTTTCGATCCTTGCGATCCGCGATCAGGTGGCTCCGCCAACGATCAACCTGGACAATCCGGCGGTTGAGACAAAGATCGATCTGGCCCCCAACAAAAAGGTTGAGCGCAAGATTGATGTCGCCCTGAGCAATTCGTTCGGGTTTGGCGGTACCAATGCAAGTGTGCTTTTCGGAAAGATATCCTGATGTGGAAGCATGTTGCGTCTAACGCAGTGACGTTCCTGATTTTGGCACTGTTCCTTTTGGGCGGTGTCATTCTTTGGGGACGCGGGCAATATGATGCGCCGGGGCCTTTGGCTCAGGCGATCTGTTTGCAGGTGGAGCGTGGGTCCAACATGCGTGCCGTGGGTGATGATCTTGCACAGCAGGAGGCCGTCACGTCGGCAGCGATCTTCCGCATCGGTGCCGACTATGAGGAAAAGGCCAGCGCGCTAAAGGCGGGCAGCTTTTTGATCCAGCCCGAAGCGTCGATGCAAGAGATCGTTGATACGGTCACACGCGGCGGAGCCAGCACGTGCGGTACCGAAGTGGTTTACCGGATCGGGATCAACCGCATCAGCACGCAGGTCCGCGAGCTTGACCCAGAAACCAGCCGTTTTGTAGAGCGCGCCGAGTTCATCCCCGGCGTTGATGATGTGCCTGTGATCTATACCGAGACCAAGGCGAAGGCCGACACGCGGTTTCGTATCGCACTGGCAGAAGGCGTGACCAGCTGGCAGGTGGTTGAGGGGTTGAAGTCGATTGATCTGTTGGAAGGCACCGTTGTTTCTGTGCCTGCCGAAGGGGCGTTGGCACCTGACAGCTACGAGGTCTCCGAAGGTCAGGACCGCAATACGGTCTTAGCCTTGATGCAAGCCTCTCAAGAGCGTCGTTTGGCCGAAGCCTGGGACGCGCGTGATCCAGGTCTGCCGGTTGAGACGCCGCAAGAGATGCTGATCCTGGCCTCGATCATCGAGAAAGAGACGGGTGTGCCCGAAGAGCGCAGGCAGGTTGCAAGCGTCTTTATCAATCGGCTTAACCAAGGGATGCGGTTGCAGACCGACCCGACAGTTATTTACGGCATCACCAATGGCGAGGGTATTTTAGGGCGCGGGCTGCGCCGGAGTGAGCTGCGCACAGAGACGCCCTATAACACCTATGTAATCCCTGCATTGCCTCCGACACCGATTGCCAACCCCGGTCTTGCGAGCCTGATGGCCGCGGCGCAACCCGTTGAGGAGGATTACATCTTCTTCGTGGCGGACGGCACGGGTGGCCATGCTTTTGCGGTGACTTTGGACGAGCATAACCGCAATGTGGCGGCCTGGCGGGTGATCGAAGCCGAACGTGGCGCAGCGGCGGCGGGTAATGCGTCGACGGGCGGAAACTAAGGGCGCGTCTGTTAGGTTTTTGTTAACCATCGTAAGGGCTTGGAAGGTTTAGGTAACACTTGTTTTCTTGACTTTGCGAACGGTCTGACGTACATATCTAGGCATGCTAGACGAAGTCGGCGAACGGCCCCGGATTAAGTTCCGGCGGCCGTTTTTTCGTGTTCGCTCGGTTTGGAGGTTCCAATCGAGAGGTATGAGCAAAGATGACGATGATTGTCCCGGTTTGTCATATCAAGAATTTCCATCCGCAAGATGATCACTATGGCTTTAGCCCGATGCAGGCGGCGGCGATGGCGATGGATGTGCATAATTCCGCCTCGCGTTGGAGCAAAGCCTTGCTGGACAATGCAGCGCGGCCTTCGGGGGCGATTGTGTACCGTGGCGCGGACGGCCAGGGCAAGCTGAGTGATGATCAGTATGACCGCCTGGTCAACGAGATGGAGAGCCATCATCAGGGTGCGCGCAATGCCGGGCGACCGATGTTGCTTGAAGGGGGCTTGGACTGGAAGCCGATGGGATTTTCGCCATCAGATATGGAGTTTCACAAGACCAAGGAGGCGGCAGCGCGCGAGATTGCACTGGCTTTCGGGGTGCCGCCAATGCTTTTGGGGATCGCGGGGGATGCGACCTATGCCAACTATCAAGAGGCGCACAGGGCGTTTTACCGGTTGACGGTTTTGCCTTTGGCCACGCGGGTGACGGCATCGCTGGCGCTTTGGTTATCAGGATTTTCGGGGGAAACTGTCGCGTTGAAGCCGGATCTTGATCAGGTGTCGGCGCTGTCGCAAGAACGCGATGCGCAATGGGCGCGGGTTGCGGGGGCCGAGTTCCTGACCCAAGCGGAAAAGCGCAGCCTGTTGGGGCTGCCATCGGTGGCGGCTGATGAGTGAGGGACCGCAGTTTGACCGGTTTGAATGCGCACCGGGGTTGAGGTTGCAAGCCCATGAAAGGGTCAGTGCCATTCACCACGAAAACCTTTTGCACCGTCTGGATCGGCTGGAAGAGATGATGGAGCGTCTTGAGCGGCGGTTGTGGTTGACGGTTTACGGGGTCGTTGCGGTGATCCTTGCGCAAGGGGTGCAGTCCTTCCTGGTGGTGCAGCCCTAACGATCTGAATTTCAAAGGAGATGGTCATGGAGATTGACGTGATAAACCCCGGCCAATGGTCGGGGAACGGGAGAGATCTGCCTGATCTCGGAGCAGGGCTTGAGCATAAGTTTGCTCGGTTTGGTGACGAGATCACAGTCGAAGGCGGCACCGAGATCAGTGGTTATGCCAGCGTGTTTGGCAGCGTTGATCAGGGCGGCGATGTGGTGAGCAAAGGAGCCTATGGCAGTTCGTTGGCGGCGGGTTTGAAGGCGGGACGGAGGATCAAGATGCTGTGGCAGCATGATCCTAGTCAGCCGATCGGTGTCTGGGACGAGGTTCGCGAAGACGGGCGTGGTCTTTGGGTCAAGGGGCGCATTCTGGACAGCGTGGCGCGGGGGCGCGAGGCTGCTGCGCTTATTGCTGCCGGGGCGATTGATGGGCTGAGCATTGGGTATCGCACAGTGCGCGCTGCCAAGAATGACACGGGCCAGCGCGTGCTGACCGAGCTTGATCTTTGGGAGGTTTCGCTTGTGACCTTTCCAATGCTGCCAAGTGCGCGAGTCGCGGCCAAGAGTGATTTCGTCGCGATCGGGGATGTGCTGCGCGACATGGCATTGGTGTTCGAGGACGCACGGGTTCTGCTGGCGCGGTGAGGGCCGGGGCAGGCTATTTCAACTTTAATCAAAGGGGATCTGAATGACTCAGATTGAGATCAAAACGCAAGACGCTCGGGCATCGGCGGCTGAAGAAGTTCGGCAGGCCATGACCGGCTTTGTGCATGATTTGAAAGGCTTTCAGGCCAAAATGACGACCAAGTTGCAACAAACAGAAGAGCGAATGACTATGTTGGATCGAAAAATGACTTTGCCTGCGCGTACGCCCTTGGGTGGGATGCAGGATGCTGCCGCGCCACATCAAAAGGCCATGAACGCCTATATCCGCAACGGCGACGATGACGGTCTGCGCGGGCTTGAGATGGAGAGCAAATCGCTGTCGTCGTCGGTCAATTCGGATGGCGGTTATCTGGTTGACCCGCAGACATCTGACCGGGTGAAATCGGTTTTGAATGCAACGGCTTCTATTCGTGCGATCGCGTCGGTGGTGCAGGTGGAAGCGACATCCTACGACGTTTTGGTGGATCATACAGATGTGGGCGCTGGCTGGGCCACCGAGACAAGTACCGTGGGCGAGACGGCCACCCCGCAGATCGACCGCATCACGGTCCAGTTGCACGAACTGAGTGCGCTTCCGAAAGCGTCGCAGCGTTTGCTGGACGATTCCGCCTTTGACATCGAAGGCTGGTTAGCAGGACGCATCGCCGACAAGTTCTCGCGGGCCGAGGCGGCTGCATTCATCAATGGTGATGGGATCGACAAACCCAAGGGTTTGCTTGCGCATGACAAGATCGACAACGAAATCTGGACCTGGGGTAATCTTGGCTACGTTCCGACGGGTGTGGACGGCGAAGTCACGGCGGATTCAGTTGTTGATCTTGTCTATGCGCTTGGGGCGCAATACCGCGCCAACGCGAGCTTTGTCATGAGTTCGAAGACTGCCGGGCGCCTGCGCAAGTTGAAAGACCTGGATGGGCGGTTCTTGTGGTCAGACGGTCTGGCTCAGGGGGAGCCTGCACGGCTGATGGGCTATCCTGTATTGGTGGCCGAGGACATGCCGGATGTGGTGACGGACGCGTTTTCGGTCGCGTTTGGTGATTTTGCGGCGGGCTATACCGTGGCAGAGCGCCCCGATCTGCGCATCTAGCGCGACCCGTTTAGCGCCAAGCCGCATGTGTTGTTCTATGCCACCAAGCGCGTCGGCGGTGATGTCAGCGATTTTGCTGCGATCAAGCTTCTGAAATTCGGCACCGCGTAAAGCGGCGTCGAACACGGGGCCGGGGCGACTTGGCCCCGGTCCGGGCGCGTGCCGATGGTTTGGGTGCATTGTCTAGCTGCTCCCTCCGACCGAGCAATGCAGCCAGGTGCGCGTCCGGGTCCCTTTTGGGAGCGGGGAAGAACGGGATAATTGGAGACATTCCATGATGTTGATCGAAGAGACAAGCGTGCCAAATTCAGCGCTGCCAGTGGATGCCTTTAAGGCACATCTGCGCTTGGGAAGTGGCTTTGGGACCGACACTTTGCAAGATGACGTTCTGGTCGGTTTCTTGCGTGCTGCCATGGTCGCGATTGAAGCGCGGACAGGCAAGGCATTGATACGCAGCACTTTTGAGTGGTCTTTGAGCCATTGGCGAAATCCTGAAAGTCAAACATTGCCGGTCGCCCCGGTTCATTCGATCACAAGCGTCAGGATTGTTGATCGCGACGGAACCGAAACGTTGGTCGACTTGCAGCGGTTTTGGCTGGAGCGAGACGCGCAGCGGCCTGTTTTGCGCCCCACAGGTGCGGTTCTGCCGATGATCCCTGCGGCGGGGTCTGTAGTCTTGGTCATTGACGCCGGGTTTGGTGTGACCTGGGACAAGGTGCCTGCGGATTTGCAACAAGCGGTGTTTTTGCTGGCCGCCCATTATTATGAGTTTCGCGATGAAACCCGGCTGAGTGCCGGATGCATGCCCTTCGGGGTCAGCAGCCTTATTGAGCGCTACAAGACTGTTCGCGTCGGGTTTGGAGCAGGACAATGAAGCGGCCTTATCTCAACCGTCGGCTGGTGTTGGAGACGCCTGTCCGGATTGCCGATGGTGCAGGAGGATTCCGCGAGACATGGGATGCTTTGGGCGAGATCTGGGCGGAAGTCATTCCACGTCGCGGACGCGAAGCGACGTCTGGTGGTTTGTCGATCAGCCGTACGGGCTTTGCGATTACCTTGCGCGCCGCCCCTTCCGGCAGCGTCGAGCGGCCCCAGCCGTATCAGCGGTTTCGCGAAGGAAGTCGGGTTTTCAGCATTCAAGCGGTGACCGAGTGTGACCCGCAGGGCCGCTATCTGACATGTCAGGCGCAAGAGGAGGTGGCTGTATGAGCTATGCCCTGTCAGGCCCGCTGCAGCGCGCGATTTTTGCAGTATTGTCCGAGGATGGCGCGCTGGCTGCATTGGTGGGGGATGCGATTTTTGATGCCGCACCTGCTGGCGATGTGCCGCCGCTCTACGTGCGCTTGGGTGAGGAAGACGTCGCGGATGCGTCTGACGGATCGGGCGGCGGTGCATTTCACCGCATCGGCATCACGATTGTCAGCAATGCGCCGGGTTATGCCAAGGCCAAGGATGTCGCCGGAGCAATCAGTGATGTTCTGCACGACGCCGAACTGGTGCTGAGCCGTGGCCGCCTTATCAGTCTCAGGTTCGAACGCGCCTCGGCAAAGTTTATCAGCGCTGCACAGGTGCGCCAGATCGATATGCGGTTCCGCGCGCGTGTGCAGGATGGCTGAGCCCTTCATTTCAAAGATAATTCAGGAGACAATAGATGGCTGTTCAAGCAGGTAAGGACCTTTTGGTCAAAGTAGACATGACAAGCGACGGTCAGTTCGAGACGATCGCTGGGCTGCGTGCCACGCGCAGCAGTTTCAACGCGGAACCGGTCGACGTGACCTCGCTTGATAGCGATGGCGGCTGGCGCGAGTTGCTGGCGGGCGCGGGGGTTCGGTCTGCTGCGGTCAGCGGGTCGGGTGTATTTCGCGATGCAGGAACGGACGAGCGCGCCCGCCAGCTGTTCTTTGACGGGCTGACGCCGGATTTCCAGATTGTCATCCCCAGCTTTGGCATCATCGAAGGGCCATTTCAGGTAGCTGCAATCGAATATGGGGGAACGCTGAACGGCGAGGCCACCTATGAGCTTAGCCTGCAATCGGCTGGGCAGTTGCGGTTCATGCCGGATGTGAACGTTGATCCAGAAACGGGGGTCTAGGGCGATGGCCAATCCTTGGAGAGGGGATGTCGAGTTGGTCATCGACGGGCAGCGACAGGTGGCACGCCTGACGTTGGGCGCTTTGGCCGAGCTGGAAGAGACGCTTGATCAGTCGTCCTTGCTGGAATTGGTGGAGCGTTTCGAAGCAAACCGCTTTTCAAGCCGCGATGTGCTGCGCTTGCTGGTTGCGGGGTTGCGGGCTGGCGGGATGGAGGTCAGCGAAACTTCTTTGGGCGTGGCTGTGATCGAAGGCGGCCCAATGGGAGCGGCACAGGCGGCTGCTGAGTTGCTGGCACGCGCTTTCGTGCTGCCTGCGTGACAACCGTCAAGGGGCTTGATTGGCCGGCGTTGGTGCGGGCGGGGCTGAAAGGTCTGAGACTGACGCCTGATCAGTTTTGGGCGCTTACCCCGGCAGAATTGCAGGTGATGCTTGGCACAACAGGGGCGCAGGTACCGCTGCTGAGCAAAGGGTTAGAGGCCTTGATGGCCGCTTATCCCGATATTTCGGAAAGGGACATGTGATGACAGATGAAACGTTCGAGAGCCTTGGAGACGGGGCAGAGCAGCTGAATGGCACATTGGCAGAGACCCGCACTTTGGTAAGCGGTTTCGATGCTGAGTTGCGCCGGATGAGGACAGCACTGGCGGGGACGGGGCGAGATGTTGCGACGTTGGAAAAGGGTCTTAGCCGGGGCTTGCGCCGTGCCTTTGACGGGGTGGTTTTTGATGGGATCAAGCTGTCGGACGCGCTGTCGAGCGTTGCGCGGTCGATGGTGAACACGACCTATAATGCCGCGATGAAGCCGGTGACTGACCATTTTGGCGGGCTGATCAGCAATGGGGTCGGGTCGCTTGTGCAAGGAATTCTACCCTTCGCCAATGGCGCGCCGTTTTCCCAAGGCAAGGTCATGCCATTTGCGCAGGGCGGCATTGTCAGCAGCGCCACGGCCTTTGCGATGCGCGGCGGTATGGGCGTGATGGGCGAAGCCGGGCCCGAAGCGATCATGCCATTGGCGCGCGGACCTGACGGCAAACTGGGGGTCAAAGGTGGTGGTGGCGGAGGTACAACAGGGGTGATGAATATCTCGACCCCGGATGTGCAGGGCTTCCAACGCAGTCAAAGCCAGATCGCCGCCCAAATGTCCCGCGTTCTGAACAGTGGCAACCGCAACCGGTAAAGGAGAGCCGATATGAGTTTTCATGATGTGAGATTTCCAACCACCTTGAGTTTTGGCTCGGTCGGTGGTCCGCAGCGGCGCACCGATGTTGTCACGCTTGCCAACGGCTTTGAGGAACGTAACACACCTTGGGCTCATTCGCGGCGTGTTTATGACGCTGGGCTGGGGATGCGTTCGATTGATGACGTGCAAGCGCTGACAGCGTTTTTCGAGGCACGCTATGGTCAGATGTATGGGTTTCGCTGGAAGGATTGGGCGGATTTCAAATCCTGCCGGTCGGCACTCGGGGTGGTTTTTGATGATCAGATGATTGGTTTCGGTGATGGGGAACAGACTGATTTTCAATTGATCAAGACCTATGCGTCGGGTGGTCACAGCTACAGTCGCCCGATTACGAAGCCGGTTCAGGGGACGGTGCGTGTCGGCGTCGAGCAGGATGAGCTGCAAGAAGGCATCGACTATGAGATCGACACCGCCACCGGGACGGTTCGGTTTGCCAACGCGCCCGACAGCGGTTTGGTGGTTTCCGCAGGCTTTGAGTTTGACGTGCCGGTACGCTTTGACACGGATCGAATTCTGGTCAGTGTTGCCAGCTTTCAGGCGGGCCAAGTGCCAAACGTGCCGGTGATCGAGGTGCGGGTCTGATGGCGGTTTTCAATGAAGGGCTTGGCGCGCATCTGAAGACGGGGCTGACCAGCTTGTGCCATGCTTGGGCGATCAAGCGGCGCGATGGTGTTGTCTTGGCCTTTACCGATCACGATATGGCGTTGTCTTTTGAGGGGATAGCGTTTCGTGCTGACAGTGGATTGAGCGCGCGTGCGCTGTCGCAAACAACTGGCTTGTCGGTGGATAACACCGAGGCCATGGGCGCACTTAGCCATTCCGCCATCCGTGAAGACGAAATTGAACAAGGGCGGTTTGACGGGGCGCAGGTGACGTGTTGGCGGGTGAACTGGGCGGATCTTGGGCAACGTGTCATTCTGTTTCGTGGATCAATCGGTGAAATGCAGCGCTCTGGCGGGGCGTTCAGGGCAGAATTGCGTGGATTGACCGAAGCGCTAAACCGCCCCTTGGGTCGCATCTACCAAAAACCGTGCTCTGCAGTTTTGGGCGATGTGGCTTGCGGTTTTGATCTGGCAACCCAGGGCTATAGCACCATGCTGGCGGTCGAAGTCTGTGATGGGGGGCGGCGCTTTCGGTGGGAGAACCTGCCCGGGTATGACGACGGTTGGTTTGCCAGGGGGCGGCTTGAGGTCCTTGAGGGGCCGGCGTCGGGTCTGTGGGGCATGATCAAGCATGACCGCAAACTTGGCACCCGGCGAGAGGTCGAACTCTGGGAGCCGATCCGTGGGAATGTGGCTGCAGAGACGCAAGTGCGACTGATCGCCGGCTGTGACAAACGGATGGAGACATGTCGGCTGAAATTCAACAACTTGCTGAATTTCCAAGGCTTCCCTGACCTCCCGAACGAGGATTGGGTGATGGCCGTACCAAAAGCGTCTGGCGTGAACTCGGGGGGATCTTTGCGATGACATCTTCAACGGACAGGATCGTAGCCGCAGCGCGCAGTTGGGTTGGCACGCCTTATGTTCATCAAAATGCGGTCAAAGGGGCGGGCTGTGATTGCCTTGGTTTGTTACGGGGCGTTTGGCGAGAAGTCTTGGGGCCAGAGCCCGAAACGATCCCGGCCTATTCGATGGACTGGTCAGAACCGCAAGGCGACGAGCGTCTGTGGAAGGCAGCGCTTCGGCACCTGCACCTCAAAGCTCCGGACGCCGAGGCTGCGGGCGATGTGCTGCTGTTTCGCATGCGCAACGGTGCGGTGGCCAAGCATCTGGGGCTAATGGCGCGGACCGGGCAGGATGCCAGTTTCATCCATGCCTACAGCGGTCATGGTGTGACCGAAAGCCCGCTAAGCGCCCCATGGCGGCGCCGTGTTGTGGCGCGATTTGAATTTCCGATAGAGGTGAACTGATGGCGACGATACTACTTTCGGCAGCGGGTGCGGCTATTGGCGGATCCGTCGGGGGCACGCTTGCGGGGTTATCTTCGGTCGCGGTGGGCCGGGCCTTGGGGGCGAGTTTGGGTGGTGTCGTGGATCAGCGGTAGCTGGGCCAGGGTGCACAAGCCGTCGAGACGGGCAGGGTTGACCGTTTTCGTTTGACCAATGCAGGAGAAGGCGAGGCGATCACGCAGCTTTACGGGCGCATGCGCATTGGCGGGCAGATCATCTGGGCCTCTGATTTCAGCGAGACTACAACGGTCCGTGGTGGCGGTGGCAAGGGTGCACCTTCAACGCCACAGACGACCGACTACAGCTACTCAGTCAGTCTTGCTATTGCCCTATGCGAAGGGGAGATCACCGGCATCAATCGCATATGGGCCGATGGTGAAGAGGTGGCGCGCGATGATCTGAACCTGAGCCTCTACCGTGGGACCCGCGACCAGTTGCCGGATCCAACGATATCTGCCGTTGAAGGTGCGGACCGTGTGCCAGCATATCGCGGGACGGCCTATGTCGTTTTTGAAAACCTTGCACTGGGTCGTTTCGGCAATCGGGTGCCACAGTTCTCGTTCGAGGTAATGCGCCCCGAAGTTGCCGCGACCCCTGAAGCGGCACACAGCGTCACCCATAGCGTTTCGGGTGTGGCCCTGATCCCCGGAACAGGCGAATATGCCTTGGCAACGACCCCCGTTCACTATGCTGATGGCGCTGGAGCGCGCTGGAGCGCGAACGTGTCGACGCCAGCCGGTAAAAGCGATTTTCTCGTCTCGCTCGATAGTTTGACCGCTGAGTTGCCAATGTTGGAAGCCGCGTCGTTGGTCGTGTCATGGTTTGGCGATGATCTGCGCTGTGGCGAATGTTCGCTGCGCCCCAAAGTTGAAAGCGCTGTAATTGAAGGCGAGAACATGCCTTGGCGGGTTTCTTCGCTGACACGCCGCACCGCTGGTGTCATTGCGCATCAGGACGCCCGCCCAATCTACGGGGGCACCCCTTCTGATCTTTCGGTGATCGAAGCCATTCAGGCGATGAACGCAGCGGGCAAAGCAGTTCTTTTTTACCCGTTTATCCTTATGGATCAATTGGATGGTAATACGTTGTCCGATCCCTACAGCGACGCGCAAACTCAGCCAAAACTGCCTTGGCGCGGGCGGATCACGCTTTCGAAAGCGCCTGGCCAGTCTGGCAGCCCGGATGGTTTGGCCGAAGCGGAAACTGAGGTAGCTGCATTCTTTGGCACCGTCACAGCAGCTGATTTTAGCGTTTCGGCGGGACAAGTGCTTTATACTGGGCCAGACGAATGGTCGCTCTCGCGGTTCATTTTACACTATGCGGCACTTTGCGCAGCTGCGGGTGGGGTCGAGGCGTTTTGCATTAGCAGCGAAATGCGCGGCCTGACGCAAATCCGCGGCTCGGGCGGTGCATTTGTCTCGGTTGAGGCTTTTCGCCGCCTCGCCGAAGAGGCTCGCGTACTTTTGGGGGCGCAAACCAAGATCAGCTATGCTGCGGATTGGTCGGAGTATTTTGGATATCAGCCAAGCGATGGCAGCAGTGACCGCTACTTTCATCTAGATCCGCTCTGGGCAGATGAAAACATCGATTTTATCGGCATAGACAACTACATGCCTTTGTCTGATTGGCGTGCAGGAAAGGACCACAGGGATGCCCAGGATTGGGATTCGATTTATAACATCGACTACCTGAAATCGAATGTCGAAGGGGGCGAGGGGTATGATTGGTATTATCATTCCGACGCCGCACGCGCCGCGCAGATCCGTACGCCGATCACAGACGAGCAGGCAGATGAGCCGTGGGTCTATCGCTATAAGGACATCCGCAATTGGTGGTCGCAAACTCACCACGAACGCATCGCCGGTGCGCGGTTGGAGAGCCCGACCGCTTGGGTGCCCGGCTCGAAACCGATCTGGTTTACGGAATATGGCTGTGCGGCGATTGATAAAGGCACGAACCAACCCAACAAGTTTCTTGATCTGAAAAGCTCTGAAAGCAGTTTGCCGCTCTATTCTACAGGCGCGCGTGACGAGTTGATGCAGATTCAATACCTGCGGGCCTTTGCAGAGCATTGGACGGACCCCGCGAATAATCCCATTTCAGCAGCATATGACGGCCCTATGATCGACATGACCCGCGCCTTTGTTTGGGCATGGGATACGCGGCCCTATCCATTTTTCCCAAACAACCGGAGCTTGTGGAGTGATGGGCAGAACTATGCACGGGGGCATTGGTTGAACGGGCGCACATCCTCGCAGCCCTTGTCCTCTGTGGTGGCCCAGATTTGCCGCCGTGCCGGACTTGAGGATTTTGATACGTCGCGGCTTTATGGTTATGTGCGTGGCTATGGCATCGATCAGGTCAGTGACGCGCGTGCGGCCCTGCAACCGCTGATGCTGCGCTATGGCTTTGATGCAGTCGAGCGGGGCGGTATCCTTTCGTTTGTGATGCGGGATGGCATGGGCAGTATCCGCCTTGATCCAGCGCAATTGGCCGTGAGCGGAGACCTTGACGGCAGTCTTGAGCAGACCCGCGAGGCGCAGGCCGAAATCGCCGGGCGTGTGCGGCTGCGGTTTGTTCAGGCTGACGGTAATTTCGACGGGATTTCGGAAGAGACTATTCTGGCGGACGATGCCACCCATGCCGTATCCGCGTCCGAGTTCAACATGGCGCTGACCCGTGCCGAGGGGCGGCAAGTGATCGAGCGTTGGCTGACTGAAGCGCGCGTCTCGCGCGAGACGGTACGTCTGGCGCTGCCGCCCTCAATGCTGCCCGTCGGGGCTGGCGATGTGATTGAACTACCCGCTGACGGTGTCGAGGGCGACGGAATCTACCGGATTGACCGCGTAGAACAGGGTGAGTTGCAGTTGATTGAGGCCGTCCGGATCGAACCCGAAGTCTATAACCCGGCACCCTTCGATGACGAATTGGCCACTTTGAAGCCTTTTGCGGCACCGGTTCCTGTCACAGCTCTCTTGATGGATCTACCCTTGTTAAGAGGCGATGAACTGCCGCATGCACCCTACTTGGCGACCACTGCCCAGCCGTGGCCGGGCAGTGTCGCAGCCTATCAGTCGGGCAGTGATGCGAATTATCAGCTAAGTAAGATTCTACCGGTTCGCGCGACAATGGGAGTGACTGAAACTGAAATGACTTCTGCGAGATCAGGTTTGCTGGACCGCGGGGCCGGGTTGCAGGTACGTCTAACCAGCGGGACGCTTGAAAGCGTCGATCAGGCAAGTCTGCTTGGGGGGGCGAATTTGGCCGCCATTGGCGATGGATCGTCTGATAATTGGGAAGTGTTTCAGTTTTGCACGGCTGATCTTGTGGCACCCAACACCTATTGGCTGACCAAACGTCTGCGAGGGCAGGCCGGAACAGATGCGTTGATCCCGCCCGCTTGGGCTGTTGGCTCACAGTTCGTGCTTCTCAACGGTGTCCCCTCGCAACTGGCCCTCAGCCCGAACTTGCGACGTATCGTACAGCATTATCGCATCGGACCGGCACAACGCTCATATGATGATCCGTCCTATATCCACTTGACGCGCGCATTTGACGGAAACGGATTACGCCCCTTCAGCCCCTGCCACCTGAAAGCGGTCACTGTGCAAGACGACATCGATTTAAGTTGGATCAGGCGCACCCGGATCGGCGGCGATGACTGGGCCGGCTTTGAGGTGCCATTGGGAGAGGAATCAGAGCAATATCTGGTGCGCGTCTTGCAAGACGGGCAGGTGATCCGTGAGGCACAGACAACTTCAGCGACATGGCGTTATGATCAGAATATGCGTCTGCAAGACGGCACAGACGGTCTGGTGACAGTCTCCGTTGCGCAAATATCAGCGAGCTATGGGGCGGGTCCGGCGGCGGATCTGCTGATCAGGGCGTAGGGCAGGTTTTGGTGGTGCAAAAAAATTGCTGCTGACGATCTGAGCTTTGGGTTTGGTTCTTGGTGGAAAATTGCTATATTGGTGTTTCAAAGAAGGATTTTATCATGGCAGAGCCTCGCAGAAACATCGCTTCCGTCGATCCGGTCTGGGACCAGATTTTGGCAGAAGCCCAGCAAGCAGTGCATGACGAACCGCTGATGGGCGGATTTATCCACGCCTGCATTCTACATCATAAATCCATCGAAAAGGCGTTATCTTACCGGATCGCTGCCAAGCTTGCGTCGAACGAAATGTCGATAATGGTCGTGCGCGAGATGGTGCAGGAGGCCTACGCCAATGATCCCGAACTGATCAAGGCCGCGCGTGCCGATCTGGTGGCGATCTATGAACGTGACCCGGCCTGCCACCGCTTGTTGCAGCCGATCTTGTTTTTCAAAGGCTATCAGGCCGTTCAGGCCTACCGCGTCGGGCATCATCTTTGGATGAAGGGCCAGCGCGATTTGGCCTATTTCGTCCAGATGCGTGTCAGCGAAATTTTCGGCGTCGACATCCATCCCGCAGCGAGGATTGGCAAGGGTATCATGATTGACCATGCCCATTCGGTGGTGATTGGTGAAACGGCAGTAGTCGGCGATAACGTGTCGATGCTGCATTCGGTGACCCTTGGCGGAACGGGCAAGGAAGAGCAGGACCGTCATCCCAAGATTGGTGACGGCGTGTTGATCGGGGCCGGGGCAAAGGTGCTAGGCAACATCACAGTCGGCCATTGCAGCCGCATTGCTGCGGGATCTGTCGTGCTGGAATCAGTGCCACCGTGCAAAACAGTGGCGGGTATCCCTGCACGTGTTGTTGGCGAAGCTGGATGCGACCAACCGTCCGTTTTGATGGATCACATGATTGGTCCGCAGGTTACCTGAAGGTCTGCAACAACGAGTTGAAGAAATGGAAAAGCCGGGATCGAATGATCCCGGCTTTATTCTATTTTGAAGATGGGGGGCTGTCTGCCCCCCAGACCCCCCGAGGATTTGTCTCCATTTGGAAACAGCTCAGGCGAGCATGACCATTGGGTTTTCAAGATTATCCTTGATCGCCGTCAAAAGCTG
Source organism: Roseobacter sp. (assembly GCA_024636475.1). Lineage (GTDB taxonomy): Bacteria > Pseudomonadota > Alphaproteobacteria > Rhodobacterales > Rhodobacteraceae > Sulfitobacter. Next base: position 8,392 of record JAGXHA010000019.1, on the reverse strand, counting down.
CGCGCCCAAAGCACCGTCAATGACGCGGTGGTCGACTGACAGCGTTACCGACATCACGGTAGCCACGGCAAGTTCACCGTCTTTGCCGACGACCGGTTTTTTCACGCCAGCGCCAACAGCAAGAATCGCGCCGTGCGGCGGGTTGATGACCGCGTCAAAGTTATCGATGCCGAACATCCCAAGGTTTGAGATCGCAAAACTGCCGCCTTGATATTCATGAGGCGCAAGTTTGCGGTCGCGCGCACGCCCGGCGAGGTCTTTCATTTCGGCCGAGAGGGCCGAGAGAGACTTGTTTTCGGAGTCTTTGAGCACGGGCGTGAACAAACCACCATCGATGGCGACAGCAACGGCCACATCCGAGGGTTTGAGCTTGAGAATCCGGTCTCCAGCCCAGATCGCATTCGCGTCGGGGACAGATTGCAGCGCCAAGGCACAGGCTTTGATGATGAAGTCGTTGACCGACAGCTTGACACCACGCGGCTCGAGTTGCTTGTTCAGGTCCGCGCGAAACGCCATCAGCGCATCAAGCTGGATGTCGCGGCGCAGGTAGAAATGCGGGATCGACTGTTTGGCTTCGGTCAGACGCGCCGCGATCGTCTTGCGCATGCCGTTGAGGGTGATCTCCTCGAAGTCACGCCCCTCGTACATTTTCATGACCGCGTCGGCGGAAGGCCCGCTTGCCATTGCAGCAGGCTTGGCGGCTTCGGCTTTGGCAGGAGTGCCGGCGGCTTCGGCTTTGCTTGCGGAGGCGCTGGAGGCTTTTTCGCCCTCAACGTCGGCCTTGACGATGCGGCCATGGGGCCCTGAGCCCTTCATTTGCGAAAGGTCGAGGCCTTTGTCTGCCGCGATCCGCCGTGCAAGCGGTGAGGCGAAGATGCGCTTGCCATCGCTGTCTTTGGGTGTCGCCGGGGCTGTCGCCTCGGTCTCGCCGCGGCCGTATCCTGCGGCGGGGGCTGTCTTGTCTGACGCGTCCGCAGGGGCGGCATGAGAGGATGCATCCGCTTTGGGTGCGGATGCCTCTGCGATGTCATCGGCGCTTTCGCCTTCTTCCAGCAGCACGGCAATCGGCGTGTTCACTTTCACACCTTCGGTACCACCATCGATCAGGATTTTGCCGATGACACCTTCGTCAACGGCCTCAAACTCCATCGTGGCCTTGTCGGTCTCGATCTCGCACATCACATCGCCAGAGGAGACGGTATCGCCCTCTTTGACCAGCCATTTGGCCAGTGTGCCTTCTTCCATCGTGGGGCTGAGGGCGGGCATGAGGATTTCTATGGGCATGTCGTCCGCTCCTTATTTGTAGGTGACTTTTTTGACGGCTGCGATCACTTCGTCCGTGGTCAGCAACGCCAGCTTTTCAAGGTTCGCAGCATAGGGCATCGGAACGTCCTTGCCGGTACAATTGATCACCGGCGCGTCCAGATAATCAAACGCCTCCTGCATGATCACGCTCGAGATGTAGTTGCCAACCGACCCTTGGGGCCAGCCTTCTTCCACAGTCACACAGCGGTTTGTCTTCATCACCGATTTGATGATGCTTGCGGTATCCATCGGGCGCAAAGTGCGCAGGTCGATGACTTCTGCCTCAATGCCCTCGGCCGCAAGTTTCTCGGCGGCTTCAAGCGCATAGGTCATGCCGATGCCAAAGCTGACGATGGTGACATCGCTGCCTTCGCGCCAGATGCGGGCCTTGCCAAACGGCACAGTATAATCTTCGACATCAGGCACATCGAAGGATTTGCCATACATGATCTCGTTCTCAAGGAACACAACCGGGTTTGGATCGCGGATCGCGGTTTTCATCAGACCTTTGGCGTCAGACGCAGAGTAGGGCATGACCACCTTGAGACCAGGAATCTGCATATACCATGCCGCGTAATCCTGACTGTGCTGTGCACCAACGCGCGCAGCGGCACCGTTCGGGCCACGGAACACCATGGGCGCGCCCATCTGACCGCCGGACATATACAGCGTTTTGGCGGCGGAGTTCAGGATGTGGTCAATTGCCTGCATGGCAAAGTTCCAAGTCATGAATTCCACGATCGGACGCAGGCCCCCAAAGGCCGCACCGACACCAATCCCGGCAAAACCATGTTCCGTGATTGGCGTGTCAATGATCCGCTTGGCCCCGAATTCATCCAGTAGACCTTGGGAAATCTTGTAGGCCCCTTGGTATTCGGCGACTTCCTCGCCCATCAGGAACACGTTTTCGTCGCGGCGCATTTCTTCGGCCATAGCGTCACGCAAAGCTTCGCGAACGGTCTGTTTTTTCAGCTTGGTGCCTTCAGGCCAATCCGGCGTCATGTCGGTCTCGGGGGCTGGGGGCGCTTTCGCCTCGGCCGGTTTGCTTTCTCTCGCAGCGGCAGGGGCATCAGAGGGAGCCTCAGCAGGTGCCTGCGACGATACGTTCTCGGCGGCAGAGGCATCTTCGCCTTCTTCCAGCAAAACGGCAATCGCGGTATTTACCTTGACCCCTTCGGTGCCTTCTTCGATCAAAATCTTGCCGATGACGCCTTCGTCAACCGCCTCGAACTCCATCGTGGCCTTGTCGGTTTCGATTTCGCACATGATATCGCCAGAGGACACGGTATCGCCCTCTTTAACCAGCCATTTGGCCAATGTGCCTTCTTCCATGGTCGGGCTTAGGGCGGGCATAAGTATTTCAGTTGCCATGGTTCAAGCCTCCTGTGGAACTTCGGTTGCGTAGATATCAGTCCAAAGCTCTTCCGGAGCGGGCTCGGGGCTGTTCTTGGCGAATTCGGCGCTGTCGTTTACGACCTGCTTGATCTCTTTGTCGATGGCCTTCAGATCGTCTTCGGTCGCGTATTTATTCTCGAGCAGAATGTTTCGGACCTGTTCGATGGGGTCTCGCTCGTCGCGCATCTTTTGCACCTCCTCGCGGGTTCGATACTTTGCCGGGTCGGACATCGAATGGCCGCGGTACCGGTAAGTCTTAATCTCAAGTATGTATGGGCCTTCGCCGCTGCGCGCGTGCTTTACGGCGCGTTCGCCGGCGTCTTTCACGGCAAGCACATCCATGCCGTCAACCGCTTCGCCCGGAATGCCGAACGCTTTGCCGCGTTCCCAGATTTCAGCGCTCGAGGTCGACCGCTGCTGCGAGGTGCCCATGGCATACTGGTTATTCTCGATCACGAAGATCACGGGCAGTTTCCAAAGGGCGGCCATGTTGAACGTCTCGTAGACCTGGCCCTGGTTCGCGGCACCGTCCCCGAAATAGGTAAAGGTGACGTTATCATTGCCCTTGTACTTGTCGGCAAAGGCAACGCCCGCACCCAATGGCACGTTCGCGCCCACAATGCCGTGACCGCCGTAAAACCGCTTTTCCTTGGAAAACATGTGCATGGAGCCGCCCTTGCCGCGCGAGTATCCGCCCTCGCGGCCGGTCAGTTCGGCCATGACCCCGTCAGGGTTCATGCCGCAGGCCAACATGTGGCCGTGATCGCGGTAGGTGGTAATGCGGCTGTCGCCTTCTTTGGCGGTGGCTTCCAATCCTACAACAACGGCTTCCTGACCGATGTAAAGGTGACAAAAGCCGCCGATCAGCCCCATTCCGTAGAGCTGGCCAGCCTTTTCCTCGAACCGCCGGATAAGCAGCATGTCCTTATAGTAGGCCTTGAGCTCTTCAGCACTGGCGTTTGTTTTCTTGGTCGGTTTTTTGGCAGCCATGAGGCAAATCCTCCGTACAGTTGTCCCGCGCATGCGCAATATAGTTTAGCATTAAACTATCTCTTATCGGATTCCAGCCATGATGGCGAGAGGCTTTTGCCACTAAGCCCCCGACGGATGCGAAATCACACGGAAAACTGGTATAGGATTCGCAGATGAAAGAAAACGTTAACGGATGACGATCTCGTCGGTTCGGATCATGCCCAGAACCTTGCGGGTCTGTTCGTCGAGCAGATCAAGATCAAGATAATCGTCAGACAGGCGCGCTGTCAGGTTTTCCATCCGCGCCACGTCACCTTGAACCTGAACCAAGTGCAGCTTCAGATCTTGTCCTTCTGCTACGATCTCAGCCCGGCGAAACAAGCCAAAATTGCCCTGAATTGCAGCAAATGCAAAATATAGGGCAAGGCCGAAGGCGATCGAAAAAAACAAAAGTGTGCCGAATGCGGGCTTGCTGCTGCGGTTCATCTGGTCTGCCTCATATCGTCTCTTGGTGGACGTGCTAAGACTATGGCACAGGTGATTCGCAAAGGGAATCCCTTACGTTCAATCGAGCAAAATTATGCTTGGAAAAAGCGAACCTTTTCAAAGTTCCCTGCCGTTTACCGTGCAAGAAAACGCCTACCCGCCAAGCGCTGCAACACCGGGCAAGGTCTTGCCTTCCATCCACTCCAAAAACGCTCCGCCTGCGGTGGAAATATAGGTGAAATCATCCGCCACACCGGCCTGGTTTAAAGCTGACACCGTGTCGCCCCCGCCTGCCACGGATATCAGCGTACCTTCGCGGGTCAAACGCGCTGCGGCCTGCGCCGCAGCGACTGTCGCTGTGTCAAAGGGGGCAATTTCAAAAGCGCCCATCGGGCCGTTCCAGATCAGGGTTTTCAATCCCGCAAACGCATCTTCCAGAAGTGTGACCGTCATCGGCCCTGCATCCAGCACCATTTGGTCGTCCGCAAGCACAGTCGTCGCCGAAAGTTCGACGACCTCATGCGCGGCACCGGCTGCAAATTCGCGCGCGACCAACCCGTCAACAGGTAGCAACACCCGGCACCCTGCCTGATCCGCCTGCTTCATGATATCCTTGGCCGTTTCAAAAAAATCAGGCTCTGACAAAGATTTGCCCAGCTTTGCGCCCATCGCCCCCAAAAACGTATTGGCCATGCCACCACCAATCACCAGCAGATCCAGACGGTTCACGAGGTTCTCAAGCAATTCGATCTTGGTCGACACCTTCGCACCGCCCACCACTGCACCAACCGGGCGTTCCGGCTTTGCCAATGCTGCCTCAAGTGCGCTCAACTCGGCCTGCATCAGACGCCCGGCGCAAGACGGCAGCAGCCGCGCCAAGGCTTCAGTAGACGCATGCGCGCGGTGCGCGGCTGAAAAGGCATCGTTGCAATACACATCGCCCAACGCTGCAAGCCGCTGCGCGAAGTCCGCGTCATTCGTTGTCTCGCCGGGATAGAAACGGATGTTTTCCAGCAAAACCACATCTGCGGCGTTGATTTCGTCGGTTCCGGTTTCGGCGGCCTCAAGCGTTTCGGCCAACACAACTTTGAGGCCAAGTGCGGCTTCGAGCGCGGGTTTGACGACCAGCAGGCTTAGATCCTGCACACGTTTGCCCTTGGGGCGGCCAAAATGCGCCAGCAGGATCGGCTTGCCGCCTTTGTCCAGAATATCCCTAAGCGTCGGTACAATGCGCTGGATTCGCGTATCATCCGTCACACGTCCGTTTTCGACGGGAACGTTGATATCGACCCGTACCAGAACCCGCTTGCCGCGCAAATCCATGTCGTCCAGTGTTTTCCAGTTCATATTCATCCCCAATCCAAGTCGCAGTTGGTGTGTGTTTTGCCGTTATTGCGCGCGGGGTCAATGCACCTGCTTGGCAATTGGCCCAAGTCGCCTTAGGTAACTGCAAGCAATTTATGAATAGGAGAGCGGCATGGCCGAGATCAAAGACCCAGAAAACACGATCCTGATGGAACTCAAAGGCGGCACGGTTACCATCCAGCTGCTGCCAGACCTGGCACCCAAGCATGTCGCGCGGATGAAAGAACTGGCCCGCGCCGGCAAATACGACAACGTCGCATTCCACCGTGTGATCGAAGGTTTCATGGCGCAAACAGGGGACGTGGCCAACGGTAACATGGAAGATAACTTTAACCTGCGCGCCGCAGGAACCGGTGCATCCGACCTGCCGAATGTTCCAGCCGAGTTTTCCAAAGTGCCGCATGCGCGTGGCAGCATCGGTGCCGCTCGCTCTGCCAACCCCGACAGTGCCAACAGCCAGTTTTTCATCAACTTCAAAGACAATGATTTCCTGAACGGCCAATACACCGTCTACGGTCAGGTCATTTCCGGGATGGAACATGTCGATGCCCTGACACGGGGCGAGCCGCCAGCGAACCCCGACCGCATGATCAGCGTGAAAGTTGCCGCCGATGCGTAAGGTTTTTGCAGCAACACTTGCGACGGTCTTGTTGGGCAGCGCTGCAGTGGCGAGCGGGCTTGAGATTACCGTCGATGGCGAAGCCAAGGGCGTAATCAAGATTGATCTGCTCGAAGACGCGGCCCCGCAGCATGCAGCCCGTCTTAAGGCGCTGGCCGAATCGGGTGCCTATGATGGCGTCGTGTTTCACCGCGTGATTGACGGTTTCATGGCTCAGACGGGAGATGTGGAATTCGGCAAGGCCGGTGGAGACATCTCGCGCGCCGGGATGGGCGGCTCAGAGATGGACGACCTGCCAGCCGAATTCTCAGACCTGCCGTTTGACCGGGGTGTCGTCGGTATGGCGCGCAGCCAAAGCCCTGATTCAGCAAATTCACAGTTTTTTATCATGTTTGATGAGGGCTATTTCCTGAACGGGGAGTACACGGTTGTTGGCAAGGTCACTGAAGGTTTGGACGTATTGGATGCGATCAAGCGTGGCACTGGTGGCAATGGCGCGGTCGAAGGTACGCCTGACCAGATGGCCACCGTGACTGTTACCGAGTAATATCAACTTTACGTGGGGCGGGATGACAGGCCCGCCCTATGTCGTGTTTAATCGCTTTCATGATGAAACACATTTTTGTTGCCGCAGCCTTGCTGCTTGCCCCAACCGCAGCCCTCGCAGATCCAAATTTTTGGAAGAACGAGTGGCCTCAAACCGATTTTTCAAAAACATCTGTCGACAGTTGGGTCGAAATCATGTCCGGGGGGCCGGGAAAAGACGGTATTCCCGCTCTTGATGATCCCGATTTTGTATCCGCAGATCGCATTTCCAAGATCGACCCGCGCGAGCCCGTCATCACTGTCGAGATGGACGGTGTCACCCCGCGTGCCTATCCGATCCGTTATCTGACGTGGCACGAGATCGTGAACGACCGGATCGGGGATGTACCCGTCGCCGTCACTTTCTGCCCCTTATGCAACTCTGCGCTCACTTTTGATCGACGCGTCGCAGGGCAGACTTTGCGCTTTGGCGTGACGGGCAAGCTGCGTAATTCCGATATGATCATGTATGATGTGCAAACCCAAAGCTGGTGGCAGCAAGCTCAGGGCCTTGCGATCGTGGGCGCGCTGACAGAGGCCGAACTGGAACTGATCCCCAGCTGGATGGAAAGCTGGGCCGACTTTACCGCACGCAATCCCCAAGGTCTGGTCATGGCAGAGCCCGCGTATAACCGCGCCTACGGGCGCAACCCCTATCGTGGCTACGATTCCCTGACCCGTCCGTTTCTATACAGTGGCGATCCGCCGCCACACGGGATTGATGCATTGGCACGGGTCGTTCGCGTAGGGGACCGCGCCTGGCCGATGCTGCGTCTCGCCGATGCGGGAGAGATCAGGGAGGCGGGTGTGACGATCAACTGGCAGGCAGGACAAGCCTCCGCCCTGGACACTGACGCCATCGGCCAGGGCCGCGATGTCGGCAGCATCCGGGTGCGGGACGGGCAGGGCCGTGACTTGCCACATGATGTGATGTTTGCCTTTGCCTTTCATGCGTTCTGGCCCGACGGAACGTGGATGCTGGCACCTCAGTAAGCCCAACGAAAAAGGCGCCGCAGTTTCCTGCGACGCCTCTTTGAAATAAAGTATCTAAGCGCTTAGGAAGCTGGATTTGGCTTTTGCGCAGGGGCGGATTTGGAACCGGGATTAAGCGGGTCATCCTGACGCTGAACAGAGCCTTCAAAATGCGCGCCGCTTTCGATTGCGATGGTCTTGTGGATGATGTCACCCTCGACCCGTGCGGTCGATGTCAGACGTACTTTCAGACCGCGCACGCGGCCAACGATGCGGCCGTTGATCACAACATCATCTGCGGTCACTTCGCCTTTGATCGTCGCCGTTTCGCCGATGGTCAGCAGATGCGCGCGGATGTCGCCTTCAACAGTGCCTTCAACCTGAATGTCGCCAGTGGTCTTCATGTTACCCGTAACATGCAGGTCAGAAGACAGGATCGACGCAGGCGGCTTTGCCTTTGGGGCGCTGGCCTTGAATTCATTCGGCTTGGGCATTGATGGTGCAGCAGCCGAAGAAGAGGCAGCGCTTGACGAGGATGCGTCTGGCTTCGGGGCGGGGTCGTTGATTTTGCTTTTAGAAAACATCGTTTGCAGCCTTGATAAAGATCATGGGATTTACAGCCTTGCCACCAATACGAACTTCATAGTGAAGGTGAACACCGGTTACCCGTCCTGAGGCTCCCATATCACCTAT
>JAGXHA010000018.1 GCA_024636475.1 Roseobacter sp. | reverse complement strand
CTCAGTCTTCGAAACCTACCAAGACATCGTCACGCAATGCTGCGACGCATGGAACTTCTTCGCCAACGACATCGAGGCCGTCAAATCCATCACAACACGTGATTACGCCAAAACGGTCAAAGGCTAAGGCCGTTGGTATTATTTGGGTTTTGGATAGGATCAGGCCCGTATCAGGTCGCACCCTCGAAATAAGGACGTTACGATGCATTTTCCCCTGCGTTTTGCGCTTTGCCTCCCGCTTATGGCCCTCGCGGCTTGCGAAGACATGTCAGGCGCAAGTGACCCTTCTGCCCGTGCCGAAACGGTTGCCGAAAGAAGCTGCATCCGGGCGGTGGAAAGCCATACCGGGGTTTCGGGCGGGAAGATCAACACGACCATCCCCATTGTTGAGACCAACCAATACATCATCGACCTGCCACGGGCCAAACCATGGACGTGCTACACAGATGAAACAGGCGCTGCCAAACAGCTGATCGAGACGCGGCTTTAAGCCCCTACGACTGGTGGCGCTCAGAGGTAATCCGAGCGCTGCAATCCGTATTTGGCCATTTTCTCGTTCAATGTCCGACGTGGCAGGCACAATTCATCCATCACGGACGCGATTGATCCTTTGTGCCGCCGCATTGTGTTGTCGATCAACATACGCTCGAACGCCTCTACATACTCCTTGAGCGGCTTGCCATCCGTCGTCATCACTGGCTGCATTTCCTCGTGATCCGACATCAACAGCGACGCGATTGACCCGGACCCGCGACGCGATTGAAGCACGGCGCGTTCGGCCACATTGATCAGTTGGCGTACATTGCCCGGCCAAGGGGCCTGCAACAGCTGTGCCGCCTCTTGCGCGGACACCTGAGGGGCCTCGCAGCCATATTCATCCGCAAACTCTTCACTCAACCGTGTGAACAGCGTCAGGATATCCTCGCCACGCTGGCGTAGCGGCGGCACGATAATGCGCAAGGCCGCCAACCGGTAAAACAGATCCGACCGCAGCGCATCCTCCGAGGTCCGCCCTGCCTCTTGCAGGTTGGAAATCGCCACGATCCGCGTCTCGGCAGGTGTGCCCTGTTCGTTTATCGCACTCAGCAGTCGCGCTTGCAGCGTTTCGCTCAGCGCTTCAACCCCTTCAAGAACCAAGGTGCCACCGCGGGCTTCTTCAATCGCGGGCAGTTGCGCATCTTCGGGCATCATGGGGCCGAACAGGCGTTTGCTAAGCGCGTCCTCCTCAAGAGCTGCACAGCTGACCAAGACGAATTTCTTGCCCGCGCGTGATCCAACGGCATGCAGCGCGTGGGCCACTAGCGTCTTGCCTGTCCCCGTCTCGCCGTCAATCAACACGTGACCATCTGCCTGCCCCAGATCAAGGATATCCTCGCGCAGCCGTTCCATGACCGGCGACCCGCCGATCAGCTTTTTCATCAACTGGCTGCCGTCCGACAATTCACGGCGCAACGCACGGTTATCCATCACCAAACGGCGTGCGGTCGTTGCTTTCTTGGCAAGCTCGCTCATCCGGTCGGGGTTGAACGGCTTTTCAAGGAAATCAAACGCGCCGACGCGCATCGCCTCGACCGCCATGGGCACATCGCCATGCCCCGTGATCATAATCACTGGCAACGCACTGTCGCTGCCCATCAGCTTTTTCAGAAACTCCATCCCGCCCATGCCCGGCATCTTGATGTCGGAAATCACAATGCCGGGATAATCCGGCCCCAGCTTTTTCAAAGCGTCTTCGGCACTGGGAAAGGTTTCCGTGTCATAGCCGGATAAAGCCAGCCACTGGCTGATCGACTGCCGCATGTCCTGTTCGTCGTCTACAATCGCGATTTTCATTGCCTGAGCCATAATCTACTCTGCCGCCTGTGTATTTTCCAAGCTGACCATGATGGGCAGCTGCATTTCAAAAACCGCGCCGCCATTCTGGCCATTGCGCGCTGTCAGCCTGCCGCCCAGTTCGGTCACAATGCCCGACGAGATCGCAAGACCTAGCCCGACACCATCGCCAGGCTGCTTGGTTGTGTAAAAAGGCTCGAACAAGGCATCGAGATCTTCGATACCAGGTCCGTTGTCGCGCACGGTCAACGTAGCCGTTTCCCCAGCGGTCAACATGATTTCGACCTGTGGGTTCCGCTCTGATTTGGTGGCATCCAACGCATTGCGCAAGAGGTTGACCAGCACTTGCTCGATCCGCATGCGGTCGCCCAACACCTTCACAGGCACGTCCGGCAGGATGCGGTTGATCAGCACCTGACGTTGCCGCAATTGCGGCTCCATCATCGACAGCGACGACGCCAGCGCCTCACGCATATCGAAGGGAGAGTAGCTTTCCTGCCCTTTACGCGCATAGCTTTTAAGCTGGCGGGTGATGGCTCCCATCCGCTCGATCAAGTCATCAATCCGACCGAACGACGACAACGCCTCGTCTAACCTGTTGCGCTGCATCAATAATCGTGCGCCCGCCAGATAGGTTTTCATCGCCGCCAAGGGCTGGTTCAATTCGTGACTGACGGCGGCCGACATTTCACCCAATGCTGCAAGCTTGCTGGATTGTTCTAACGTCTGCTCTGCTACGGCCAAGGTCTGCTGCACGCGCTTGCGCTCCGCAATCTCGCGCTGGAGTGCGACGTTCAAAGCGCGCAACTCGGCGGATTCGCGCTGAAATAGGGCCGCTTTGCCCGCAGTGCGACGGCTTAGCGCGTAAAAAGTCAGCGCCAACAATATGGCAAAGCCCATCACCTCAAGCGCCAGAACCCCATTCACCTTTTCGCGCACCGACGCATATGTCGTGTAGCTGGTGATCCGCCAGCCGCGAAACGGGATCCTCGAAGACAGCCGCATCACGGCCTCGCCTTGCAGATAGGCATCTGGCGGCAAGGCCGTCCAATCGGCTGTCGCCTTGATGGCGCGCTCGATGGCGCTTTGCGGCGTCTGGTTCGACAGCGCCTCTTCCTCGGTCAATCCACGCCAGCGCGGCTCTGTCGCCATGATGATGTTACCAGTGCTGTCGGTCACGATAACGGCGTCCGAAATACCAGCCCAAGCCCGCTCGAACCGCTGCAAGTCTACCTCGGCTGCGATGACGCCAAGCGTCGTCCCGCCCTCTTGAATGCGGCGGGAATAGAAAAAACGATAGCCGCCTGTTTGTCGTTGCATCACACTGAAAACAGTAGAGCTTGAGCGCAACGCATCCACAAAATATGCGTCTGTCCGGTGCGAGGCACCCAACCGGTTTCGATCGGTTGCGGCCACCATGCGACCGTCCAGATCGTACAACATCAAGGACGCGGCACCGATTTCCTCGACAAACGAAATCAGCCGCTGCGTGGAGAGGGAATAATCCGCCGTCAACAAGGCTTGGATCAACGCAGGATCACGCGCCAGCAATTGCGGAACAATCGCATTCTGGCGCAATTCGGCCAACAGGTTCCCGCTGTAAAGCGCTATGCGCAGTTCGGCACGGTTGCGGGTGCTTTCAGTGAACCTGTCGGTCAACAGCCTGTTGGTGATGGAAATTGTAGCAATGGCAACAACCAGCAAAAGGCCCAATGCCAGCCGGACACGCCAGCTGACAGATATGGAATTTGCATTTGAGTGCGGTGCGGAGCTCATTGCACCAATCTACGCAACCTGAGCGTTGCACTCAAGTCACGCTGTGACCAGTGCCCCCGCCAATGCGCGGAAGAGCGCCACCCCGTCGACACCGCCATGCAGCGGGTCTGCCATCCGCTCTGGATGGGGCATCATGCCCAGCACACGGCGGTTGGGTGACAAGATGCCCGCAATATCCGCCTGCGCCCCGTTGGGATTGTCGGTGTAGGTGAAGGCAACACGGTCTTCGCCCTGTAATTGCGCGATGGTATCCGCGTCTGCGTAGTAATTACCGTCATGATGCGCGATCGGGACTTGGATTACCGCCCCTGAGCCATAGCCAGAGGTATAATCACTGTCAGCGGTTACGACGTTTAGACCCACGGTTTTGCAGATATACTTCAGCCCCGCGTTGCGCAGCAGCGCACCGGGCAGCAATCCGGTTTCGGTCAGAACCTGAAACCCGTTGCAAACCCCCAAGACGTATCCGCCCCGTTCTGCATGGGCAGCTACTTCACGGCAGATCGGGGAATTTGCGGCAATCGCACCGCAGCGCAGATAATCCCCGTAGGAAAAGCCGCCCGGGATACCTACGATATCCACACCTTCGGGCAAAGCCGTGTTCTTGTGCCAGACCATTGAAACCGTGGCCCCTGCGGCCTTGAAGGCAACCGCCAGATCACGGTCACAGTTCGAGCCGGGGAAAACAATGACCGCTGCATGCATCAGACCATCTCCACGCTGTAGGATTCGATCACCGTATTGGCGAGCAGCTTTTCACACATCGCCTCGACATCGGCCTCAGTGGCACCCTCGTCCAGATCCAGCTCGATCACCTTGCCCTGACGCACGCCCTTGACCCCGTCAAAGCCCATCGCCCCAAGCGCGTGGCGTACAGCCTCGCCCTGCGGGTCCAAAACACCCGTCTTCAACATCACATGCACCCGTGCTTTCATCGCGCGTACCCCTGCTTCATTTTGCAAAATAAACTCATATCCGACGTATCCTTCATTGACCCCATGCTAGTTGATCAACGTCGGTTTCAACATCGGTGTCGAAGTCTTGGGCATTACGCCCAAACGCCGCGCGACCTCGGTGTAGGCATCCGTCAAAGATCCCAGATCACGGCGGAAGACGTCCTTGTCCAGCTTTTGTCCGGTTTCGATATCCCAAAGCCGGCAACTGTCGGGGCTGATCTCGTCGGCAACGATCAAACGCTGAAAATCACCGTCATAGACCCGACCCACCTCGATCTTGAAATCCACCAGACGAATCCCGACCGCCATCATCACGCCGGACATGAAATCATTGACCCGCAACGACAGGCTTAGAATGTCTTCCATATCCTGCTGGCCGGCCCAGCCAAAGGCGGCGATGTGTTCTTCGGTGACCAGTGGATCGCCAAGATCATTGTTCTTGTAGTGATATTCCACAATGGGGCGCGGCAACTGAACGCCCTCTTCAATGCCCAAACGCGTCGAAAACGATCCTGCCGCATAATTGCGCACAACGATCTCAAGCGGGATGATCTCGGCCTGCCGGACCAGTTGCTCGCGCATGTTCAACCGTTTTATAAAATGCGTCGGTACGCCGATATTGTTCAGACCGGTCATGAAAAATTCAGACAGACGGTTGTTCAGCACGCCTTTACCCTCGATCACGGCCCGCTTTTCCGAATTGAACGCAGTGGTGTCATCCTTGAAGTACTGGACAATCGTCCCCGGCTCTGGCCCTTCATACAGGATCTTTGCCTTGCCTTCGTAGATTTTCGTGCGACGGGCCATGCACATCCCTTCCAGACTGAAGGCAGGCAGGAATATCCGCGCGCCCTTTGAAGTGTCACATAGTCCAACCGCCCCCGCCGCGCAAGCGCAGGCCCCTTGCGTGAACGGCCCCAGTGACCCATATCTTTGACACCCCAGTCGTTTTTTCAGGAGACACCCTATGAGCACTTTCAATGATCGCGAAAAAGCATTCGAAAACAAGTATGCGCATGATTCGGAAATGCAGTTCAAAGCCGAAGCACGTCGCAACAAACTTTTGGGCCTTTGGGCTGCCGATCTTTTGGGCAAATCCGGTGACGAAGCCGCCGCTTATGCAACCGAGGTCGTTAAATCCGACTTTGAAGAAGCTGGCGAAGAGGATGTTTACCGCAAAGTTTCAGGCGATCTTGGCGACCGCGCCGAGGAAGCAACAATTCGCAGCAAAATGGCCGAACTCATGATCGAGGCGAAAAGCCAGGTGATGAAAGACGTAGGCTAACCTCTCAAATCGTCGACCCAGCAAACAAACGCGCCTTTGATTTAAATCATCGGCGCGTTTTTTGTCTGTGATGTTCACTGGGGTAAGTTTTCTTGGCGCAGGTTGCCATGACGCCGTGTGATTTCGGCATTTGGCTCGAAACAAGGAAAACCTTGCACGATTGCCAACACATGGGCGCAAACGCCGGGTTTAGGCGTGAACACGGGCGCATTCACCAGCGTCCAATATAGACCATATCGATGATGTCTGGACTTGAGGCACCAAAATCCAAGCAGCCCAGACGTGACCCTGCATCATCTGGGGCACGCCGCAATCAGGGCCGCAGCACGGGATGGTGTTCGACCGCCAAGCCTCAAGGCAGTGACCGCCTGCCCCGCCGTGCCCCATACGGGCCTCTTGCGCAATTGCCTTGGCGGACATTGCGCGCGCAGCCGATCGCCCGCCGCGTCTGTCAAAATCCTTTCTGCCTCATCATCGTGATGAAAATTATGAGGTTGCCTCACGTTTGGCATCGTGAGAAAACGCGCAATCACTTCTTTAGCGGAGCTTTTCATGTCCAATCCCCTTATCGATCTTCTGGCTGAAAAAGGCACTCTGCTGGCCGATGGTGCGACCGGTACGAACCTGTTCAACATGGGTCTGATGTCTGGCGATGCACCCGAAATGTGGAACACGGACGAGCCGCAAAACATCATCAAGCTGTACAAGGGGGCTGTCGACTCGGGCAGCGATATCTTCCTGACCAACTCCTTTGGGGCAAATGCATCACGCTTGAAACTGCATGGCGCTGAAAAGCGTGCCCATGAGTTGAGCCGCGTTTCCGCCGAACTGGCCCGCGAGGTCGCCGACAAAGCGGGTCGCAAGGTGATCGTGGCGGGGTCCGTTGGCCCGACCGGCGAGATCATGGAGCCTGTCGGTCCTCTGACCCATGCTCTGGCCGTCGAGATGTTTCACGAGACTGCTGACGGGCTGAAGGCGGGCGGTGCGGATGTTGGCTGGTTGGAAACGATCAGTGCACCCGAAGAGTACCGCGCTGCCGCAGAAGGCTTCAAACTGGCAGGTCTCGAGTGGGTCGGCACGATGAGCTTTGACACCGCTGGCCGCACAATGATGGGCATGACTTCAGACGCGATGGTCGACATGGTTCACGAGCTGGAAAACGGCCCGTTGGCTTACGGTGCCAACTGCGGCACCGGCGCATCTGACGTTTTGCGCACGGTTTTGGGCTTTTCCTCCAAGGGCATGCCGACGCCCATCGTGTCAAAAGGCAACGCAGGCATCCCGAAATACGTCGAAGGGCACATCCACTATGATGGCACGCCTGAACTGATGGCAAATTACGCCGAAATGGCGCGAAATTGCGGTGCATCCATTATCGGCGGATGCTGCGGCACGATGCCCGAACATCTGGTGCACATGCGCGAAGCACTTGATAGCCGCCCGAAAGGCGATGCGCCCACGCTTGAGCAAATCGTCGAGGCGTTGGGCCCGTTTTCATCGGTCAGTGACGGCACCGATGGCGAAGGCCCGGTGCGCGGCCCCCGCCGTGGCCGTCGCGGCGCAAAAACCACCTAAAACAAATCCAACTGATCGCTCGCCTGTTTGGGCGGGCGAAACAGATCGCAACGCATAGGCGGCAAAAGCGTCGATAGTCCCAAACGCTTGACCGCCAGCTTGAAACGCTGCGAAATCATCTCGGCATACGGCCCTTCGCCGCGCATGCGCCGGTGCCAATTCGCGTCATATTCCTTGCCGCCGTGCATTTCACGCAGCCGTGCCATGATCCGGCCTGCGCGGTCGGGATAATGCTGCGCCAGCCAATCCTGCATCAACGGCGAAACCTCGCGCGGCAAACGCAGCATGATCCAGCTGGCAGACTGCGCACCCGCATCGCGCCCCGCTTCCAAAATGGCCTCAAGTTCTGGGTCGGTCAGCGCAGGCACAATCGGCGAAGCCATGACCCGCACAGGAATCCCCGCCTCTGAAAGCCGCGCGATCATTTGCAAACGGCGTTTGGGCGCAGGCACCCGCGGCTCCATCAAGCGGCCAAGCTTGGCGTCAAGCGTGGTGACAGAAATGCCGACACGCGCCAATCCGCGTGCCGCCATGTCCGACAGAATATCAATGTCACGCTCAATCAGGCTGCCTTTTGTCACGATTGCAACGGGATGGTTCACCTCCGACAACAACTCAAGCAACCTGCGCATGATCTGATGCTCTTTCTCAATCGGCTGATATGGGTCGGTGTTGGTGCCAATCGCGATGGGCGCGACCTGATAGCGCTTGGCAGCCAACTCTCGGCGCAACACGTCCGCCGCACCCGGTCGTGCGATCAACCGCGTCTCGAAATCAAGGCCTGGCGACAGCCCCAGATAGGCGTGACTGGGACGCGCGAAACAGTAAATACACCCATGCTCACATCCCCGATACGGATTGATCGAGCGGTCAAAGGGCAAATCCGGAGAGCGGTTATAAGTGATGACCGATCGGGCAACCTCCTCGCTTACCTGTGTGCGCAAGACCGGAAGCGGGTCACCGTCACCGGCCCAACCATCGTCAAAAACCGTCATTGAAAACGCTTCGAACCGCCCGGAATGGTTCAGCGATGTGGCACGCCCGGCCAGTTTATATCTGCGGTCTTCTCGATCCATTCAATTCTTCTGGAACAAAATGGGAACATCGTCAAGATATGTTCGCCAAGCCATTGTTTTTCAGCATCATTGAAGCTATTTTCCACCTAGCGAAACGTCGCAGTTGGCGCGGCCATTGTCGCAAAATGCACGATGTGAAACTGGATTACGTGACACAAGAGCAAAAGCTCTACGGGCAAGTTAATCGATAAGGAAAGACAATGTCGGAAGAAGACGAAATTATCCTGGCTGATCTGGACGACGAAGAGCTTGTTCAGCAGATGTTTGACGATCTGTACGACGGTTTGCGTGAAGAGATCGAAGAAGGCGTAAATATCCTGATCGCCCGTGGCTGGATCCCCTATGACGTGCTGACCAAGGCGCTTGTAGGCGGCATGACCATTGTGGGCGCAGATTTCCGCGACGGTATCTTGTTTGTGCCCGAAGTGTTGCTGGCCGCCAATGCGATGAAGGGTGGCATGGCCATCCTCAAGCCATTGCTCGCCGAGACCGGCGCGCCACGTGTCGGCAAGATGGTGATCGGCACCGTGAAAGGCGACATTCACGACATTGGCAAAAACCTTGTCTCGATGATGATGGAAGGTGCCGGCTTTGAAGTCGTCGATCTTGGCATCAACAACTCCGTCGAGAAATATCTTGAGGCCATGGAAACCGAAGGTCCGGATATCCTTGGGATGTCCGCGCTTTTGACGACCACGATGCCCTATATGAAAGTCGTGATCGACACGATGATCGAGCAGGGCATCCGCGACGACTATATCGTTTTGGTCGGTGGTGCACCGCTGAATGAAGAGTTCGGCAAGGCCATCGGTGCTGACGCCTATTGTCGCGATGCCGCCGTCGCTGTTGAGACAGCAAAGGAATGGGTCGGTCGCAAGCATAACAGCGCCAAGGCCTGATGCTCTGAAATGAAAAATAAAGGCCTCTCCTGACCGGAGGGGCCTTTTGCGTTAGGGGGATCCGATGAAACCGCTTTCCGATCGACAGCTGACCGAACAAGGGCTGCCCCTTGACGCTTCAAGGGGGCGCATCTTGTTGATCGCATGTGGTGCCTTGGCCCGCGAGATCCTCGATCTTCGGGCGGCCAATGGCTGGACGCATCTGGATCTGACCTGCCTGCCCGCCAACCTGCATCTTTATCCTGACAAGATCACCGCCGCAGTACGCGCCGCGGTCGCCAAACACCGCGACCAATATGATGATGTGTTTGTCGTCTATGCCGATTGCGGCACAGGCGGATTGCTGGAGGCCGCCTGTGAAGACATGGGCGTTCAGATGGTTGCCGGGCCGCATTGCTACAGCTTTTTCGAGGGCAACGACCGATTTGCCAAACAGTCCGAAACAGAGATCACGACTTTCTACCTCACCGATTTTCTGGTCCGGCAATTCGACGCATTCATCATGAAACCGATGGGGTTAGACCGTCACCCGGAACTGCGCGACATGTATTTTGGCAATTATGAAAAGCTGGTCTATCAGGCCCAAACCAATGATCCCGCCCTGACCGCCAAAGCGGAAGAATGCGCCAAAACACTTGGCCTCGCGTTCGAGCGCCGCTTCACGGGGTACGGAGACCTCGAGCACACCCTCAAAGCGCTCTGATTTGCGGTTTGCCCCCTAAACGCAACTGACGCTTTGTCAGCGGCAATCGCTGCCCGATCTAGCTTTGCGCTGCTGCAGTCTCGCGAATCCGTTCAATCATCGCCGTCAGGCCGTTTGACCGCTGAGCCGATAGATGTTCGTTCAAGCCCAGCCGTCCCATCTCGGCGCGTGCATCGACGACCAAGACGTCCGCAGGCGGCAGCCCATTGTAAAGGCAGCGCAAAACCGCGATCAGCCCCGACACGATCATCGCATCGCTCGCTCCGTCAAAATGCAGCGCCTTGTCTTCGAAACTTGCATGTAGCCACACTTGACTGGCACAGCCGTCCACCTTTGTCGCGGGCACGCGCAGCGCCTCGGCAAGCGGGTCCATCCCCTTGCCCAAATCAATCACATGACGATAGCGATCTTCCCAATCATCTAGGAATTCGAAATCCTCAACCAGTTCCTCAAACGCTGCTGTGGCCATCACATTCCCCTCAATCAGATTTCTAGACAGGTAGGTCGCGCATTGCGAAACGTCCACCCCTTCCCAACGGGCTTGGGATCGGTTAGTCAAATAGCACGGTAATTTCACGGCGGACCCTATGCGCAAAACCTTCTCGGCTCTTTTGGTATCGACCCTTGTTCTGTCTGGCTGTGCAACAGTCCGCGACAGCCGGGCTAATCCGTTTAATTGGTTCGGTTCGGCACGATCCGAAGCCACCGCACAAACGGTAAACACCAACCCATTGATCCCACAAAGTTCTGGCCTGTTCTCAAGTTCGCGGGCCGAGCAAGCCACTTACAAGGGCCGTCCCTTTGATCAGGTTACAGACCTGACAATCGAACGTGTTCCGGGTGGCGCATTGATCCGCGCAACCGGATTGGCAGCACGGCAGGGCATTTACGAAGTGCAATTGACGCCCGCAAACGAAGATGAACTGCCCGTTGACGGTGTTCTGACCTACCGCCTTGAAGGGGTTGAGCCCGAAAGGAACACCGCCGTCGGAGCCATTCCGACCCGCGAAGTCACTGCTGGGCGCAAGCTCACCGATCAGATGTTGGCTGGTGTGCGCACAATCCGGGTCGAAGGCCAGCGCAACGCACTTACGTCCCGCCGCTGATTTTCACATTTTAAATCAAAGGATTGAGCGTCAAAGCTCAACCACTTTGACGTCTGACCCGACAGCGGTCAAAGCGATTTTGCCCTCGCATAGACGGATCGCATCGTCGCCAAACACTTCGCGACGCCATCCCTTGAGCGCAGGCATATCCCGCAGGCCAGCAGCGATTCCGTCCAGATCTATTGCCGGTGCTATCAACTTGGCCGCCACCCCTGCGCTCTCGGTTTTCGCCTTCAAAAGAACTCTCAACAAGTCAGCCAGCGCAGGATTGACTTGCAGCTTGTCGCGGCTGCGATCCGGCTGAGGCATGTCGTTTGCAGCGCAGTTCACGCCCACCTGCACGGCCTTGAGGATACCGTCGGCAATCTCGCCTTTGCGCGCATCGCGCAGCAACAGACGTGCGCGGCCCAATTCCTCGTGGTTCTTGGGCTTGTTGCTGGCCAATTCGACCAGTGCGTCGTCTTTGTACACCCGGCTACGCGGGACGTCGTGCGATTGGGCATATTCTTCACGAAAAGCTGCAAGCTCACGAACAATCGCTAGGAATTTCGAAGAATTTGTCCGCGTCTTGACGCGTTTCCAGGCGTCTTGGGGGGTCGTAATATAGGTTTCAGGGCTTGTCAGAATCTCAAGCTCTTCTGCGACCCAACGCGCCCGGCCATTTTCGTTCAATTGGGCAGCAAGAAACTCGTACACCTGCCGCAGGTGGGTCACATCCGCCAATGCGTACTTCGCCTGCGCGTCGCTGAGTGGACGCCGTGACCAATCGGTAAAACGCGATGTCTTGTCCACGGCCTGATCGGCAATCTTGCGCACCAGCGTCTCGTATCCCACCTGCTCGCCAAAGCCGCACACCATCGCCGCGACCTGCGTATCAAACAGCGGCTCGGGGAAAACACCCGCATCGACAAAGAAAATCTCAAGGTCCTGACGCGCCGCATGAAAAACCTTGACCACGGATGTATCGCGAAACAGCTTATAAAGCGGCTCAAGCGACATATTCCCCACGATCGGATCAACCAGCACGGCACCGGAATCGTCAGTCCCCGGCATCGCCAACTGAATCAGGCAAAGCTTGGAATAATATGTCCGCTCTCGCAGAAACTCGGTGTCGACGGTTACATAATCATGTTTCGCTGCTTCAAGGCAGTAGGCTTCAAGCTCGGCTGTGGTGGTGATTGTTTTCATAAAATCTACTTTGACCAGAGGTTTGCCAACAGGCAATGAATAATCGAAACGTGACGGACCAAACAGCCGTTCACAGACTGTCTAGCATCAACAGGCTGCGATCACTGCCTGCAAAGCGGCGCAAAACGGCGGGATACAAGCGGTGCTCCTGCACAAGGACCCGCGCCGCCAGGGTCTCTTCCGTATCATCGGGCAAAACCGGCACCACGGCCTGACCCAAAACAGGGCCATCATCCAGCGCGGCAGTCACCTCGTGAACCGTGCAGCCGTGCTGGGTGTCGCCTGCCTCGATTGCACGGGCATGTGTGTGTAAGCCTTTGTAAAGCGGCAATAACGAAGGATGGATATTGATCATGCGGCCGGCCCAGGCATCCGTGAACCCGGCTGTCAGTTTACGCATAAACCCGGCAAGACAAATGATGTCTGGCCTATGAGGTGTCAGGCGCGCTGTCAGCTCTGCCTCGAACGCTGCGCGGTCCCCGTTGTATGGTTTGTGATCGACAACCTCGGTGGCAATGCCGCGCTGGCGCGCCCAAACGATCCCGCCCGCATCCGCCACGTTCGACACAACCACACAGGGCCGCGCTGGATGATCGTCGGTCATATCCTCTACCAGTGCCCGCATGTTAGAGCCGCCACCTGACAGAAAAATCGCGACCCTTTTTGTCACAGCAACTGGCCTGAATATTCGACCCCGGAATCCTCGGTCACATGGCCCATCGCATAAACAGTCTCGCCTGCGTCGCGTAACTGCTGCGTCAACTCTTCGGCCTGATCTGCTGCGACGACCAGAATCATGCCCACACCGCAGTTGAATGTCTTGAGCATTTCCGTCTCGGAGATACTTCCAATACCCGCCATCCATTTGAAAACGCCCGGCAAATCCCATGTATCCAGATTGATGTCAGCACCAAAGTCGTCCGGCAATACGCGGGGCAGATTCTCGGTCAGTCCACCGCCCGTGATGTGGGCCAGCGCATGAACGCCTCCTGCCCGGATCGCCTGTAGCGCAGGCTTGACGTAAAGACGTGTGGGGGTCAGCAACACCTCGCCCAACGCGCCATCGGTCCAAGGGCAATCGGCATCCCAGCCCAAGCCGGACATCGCGACCAGTTTGCGCACAAGGCTGTAACCGTTGGAATGCACCCCGTCCGAGGCCAGCCCCAGCAGCACATCGCCAGCAACCACACCGCTGGGCAAGTCGCTTCCACGCTCCATCGCGCCCACGGCAAAACCTGCAAGGTCGAAGTCACCATCAGAATACATGCCAGGCATTTCCGCGGTCTCTCCGCCGATCAAAGCACATCCAGAGCCTTCGCAGCCGCGGGCAATGCCTTCGATAATACGCGCGGCTTCTTCCGTTTCCAGCTTGCCAGTCGCGAAATAGTCCAGGAAAAACAAAGGCTCTGCGCCTTGGCAGACCAGATCGTTGACGCACATGGCCACCAGATCGATACCAACGCCGTCAACATTTCCCGTATCAATCGCGATGCGCAGCTTGGTACCGACACCATCGGTGGCAGCCACAAGGATCGGATCGACATATCCGGCCCCTTTAAGATCAAACAAGGCACCAAATCCTCCAAGTCCGGACATGACGCCCGGCCGCTTGGTGCGCTTGGCGGCAGGCTTGATCCTTTCAACCAGCGCGTTTCCCGCGTCGATATCCACACCTGCGTCTGCATAGGTGATTCCGTTTTTCGAGTTGGTCATCTTCGGGCCCCGCCGCTCATTGCCTTTGCGAAAGCCGATTATAGCACCGAGCGCAGGCGTGCAATGCAAGAGAAGCCTGTGCCGCCGTTCTTGGTCTTGACGCGCAAGCCGTGCCCCCTTACGAAACCGATAGTGCGGGCCTGTAGCTCAACTGGTTAGAGCAGAGCGCTCATAACGCTTTGGTTGCGGGTTCAAGTCCTGCCGGGCCTACCAAACATTACTTATTTTCCTTTGTTTTCCGCTGCTTAGATGAAAAAGTGGCGAACCTTGCGGGATGGTTCGCCAACTTTTGTTCGGCGTTTGTGCCGTCCAACTTTGAAAACGCCGAGTCGGCCAGGTCGCGGCGACCGAACGTTTCGCAATACTTCTGTGCCATCGCCAAGCGCTGGAAAGCCTGATAGATAGGCGCAGGCACGTCACCCGCGCCGACTTGTGCCGTTATCCGGTAGACGCCATCGACAGGCAGGCAGATGCCAAACGGCCCGTCTTGCAGCGTCACAGCTTCCCACGCTTCATTCGCCCAGATATCGGCCACACGAGACACCACAGGCGTTAAACGCGGGTGAAACTCATCACCGCCATCACCCCGCAGGGTCCACACCAGCTCGCGCACAGTGAAGCGATAGGCGGTATAGGCTTCGATCCTTGCCCAGATCATCGACGCATCCAGCGCCGCCGCCTTAGTGGACAGGCCAGCAGGCGCATTAGGATAAGCAGCAGGGACCGCCTCAAACTGTTTAATCACGTCGATCATATCACGCTCTCCATCTGTTAAAGGTTCGGTGCAGACCATCGCCCAAGCCATCGGGACGGATCAGGCCCTCAGGCCCCCAGTTCCGCGCTTCGACTTGCGCCTCAGGATAAGCTGGACGGGTAACAACGCTGATTTCGTACAACAGCGCCGCAAGCACGGTGCGAATGATGGCGTTATGCGCCCCGTTCTCAGGGTCCATGCCTTCATCCTCGATCTTTTCAGGCTCAGGCACGGCCCGCTTGGGTGGCAAGCGAAACCCCGGCGATATGCCAAGGGTCAGGCCCGCCGCGATACCTGCCAAGATATCTTTGACATACGACACCTCTTGCATTTCTTCTGTGATCGTCGCCGTGAAGGTCAGCGCATCGTCACTGTCCACAAGATCAAGCGTTCCAGCCCCACGCGATGCCAAAGGCTTGTCAAAGCTGTGACCAACAAGAAAGTGAATATCCTCCTTCAGATCGTTCACACGGTAGGCAAAGGCACGGGGTGCGATCACCTCTTTCTTAGGTCTGCCAGTACGGCCCCCATCACTGAGGACCGCACGTTTTCCATATGGGAACCGACCTTGCAGCGCCAAAGCACCAGAGGCCCGTTTGCGTAGTTCCAGACCGCCATCTGCAAAGCCGGTCAGCATTATGCAGCCGCCAATTGAATGTCGTTCAAGATGCGGGTTTGCACCGGACGCGCCACCGTCTGATCCATCGTCGCAAGCGCCGTGATCCGCAGCCCGCCCGATTGTGCATCGGTGTAAACG